>DASZVZ010000112.1:0-86343 GCA_035546875.1 Pseudolabrys sp.
TGGGACTACATGATCATGCCGGGGAAGAAGCAGACGCTAACCCTGAAGAAGGCGGGCGAGATCGACTACTACTGCAAATTCCATCCCAACATGGTCGGGCATATCTCGGTCAAAGAATGATCGCAATGCCCTGACGATCCAGCTCGATCAGCATGCCCGCCTAAATTCGTCATCTGAGGTGCGCGGCAAAGCCGCGCCTCGAAGGATAAACGGCCAATGATCAGTCAGAATTTCGGCCGTTCCCCTTCGAGGCCCGCACTGCGCGTGTGCAGCTCGGGGTGACGGAGAGAGGCCCTACGCCTTGAACGCACGGGCGAGGAATTCCCCTCCGTGCCGCAGGCCTTCCTGATCGATGCCGTGGCCGACGCCTGGCGACATATGCCATTCGACCGGCACATCCAGCGATGCCAGCCCTTGCGCGGCGTGAAACAGCGCCTGCACTGGAATGAGGTCGTCACTGTCGCCGTGAATCAACAGCACCGGCGGTTTCGACCGGATCTCGGCGCCGAATTTTTCCGGATTGGCGTTCTCCGGGACCACGAGCATGCCGGAATAGCCGACGATCGCCGCAGGCCTTACAGCGCGGCGCAGGCCGACGTGTAGCGACATCATTGTGCCTTGTGAGAATCCGACCAGCGCTAGCGCCGACGGCGGCAGTTGCCGGCGCGCAAGCTCGGCGTCGAGAAAGGCGTCGAGCCCCGGTCCGGCGGCATTGACGCCGGTCCAGCGTTCATTCGGATCGCGGAAGGTGAGAGGAAACCACTCGCAGCCGACCGGCGCCTGGCCGCAAGGATTCGGCGCGTGCGGCGAGACAAACGCGGCATCGGGCAACAGCGGCTGCCAGGCGCGGCCGATTTCGATGAGGTCGTTGCCGTCGGCGCCGTAGCCGTGCAGGAAGACGACAAGCTGCCGCACCTTGCCCGAGCGCGGCTCGACGCGCGGCCCATCGAGTTCACCGGCCATTTTTCTTCGCTTTCATTTTAGCTTTCTTCGTTGGGGATTTTTTGGCCGGCTTCTTGCCCGGCTCGAGCGAAATGCCCTCGCGCCGCTTGACGACATGATAATAAGCCCAAAGCAGGTGCGCCGCCACGCCGCGCCACGGCCGCCAGGCCTCCGCCATCTTGGTGAATTTCTTGACGTCCGGCCGCTTGCGCAGCCCGAACGCGATGCGCGCGGATTCCTGCAATGCCAGGTCGCCCGCCGGCCACGCATCGGAGTGGCCGAGGCAGAACAGGAGATAGATGTCGGCGGTCCACGGGCCGACGCCGTGCAGCGCGGTAAGCGCCGCGTGCGCGACGTCGGCGTCCATGTTGCCGATCGCGTCGAGATCGATCTGCCCTTTCGAGATAGCCTTGCTGATCGCCCGCAGCGATTTGATTTTCGGCGCCGAAAGGCCGAGCCGCTTGAGTTTCTCCGGGCGTGCGCGCAGTAGCGCGTCGTGGTGAAACGGTTCGAAAGCCGCGAACAGCCTGTTGCGGATCGCTGCTGCGCTCGCGGTCGAAAGCTGCTGGCCGCACACGATCGCGCACAGGCCGGCAAAGCCGGCCTCGCGCCGACGCAGTGCGAAGCTGCCGGCCTTTTCGGCAACCGGCGCGAGCCGCGGATCGGCCGCGACGAGCTGTTGCAGGCCGGCTTGCAGATCGGCTTCGGTGTGGAGGAAGTTGGTCATTCGTTCTTTGTCGCGGTCCTAAAACTACCCGGCTGTCATCGTCCGCGAAAGCGGACGATCCAGTAACCAACAGCCTGTCGTGATATATGGCGGCGCTTGCCTACTGGATGACCCGCTTTCGCGGGATATGACAAGCGAAATATGAGCACGCTGACATCCGGAGAAAAGATTGCCGCCTGTTTTCCGCTTCGCGCCTTCGCCCAACGGCTACCTGCATCTCGGCCATGCATATTCCGCCTTGCTCAACGCCGAAATGGCGCGCGCGGCCGGCGGAAAACTGCTGCTGCGCATCGAGGACATCGACGCGTCGCGGTGCCGGCCGGAATACGAAACCGCGATCTATGAGGACCTAGCATGGCTCGGCATCGACTGGGAAAAGCCGGTGCGCCGCCAGTCCGAGCATTTCGACGCCTATCGCGCCGCGCTGGCCAATCTCGACGCTCAGGGGCTGATCTATCCGAGTTTCGAGAGCCGTGCCGAGATCGCGCGGCTCGCCGAACGGCAAGACTGGCCGCGCGATCCGGACGGCGCACTGCTTTATCCCGGCACCGCCAAGACGCTCTCTTCGGAGGAACGCAAGCGCCGCATCGACGCCGGCGATCCTTATTCACTGCGTCTCGACATGAACGCCGCCATCGTGCAGGCGCGCGCGCTTACCTGGAAGGAAACCGGTGCAGGCCCGAGCGGCGAGACCGGCACGGTGAAGGCCGACCTCGCGGTGTGGGGCGACGTCATTGTCGCCCGCAAGGATACGCCGACGAGCTATCACCTCGCGGTGGTGGTCGATGATGCGTTGCAGGGAATTTCCCACGTCGTGCGCGGGCAGGACCTCTTCTATGCCACCAGCGTGCACCGGCTGTTGCAGACGCTGCTCAACCTTCCACAACCTGTCTACCACCATCACCGCCTTATCCTCGACGCGGACGGCAGGAAGCTGTCGAAATCGTCGCTGTCCACAGGCTTGCGCGAATTGCGGGCGCAGGGCGCGAGTCCGGCAATGATCCGCCGCCTGGTCAGGCTCGATTGAATCGGCGTTCCGTGTCATCTTGGCGCGGGGCGGGGATTTTGAATGGCGAAGGGCAAAGCCAAAAACGCCAGACGACCGCGCGCCAAAACCTCGCGCGCTGTCCGGTCGCGCTCGCGCGTTGCAAAGCCGCCGTCACCGCGCGCGATCGAAGCGACGCTTGCCGGCATCACCCACGATATCCGCACACCGCTGACGGGCATCATGGCGCTCGCCGAATTGCTCGCTTCGTCCCATCTCGGCGAACGCGAGCGGCAATGGGCCGACGCGCTCAAAAGCGGCGCCGAGCATCTCGCCGCCATGACCACGCTGATCGTCGACGCCGCAAAAGCGGAAGCGACCGGGCTTACGCTGCGCCACGAGCCGTTCTCGCCGCGCCGTCTTGCCGAGACGGTCGGCCGCGCCTTTGCCGCGCGCGCCGAGACGAAGAGCATCACCGCCGACATCGCGATCGACCGCGAGCTTCCCGCCATGGTTGCCGGCGACGAGATGCGCCTGCGCGCGGCGCTTGAAAATCTCGCCGACAATGCCGCGAAATTCACCGATCGGGGCGCCGTTTCCTTCTCGGTGAATTCCTATCCGGTCGGACGCCAGCATGTGCGGCTCGTATTCGCCGTTTCCGACAGCGGCATCGGTCTGAGCAAGAGCGACATCTCGCATCTGTTCAGGCCTTTTGCGCAGGCGAGCGAGCAGGTGGCGCAACGTTACGGCGGCGCCGGCCTCGGGCTGGTGTTCGTCAAGCGTATCGCCAAGGCCATGGGCGGCGATCTCACCGTAACGAGCACGAAAGCGCGCGGCAGCACGTTCCGTTTCAGCGCGGTTTTCGAGCGCGTCGATGCGCCGTCCGATTTCATGCACGAGGGCTCCGCGCGCCGAGCAGCCGCGCGGCCGCTGAACATTCTTTGCGCCGAGGATAATCCGTATGGCCGCGTGGTGATGAATACGATCCTGTCGGAGCTTGGACACCGTGCCGACTTCGTCGAGACGGGCGACGCGGCCATCATGGCGCTCGAAAGCAACAGCTACGATGCGGTGCTGATGGACGTCACGCTCGGCGGCCTCGACGGTATCGAGGCGACGCGCCGCATCCGCGCAATGCCGGGAAAAATGGCGATGGTGCCGATCATCGGCATCTCGGGACGCACCGAGCCCGGTAACGACCGCGCCGCGCGCGACGCCGGCATGAATTTCTACTTTCACAAGCCGGTCAGTCCCGCGCGGCTTGCGCAGGCGCTCGCGACGATTACGGACTAGGCGTTGCCGGCGCCGTTGGCGCGTTCCACGATGCGCACCACGTCCGACATGATGCGGTTAAGCTCGAAATCCTTCGGCGTATAGACGGCGGCGACGCCGGCATTTTCCAGCGCTTCGGCGTCTTCCGGCGGAATGATGCCGCCGACCACCACGGGCACGTCGAGCCCGGCTTCCTTCATTCGCCCGACCACGTCCGTCACCAAGGGCAGATGGCTGCCCGAGAGCACCGACAGGCCGATCACGTGCGCCTTTTCCTTGCGCGCGGCATCGACGATTTCCGCGGGCGTCAGGCGGATGCCCTCATACACCACCTGCATGCCGGCATCGCGCGCGCGCACGGCGATCTGTTCGGCGCCGTTGGAATGTCCGTCGAGACCCGGCTTGCCGACGAGGAACGTGAGCCTCCGCCCGAGCTTGCGCGAGACGCGGTCGACGTCGGCGCGCAGGTCGTCGAGACCGCCCACGTCGTTGCGCATCGCGTTGCCGACGCCGGTTGGCGCTCGGTATTCGCCGAAGGCTTCGCGCAGCGCCCAGCCCCATTCGCCGGTGGTGACGCCGGCTTTGGCGCAAACGATCGAGGCCGGCATGATGTTGGCGCCGCCGGCGGCGGCGCGTTGCAATTCCTTGAGCGCCTCCCTGACAGCGGTCTGGCTGCGGTCCGCGCGCCAGTTGTTCAACCGCTCGATCTGGCCGCGCTCGGCGTCTTCCGAAACGGTGAGGATCGCGTCGGCGGCATTCGCCAGCGGCGACGGCTCGCTTTCGAGATATTTGTTGACGCCGACCACGACCTGATCGCCGCGCTCGATCGCTTCAAGCCGCGCGGTGTTCGCTTCGACAAGCTGCTGCTTGAGGTAGCCGGTATCGACCGCCTTCACGGCGCCGCCCATCTCCTCGATGCGCTTCAATTCTTCGCGCGCTTCATGCTTGAGCGCGTCAACCTTGCGCTCGATCTCGGCCGATCCGTCGAATATGTCACCGTAATCGAGCAGGTCCGTCTCGTACGCCAGAATCTGCTGCATGCGCAGCGACCATTGCTGGTCCCATGGTCGCGGCAGGCCGAGCGCCTCGTTCCACGCGGGGAGCTGCACGGCGCGGGCGCGCGCGTTCTTCGACAGCGTCACCGCCAGCATCTCGATCAGGATGCGCGCGACGTTGTTCTCCGGCTGCGGCTCCGTCAGCCCGAGCGAATTCACCTGCACGCCGTAACGGAACAGCCGCTGCTTCGGATCGGTGACGCCATAGCGTTCGCGCGTGATCTCGTCCCACAATTCGTTGAAGGCGCGCATCTTGCACAGCTCGGTAACGAAGCGCAGGCCCGCATTGACGAAGAACGAGATGCGACCGACCACCTCGCCGAATTTCTCCGGCGGCACCTCGCCCGACGCCTTCACCGTGTCGAGCACGGCGATGGCGGTCGCCAGCGCGAACGCCAACTCCTGCACCGGCGTCGCGCCCGCTTCCTGCAAGTGATAGGAGCACACGTTGATCGGATTCCATTTCGGCACGTGCGCGGTGGTGAACAGGATCACGTCCTTGATCAGCCGCATCGACGGCGCCGGCGGAAACACGTAGGTGCCGCGCGAGAGATATTCCTTGATGATGTCGTTCTGAATCGTGCCTTGCAGCGCTTCGCGCGGCGCGCCCTGCTCGTCGGCCACCGCGATGTAGAGCGCCATCAGCCAGGCCGCGGTGGCGTTGATGGTCATCGAGGTGTTCATCGACGCGAGCGGGATCTGATCGAACAGCGCGCGCATGTCGCCGAGGTGACAGACCGGCACGCCGACCTTGCCGACCTCGCCCTTCGCCAGCACGTGATCGCTGTCGTAGCCCGTCTGGGTCGGCAGATCGAAGGCGACCGACAAGCCGGTCTGGCCCTTAGCGAGATTCTTGCGATAGAGCGCATTGGAATCCGCGGCGGTCGAATGACCCGCGTAGGTACGGAAAATCCAGGGCTTGTCGCGCCAAGGTTTTTCGCTTTTCTCGCGCATCACCGTCCCGACCTCGATCAAGCGATACCGTGCGGCTGGATTTTTTGCAATGCAGCAAGCCCGGCGGGCAAAGAAAATCTCGTTGTTTCAAAGCCCTGTGGCGATCTTGACCGATTGCGCTAAGGTCCGGACATGACCGAACCAACCCACGCCGAAACCGATGTGCTGGTGATTGGTTCCGGCGCTGCCGGCATGTATGCCGCGATCGAAGCCGCGCGCGCCGGCGCCCAGGTGCTGCTCGCCGACCGCAGCCTCATTGGGCGCGGCGGCGCGACCGTCATGGCGCAGATGACGGTTGCGGTCGCGCTCGGCGAAGAGACGCCGGACGATTGGCATCATCACTACGACGATACGCTGAAAGCAGGACGCGGTCTTTGCAACGAGGCGCTGGCGCGTCTGCTGTGCGAGGACGGCCCCGAGTGCATCCGCCAGATGGATGACTGGGGCATCGGCTGGGCGCGCAAAGGTGGCCACATCGCGCAGGCGATGGCGCCGGGCCACGACCGGCCGCGCTGCGTCTACGTTGATTTCCTCAACACCGGCCCGGCGGTGTCGAAGACGTTGCGCTCGGTGGTGAGCAAGACTGCCGGCATCCGCAAGATCGGCGATCTCTGCGTCGTCGATCTCATCCGCACAGAAGAGGGCGTGGCAGGCGCGGTTGCCATTCATCTCGGCACCGGCGTGCCCGTCGTGCTGTCAGCAAAAGCGACGATCATCGCGACCGGCGGCCTGACGCGTCTTTATCGGCGCAACAGCGCATCGGCCAACATGGGCGGCGACGGCTACGCGTTGGCATTGCGTGCGGGTGCCTCGCTCATCGACATGGAGTTCGTGCAGTTCTTTCCCATCGGCCATCTCGCGCCGCGGCTGATCGGCATGGACCCGATCATGTGGGATCCGTTCCGCTACAAGCTTGGCGGACGGTTGCTGAACAATCGCGGCGAGGAATTCACCGAAAAATACGGCGTGGCGGAAGACGGAAAATACGTCATCACGCGCGACCTCGGCAGCTACGCTATCATGAAGGAAGTCGAGGCTGGCCGCGGATCGCCGCATGGTGGCGTCTTTTTGAGCTTCCAGCATTGCTCGGAAGCCGCGTTGCGCGAGGCGTTCGGGCCGGTAATTGACCGGCTTGCGGCCAATAGGATCGATCTGACCAAAATGCCGGTCGAAGTCGCGCCGATCGCGCACTACCACATGGGCGGCATCGTCGTGGATGCGCGGATGCAGACGGAGCTGCCCGGCCTATTCGCGGCGGGCGAAGCGGTCGGCGGCGCCAACGGCGCCAATCGGCTTTCCGGCAATGCGATCACGGAGGCGCTGGTGTTCGGCCGCCGCGCGGGGCGCAGTGCGGCGGCCTATGCTGCGACGATGAACGCCGCGCCTGCGGCAAACGGACTTGCGCGCGATGTGCTCGATCTGATTGCCGCGGAATCTCCTACGCGCGACCTGAACACCGCGGCAATGGTGCAGACGCTGCAGGCGACCATGCAGGACAACGTCGGCCCCCTGCGCAATGAAAAGAAGCTCAGGCACGCGCTCGCGGTCATCGGCGATTTGCAGCGGCAGCTCGGTGATGCGCCGCCGGCAGGCGGCGGCGCGTTCGACATGCGGCGCTACGAATGGTTCGATCTGCGCAACATGCTGCTGGTTGCCCGCACGGTCGCGGAAGCCTCGCTAGCGCGCACCGAGACGCGCGGCGCGCAACAGCGCGAGGACTACCCGCGCCTGTCGCCGGAATGGGGGTTCAATCAGGCCGTGCGGTTGCAGAACGGACGCATCGTGCTTTCCGGCGCGCACGCGGTGGCGGCGCAATGACCGACACCGCGACACTGAAGGTGTGGCGTGGACTCGACCCCGCGCAAGGCCGCTGGGAAACCTACGAGGTGCCGTTCGAGCCGGGCCAGTCGGTGCTCGACGGCTTGCGCTGGATCAGGGTCAATCGTGATCCGTCGCTTGCCATCCGGTTTTCCTGCATCAACGCCAATGCCTGCAAGGAATGCATGATCGAGCTCGACGGCGAGACCGTTTACGCCTGCACCGCTCGCTTGCAGCCGCGCGAGATGCAACTTTCACCTTTGTCGGACAAAAAACTCGTGCGCGATCTGGTCACCGAGATCGCACCGCCCACCGAGCGGTTTACCGGACGATAACCTTGTTGGCCCCGATTGAGACGTGTCCGCCGCCCGCGCCATTAAACTTTTTTGCGCAAATTCGATAAAATCGTCGCGGCCGTTTAGCCCGAAATTGAGGGATGTCTGTGTACGGTCGCTCGCTTCTCGAGTGACCGACATCAGCCATGCTGAACGAACGAAGAAAGCATCAACGCTTCGCGATCAATCGTGCGGCGAAATATCGGGTCGAGCCTGGCGCCTTGCCGCGCGAGTGCCTCATTACCGATATCTCGCGTGACGGCGCACGACTGTTCGCCGAGGGCGTGACGCTGCCCGATCAATTCGAACTGATGATCTCGCCGAAAGACGGTCTGTCGCGCCGCTGTATCGTAATCTGGCGGCTCGGCGGCGAAGTCGGCGTCAAATTCCTCGGCGGCGGCTTGCCGCAGTTCGGAACGGCGTTCGAGCGCTAGGTTTCCGCGCTTTCCGAGACCCAGACCCGGCTGGCGATCAGCGCCACGACGACAAGAGTCGCGGCAAGACCGACGTTCGTGTTCACGAACGGAAATGCCAGCAACAGCGCGGAAGCGGCAATGAGTCCCGCCACATCGAGCGCGATGAAGCCGCGCGTCAGTCCGATGCGCACGAGATAGGCAACCGGGATGGCCAACGCGACCAGGTCGTAGGTGTAGACGTAAGGCGTCGCGAGTAGCGCCGCGGCCGAGAGCGCGGCGGCTTTCAGTTCGAACGCGGCGCGGGTCCGCCACAGCCACACCAGGGCGGCCGCGAGCGTCAGCGTCACGGCGCCTTGCGCCGCCCACGCCAGCGCTTGGCCACCGCCATGGGCGCGCACGAAACCGAAAATGCTTTGCAGGCGATGCCAATCGGCGGCGCCTTGACCGAGCACGAGCTTGCTGGTGGTCGGCATCCATTCGAAGAACGCAAGCCAGGTTTCGCTGCCGAATACGATGAGCGAGAGCGCGCCCAACGCCAGCGCGACGACAGAGGCGGCTGCGATCACCTTCCAGCGTTTGTCCGCGATCAGCACGATCGGAAACAGCAGCCCGAAATGCGGCTTGTAGGTGAGCAGCCCAAGGCAGCAGCCCGCGAGCAGCGGATGACGCTCCATGAGCGCAAGCGTGCCGCCGATCAGCGAGGCGGTGAGGAAACCGTTTTGTCCGGCGGTCGCGTTCCACAGCGCGGCGGGAAAGCCGAGCGCGAGCAGAATGCCGGCGCGCAGTCCGACGATGGCGCGCATCGCTGCGAGATAGCCGGGCAAAGTGGCGATGAGCCACACGAGCGATGCGGCGGAGTAGGGCATGATCGCAAGCGCAGCGGCGGCGAACAGGAAGAACGGCGGATAATGCCAGCCGTAGTAGTTGTCGAAGCCATGCCCGACGGCGCTAACTTCTGCGGCCTTGTGCAGCGTCCAGTCGTAGGCGCCAGCGGCGTGTCCGTCGAGCGCGAGCCGGCCGGCGGCCCAGACATTGACGAAGTCCCCGGCGATCGGCTGTCCCTGCGTGTTGATCAGCCAATAGCCGCCGAGATACGAGCTCATCAGCACCGCGAAATAACCGAGCGCGAGAACGGTGCCGACGAGGCCGACGGTGCGCGCGGTCGAAGCCGGAGCGGCGGTGATGTGATGCGCGCTCATGCCGTTACCGTTCGTGAATGCGGTAGCATTGCGCGGCGCGCAATCAGTGCCGACACCACCAGCACGGCGGCGAAACCGACTGGCCATTTCACGAATGGGAAGATGAGCACCAACAGGCACGCTAGCCCGATGCCGGCCATTTCATAGTCGAGGAAACCGCGCGCGCGGCCGAGCCTGAATAGGAAGGCGAGAGGCACGGCCAGCACGACGAGGTCGTAGGTGTAGAGATAAGGCGTCGCCAGCATCGTGCCGGCGGCAAGCGCGGCGGCTTTGATGTCGTAAGCGGCATCGCTGCGCCAGAGCAGTGTCACCGCAATGGTGGCCGCGAGTGCGACGATCGTCTGCGCCGTCCAAGCCAGCGGCTCGCTGCCGCCGAGCGCGCGCGTCAGCCCGAACGCCGTCTGAAGTTTGCTCCAGTCCGCCCAGCCGTCCGACAGGAATGCCTGCGACGTGTGGCCGATCGACGCGAAAAACGCCTGCCAGGTCTCGGTGCCGAATGCCGCCCACGAGGCAAGCGCGATCAGCGCACCTGTAAAGGCAGCCGTAACGAACACCCGCCAATGGCCGCTCGCGGCCAGCGCCAGCGGGAACAGCAGACCAAGGTGGGGCTTATAGGTGAGCAAGCCCAGCAGCACTCCGGCCAAGAGCGGCCGGCGTTCGACAAACAACAGAGCGCCACCAAGCAATCCGGCAGTCAGGAAGCCATTTTGACCGACGATGAAGTTCGACAGGATCGCCGGAAAAGCCGCCGCGAGGACATAGCCGATGCGCTCGCCGACGATGGCGCGCACGGTTGCGAGATAGATCGGGAACGTCGCGAACGTCCAGATGACGTATGCCGGCACGTAAGGCAGCAACGCGAGGGCCGCGGCAACGAAAAGAAACATCGGCGGGTAATGCCAGCCGAAATAGCCATCGAAGGGGTGGCCGACGGCGACGACTTCCGCGGCCTTGTGCACCGGCCAATCGTAGGCAGTTGCCGGTGTGCCGTTGAGCACGAGATGGCCGGCGGCCCACACGTTGACGAAATCAGATTGCAAGGCGCTGCCGTCCGGAGTCGTGAGCCACGTGCCCTGCACATAGGAGGCGACGAGATAGACCGCGTGCGCGACGATAAGCGCGACGCACACAAGCTCGACCGGCCGCGTCAGCGCGGGCGCGCGGGCGGCGGGGAGTTCGCAAGTGGTCGCGGCGGACGCCATAGGCCTGGATGGCGGCAAGCTAGGCTCGGTGCCCTTGAGGAACCTTTAAAAAGGCTGCCAGAACGCAACTTTACGCACTGCAAAAGGTATATATTGCAGCGCAGCAATAGATGCGGCAGACTGTTTCAAACACTCGCGCCAGGAGAGTGACCATGCCGGCCGCCGCAAAGGTGAAGAGCGTTCCGCCGCTCAAGGATCTCTACGCTATCGGCGAGATTCCGCCGCTCGGCCACGTGCCGGAAAAGATGCACGCCTGGGCGATTCGCAAGGAGCGTCACGGCCCGCCGGACAAATCGTTCCAGCTCGAGGTCGTGCCGACCTGGACGATCGGCGACGATGAAGTGCTCGTCATGGTGATGGCCGGGGGCGTGAACTACAACGGCATCTGGGCCGGCCTCGGCATTCCGATCTCGCCGCTCGACGGGCACAAGCATCCGTTTCACATCGCCGGCTCGGACGCGTCCGGCGTGGTCTGGGCGGTCGGTGATAAGGTCAAGCGCTGGAAAGTCGGCGACGAAGTCATCGTCCACTGCAATCAGGACGACGGCGACGACGAGGACTGCAACGGCGGCGATCCGTTGCTGTCGCCGTCGCAGCGCATCTGGGGCTACGAGACTCCGGATGGGTCGTTCGCCCAGTTTTGCCGCGTGCAGTCGCGGCAGCTGATGGAAAAGCCGAAACATCTCGCTTGGGAAGAGTCGGCCTGCTACACGCTGACGCTCGCGACCGCCTACCGCATGCTGTTCGGCCATGCGCCGCACACGCTCAAGCCCGGCGACAACGTGCTGGTCTGGGGTGCATCCGGTGGTCTCGGTGTTTTCGGTGTGCAGCTTGTCGCCGCCTCCGGCGCAAACGCCATAGGCATCGTGTCCGACGAATCGAAAGTCGAATATGTTCTCAATCTCGGCGCGAAGGGAGTGATCAATCGCAAGGACTTCAAGTGCTGGGGACAGATGCCGGCGGTGAATTCGCCCGAGTTCGGCGAATGGACCAAGGAAGCACGGCGCTTCGGCAAGGCAATCTGGGACATTACCGGCAAGCGCGACGTCGACATCGTGTTCGAGCACCCCGGCGAGCAGACTTTTCCGGTGTCATGCCTCGTCGTGAAGCGCGGCGGCATGGTCGTGTTCTGCGCCGGCACGACCGGCTACAATCTGACTTTCGATGCGCGCTACGTCTGGATGAGGCAGAAGCGAATCCAGGGCTCTCATTTCGCGCACTTGAAGCAGGCGAGCGCGGCCAATCGTTTCGTGCTGGAGCAACGCATCGATCCATGTATGAGCGAGGTGTTCGAGTGGGAGAATATCCCGCTCGCGCACATGAAGATGTGGAAGAACCAGCACCCGCCCGGCAACATGGCGGTGATGGTGAACGCTCCGCGCACTGGCCTCAAAAGCTACGAGGACGTGCTTGAAGCCGCCGGCGGCTGACGCCCGGCGCGACGTTTCATGATGACTGAATTGAGTTCGCCGCCGTAGATGAAGATCGACGCGCAGATATAGAGAAAGATCAGCGCGACCATCACCGAAGCAAGTCCCGCGTACATCGTGACGTAACCGTACGCGAATTCGGCAAGATAGCGGCCGAACACGGCGCCGCTCAAAAGCCACAGCAGCAATGTGACGACGATGCCCGGCGCGATCTCGCTCAGGCGCCGGCGGCCTTTCGGCAGCCATTGGTGCACGATGAACAATGCGATCACCAACACGACGGCCGCGACCGCATAGCGCGCGAAAGTCACCATCTGGCTGAACGGCTCGAGCGTCGGCACGTAACGGATCAGCTTTGCCCAGATCAGCGGCGCCAGCACGACCAGGAAAGCGAATGCCAGCATCGCCACGGCGCCGAGCAAAACGTAGACGATCGATTCCAGCCGCAACAGCCACCAGGAGCGCGGCTCGGTCACGCTGTAGGCGCGGTTCAATCCAATGCGCAGGCTCTCGACGCCGCTCGACGCGAAGTAAATCGCGAAGATCAGGCCGAATGTCAGCGCGCTGCCCTGCAGGCTCGTGAGCACGCCCTGGATGTCGAGCGCGAGGGGTGCCGCAACTTCCGACGGCCAGGCTTCAAGCAGGATTTTCGCCGCTTCATCGGCAAGCTGTTTCGAGCCAAAGAAAAAGCCGGCGAGTGCCGTGACGACGATGAGAAACGGAAACAGCGCCATGAGCGCGGAGAGCGCGATGTAGCTCGCGATGGCCCAGCCGTCGTCGGCCAGAAACGCCCGGAAAGCATCGAGTGCAATTCGTGACGCCTGGCGAAGTAACCGCAAGAGCCTGCCTCTGCGAGAACGGCCGTATTGAGATTGGCCGAGCCCGCGCCGTTTGCAAGAGGCGGTGGCGATTCTGGCCCGCGGAAGAGCGGAAACGATGTGGAAAGGTCAGGCGGCCTGAACGTCGTTGAGGAATTGCCGGACTTCGGCTTCGAGGCCTTCCGCTTCGACCGCTACCGCGTCCGCGAGGTCCTTGACGTCGGTCGACGTTGCGCGGGCCTCGGCGCTGACGCCGGCGACACGGCTCATGGCCTCGGCGCCGTCGCGGGCTTCGCCGGACGCGCGATTGACGCCTTCGGCGATGGAGGAGACGGCGGTGCTTTGCTGGTCGACGGTGGCCGCCACCGTGCCGGCAATTGCCGCCATTTCCTGGATGATCGTATTCACCTGCTCGATCGCCTGCGCGGAGTCGGCTGCGGCGGACTGGATCGCGCCGATCTGCTCGGCGATCTCCTCGGTGGCCTTTGCGGTCTGGCCGGCGAGCGATTTCACCTCGGAGGCGACGACCGCAAAGCCCCGGCCCGCTTCTCCGGCGCGCGCGGCTTCGATCGTCGCGTTCAGCGCAAGAAGGTTGGTCTGCCCGGCGATCGCCTGAATGAGGCCGACGACTTCGCCGATCCGCGTCGCCGCGTTTCCGAGTTCCGACATGGTGCCGACCGTGCGTTGCGCTTCCGAAACCGCGCGGGTTGCGACTTCGGTGGACTTGGCGGCCTGGGCGGAAATCTCGCCGATGGACGCGGCGAGTTCTTCGACCGAACCGGCCGCGGTTGTGACGTTGTCGGCGGCCGCGGTGACGCGCTGCTCGGCGGTGTGCGATTCCGCAGAAACGGTATCGGCGGCCTTGTTGAGGTTGCTCGAGCTTTGTTCGAGCTTCATCGATGCATCGCGCAATCTGTTGAGCGCGCCTTCGACCGAGTGCTTGAACTGGCCGATGGTCAGCGAGATTTCGTTGCTGCGCAGCTCCTGCGAATGGCTCGCCTCGGTCTGGATCGCCGCGAGTTTTTCGCGTTCGACCATGTTGTCGCGGAAGACGATGACCGTGCGGGCCATCGCGCCGATTTCGTCGCGCGCGTTGGTGGCCGGAATTCGCGCCGTCGTGTCGCCGTCTGCAAGCCGTTTCATCACATCGGCCAGGCCATCGAGCGGTCGCGTAATGCTGCGCCCGATCAGCCAGCTGAAACCGAGGCCGAGCGCCACCACGGCAATGCCGAAAACGATAATGCCGGTGCGCGTGCGCCGCTGCGAGTCGGCGAGTTCGGCTGAAGCGACCTCTGCTGTCCGCCGCGCCGACTCGATGATGTCGTCTGCGCGCGGCAGCATTTGTTGGCTATCAATGTCGATGATGGCGCGCAGCGGATATACGCGGTCGTAAGCGTCGATCCATTTTGCGAACGTGTCCGCGTAGGTCTTCACTTCCTGTTCCAGCCGGTCCTTCATTTCCGGCGTGCCGTCGATGTTCTCGTAAATCTCGTCGAATTTCTTGTAGCCTTCGACGAATTGCTGCCGCGTCAATTCAGCCGGAAAGAGCCGGTACTCGGCCTCTTGATGCCGCATGTAGAGCAGAGACATCATGAGCTTCCGGGCGTCTCCTTCGGCGAGCCACGACATGTTTTCGTTGATGATCCGCTCGACGGCGTTCCCGGCTACACGCAAATCGCGGCGCAAGCCGTCATCTTCGTCGAAGCCCAGAATTTTTTGCGCTCGGACGAGCTCTTCGAAATTCTGTTTCAGATCGGTCACTTCCTTGCGCAGCGCGGTAATGTTTTCGCGATGCCGGGCGCGGATCGACTTCTCGATCGTGTCGAGGCTTTGCAGCGAAAGTTTTTGCGCCTGATTGAATGTGGCGACCTGGCTTACACTCGGCGAGGCCGCGAAGTCCTTGACCGCGATCCGCATCGAAGCGACCGTGTTCTTGAAATCGCGACTCGCGGCGTCGAGCGTCGCGGAGCGGTTCACGGTTTGAAAGGCGCCGCCGACTTCGCCTTCGCTCGACATGTAGGTGAGGCCGTTGGCGAGAAATCCGACGACCGGAATCAACGCCAGCACGACGATGCGGGCGCGCACCGAGAGCGAGGAGACGAAGCGCGTGAATGGCAGCAATAATTTACCGAAGCGCATGGGATCGGTTGCATCTCAAAAATGGAAAAGATCGAAAGCAGCCGGCACGACCCATGGAAACGCGAAATGGTTAATATTGATGCAATTTTCTTAATCTACAGGCTGCCGCCGTGCGAATTGGCCAGCCGGTTTGCCCTTTATTTTCAATAGGACTTTGCTTTTGTGCACTGCACGCATAGTGTCGCTTTTCGCCCCGTCCGCCCCCTGCATTCCAACCCGGGATACGCATGCCGACCGCCCCGTCTCGACGCCCCACCGTTGACCTGACCGAGCTCACGCGCCCGGCGGTCGCCGCACTGGACGCGCTCCTCGATGACGCCACGCGCAAGGTGCGCGGGCGAGTTGTCGTGGAAGGGCACACAGTGAACGGCCTGCTGGATCGCGAGCAGCGCGCCACGCATGGACTGGCCTGGCTCGCGACCTACGTCGAAGCCGTGTGTCAGCTAGCGGCCTATGCCGAACGCATGGCCAAGAGCGGCATGTTTGGGGAAATCGAAGAGCACCTGGTTCGCATCGGTCTCGGCGAATATCTCGCGCAGATCCTCGGCGGCATCCCGATGAGTCAAAACGAGATGACGCGGCCTGCCGACCTCGGTTTGACGACGGCCGAGGTGGCCGCGCGGCTTAATCCTGCAGTCGAAAAGCTGATAGCCAGCGGCAACACAGCGGAGCGGCGGTCGGAACTGATCGAGCTGATGCGGCGCAATCACGGCGCCACGGTCGGCGGTTGCGGACTTGACGATACCCTCGAGTCGATCCGCGAAGAGATGCGTAAGTTCGCCGATACCGAGGTGGCCGGGCACGCGCACGGCTGGCACCGCACCAACAGCTATATTCCGCTGCGCGTCATAGCGCAGATGTCCGAGCTCGGCGTGTTCGGCCTCACTATCCCTGAGCGGTACGGTGGCATGGGACTCGGCAAGGAGTCGATGTGTGTCGTATCCGAGGAACTGTCGCGCGGTTACATCGGCGTAGGTTCGCTCGGCACGCGCTCGGAGATTGCAGCAGAGCTCATCCTCGGCAGCGGCACCGATCAGCAGAAAGAAAAATGGCTGCCGAAGATCGCATCGGGCGAAGTATTGCCGACCGCTGTATTCACCGAGCCCAACGTCGGCTCCGATCTCGCCTCGATCAAGACCCGCGCGGTGCGAGAGGGCGGCGTCTACAAGGTTTACGGTAACAAGACGTGGATTACCCACCCGGTGCGCGCCGACCTGATGACGCTTCTGGTGCGCACCAATCCGAAGGAAACCGGCCACCGCGGACTCTCGATGCTGCTCGCCGAGAAGCCCCGGGGCAGCGACGAGAGCCCGTTCCCCGCGGCCGGCATGACCGGCACCGAAATCGAGGTGCTCGGCTATCGCGGCATGAAGGAATACGAGATTGCCTTCGACGGATTTGCTGTGAAGGCGGAAAACCTTCTCGGCGGCGTCGAAGGTCTCGGCTTCAAGCAATTGATGCAGACGTTCGAGTCCGCGCGAATCCAGACGGCGGCGCGCTCGATCGGAGTGGCGCAGGCGGCAATGGAGCACGCGCTCGCTTACGCTCAAAGCCGTACGCAGTTCGGCGGCCCGATTATTTCTTTTCCGCGCGTAGCCGACAAGATCGCGATGATGGCCACCGAAATCATGATCGCGCGTCAGCTCACATATTATGCCGCGCGCGAGAAGGACTCAGGACGTCGCTGCGATCTCGAAGCGGGCATGGCAAAGTTGCTTGCCGCGCGCGTCGCCTGGAGCGCCGCCGATAATGCCGTGCAGATTCACGGCGGCAACGGGTTCGCGCTGGAGTTTCCGGTATCACGGCTGCTGTGCGACGCCCGCATTCTCAACATCTTCGAAGGCGCTGCGGAAATTCAGGCGCAGGTCATCGCGCGTCGCCTGCTCGACGGCAGCAACTAAACCCACCACTTGCGCGTTTGATCAGGATGCCGAGGCCGCAATCCGGCCGCCGGCACGCTGCCAATCGGAGGGTGATAATGACCGAAGTGTTAATTCGTCATGGGGAGTGGGTGGTGATCTGCGACGGCGCCAAGGCGCTGGTGCTGGAGAACGCAGGCGACACCAAGGCGCCCAACCTCAAGACACGCGAAGTCTATGCGCAGAAGGCGCAGCCAACGCATGCCCTCGGCACCGACGCGCCCGGCCGCGCCATGAGTTCGAACGGCACGGCTCGCAGCGCCGTTCAGCAAACCGATTGGCACGAGCAGGCCGAGCGCGAGTTTCTCGCGGATCTCGCCAAGCGCCTCGATGCTGCCGTCACCGCGGGAGAGGTAAAATCGATCATCGTGGCGGCGCCTCCGCGCGCGCTGGGCATGATCCGAGCGGCTTACACGCCCGTGCTGCGGGGCGCCGTCCGCGCCGAGATGGACAAGGACTACGTCAAGCTGCCGGTTTACGAGATCGAGAAACATCTTGCGGGCTGAGCCCGCACGGCGGGCTTTTCCCGCCGCGGCGAATATGACTGGCCCGCCGCAATTGCGATGCTATGTTCGCCGCGATTCTCGATGAGGCCGGCGGATGAACCGCACTTTAGCTCGGCATTTGCGCGGCGGCTGTGTCATTGCCGCCGCCTTGCTGGCTGCGGCGGTGCTGGCAGGCCCGGCCCCCGGTCAGCAGACCAAGCCGGCGGAGACCCCCGCACCGAGCGCAAGGCCGCTCGCGCCGCCGCGTGAAGGTCCGGCTGCCGATGTATCGTCGACCGATCCGCTGGCGGTGCCGAGCTTTTGGGACCCCCGCCGGCGTCCTGAGCGGCCGGACCTTTCGCGCATCACTATCATCCGCTTCCTCACCGAAACCGATTATCCGCCGTTCAATTATGCCGGCCCGGACGGCAACCCGGCCGGTTTCAATGTCGATCTCGCGCGGCTGATCTGCGAGGAGATCAAGGTTTCCTGCACCGTGCAGATGCGGCGTTTCGATACGCTGCTCGATTCGCTCGCGAGCAATAACGGCGACGCGGTAATCGCGTCGATCGCCGAGACGCCCGAGATGCGCAAGCGCGTGGATTTCAGCGATCCTTACTACCGCACGCCCGCGCGTTTTGTGTCGCGCCGCGACGTGCAGATCACCGACGTGCGGCCGGAAGCGCTGGAAGGAAAGAAGGTCGGCGTTGTCGCCAACACCGCGCATGAGGCCTATCTCAAGACGTTGTTCACCGAAGCGGAAGTGCATCCTTATCCGAACGTCGATGCCGCGCGCGCGGCGCTGCGACGGGGCGAGGTCGATCTGCTGTTCGGTGACGGCGTTGCGCTTGCGTTCTGGCTCAACGGCACGGATTCCGGCGGCTGTTGTGTTTTCCGCGGCGGCCCGTTTCTCGAGAGCCGCTTTTTTGGCGAGGGTGTCGGCATC
This sequence comes from Pseudolabrys sp., assembly GCA_035546875.1. GTDB lineage: Bacteria > Pseudomonadota > Alphaproteobacteria > Rhizobiales > Xanthobacteraceae > Pseudolabrys. The sequence goes on from DASZVZ010000112.1 coordinate 18,643, forward strand.
GCGGTCAGGCGCGGCAACGACACGTTGCGTCAGGCGTTCAATTGGGCGCTGTTCCGGCTGTGGGAGCGCGGCCGCTTCACCGACCTGTGGCTGCGTTATTTCCCGATCAGCCCGTTCTGAGGGCAACGCGCGTGCACCGGACGCCGAAAGCCGTGCGCTGGTTCGCCGGCATCGTCGCGGTGGTCTGCTGGTCGGCGCTGGCACTGCAACTCGATCTGCTGCTGGCGAAAGCGGCGGAGATGCGGATCTCGGCAGGCGCGGCGCTGGCCGGCTACTTCTCGTTCCTGTCGATCCAGACGAATCTGCTTTGCGCCATCTTGACCAGCCTTGCGGCCATGCGCGGGACAATTCCACTTGCACACAATCGCATCTGGTCGGCGCTCGCGGTCTATCTCGTCACCGGCGGAATTGTCTTCGCGCTGACGCTGCGGCACGTCTTCGCGCACAATGAGCCGCAGGTGCTGGCCAATGCGCTGTTGCATTACGTGACGCCCGTTCTCTACGCTGCGTTCTGGCTGATGGCGGTGCCGCGGGCCCATTTGCGTTGGCGCGACCCGGCGATCTGGCTGATCTATCCGTTCATCTATCTTGTCGCGGTGCTGCTGTTCGGCTTGAAGACCGGCTTCTATCCCTATCCGCTGATCAACCCGAAACTGCTGAGCGCCGGACAGTTCTTTGCCAATCTGCTGACCCTGGCTGCGTCGTTCGTAGCCATGGGACTCATTGCCGTGGCGATCGGACGGATCGGATTTGACCGGCGAAACCGCGCTGCATAGTGTCCGCCCGCAATGCCGAACATCGCGACGATATCTGCCGATCTGCGCCAAATCGCCGAGCAATCGAACGCCTGGCCGTTCGAGGAGGCGCGCAAGATCGTCGCGCGCCTGAAAAAGCGCCCGAAGGACGAGGTGATCTTCGAGACCGGCTACGGCCCGTCGGGGCTGCCGCACATCGGCACGTTCGGCGAGGTCGCGCGCACCACGATGGTGCGCCATGCCTTCCGCGTGCTCACCGATGACAAGATCAGGACGCGGCTGATCGCCTTCTCCGATGACATGGACGGCCTGCGCAAGGTGCCGGACAACGTCCCCAACAAGGATCTGCTTGAGAAGCATCTAGGCCAGCGTCTGACCAAAGTGCCCGATCCGTTCGGGACGCATCCGTCGTTCGGCGAGCACAACAACGCGCGGCTGCGCGCGTTCCTCGATCACTTCGGCTTTGACTACGAATTCATGTCCTCGACGCAGTGCTATATGTCTGGCCGCTTCGACCAGGCGCTGCTGAAAGTGTTGGAGCATTTCGATGAGGTGATGGCGGTCATGCTGCCATCGCTGCGCCAAGAACGCGCGCAGACTTATTCGCCGTTTCTGCCGGTCGACCCGAAAACCGACGTCGTGCTGCAGGTGCCGGTCATCGCGCACGACGCCAAGGCTGGCACCATCACCTACGAAGACCCGGACACGAAACAGCCGGTGACGACGCCGGTCACCGGCGGACGCTGCAAGCTGCAATGGAAACCGGATTGGGCGATGCGCTGGTATGCGCTCGGCATCGACTACGAGATGGCCGGCAAGGACCTGATCGATTCGGTCAAGCTATCCGGCGAGATCTGCCGCGTGCTTGGCGCGCCGCCGCCGGAAGGATTCAACTACGAGCTTTTCCTCGACGAGAAGGGCCAGAAGATTTCGAAGTCGAAGGGCAACGGCCTCACCATCGACGAATGGCTGCGTTATGCCGCGCCGGAAAGCCTGTCGCTGTTCATGTACCGCGAGCCTAAGGCGGCCAAGCGGCTCTACTTCGACGTCATCCCGCGCAACGTCGACGACTACCAGCAGTTTCTAGACGCCTATCCGCGGCAGGACCTGAAGCAGCAGCTATCGAATCCGGTCTGGCACATCCACTCGGGAAATCCGCCGAAGATCGAAATGCCGATCTCGTTCTCGATGCTGCTTACGCTGGTTTCCTCATCGAACGCTGAAAACGCCGAGACCCTGTGGGGCTTCATTGGACGCTACCGTCCAGGCGTCACGCCGCAGACGCATCCCAAGCTCAATGCGCAAGTCGAATACGCCATTCACTATTTCCGCGATTTCGTTTTGCCGGAAAAGAAATTCCGTCACCCGACGGATGCCGAGCGTGCGGCGCTCGGCGACCTGCGCGACGCGCTCGCGCAATTGCCGCCGACGGCGAGCGCGGAAGACATCCAGAACGTCGTCTATGAAGTCGGCCGGCGAGAGCCGTTCCTCGATGAGAAGAAGAAGGCGAAGGACGGCAAGCCGGGCGTCTCGCTCGACTGGTTCAACATGCTCTATCAGGTGCTGCTGGGCCAGGAGAAAGGCCCGCGCTTCGGCTCGTTCGTCGCCGTCTACGGCGTGCAGAACACCGTCGAGATGATCGACGGTGCGTTGGCGCGTAGCGCCTGAAGATCTAGCTGAACGTCTCCACCTTGCCGTCGAGGTCGATCAGGCTCAGCTCGACCTGCATCTTGGGGTGGCGCTTGCCGACTTCCTTGCGGAATTGCATCAGCGCCGCCTTGTGCGTTTGCGTCTCGAGGTCGCGGGTGGCGACCTTGGCTTCGCCATACGCGATCTTCGCCGCGCCGCAGTCGCGGTGATCGAGCGCGATCACCCTCGGAATGTTGTGCAGTTGGACCGAGGCGGCGAGATTGTCCCAGAACGTCTTGCGCCAGGCTTTGAACGCAGGCGCCACCACGCCGATCGCCGCTCCGGCAAAGGTGAACTGGCTGTATTTGCCGACCATGTTGCGGCTTTCCATGTACTTGATCGTCGGTTCCGGAAAGCGCGGGTCGATGCAGGTGAGCAGCATCGCGTCGTAGTTGCCACTCGCGCCGAACGCCAGCGAGGGAAATGCCGCGGCGGCGAGCCCGGCCGCCGTCAGATGGAGAAAGCGCCGGCGGTCGAAACGCGCGCGCAGCAGGTCGCCGCAGCATGCGCATGCAGTCGGATTGACGATCGTGTCCTCAGTCACGGCAGCCCCCGTTTATTGACTGGCCCAAACGATACGCGCCACCCATAGCACATCCGCCATCGACAGAGTACGGTCGCGGTGCTCGGCATTTAGCGATTTTAATTCGATACTTTTAGCGTTCTTGCGCCGCAGCTCCTTCACCATCACTTCGCCGTCCCTGGTTTTCACCACCACGCGGTCGCCGCGGCGGATCGGCGCCGAAGGCGACACGACGATGACGTCGCCGTCGCGATAGGCCGGCTTCATCGAGTCGCCGGAAATTTCCAAAGCATAGGCGTGCTCGTCGTTCACCGACGGAAACGCGATTTCCTCCCAGCCCTTGCCGACAGGAAAGCCCCCGTCGTCGAAATAGCCGCCGGCGCCGGCCTCCGCGAAACCGATCAGCGGCACCGCTTGCGCGACGTGCTTCGTGTTGGCGATCAGGGTGACGAAGGTGTCGACGCTCACGCCGGTCGCAGCGAGCGATTTTGCGACCGACTCGGTCGATGGCCAGCGCGGCCGTCCATCCGGCGTGATGCGCTTGGACTTGTTGAACGTGGTCGGGTCGAGTCCGGCCTTCTTGGCGAGGCCGGAAGGCGACAATCCGGCGCGGGCAGCCAGCCGGTCGATAGCGGTCCAGATCTGGTTGTGCGTCAGCATTGAAAAAGCACCCGGGAAACAGCAATCGGAAGGATATGACTATTGTCCAAGGAATAGGAATTATAACCTTGAGTCGATGCCGTCTAGCAACAGTTTCTTGCGCCGCCGGGCTTGGACAACCGGCGCCCCGGTCTTAGGTTCGGGCTCTACCCCCCGGAGCATCCTGCCTTTGCTGGGCTTTTTCGACCGTCTGTCGCGTCCCTTTCTGCGGGCCCTCGACCCGGAGGATGCGCACGGACTTGCCATCAAGGCGCTCCGGTTTGTGCCGACCGTGCGGTCGGCGCCGGACGACCAGCGTTTGACGGTGCGCGCCTTCGGCCTGAATTTCCCGAATCCGATCGGCATCGCGGCAGGCTTCGACAAGAATGCGCAGGCGATGGATGCCTTGCTGCGCCTGGGCTTCGGCTTCGTCGAGGTCGGCACCATCACGCCGCGCCCGCAAGCCGGCAATCCGCGGCCGCGCGTGTTTCGCCTCGAGGCGGACCGGGGCGTGATCAATCGAATGGGCTTCAACAGCGAGGGTGAGGCGGCCTCGCTGGCGCGGCTCGCGGCGCGCGCAGGCGCGGGCGGCATCGTCGGCGTCAATATCGGCGCCAACCGTGACGCGTCCGATCGCATTTCCGACTACGTGCACCTGATCGAGACCTTTGCGCCGGTGGCGAGCTATTTCACCATCAACGTTTCGTCGCCGAATACGCCGGGCCTGCGCGACCTGCAGCAAGCGAAGACGCTCGACGCGTTGCTCGCCCGCGTGGTCGACGCGCGCGAGCGCATGAGCCGAAGAGCGGGGCCGACACCGATCCTGCTCAAGATCGCACCGGATCTCACGCTTGCCGATCTCGACGACGCAGTCGGCATCGCCCGCAAGCACCGTATCGACGGCATGATCGTCGGCAACACGACCGTCACGCGGCCGACCGTCCTGCGCGATCGCGAGACGGCGAAGGAGGCGGGCGGGCTTTCCGGCAGGCCGTTGTTCAAGCTGTCGACGCGCATGCTGGCCGAGACGTTCGTGCGCGCGGAAAATGCCTTCCCGCTGATCGGCGTCGGCGGCGTCGATTCGGGCGCAACCGCGATCGCAAAATTGAAGGCCGGCGCGACGCTGGTGCAGCTCTACACTGGTCTTGTATTCAACGGCATCGGGCTGGTCGCTCAGATCAAGGGCGACCTGCTGGCCGCGCTCAAGCGCGGACACCGCGACTCGCTTGCCTCGATGGTGGGATCGGACGCGGCTACCATTACCGCCGAGAGCTGGCCGACCTAGCGGCGTTTTATTTTCCGCGCGGCGCGTTGACGAGCCGCATGATGATCCAGATCGGAATCACGATGACCGCGCCGAGCAGGAAATAGCGCCACAGCCAGCGCACGGCATCGAACCCCATGTTCCAGATGCTGCGGACGAGCCGCTCGACGCTCGCGATGATGTTCCACGGGTCAAGGCCGAGCGCGGAGAGCACGACGCCGACCAGGATCGAAACCAGGATCAGCCGGCCGAGGACAGCGGCTGGCGAGCCACCGGCCCAACGGGTGATTTGATTATTTTCACTCATGATCCTCTCCGTCCGCCCGCGATCCTAGCATAACCGGCTGGGGCTTTCCGCGTTTGCCTGGCTGGGCCGGCGCGCGGCCGTGTTCGCTGACGGCCAGCATCTTCTCCAAGGTCTCAAGGCGGTCGGCTTCGCGCGGCGGCTTGTCCCAGCGCAAACGGCTGATGCGGGGAAAGCGCATGGCGAGTCCGGATTTGTGACGCGTCGAGCGTTGCAGGCCTTCGAATGCGACTTCGAGTACGAGGCCTGTGCCGCCGCTATGCTCGACTTCACGAACGGGACCGAAGCGCTCGACGGTGTTGCGCCGCACGAAGCGGTCGATCTGGATCAGCTCCTCGTCGGTAAAGCCGAAATACGCCTTGCCGACCGGCACCAGGACATCTTCTCCGTCGGCCTTCGTCCACACGCCGAAGGTATAATCGGAATAATATGATGAACGCTTGCCGTGACCGCGCTGCGCATACATGAGCACCGCATCCACGACCATCGGGTCGCGTTTCCATTTCCACCACAGTCCTTTGGGCCTGCCGGGGACGTAAGCAGCGTCTCGCCGCTTGAGCATGATGCCTTCGACAGCGGGCGCATCCTCGCCGGCGCCGTTCGCGGCCGGATTAGCGCGCGCTGCGATCAGCTCGGGCCAGGTCTTGAACGGCACGACCGGCGACAGATCGACCCGCGCGGTATTGAGGCGCTCGACAAATTTTTCCAGCCGCGCGCGGCGCTCTGAAAACGCGAGCCCGCGCAAATCGTCCTTGCCGTCCGCGATCAGGTCGTAGGCGCGCAGATGTGCAGGAAACTCCTGCAACAGCTTGGCGTTCACGGTTTTGCGGTTGAGTCGTTGCTGCAGCACGTTAAATGTCTGCACGCGATTGTCGCGCAGGATCAGCAGTTCGCCGTCGATCGCACCCGGCAGGTTAAGCGCCTCGATGAGGTCGGGGAAGCTCTTCGAGATGTCTTCGCCGGTGCGCGAATAAAGTCGCGCCTCGATGCGTCCGTCTTCGCGTGCCGCGGCGACCGCTTGCACGCGGATACCGTCCCACTTCCATTCCGCCGCGAAGTCCCTCGGATCGAGCGCCGCAAGATCGGATTCCTCCAGCGCATGCGCGAGCATTGCCGGGCTAAAACTCGCGCCGGCGCGCGGCACAGGCTTCTCGGCACGGCCTTCCAGCCAGGCGAACAGCTCGCGATAGGGTGGCGCGAGGCCCGGCCAGAGAATCTCGATCTCGTCCGGATCCTTGTCGCCGATCGAGGCGGCCGCGGTCTTGGCAAGACGCGCCGATACGCCGACCCGCAAACCTCCCGTAACGAGCTTGAGCAGCGCCCAGCGGCCGGTTTCGTCCAGCGCATCGAGCCAGCGTGCCAGCTGTGCCGGCAGTTGCGTCTTGCCGAGAGTCGAGAGCTTTTCGATCACGTCCGAAAGCGACGGCGTTTTGCTTTTCTTTGCCACCGGGTCGACCGGCCACATCAGCGCGACTGTTTCCGACAAATCGCCGACGTAGTCGTATGACAACGCAAATAGCGTTTCGTCGCTACGTTCGGCGATGAGCGCCCGGATCATGCCGGCTTTGGCGTGCTTGAAGGAGAGGGCGCCGGTGAGCGCGGCGAGGGCGAAGCCGCGTTCGGGATCGGGCGTTGTGCGCAGATAGTCCGCGATCAGCCGCAGCTTGGCATTGCGCGCGGGCTCGTAGGCGAGGCGATCGAGCAGTTCGGCGAAACGGTTCATTCGCTGACCGCCTCGCCAACTTCCTCTTCATCGCCGTAGCCGACGATGTCGAGCGGGCGCGCTTTCAGCCCTTGCGTCTTGCACCAGTGCACAAGCGCGTCCTCTTGCCCGTGCGTGACCCAGACTTCCGACGCACCGGTGTCGCGGACTGTTTTCGTCAGTCCCGGCCAGTCGGCGTGATCGGAAATGACGAGCGGCATTTCGATGCCGCCTTGTCGCGCGCGAGCCCGTACGCGCATCCAGCCGGATGCAAAGCACGCGAGCGGATCGGGAAAGCGCCGCGTCCAAAGATCCTGCGTCGCCGACGGCGGGCAGATCGTGATGGTGCCGGCAAGCTCGTTCTTGTTTGCACCGCGCACCAGCGCAAGCGGTCCCAGCCTGACGCCGCGCTCTTCGTAGTAGCGCGTGATTTTTTCCATCGCGCCGTGCAGATAGATCGTTTTGTCGTAGCCGGCCTCGCGCAGCAAAGCGATGACGCGCTGAGCCTTGCCGAGCGAATAGGCGCCCACGAGATGCGCGCGCTCGGGAAACAGTGCGACCGAGTGAAGAAGCTTGCCGACCTCGCCCTGCGGGTCGCCATGACGGAACACCGGCAGTCCGAACGTCGCCTCGGTGATGAACACATCGCACGGCACCAGCTCGAACGGCGTGCAGGTCGGATCGCGCACGTCCTTATAGTCGCCGGAGGCGACGATGCGCGTGCCCTTGCGCTCGACGCGGATTTGCGCCGAGCCGAGCACATGGCCGGCGGGATGAAACGACACCGTAATGTCGCCGAACTTGACGGTCTCGCCGTAGCGCACGGGCTGTGTTGAGCCGGCGAAGTTGTCGCCGTAGCGCAGCCGCATGATGTCGAGCGTTTCCTGCGTAGCCAGCACCGCGCCATGGCCCGCGCGTGCGTGGTCGGAATGGCCGTGTGTGATCAACGCCTTGGCGACCGGCCGCGTCGGATCGATATGAAAACCGCCGGCCTTGGAACAAATGCCGGAACGCGTGGGGATGAGGACGTCTTCGGGGCGCATCTGCTTCTAGATATGTCGTAAAATGGGCTTCGCGAGAGCGACGAACCATGAGACCGGCTACACCGCTTGCCTTGTCCTCGGGCGATTTGATCGCCGACCGCCGCTTTGAATGGGCGCGCGACGCGCAGGAGAAGGGCGATTTCGCCGCCGCTGCCGAACTGTTGGAGCAGGCTCTCGAACTCGCGCCGGCCTATTCCTCAGCCTGGTTTGCCTTGGGCGAGTCGCGCGAGAAGCTCGGCGACTTCGCGGAAGCGATCGAAGCATTTCGCCGCGCGCGCGAACTCGATCCGGAGGATCGGCATGGCGCCGCGCTGCATCTCATGCGGCTCGGCGCTTTGCCTGCTGGCGTCATGCCGCCCGGTTATGTACGTGCGCTGTTCGACCAGTTTGCGCCGGATTTTGACCGTGCGCTCGGCGAGGGCCTGAGCTATCGCGCGCCGGAACTTTTGCTCAACGCGGTAAAAATGGCGCGCGGCAGCCGGCCGATGAAGTTCGGCTCGCTGCTCGATCTCGGCTGCGGCACCGGGTTGGGCGGCGCTGCGTTCAGACCGTTCGTTGATCGGCTGACCGGTGCCGATCTATCCGGAGGCATGATCGCCAAAGCGCGAGCGAAAGGTCTTTATGACCGCTTGGTCGAAAGTGATGTAACGGCATTTCTCAATGGCGAGGCAGGCGTCGCCGCGCGCTATGATTTGATCCTTGCCGCCGATGTCTTCGTCTACTTCGGCGATCTCGCGCCCGTGTTGAATGCGGCGGCGCGGGTACTGGCGCCGAATGGCCTTGCTGCGTTCACGGTGGAAACGCATCGCGGCGACGGTGTTTTGCTGCGCGAGACCTTGCGTTATGCCCACGGAGCCGCGCATGCGCGCGCGGCGGTCGAAGGCGCGGGACTGAAATTGCTCGGCCTCGATTCCGCCTCGACCCGCATGGAAAAAGGCGAGCCGGTGCCCGGGCTCGTCGCGGTGGCCGGTCCCTGATCCGATGGAACCCGCAACCGCCCTCAGCCAGCTCGAAGCCGCACCGCTGCTGCCCGAAGTGTTCGCGCGCTGGTTCGCGCACCGCGGCTGGCAACCGCGCGCGCATCAGCTCGAACTGCTGGCGAAGGCGCGCGCCGGCCGCTCGGTGCTGCTGATCGCGCCGACCGGCGGCGGCAAGACGCTCGCCGGATTTCTGCCGACGCTGGTGGAGTTAACGCAGCGCGAGACACGCCCGCGCAGGCTGACATCGACCGGCCGCGACGTGCGGCGCTCGCAAGGACTGCACACGCTTTACATTTCGCCGCTGAAGGCGCTCGCGGTCGACATCGCGCGCAATCTGGAAATTCCGGTGAAGGAAATGGGCCTGCCGGTGCGACTCGAAACGCGCACGGGCGACACGCCGGCTTCGAAGCGCCAGCGCCAGCGCCGAGATCCGCCCGACATTCTGCTTACCACGCCGGAACAGCTCGCGCTGCTGCTCGCCACCGCCGACGCGCCCTATCTGTTCGGCACGCTCAAGCGCGTGGTGCTTGACGAACTGCACTCGCTGGTCACTTCCAAGCGCGGCGATCTGCTCTCGCTCGGTCTCGCGCGGCTGCACAAGCTCGCGCCAGGGCTAACGACGGTCGGCCTGTCGGCGACTGTCGCGGAGCCGGACGAGCTGCGCCGTTATCTGATGCCGCAGCCGGTGAACGCTGCGGCGCTGTCCGATCTAGTCGTCGCGGCGGCGGGCGCGCAGCCGAATGTCGCCATGCTCGATACCGAAGAGCATCTGCCGTGGGCCGGACATTCGGCGCGTCATGCGCTCAAGGAAATCTACGAGCTCATCAAGCGCCATAAAACGACGCTCGTCTTCGTCAATACGCGCAGCCAGGCGGAATTCCTCTTTCAGTCGCTCTGGCAAATTAACGACGACAATCTTGCAATCGCATTGCATCACGGCTCGCTCGACGTCGGGCAACGGCGCAGGGTGGAAGACGCGATGGCCGCCGGCAAACTGCGCGCGGTCGTGTGCACGTCCTCGCTCGATCTCGGCGTCGACTGGGGCGACGTGGATCTGGTCATCAATGTCGGTGCGCCGAAAGGTTCCTCGCGCCTGATGCAGCGCATCGGCCGCTCCAATCACCGGCTCGACGAGCCATCCGAAGCGGTGCTGGTGCCGGCCAATCGCTTCGAGGTGCTGGAGTGCCGCGCAGCGCTCGATGCGGTCGCCGAAAACGCGCAAGACACGCCGCCCTTGCGCACCGGCGCGCTCGACGTGCTGGCGCAGCACGTGCTCGGCCGGGCGTGCGGCGAACCGTTTTTCGCCGATGAACTTCATGAAGAAATACGTGCGGCCGCGCCTTACGCGGCATTGACACGCGGCGATCTCGATGCCGCCATCGATTTCGTCGCCACCGGCGGCTATGCGCTGAAGGCCTATGAGCGCTTCGCCAAGATCCGCCAGGACAAGACCGGCCGCTGGCGCATCACGCATCCGCGCGTCGCGCAACGCTACCGCATGAACGTCGGGACCATCGTCGAAGCGGACATGCTCAAAGTACGCCTGATGCGCTCGCGCGGCGGCAAGGCGTTCATTCCGCGCGGCGGCAAGCTGCTCGGACAAGTCGAGGAATATTTCATCGAGACGCTGACGCCGGGAGACACCTTCGTCTTCGCCGGTGAAATCCTGAAATACGAAACACTGGTCGAGGACGAAGTTTACGTTTCGCGCTCGAACGCGACCGATCCGAAAGTGCCGGCCTACGAAGGCGGCAAGTTTCCGCTCTCGACGTATCTCGCCGCGCGCGTGCGCAAGATTCTCGCTGAACCGGACGCCTGGCGCGCGCTGCCCGATCAGGTGCGCGAGTGGCTCGAAATCCAGCAGTGGCGTTCTCTTTTGCCTCCGGCCGGCGATCTCCTGGTCGAGACGTTTCCGCGCGCGGCGAAATATTATCTCGTCTGCTATCCGTTCGAGGGGAGACTTGCGCACCAGACGCTGGGCATGCTGCTCACGCGCCGGCTCGAGCGCGCGGGGCTCAAACCGCTAGGCTTCGTAGCCAACGAATACGCGCTTGCCGTCTGGGGTCTTGGCGACATGGGCCTGCGTATCGCGCGAGGCGATCTTTCGCTCGCGTTGCTGTTCGACGAGGACATGCTGGGCGACGACCTCGAAGCCTGGCTCGCGGAATCCGCTCTGATGAAGCGCACCTTCCGCACCTGCGCGATCATCGCAGGGCTGATCGAGCGCCGGTTCCCCGGCGAGGAAAAGTCGCGCCGCCAGCTCACCATCTCGACCGACCTTGTCTACGATGTGCTGCGCAAGCACCAGCCCGACCATCTTTTGCTGCGCGCGGCGCACGCCGACGCGGCCTCCGGCCTGCTCGACATCAAGCGGCTCGGCGAAATGCTCTCGCGCGTGCGGGGGCGAATCGTCCATAAAGCGCTCGACCATGTTTCTCCACTGGCGGTTCCCGTCATGCTGGAGATCGGCCGCGAGACGGTTTATGGCGAAGCATCGGACTCGCTGCTCGCCGAGGCCGCGGATGAGCTGGTGAAGGAGGCGATGCAGTGACGGCTTCTCCCGCTCCCTCCGGCGCCCCGCTTGCGCGGGAACGCGCGGAACATGCGGTCGCCATTGCCGGCGTTTCCCTGCTCGCCGATCCCGACGGTGCGCTATATTGGGCCGAGCACGGCCTGCTTGCCGTCGCCGACCTGCATCTGGAAAAAGGCTCGAGCTTCGCCGCGCGCGGCGTGCTGCTGCCGCCCTACGATACCGCCGCGACGTTGACGCGGCTCGCGCGCCTGATCGCTCGTTACGCTCCGCGCTGTGTCGTCGCGCTTGGCGACAGTTTCCATGACGGCGGCGGCCCGGCGCGCCTTTCGGACGCGGATCGCGCAGAACTTTCGGCGCTCCAGCGCGGGCGCGACTGGATCTGGATCACCGGCAATCACGACCCCGATCCGGCGGACAACATCGGCGGCAGCTTCGAGGCGGCGGTTTCGATCGGCGCGCTCACTTTCCGCCACGAGCCGACCGGCCAGGACGGGGAAATCGCCGGTCATCTGCATCCGATCGCGCGCGTCTCCCATCGCGGGCGCGCCGTGAGCCGCCGCTGCTTTGCCGCCGACAAGACACGGATGGTGATGCCCGCTTTCGGCGCATTCACTGGCGGGCTCAATGTGCGCGACATGGCGTTCCTTGCGGTATTCGGAACGGTGAAGTTCACCGCGCACATGCTCGGCGACGGCCGGCTCTACGTCTTCACCGCCAAGCGCTGTCTGCCGGATTGACGCGGGATTTTCTCGCGCCTCCCGCGCGGCCCGCAGAACTCGACCAGGACCTCGGCCAGCCGCAACGTCTCCGGGCTTGCATTGGCCGCTGCGACAAGCGCGGTCTCTGTATTCGTGATGGTCGGGAAACCACGCGCCGGCTCGACGATCTTCTGCTCCGGCAGGATGGCGCCCTCCGGCAGCAGACTTAGACCGAGCCCAGCGGACAATGCGGCATGAATGCCGGACAGGTTCGGGCTCCAGAATGCGATGCGCCAGGGCCGTCCGGCTGTCTCGAGCGCATGGATCATTCGGTTGCGGTAGAGGCACCCTTGGTCCCCCACGACCAGCGGCACCGGATCGGTATCGAGATCGATCTGGTGCTCGCGGCTCGCGACCCAATGCAAATTCTCGGGCCATGCGGCGATGCCGCCCGGCGCGCCCGCTTCACGCTTGAGCAGCGCAAGATCGAGTTCGCCGCGCTCGAGCAAATCGCGCAGAAGGACGCTCAGCCCGCTGCGGACATTCAGACGCAAGCCCGGCCGGACGCGCGAAAGGGTCGAGACCAATTCGGTTAGCCGATAGGCCGCGAAGTCCTCCGGAATTCCGAGTCGCAGCACGCCGTCGTGCCCGGGCCGGGAGACGACATCCCGTGCCTCCGCTTCCAGCATCAGAATGCGCCGTGCATAGGACAACAGCCGCTCGCCTTCCTCGGTCAGCGACGCCTGCTTGCCGTTGCGCAGCAGCAGCGGACGGCCGACTGCCTCCTCCAGCCGTTTGATCTGCTGACTCACCGTCGACTGGGTGCGATGGACGCGTTCGCCGGCGCGTGTGAAGCCGCCGGCGTCAACGACGGAGACAAAGCTGCGCAGCAGTTCGATGTCGAGCATGTGATGGCATTCGATATCTAAATGAAAAGTATCGTATCATTTAATTTCTAAATGCAAAAGGGCAAGCTTATGTGCAGTGCGAAAGGAATTCGCCATGTCCGAAGCTGTCCTTACGCCCTCTACTCGAACCACACCCTCTGCCTCTATCCCGTTACCGCTGCTTGTCGGCACCTTTGTCCTGCTGTGGAGCTCGGCTTTCGCGGTCGGAAAGGTCGCGCTCGCGGATTGCCCGCCGCTGCTCTTTCTCGCCGCGCGATTTCTTGCCGCCGGTGTCTTGATGATGGGTCTTGCCGCCGCCACCGGGGCGCGCTGGACCCTGAGCAAACGCGACGTACTCGTTTTTGCCGCGCTCGGTGTCGTCAGCCAGGCAATGTTTCTCGGCATCGGATTTATCGCGCTCAAGACCGTCTCGTCCGGATTGGCGGCGCTGATCATCAGTTCGAATCCGATCATCGCTGCGATCTTTGCCGTGTTCCTGCTCGGCGAGCGCGTGACCTGGCGCAAAGTGCTGGGTCTCCTGCTCGGGCTAGGCGGCGTCGCTTTCATCGTGCGAGGCCGCCTTGTGCTCGGCACGGATCAACTGGGCGGCGTCGCGCTCGCGGTGCTGGCGTTGCTCGCCTTTGTCGGCGGAACCATCCTGTTCAAGCTGTTCGCGCCGAACCATGGGCACTGGATCGGCAACGGCATACAGAGTCTCACGTCCGGTCTGGCGTTGGCGCCGTTCGCGGCCGGCTTCGAAAGCTTCAACGATGTCGTGCCGACCTGGAGCCTGGTCGCTGCGTTCGCCTACAGCGTCCTCTTTGTCTCCATCTTCGCGTACCTGCTCTGGTTCCGCATCCTGACCGTATCGGGCACCACCGCCGCCAGCAGCTATCACTTCCTCATTCCGCCGCTCGGTATCCTTTTCGGATGGCTGCTGCTCGGCGAGCATGTTGATCTCACCGACATGCTCGGGATCATTCCCGTGGCGCTCGGTATCTTTCTGGTCACCCGCCCGTCGTCGAAGGTTCGAAGCTGAAAGAAAAATCGCGACGCGTCGTGTGCGCGGCCTTCCGCTAGTCGCGGCGGAAGGCCACGCTCGCGATCCAGCCCGTCAGCAAGGCCATCAGCATTGTCGCGAGGCCGTATAGCAGTCCGTGATCGCGTGCCGCGTCGGCGACGTATTGCTCGAAGCCGGCCTTGATGATCTCCAGTGCCGAGTTTGTTTGTGCGATCATTTTGCCGTTGGCGAACAGCTTCACGTCAATCGCAAAGCTTCCGGTCGGCACATTGGACGGCAACGGAATCGCGGCGCGGAATACCGTCGGCGTGAGGAACGTCACAGCCGTAGGGCTTTGAACGTAAAGCTTGTGCTCGCTTTCCAGCCGCAGGAACGCTACGCGAAACGGATCGTCCGGCACGGTGTCGGCAAAGTCCGGCCCGATGCGCTGCGTCAGAATGTAGTTGTCGAGTCCGACTTGCAGCCGGCGCAATGTCTCGCGGTCGGCAATCTGCGCGATCGGCCGGCTGGCGAGCACCGCGAGATAGGACGGCACCCGCACGAATTCGCGCGAATCGACGTTCACCCAGATGCCGAGCACGCGCGCCTTGCGCCGCGTGCGGAACGACTGCTTCGGCCCCGCGACGGTCACCACCAGGTCGTAGCTGCTGCCGCGGGGCGGGCTCGCCGCATCGCGCTCGATGGTGCCGAACAGCACCAGGTCCTCGCCGACGAAGTTGGATGTGATCGCGACGCGGTGGTTCGATAGCGACACCACCAGGCGCTCCTGCGCGGCGGCCGTTGCGCCGCCGGCGATCAGCAAAGCCGTTGCTGCGATGATACGCTTCATATTCCGCTCTCCACGCGACGGATGGAGAACAGATCGTCGGGCGTAACGACGAGTTCATACGTGAAGCGCAGACCGACCGCGAGCACGAGAAGTCCGAGCATCAGCCGCAGCCTCTCGCCGCGAATCTTCTGCCCGGTGCGGACGCCGAATTGCGCGCCGATGACGCCGCCGACCATCAGGATCAAAGCCAATACGGCATCGACGAGATGGTTGGTGGTCGCGTGCATTACCGTCGCCGACGCCATCGTGATGAGCGTGAGCACCATCGAAGTGCCGATCACCGTCGTGGTCGGTACGCGCAGGAAGTAGATGAGCATGGGCACCAGCAGAAAGCCGCCGCCGATGCCGAGAATGGCGCCGAAAAAGCCGATGATGAAGCCGATCGCCCAGACAGGGATGGCCGACACGTAGATCTTCGAGCGCTTGAACCGGATCTTTAGCGGCAAGCCGTGCAGCCAGGTGTGGCTGCCGGGCCGGCGTAGCACCGGCGGCATGCCGTGATGGGCGCGGGCGATCGCGCGCACGCTTTCGTTGATCATCAGCGCGCCGACGATCGTAAGCAGCGTGACATAAGACAGGCCAATCACGAGGTCGAGCTGATCGAGAGCGCGCAACGTCGTGAACAGCCAGACGCCGGTAGCGGTGCCGACAATGCCTGACGCGAGCAGCATCAAGGCCAATGCGACATCAATCGCCCGCCGCCGCCAGTACGCGATCACGCCGGAAAAGGAGGAGGCTGCGATATGACTCGCCACGCTTGCGACCGCAACCGCGGGCGAAATGCCGATGAAGATCAGCAGCGGCGTCATGAGAAAGCCGCCGCCTATTCCGAACATGCCGGAGATGAATCCGACCGCGATGCCCATGCCGAACACCACAAAGATGTCCACCGGCATGTCGGCGATCGGGAGATAGATCTGCACGCGGAGCGATCCGGCGTTTGGAAAACGCGTGGATACTACAGCGTAATGACGGGATGACTACGGCTTTGCGCGAAATGCCGCGCGTTCCTTCACCGCTTTCCTATTTCATAGGCGCCGGGCGCGCGGGGCCGGGGCTTTGCCGGCGGCGATGCCGGGTCGGCGTGGTCCCATCCGCCGGGCGGGTGCGGCACGGCAATGGCCTCTTCCGGTTGCGGTTCGGCCTTCCAGCTTTTGACCGCGTGCTGTGCGGCGGCCAGCGTCTTGGCATCGAGCCGGGATGCGATGTCGTCGCGTTTTTTGCCGGACTCGCGGTCGCCCTGAATGGCGGCGAGCGCGAACCATTTGTAGGAATCGGCGAAGCTCTTCTCCACGCCGAGACCGCGCGCGTAGAGAATGGCGAGATTGTACTGGCTATCGGCGACACCCCGGTTTGCGGCTTTCTGGAACCACTGTGCCGCAACCGCATAGTCCGGCTTGCCGTCGACGCCCTCGGCGTAAAGCACTGCGAGGTTGTGCATCGCCTTGGCATTGCCCTTGGTCGCCGCCGCCAGATAGAGCTTCCGCGCGCGGGAAAGATCTTTCTTTACGCCCTGACCCTTTTCGAGCAGGCTTGCGAGCCGGAATTGCGCCGGCGCGAGTCCTTTGCCCGCCGCGCGCTCGAACCAGCGCGCCGCTTCCTCGAGGTTTGCGGCGACGCCGCGGCCTTCGGCGTAGCGCACGCCGATTTCGTAGGCCGCGGCCGGGTTTCCATTCATGGCCGCAGTGCGCAGCGTCGAGCCGCCGAGTGCTGCCGGAAGCTTGTTGCCGGGTGCACTGAGGTTGGAAACCGCGGGCGGCATCGGGATCGCAGGCACGATCGGCTTGCCGCTCAGCATTACATGCGGAATCGAATTGGTAACGTCGGCGTCCTTGGCGGCAGGCGGCGTCACGGTTGCCGGCGGCGGATTGGTGAAGGACGGCATGGTGATGACGTTCACCGCCGAAGAATCCGACGCGGGGAACACGGTCATCGGCGTGTCGGCCGATTTCTTCTCGGCGCCTATGGTGCCGGTCGCAAGATCGTCGATCTTCGCGTTGCCGGTATTCGATAGATGCGCGGACTTGGTGCCACCGTCGCGCGATAGGCCGAAGTCGTAGTAGTTCGACGCAATCTCGACCGCCCCGACCGTGATTGCGATCACGCTGGCGGCGACAAACAATTTCTTCACCCGCCGCGCGAGCTTGGCTCCGAACGACGGCGCCTTCTCCTCGCCGGGATTGGCCGGTTCCTCGCGCGCGGGCGTTTCCAGCGCGGCGGCTTGTGCCGCGCGGCGCGCGGCGGCGATGAAGCTGAGCTTTTCGCCGGGCTGGTTTCCAGCGGCGGGATTGGCGGGTCCGAGTGCCGCTTCCGAAGCGGCGATACGCGCAGCAAGATCCGCGGTGGCACGCGGCGGCATCGATCCCGGCTCGATCGGTTGATCGGGCGGCAGAGTGGGATCGATCGCCGGCCGCTTTACGCCGGGCATCATCGGCGGCCGTTTCGCCGGAGCGGCAGCTTGCGGCGCCGGCTGCGGAGCCTGCACCGGCGGCGCCACGGGCGGCGCATCGACGACCGCGCGTACCGCGACCTTGCCGACCGGCTGGGTGATTGGTGCATCTCCCCGTATGTCCTGCGCGACGGCGGCGAGGCGATCGACCGCATCGATCGGTCCGCTGAGCGGATGATCGGCTCGTAGCCCGCTGCCCTTGTCGAGATGAACCAGCAGGTCGGCGAGGCCGCGCTCGATCGCTTCGAGGTGGACCAGACGGGAATCGGACGCATCGAGCCGCTCGACCAGCTTGACGATGCGATCCTCGAGATGTCCGACCGCGAGATTGTCGCTGCGCGATTGCTGGATCTGCTCGATCTTGTCGGAAAGCGACGTTACCAGTGCTTCGAGCCGCGGCGGCACGGTGCCGCCGTGCTGGGCGCGCTCGTTGAGCGCGTCCGAGAGCGCTGCAACGCGCTGTTCGAGGTTGCCGATGGCGTCCGTCGCGGCGCCGGCGTGCGCCATCTGCTCCACGCGCTGCGCCAATGTCTGAACGTAACCCGCGAGCTTGCTGACCGTCTCGTTCGAAGCAACGTGCGCGGCCATCTCGCGCAATGTGACGATGGCGGCATCGAGCTGTTGCAACGTCGCCGGATCGTTTTTCGCGACGATGAGATCGATCTTGTGCGTTAGGCCGGAAACCGCGTCGATGAATCCGGTGAGGCCTTCCGCCGGCGTGAGGTGACGCAACGTATCGCGCACTTCCGCGAGGCCCTGCTCGATGCCGGACAGTGCGGCGCCATCGATGCCTGCCTGGCGTCCCTCGGAAATGCGGCGGCTCAGGCCCTGGATCTGTTGTTCGATCGTCTCGATCGATTGCCGCGGCATCGCATCGCTCAGCGAGCGGCCGATTTCGCTCAGTTCGCCGCGCAACGCGTTGATCGCGTCTTCGACGCCGGGCCGCCGCAGCGTCTCGATCTGCGCGGTGATGTTGCGTAGCTGCTCTTCGAGTCCCGACAGGTCTTGCGTAGGGGCGCGCGGCGCCGGCTGAACCGCGGCCGGCATGGGTGCGGCGGCTTCCGGCGTGCGCATAGCGGGCGGTGGTGGTTCGCTATTGAGCATGCGCTGGCGCGCGGAAATTTCCGCCACCGCGCGATCGATGCCGCCGCGGCCTGGCGGCGCATAAGGCGCCGGAGCGAATTGATCGGGATGACTGCGTGCGCGCGGCGGCGCATAGGCAGCCGGCCCGCTAGCACCAAGCCGTTCGATCTTGCGTGCGAGATCGTCGAGCCGCTGATGAACGGCGGCGAGCCCTTCTTGGTCGTCGCTGTATTCGTCTTCGGGCTCGGGCGTCACGCCGACTTCAGCCGCGGAATTGAGGATGACGGCGTTAAGCCAGTCACCCAATGGCATGCCCGACCGGCGCGCCGCTTCTTTTGCTGTCTCGCGGGCTTCCGGCCGTATTCCTTTTACGCTCCACGGAACGCCAAATTTCATTCTCACACCCGCGGTCGAGGTGGAGGCGCAAAGAGCCGGGTGGCTCCCGTCGAACCGGCACGCGTTAACAGCCGATGGATGCGGGCTCGGTCCTCAGTCCACGGGACCGACTTTTTCCCGCTCACGGTAAAGAAGCCGTTAAGAATTGGCGGAAGTACCGGAGTTCCCCGGAGAATTTCGGACGGGCGGCGGAGCGCCGGATGCGGCGGGAACTCGCCGTTAGCCAAGTCGGTTATCGCCGCGCGGGAGGCATTTCCGGCTTAACGCAGGTGTAAACCGCCCCGGTCATAATGGCGGATGGCGGCGTTTCGCCGCTTTTTGCCGGCAAATGGGACGCATGTGCCGGGCGCTGGGCGAAAAACTAGTGCGCCTAAGCTTTCGTTAACGAATGTGGCGATGCCCTGGGAGGGGAAGATGCCGACCTACAAAGCCCCGGTGGATGATGCGCTGTTCCTGTTGAACGACGTCTTCCACCTCGACCACTACGGCAACCTGCCGGGTTTCGCCGATGCGTCACCTGATATCGTCGAGGCGGTGCTGCGCGAAGCGGCGAAGCTCTGCGAGGAAACGCTCACGCCGCTCAACCGCGTGGGCGACCGCGAGGGCTGCAAGCGTCACGAGGACGGCAGTGTGACGACGCCGGCCGGCTTCAAGGACGCCTACAAGCAGGTCGCCGACGGCGGCTGGATCGGCCTCTCGGTGCCGGCGGAATTCGGCGGCCAGGGTCTGCCCGCGACGCTCACCGAGCTCGTCAACGAATTCATGTGCTCGGCCAACATGGCCTTCGCCATGTATCCGGGGCTCACGCAAGGCGCGATCGCCGCGCTGCTCGCGCATGCCTCGCCCGAGCTGAAGATGAAATATCTGCCGAAGATGGTCGCCGGCGAATGGACCGGAACCATGAATCTCACCGAGCCGCATTGCGGCACCGATCTCGGCCTCCTGCGCACCAAGGCGGTGAAGCAGAGTGACGGCAGCTACAAGATCACCGGCACCAAGATTTTCATTTCCGCCGGCGAGCACGACCTCTCGCAGAACATCATCCATCTTGTGCTCGCGCGCATCGAAGGCGCGCCGGCCGGCACCAAGGGCATCACGCTTTTTGTCGTGCCCAAATTCCTGGTCAAGGACGACGGCTCGCTCGGCGCGCACAACGGCGTCACCTGCGGCTCGATTGAAGAGAAGATGGGCATCCACGGCAACGCGACGTGCGTCATGAACTACGACGGCGCGACCGGCTGGATGATCGGCGAGGAAAACCGCGGCCTCAACGCCATGTTCGTGATGATGAACGAGGCGCGCCTCGGCGTCGGCGTGCAGGGTCTCGCGCTCTCGGAGGTCGCCTACCAGAACGCCGCAATCTACGCCAAGGAGCGCCTGCAAGGCCGCTCCATCTCCGGCGTCAAATACAAAGACAAGCCGGCGGACCCGATCGTCGTGCATCCCGACGTGCGCCGCGCGCTGATGACCATGCGCGCGTTCAACGAGGCAGGGCGTGCGCTGGTGATGTGGACGGCGCTCAAGAGCGACGTCGCGCATCGCTCGGAGGACGAAAAGGAACGCCAGAACGCCGACGATCATATGGGTCTGCTCACGCCGGTGATAAAAGGCGTGCTCACCGACGGCGGCTTCGCCAGCGCGGTAATGGCACAGCAGATTTTCGGCGGCCACGGTTACATCGCCGAACACGGCATGGAGCAGTTCGTACGCGACGCGCGCATCGCGCAGATCTATGAGGGCGCGAACGGCATCCAGGCGCTCGATCTCGTCGGCCGCAAGCTCGGCAAGGACGGCGGCCGCGCCGTCATGGCGTTCTTCAACGAGGTGCAGACTTACCTCAAGGAGCGCGCCGGCAGTGACGAGATGAACGTCTACCTCAAGCCGCTCGGCCAGGCGCTGGCGCATCTCCAGCAGGCCTCGATGTGGTTCATGCAGAACGCTATGGCCAAGCCCGACAACGCCGGCGCCGGCTCGTACGACTACATGCACCTCTTCGGTCTGGTCGCGCTCGGCTACATGTGGTGCCGCATCGCCGAAGCTTCTCTCGCGAAACTGCCGAAGGCGAACGGGTCCGCGCCGCGTTATTCCGCGAAACTGGTGACCGCCCGCTTCTTCATGGAGCGCATGTTGCCGGAAACCGCGGCGCATCTCGCCCGCATCCAGTCAGGTGCCGCGAGCATGATGGAATTGCCGGACGACGCGTTCTGAAGCCTAGACCGCGGCTGGCTGAATGGTGGCGCACAGCCGCAGCGTCGGCGCAAAGAGGGGCGCTTTCATCAGCTCTTCGCGCACGAAAGTGCCGTCGGGACAAATAAACTCGAACGACGCCAGAATGCGGCTGACGTTGCGGCTGTCTTCGCCGAACGGCAGCAACAGCCGTTCGTAATGGACTACGCGCCCGCGCCGGTCGCGCACGTCGTGGATCGTATAGACCGGCAACTTGCTTTCAATGACATGCTGATACGGCGCCAGACCGGCTGCGCGGTGTGTCGCCGGCAGGATTTCATCGAGAAACCGGCCGCGGCAATCGGGCGAGCCATAGACCTGGCCGAGCACCGCGCCGTGGTACTGCACCTGGAAACGATTGACGCCGACAACGTGGAGATAGCTCAACTGGTCGCTCACCGCCGACAAATTTTCTTTTTCAATCAGTTCCCAGCGCGGCAAGGCGCTGAAGCCGCGCAGCCGCCGCCACATGTTCAACAGCCAGCTTTGGTTGACCGCCCGGACGATGTCCGGACGCGCAACAGCGAATTCCATGGGAATCTCTTCACGTCGCCCGCCGCGAATTTTTATTGAGAGCCGCGTTTTGTCAACGCACGCTTGCGTCAGTACGAGCGTAAATTTCCGTATACGCGGCTATTTTCGCCGCGGTTATCCGGCAAAGGAGGGCATTACCTGCCGGGAAAACAGTTGCAGCGACGTCGCGGCTTCCTGTTCGCCGATGTCGCCGAAGATCATCTGGCACAAAACGTAATTGACGCCGCTATCGCTCTGAAGACGCGCCAAATAGTCGCGCACGGTCGCTGGCGAGCCGGCGATGCCATGGCCGATTGCCTGCAACGATTCGAAACTGTCCGGATAGATTTCCTTCAGCACGAAGTCTGCATTTGCATGGCGCCACAGAAAATCCATGGCGTCGCGCCAGCGTTGGTAGGCGCGGCGCGCGATCTTCTGCGCGGCGTCGTCAGTATCGGCGACGACGATGTGGCGTGTGATGCCGATCATCGGCAGCTGCGCCGCCGAACGTCCGAGGTTTGACCACTCCGCGCGATAGCGATCGCTGATCGCACGCGCTCGCGCGGCGGGCCCGAGCGAAACGACATTGATGCTTCGCGGCGCGGCCCAGCCGACCGCTTCGGCATTCGGCGCGCCATACCAGAGCGGGGGATGCGGGCGCTGTACCGGCTTTGCCTGCACAAGGTAGTCCTTGAACTTGAAAAACTTTCCGTCGAAATCGACGACGTCGCTTTCGAACGCGCGCATCAGAACCGCGAATGCTTCGTGATACATCGCCGGCGCCGCTTTCGGATCGACGCCGTAGCGCTCGTGCTCGATCAGGGCGCCGCCGCGCCCGACGCCGAGCATCATGCGTCCGCCGCTCAGGTGGTCGAGCATGCAGACTTCCTCGTAAAGCCGCAGCGGGTGGTAGAGCGGTAGCACGTAGACGAGCGGCCCGAGCCGGATGGTCCTGGTGCGCCCGATGGCCGCGGCCAGAAAGACGCTCGGGCTTGAAGCCATGCCGAGCGGGGTCGAATGATGCTCGGCGAGATGATAGGCGGCAAAACCTTCTCGCTCGATCAATTCGATCAGCCGCAGGCGCTGCTCATAGACTGCGCCGAGGGCGGCGCCGTTGCTGTCCAGATGGTCGAAAATGCCGAACTTCAACATCCTTGCCCTCGCCATCGGTTGCCCACCAGGGTCGGGTGGGCAACCAGGGCCTTAAGAGGTGTCCGCAAGTGTAATTGACCCGTGGAAGCTACGTCAGCTATCGTCGTGAAAAATAACGGATAACCGGGGAGGAGATCACGATGAAGAAGCTCGCCACCACATTACTCGGCATCGCCGCAGCGTCGCTCGCCGCTGTTTCGGCACACGCGCAAGGCACGGTCAAGATCGGTTTGATCCTGCCTTATTCCGGCCAGTTCGCGGACGCGGCGGCGCAGGAAGACAATGCCATCAAGCTCTACATGAAGCAGCACGGCGACACTGTCGCCGGCAAGAAGATCGAGATCATCCGCAAGGACACCGGCGGCATCAACCCGCCCGTCGCCAAGCGCCTCGCGCAAGAGTTGATCACGCGCGACAACGTCGACATTCTCGCCGGCTTCGTGCTGACGCCGAATGCGATGGCCGCAGGCGACATCTCCGCCGAAGCCAAGAAATTCATGGTCGTGATGAACGCGGCGACCGCGATCATCACCACCAAGTCGCCGTACATGGCGCGCACCTCGCTCACCATTCCGCAGCTCAACGAAGCGTTCGGCAAATGGGCGGCGACCAAAGGCAAGGTCAAGAAGGCCTACACCATGGTTTCCGACTACGGTCCGGGCCATGATGCGGAGCAGTCGTTCCAGCAAGGCTTCAAGGATGCCGGCGGCGAGATCGTCGGGTCCGTGCGCATGGCGGTCGCCAATCCGGATTTCTCCGCCTACGTGCAGAAGGCGAAGGATCTCAATCCGCAAGGCATCTTCATCTTCATTCCGGGCGGTGCGCAGCCCGGCGCTCTCGGCAAGGCGATGGCCGAGCGCGGCATCGATCCGAAAAAGACGAAGGTGATGGGCCAGCTCGAGATCACCGACGAGCACGCGCTCGCCAGCATGGGCGACGCGTCGATCGGCATGATCACGTCGGGCCACTACGACTACAATCACGACTCCAAGCTCAACAAGGAGTTCGTGAAGGCCTACAACGCCGATTACAAGCGCAATCCCGACTTCTTCTCGATCGGCGGCTATGACGGCATGCATCTCATTTACGAGACGCTGAAGAAGACCGGCGGCAAGACCGACGGCGAGAGCCTGATCAACGCGGCCAAGGGCATGAAATGGGAAAGCCCGCGCGGCCCGGTCTCCATCGATCCGGAGACGCGCGACATCATCCAGACCGTCTACGTGCGCGAAGTCAAGAAAGTGAACGGCCACCTGGTCAACGTCGAGATCGACAGGATCCCGAACGTGAAGGACCCGGTGAAAGAGCGCATGAAGAAAAAATAAGAACGGGCCGGTTCAAGCTCGTTGCGGCATGCAAGGGAAGCCTTGCATGCCGCAATGCTTTTCAGGTGGGCCGCAAGGCAGCGCGACGGCGCCCGCGCAAGAGCAGGAAGCTCACGATCGACACGTTCATGAGATTAAATGCGAGCCCGTTGAGGAACGCGGCCTGATACGATCCCGTCAGGTCGAAGATCACGCCCGACAGCCAGCCGCCGCCGGCCATGCCAATCAGCGTCGCCATCAAAACGAGGCCGACTCGCGCACCGGCCTGCTGTGGCGGGAAATATTCGCGCACGATGATGGCGTAGCTCGGCACGATGCCGCCCTGGAACAGGCCGAACAGCGCGGAGATGATGTAGAGCGACGTTAGTCCGTCGAACCACAGATAGAAAAAAAGCGCCGTGCCTTGCAGCACCGAGCCGAGCAGGAGCGTGCGCACGCCGCCGACGCGATCCGCGACGAGGCCTGAGGCCAGCCGGCTGACGATGCCGCAGGCAAGCATGAGCGACAGCATTTCCGCCCCGCGCGCGACACCGTAACCAAGGTCGCCGCAATAGGCGACGATGTGCACCTGCGGCATCGACATCGCGACGCAGCAGCAAATACCGGCGATGCAAAGCAGCACCTGCAGCGTCGTCGGCGAGAACGGCATACCGGCCTGGCGGGTTGCCGCGGCTGCGGCAGAAGCAGCAGTGTGGTGCAATTCGACACGGCCGCGCAGCGCGAGCGTCAGAGGTAACATGGTTAGCAGCAGCACGATCCCGATGCCGATATGGGTCGCACGCCAGCCGCTCGTGGCGATGAAATGCTGTACGATTGTCGGCCAGAATGTACCGGCGAGATAATTCGACGCGGCCGCGATCGAGACCGCGATGCCGCGCCGGCGCACGAACCAGTGCGAGACGTCGGCCATCAGCGGCCCGAACGTGACCGAGCATCCGAGCCCGATCAGTAAGCCGTGCGCGAGCGCGACCTGCCAGATGTTGGCCGAATAGCCGACCACAACGTAGCCGAGCCCGAGCGCGACCGTTCCCGCGGCCATCGGCACCGCGATGCCGAAGCGGTCGACAAGCCGGCCCATGACAATGCCACCGGCGCCGAAGCCCAACATCGCCAGCGTGTAGGGCAGGGTGGCGGCGGCGCGGTCTATGCCGAAGTCGGCCTGGATCGCGGGCAGCGCGACCACCACCGACCACATACCGACCCCACCGATGGTGCCAAGCAGCGTCGCCACGCCGAGGCGCATCCAGGCTTGGACGGAATCGGTCGGATCCGGCCCCGACTGGCCGGTGGCGATTGGTGAGGTCACGATGATGACAAGCCCGGCTGCCATGCGGCTCTAGCATCGGAGCCTCCGGCTGTCACCGCTTGCCCCTCGCATGGCTGCATCGCGGCCTTTATGGTGGGCGAAACGGTGATTCGGACGGCGCAAGGAAGCCCGCGATGGAAGCCCTCAATCTGCCGCGCCCGGCGTGGATGAGCGAGGACCTCGTTTTGCTCGAGGAGCAGGCGCGGCGCTTCATCAATGCCGAATTCGTTCCCAATCTCGACCGCTGGCACGAGCAAGGGATCTACGAGCGCGACGTCTGGACCAAGGCGGGCGCGGCTGGGCTGCTCTGCGCGTCGATGCCGGAGGAATACGGCGGCGCCGGCGGCACCTTCGCGCACGAAGCGGTGATCAACCGCGAATACGCGCTTGCCGGCTTCGATACGTTCGGCGCTCCGCTCCATTCCGGCATCGTCGCGCCCTACATCCTGAATTACGGCACCGAGGAGCAGAAGAAACGCTGGCTGCCGAAGCTCGCCACCGGCGAGATGGTCGGTGCCATCGCGATGAGCGAGCCCGGCGCCGGCTCCGACCTGCAGGGCGTGCGCACCACGGCGAAAAAATCCGGCAATGGCTACGTCCTCAACGGCTCGAAGACGTTCATCACCAACGGCCAGCATGCCAACCTGATCATTGTCGTCGCCAAGACCGATCCGAAAACCGGCGCGAAGGGCACCTCGCTGTTCGTGGTCGAGACCGAAGACGCGCCCGGCTTCCGGCGCGGCCGCAAGCTCAAAAAGCTCGGCATGGATTCCGCCGATACGTCGGAATTGTTTTTCGAGGACACGCAAGTCCCGGCGACGAGCCTGCTCGGCACCGAGGAGGGCCAGGGCTTCTATCAGCTCATGAAAGAGCTGCCGCAGGAGCGGCTGATCGTCGCCGTGCACGCGGTGGCGATGATGGAACGGGCGCTGGCGTTGACCGTCGCCTACGTCAAGGAACGCAAGGCCTTCGGCAAGGCGATCATCGAGTTCCAGAACACGCAGTTCGAGCTTGCCGAGTGCAAGACGGAAACCACCATTGCCAAGGTGTTCCTCGACCATTGCATCGAGCGCCACGTCAAGGGCGAACTCGACACCGTGACCGCCTCGATGGCCAAATACCGGCTCAGCGACACCCAAGGCAAAGTGATCGACCGCTGCCTGCAATTGTTCGGCGGCTATGGCTATATGGATGAATACCCGATCTCGCGCATGTACCGCGATGCCCGCGTTCTTCGCATCTACGCCGGTACCAACGAGATCATGAAATTGCTGATCGCGCGCAGCCTTTGAAGCGCGCAGGAGATTGTACGATGACTGACGCCTATATCTACGACCACGTGCGCACGCCGCGCGGCCGCGGCAAGGTCGACGGCTCGCTGCATGAAGTGACCGCCCTCAATCTGGCGACGCAGGCGCTCGCCGGCATCCGCGAACGCAACGAGCTCGACCCCGAGCTCGTCGACGACGTGATCCTCGGCTGCGTCGATCCGGTCGGCGAGGCCGGCGGCAACATCGCGCGCGTCGCGGCGCTCTCCGCCGGCTACGGCATCGGTGTTCCCGGCCTCCAGATCAACCGTTTCTGCGCCTCGGGGCTCGACGCGGTGAATTTCGCCGCGGCGGAGATCATGTCCGGCCAGCACGAGATGGCGATCGGCGGCGGCGTTGAGTCGATGAGCCGTGTCGGCATCGGCGCGGCTGGCGGCGCCTGGGCGGTCGATCCGTCGATCGCGGTGCCGGCTTACTTCATGCCGCAGGGTGTTTCGGCCGATCTCATCGCCACCAAATACGGTTTCTCGCGCGACGATGTGGACGCGTACGCGGTCGAGAGCCAGCAGCGTGCGGCGAAAGCGTGGGACGAGGGGCGCTTCAAGAATTCGGTCATGCCGGTGAAGGACGTCAACGGCCTCACCATTCTCGCCAAGGACGAGCACATGCGCCCGACCACGACGATGCAGTCGCTCGCGCAGTTGCAGCCGTCGTTCGTGCAGATGGGCGAGCTCGGCGGCTTCGACGCGGTTGCGGTGCAGGCGCATCCGGAAGTCGAATTCGTCAACCACGTGCATCACGCCGGCAACTCGTCCGGCATCGTCGACGGCGCCGCCGCCGTGCTGGTGGGCAGCAAGGATGCCGGCCGCGCCGCGGGTCTGAAGCCGCGCGTGCGCATCCGCGCCTTCGCCAATATCGGTTCGGAGCCGGCGTTGATGCTCACCGGTCCGGTCGACGTGACCAAGAAGGTGCTCAAGAAAGCCGGCATGACGCTCGACGACATAGATCTGATCGAGGTCAACGAAGCGTTCGCTTCGGTCGTGCTGCGTTTCATGCAGGCCTTCGACATCGACAACTCGAAGATCAACGTCAACGGCGGCGCCATCGCCATGGGTCATCCGCTCGGCGCGACCGGTGCCATGATCCTCGGCACCGCGATCGACGAGATGGAGCGGCGCGACGTCAACACCGCGCTGATCACGCTCTGCATCGGCGCCGGCATGGGCACCGCGACGATCATCGAGCGGGCTGCGTGAGCAATTCCAATGCCGAAGATCGACATCGATAAAATTCCGGTCGACACCTCGACCGGCTATCCCGCGCCGTTCAACAAGGCGGTCGAGGGCCGCTCGCGCAAGCGGCTCGCGCGTGCCGCCGGCCTCACGCATTTCGGCGTCAATGTCTGCACGCTCAAGCCCGGCGCCGCGTCCTCGCAGCGCCACTGGCACGAGAACGAGGACGAACTCGTTTACGTGCTGCAAGGCGAGGTGGTGCTGCGCGAGGACGACGGCGAGATCGTCTTGAAGCCCGGCGACGCGGCGGCCTGGAAAGCCGGCGTGGCGAACGGCCATTGCATCATCAATCGCTCGGACCGCGACGCCGTCTTCATCGAGGTCGGCACGCGCGCGCCGGCCGAACGCGCGCATTACTCCGAGATCGACATGATGGTGGTGCGCGACGAAAAAGGCGCGCGCTACACCAGAAAAAACGGCGAACCTTACTGAGGAAGCCCCATGGCGAACTTCACTTTCGACGTCGATGCCGACGGCATCGCGCTCATCACCTGGGACATGCCCGATCACACGATGAACGTGATCACGCTCTCGGTGATCGAGGAAATCGGCGAAATGGTCGACAAGGTGGCGAACGACGCCGCCATCAAGGGCGCGGTCATCACCTCGGCCAAGGCCACGTTCTCCGCCGGCGCCGATCTCACGCTGCTCGACCGTCTGATGGATGCCTTTGCCGCCATGGCGAAAAATCAGGGTACGGAGTCGGCCGCCGCAACGCTGTTCGAGGAAAGCCGCAAGCTCTCGCTTACGTATCGGCGCCTTGAGACGTCCGGCAAGCCGTGGGTCGCGGCGATCAACGGCACCGCGCTCGGCGGCGGCTTCGAACTTTGCCTTGCCTGCCACCATCGCGTCGCCGCCGAGAACGCGCGCACGCGCGTCGGCCTGCCCGAGATCAAGATAGGCCTTTTCCCCGGCGCGGGCGGCACGCAGCGCGTCGCGCGCATGATGGCGCCGGCCGATGCCCTGCAGATGCTGCTCAAGGGCGACCAGCTCAAGCTCGAGCGCGCCAAGGCGATGAAACTCATCGACGAGATCGTGCCCGCCGCCGATCTGATCAAGGCCGCCAAGGATTGGATCAAGGCCGGCGGCAAGGCCAAGCAGCCGTGGGACGTCGACGGCTTCCGGCTCCCCGGAGGCCCGGTCTATTCGAAGGCCGGCATGATGGTCTTCCCGCCGGCAAACGCGATCTACCGCCGCGAAACCTACGACAATTATCCGGCTGCGCGCGCGGTGCTGCAGGTTGTCTACGAAGGCCTGCAATTGCCGATGGATCAGGCGCTGCGCGTCGAGTCGCGCTACTTCGCGAGGATCCTGCGCTCGCCGGAAGCGGCCGCGATGATCCGCACGCTTTTCGTTTCCATGCAGGAATTGAACAAGGGCGCGCGCCGCCCCGCCGACGTTCCCCCGACGAGGCTCGCGAAGATCGGCGTGCTTGGCGCGGGCTTCATGGGCATGGGTATCGCGCAGGTGACCGCGCAGGCCGGAATCCCCGTGGTCCTGATCGACCGCGATCAGGAAACCGCGGACAAGGGCAAGGCGGCCTTGCACAAAACGATTACCGACCGCATCGCCAAGGGTCGCGCCACCGCGGCCGAGCGCGAAGCGCTGATGAACGCGATCACGGCAACCGGCGATTATGAAATGCTCAAGGATTGCGATCTGATCGTCGAGGCGGTGTTCGAGGACCGCAAGGTGAAGGCCGACGTCATTGCCAAGGTTCAGGCCGTCATCCGCGACGACGCGATTCTCGCCTCAAACACGTCGACGCTGCCGATCACGTCGCTCGCGTCGGAGTTCAAGGACCCGCCGCGCTTCATCGGCATCCATTTCTTCTCGCCGGTCGACCGCATGATGCTGGTCGAGATCATCGTCGGCAAGGAAACCGGCCACAAGGCGCTGGCGGCCGCGCTCGACTTCGTGCGCACGATCCGCAAGACGCCGATTGTCGTCAACGATTCGCGCGGGTTCTACGCCAACCGCTGCGTGCTCAACTACATCCGCGAGGGACACCTGATGCTGCTGGAAGGCATCCCGGCGGCGATGATCGAAAATACCGCCCGCATGGCCGGCATGCCGGTCGGTCCGCTGTCGCTCAACGACGAGACCGGGCTCGATCTCGGCCTGCGCATCTTGCGCGCGACTGAGGCGGATGTCGGCAAAGGGGTCATCCCGCCCGCGCAAATGAAACTTGCCGAGGACATGGTGGAAAAAAACGGCCGCATGGGCCGCAAGAACGGCAAGGGCTTTTACGACTACCCGCAGAACGGCCCGAAACGCCTGTGGCCCGGCCTCGCCGAACTCCAGCCGAAGCATCTTTCGCGCGAGGAAATCGACGCGCTCGACGTCAAGGAACTCGAGCATCGTTTCCTCGTTACGCAGTCGCTCGAGGCGGCGCGGACTTTCGAGGAGGGTGTCGTTACCGACGTGCGCGAGGCGGACGTCGGCTCCATTCTCGGGTTCGGCTTCGCACCGTATTCCGGCGGCACGCTGTCGTGGATCGACATGATGGGCACGAAGCGCTTCGTCGAATTGTGCCGGCGGCTGGAGGCGAAATACGGGGAGCGCTTCGCGCCCTCGAAGCTGCTGCTCGACATGGCTTCGCGCGACGATACCTTCTATCAGCGCTTCGCGCCTCCGCGCCGCAAGGACGCGGCTTAGCGGTGCGTACAGACGCGTCTGTAGCGGGAAGATTTGCATTCCCGCTTGGGCGGGAACGAGCGGAACGTGGCTACATCACCACCGTCAGCTTCTTCGCCGCGCGCGTCACGCCGGTATAGAGCCAGCGCTCACGGCTTTCAGGAAATGCGAAGCTTTCGTCGAACAGCACGACGTCGTCCCATTGCGAGCCCTGCGCCTTGTGCACGGTGAGAACGTAGCCGTAATCGAACTCGTCATAGGGCTTGCGCCGCGACCAGTCGATCTGCTCGATGCCGCCGGTGAAGCATTCCGGGCGCACCGACACCTTCACGCCGCGCGCAGCCGTTTCATCGTCCGGCAATAGCCGCATGGTCATGATGCCGGTGCGCCTTGCGCCGCGTTCCTTCACGGTCCAGAGCGAGCCGTTGAACAATCCCTTTTTGCGGTTGTTGCGCAGGCAAACCAATTTGTCTCCGGCGTCCGGCATTGTGTCGCTGAAGCCCCGCCGCTCGCGCATGCGTGTGTTGTAAGCGCGCCGCGTGGCGTTGCGTCCGACCAGAACCTGATCGGCTTCCAGAACACGTTGCGGATCGAGATCGCTTTTGCGCACGACCTCGGTTTCGCCGTAGCGGCCGGGCTCGAGATATTCTCCGGCGCGGATGTCCATCGACAGCCGTACGATCGGATCGTCCTTCGCCTGCCGATGCACTTCGGTAAGCATCACGTCCGGCTCGTGCTCGGTGAAAAAGCCGCCGGGATTGGCGCCGCTCTGCACCGGCGGCAATTGCGCCGGATCGCCGAGCACCAGCAGCGGCACGCCGAACGAGAGCAGATCGCGGCCGAGCTCCGCATCGACCATCGAGCATTCGTCGATGACGATGAGATCGGCTTTCGAGGCCGGTGCTTCCTCCCACAGGTCGAAGCTCGGAATTTCCTCGCCGCTCTCGCGCGCACGATAGATCAGGCTGTGGATTGTTGAGGCGCCCTTGCAGCCTTTGCCACGCATCACCGAAGCAGCCTTGCCGGTGAATGCCGCGAATTTCACCTCGCCGTCGATGCCCTCGGCGATGTGGCGGGCGAGGGTGGTCTTGCCGGTGCCGGCATAGCCGAACAGTCGGAAGATCTGCGGCGTGCCATTACGGCCTGGCTTGGCTTTGAGCCAGCGCGAGACCGCGCCGAGCGCTTCATCCTGAAGTGGGGAGAATTCCGTCATGCCGTATCTTTTCATAAAGCAGACCTGTTAGCGAAAAAAGAACAAAAAAAGAACGGTGAAATTTCCGCGTCGGATCAAGAGGGTCTGCCATGCATGCGGCGCCGGATGCACCCCGGGCGCATTGCCCTTTCTCCCTCCCCATGTTTAAGGTCGCGCCCCTTTTCGCCGGACCCTCCCGCCAGCATGGCTCGCGACCAAATCGACATGACGCCGATCGAAACGCGCGACGAGCTCGTCGCCTGGTTCGAGGCCGGCTGCAAGCCGAAGGCGCAATTCCGCGTCGGCACGGAGCACGAGAAATTCGCTTTCACCGTCGAGGGACATCGTCCTGTTCCTTACGCCGGCAACCGCAGTATCCGGGCCCTGCTCGAAGGCATGCAGCACCTTCTCGGTTGGGAGCCGATCATGGAGGGCGAGAACATCATCGGCATGTTCGACGTCACCGGCGGCGGTGCGATCTCGCTCGAGCCCGGCGGGCAATTCGAATTGTCCGGTGCGCCGGTCGAGAACGTGCATCAGACGGCATCGGAATTGTTCGCGCACCTTGCCCAGCTGCGGGAGGTGGCGCGTCCGCTCGGCATCGGCTTCCTCGGTCTCGGCATGACGCCGAACTGGTCGCGCGCCGACATGCCGATGATGCCGAAGGGCCGCTACAAGATCATGACCGCCTACATGCCGAAGGTCGGCAAGCTTGGCCTCGACATGATGTACCGGACCTGCACGGTGCAGGCGAACCTCGATTTCTCCTCTGAAGCCGACATGGTCAAGAAGTTGCGTGTTTCACTGGCGCTACAGCCGGTGGCGACCGCGCTGTTCGCCAATTCTCCGTTTACCGAAGGCAAACCGAACGGCTTTGTCTCGTTCCGCTCGGAGATATGGCGCGACGTCGACCGCGACCGCTCCGGAATGCTGCCGTGGGCGTTCGAGGACGGCATGGGCTTCGAGCGCTGGGTCGACTATGCGCTCGACGTGCCGATGTACTTCATCAAGCGCGGCGACAAATACATCGACGTGTCGGGCAAGTCGTTTCGCGACTTCTTCGCGGGCAAGCTCGCCGGCCTGCCGGGCGAGCGTCCGACGATTTCGGACTGGGCCAATCACCTGAGTACGATTTTTCCCGAAGTCCGCCTGAAGCGGTACCTCGAGATGCGCGGCGCCGACGGCGGACCGTGGCGGCGCCTGCCGTCGCTGACGGCCTATTGGGTCGGGCTGCTTTACGACGACGACTCGCTCGACGGCGCATGGGATCTGGTCAAGGACTGGAACGCGGCCGAGCGGCAGAAGCTGCGCGACGACGTGCCGAGACTCGGCTTCAAGGCGGTCATTCGCAACCGGGATGTGCTGACGCTGGCGCGTGAGACGCTGCAAATGTCGGCGCGCGGGCTCAATCGGCGCAAGCGGCTCGATCGCAATGGCCGGGACGAGACGCGGTATCTGCGTCCGCTCGATGAATCGGTGGCACGCGGCATCACGCCGGCGGAAGAATTGCTGGAAAGATTCGACAACGAATGGCGCGGCTCGGTCGAACCTATCTTCGACGAGTACTCGTACTAATTTCCGGAAGCGGTTCCCTGGGTGTCGTCATCCGGGGCATGACGGCGCTGACTACTCCGCCGCCTGCTGCTCGGACAGGTTATCGAGCGATGAGATGATGTGACCCGCGAGCGCATCGGCGAGCGCCGAAGAATCGTGCGCGTTGCGCACGAGGCCGATGCGGCAGCTCGGCAATTCGGGAAAACCGTCGGCGGTCGTGAGCACGCGCATCCCGGGCCGCAATCCGGATTCCGCCAGCACCGAAACCGCCAGACCGGAAAGCACGGCGGCCGCGACGGCGCCGGCGTTCGAACTGGAATAAAGGACGTGATGCGGCCGGCCGACCGATTCCAGCCGCTCGATCGCCGAGCGCCGCCAGCTGCACGTCGGGCGGCCGAGCGCAAGCGGCAGTCGCTCTTCCAGATGCGTCGAGTGCCGGCTCGACGTCACCCACAACAGGCGCTCGCGGCGGAAAACCTCCGAAGCTCTCTGATGGGAACAATTGGTGATGATGGCGAGGTCGATTTCATTGGCGTCGATGCGCTCGAGCAGGTCGACTGACGGCTCGCAGATCACGGTGAGTTCGACGTGCGGATAAGCGCGTGAGAAGCGCGCCATGATCTCCGGCAGATAGCGGTCCGCGTAATCGTCCGGCACGCCGAGCCGTACCCGTCCTGACAGGCCCTTTTCGGAAAAGGCCGCGAGCGTCTCGATGTTGAGCTTGACGATGCGCCGCGCATAGTCGAGTAGCCGCTGCCCGTCTTCGGTCAGCTTCGAGGCACGCCCGTCGCGCGCGAAGATCGGCCGCTCGAGGCGCTCCTCCAGCCGCTTCATTTGCATCGACACCGCCGACTGGGTCTTGTTTACGACCTCGGCCGCCTTGGTGAAGCTGCCGGTCTCGGCGATGGCGATGAACGTGCGCAGTTGATCGATGTCGATAAGCGTCGTCATGGAGGGGATCCTTAAGCGGATGCCGCCGCGGCCGGCCACCCGAAAACTGCATCATTCATTCTGATTGGTTATATTAGAACCATTTGTTTTATTAATCAATCTGCCCGCGTTTTTTGCCTCATGTGAGGAAATCGGCGCGTTCTTGCAACGGTGTCTATCGCATTGCACCTGTTGCACAAACCGCCTTTACTCAGCGCGGCATTACTTTACCCCAACGCGGCAAGACGAATGTCTCATCCTTACGAATCCGCGCCGCCGAAGGCGTTCTGGAGACTCGCCGTCTCTGAGCGCGAGCCGCTCGCCATTTCCGAATTATGGGATCCGAAATTCAATTTCCTGCCGCGCCAGCGGATCGCGACGCTCGGCTCGTGTTTTGCGCAGCACTTCAGCCGCGAACTGAAAAGCCGCGGCTACCACTGGCTCGACGCCGAGCGCGCGCCGGATATTTTCAGCGAGCAGGTCTGCCGGAAATACAACTACGGGATTTTTTCGGCGCGCACCGGCAACATCTATACGGCGGCGATGCTGCTGCAGTGGCTGCGCTGGGCGTTCGGCGTAGCGCCTGTGCCCGATGAGGTGTGGGAAAAAGGCGGGCGTTATTTCGACCCGTTCCGTCCGGCGATCGAGCCTGATGGATTTGCATCCGTGGACGAACTGCGCGTCAATCGCGAGGCAACGTTGCGGGCTCTGCGCAGGGTTGTCGCCGACACGCAGCGTCTGGTCTTCACGCTTGGGCTGACGGAAGGCTGGATCAACCGGTCGCACGGTTACGCCTACGCCGCCTGTCCGGGCACGATCGCCGGTACGTTCGACGCCGCGCAGCACGCGTTCAAGAACTACAGCTACAACGAAATCCACCGCGACCTGGGCGAGGTCATCCGCCTGATGCGGCCGCACAACGCGAAGCTCCGCGTTATGCTCACCGTCTCGCCCGTCCCTTTGACGGCGACCGCCTCGGACAAGCACGTTCTCACCGCCACGACCTATTCGAAATCGGTGTTGCGTGCCGTCGCCGGACAGCTCGCAGACATCAACCGCTTCGTCGACTACTTCCCGTCGTATGAGATCGTCACCGGCACGCCGTTTCAGGGAATGTTCTACGAGGCCAACAAGCGCAACGTGTCGCCCGACGGCGTCAAATTCGTCATGGACTCTTTTTTCGCGGCGCTTGAGCAGAAATTCGGCAAGGTGCAGGCGCCGGCAAAGCCCGCGCGGCCCGCTGCGGCTCGGCCCGCGCCGGAATTGGAGGCGGAAGACGATCTCGTGTGCGAGGAGATCATGCTCGACGCGTTCGCGCCGTCCGAGCGGAAATGAAAGTCTGCATCGTCGGCAACAGCCATCTCTGGGCATTGTGGGCGGCATGGCGAGAACGCGGCGTCGAAGTCCTCAAAGCGATTATCGCGGAGCTCGACCATGATGGTATCGCGGTAATCCAAGACCTATCTTCCATTCTTATTGGTTGGATAAAAAACATTCGTTTTACTAATCGATCAAAGTCCTCCATGTAGGCAGCGCTCCCAGAGAATTCGGGTGGGGAATTCGGGTGGTTCCCGGGAGCGGTTCCGGCCACTTACAGGGCCAGAACGCCATCGAATGGAGACTGCCATGACCAATATCCCCGTTGTCCCGGTTGCCGCAGGCACGCTCGCCCGCGCCCTCGTCGCGCTCGCTACGCCGGTCACCCGCTGGCTCAAAGCCGCCGCGCGCGCGCGCCGCAACCGGCGCGACGCAAGCGTGCTGGCCGGTCTCGACAGCCGCATGCTCAGCGACATGGGAATCACGCGCGCCGATCTGCGCGACGCTTTCTCGGAGCCGTTCTGGCAGGACCCGACGGCGCTCCTCCAGGAGCGCTCGCAGGAGCGGCGGCAGTACCGCTACCGCAATCTCGCGCCGTTCACACCGCGTCACCGCGAAGCGCCGCTCGCGGACGGATTTACGCGGCCTGCCACCGACCGGCCCGCGCGGCACGCGGTCTGAGCAGACAGCCGAAAACGGCCGATCCCTCTCATCGGCCGCCCGATCCGCGTATCGCGATCATCCCCTCTCGCGGCCGGATCCCGCGCCCGCCGGCAACCCCGGCGGGCGCTTTCTTTTACGGGTGACTCGCGACTTCGGAGCGCACCAGCACCCGGCGGTCCTTGACGACGCCGATGCGCACGCCGAGGCGCTGGATATCCGCGATCACCGTGCCGTTGAGTGCGCGGTCGCAATTCATGTGTGTTGGCGCGATGAAGAACTCCGCCTTCCGCCCGTCCTCGACCCATTGCAGGCGGCTGTTGGCTTCGCGTTCGAACGGCACCCGTTCGCCGCACACCGTGACCGTGTAGCGATGCCGGGACGAGCCGCCGAGCTTGGCGACATACGCTTCAAGATCGTGCACCGCCTCCGGCATGATATTGACCCAATAATCCATGGCGTAGAGCCCCGCCGCGCCTTTGAGGCCGCCGACGAGCGGATTGTAGTAGAGGTATTCGTAAGGGTGCAGCCGCACGAGCGTCGCCGCGTTCCAGGCGAGCGCAACTGAAACCGCGGTCAACAATCCGGCGGCAAGAATGCGGCGCCGGTTTTCGAGCCACAGGAGAAGCCGGTCGAATCCGATCCCGGCCAGCACGGCGAAAACCGGCACGACGAACAAGAAATGCCGGAGACCGGTGAAGGCAGGGCCGCGGTCGACCACTTCGCACAGAACCGGAAAGATCGCGATGAACGCAAGCAGGGCGGTTTCGCCGCGGGGCGCTTTTTCGTGCGGGGCCATGCGGCGCGGCCAGCCGATATAGGCCGCCGCGACGAGCGCGCCGGCCAGCATGACCAAGGGCAGCTTGATAAGGAGATAGGTCGGCACGTACCAGCGCGGCACATCGGCCATCTCGTACACTTTGCCGTCGAGCAGCGTCTGGATGGGATAGGCGAATTCCCCGAAGTCGATCAGCCCGCGGATCGGGTTTAGCGGTTCAAGCGCCGACCAGGGCCAGGCAGCGATCATGATGATGTAGCCGAGACCGAATGCCGGAACGAAGGCGATCGCTGCTTGCGCGATGAAACGCAGCCGCTCGCGCATCGGGCTGGAAAAGGGCCGCGGCAAACGCATGAAAACCGCGACCGCGACATAGCCGATAAGCAGAAGCCCGAGCACGCGGATGCCGAGCGCGGCGCCGAGTAGCACGCCAAAACCGAAGACGTCGCGCCAGCGCGGGTTCGGCAAGTCGCGCGAGGCGCGGATGAGGAAATAGGCCGCTCCCATCATCGCGGCCGCGAAGGGAATGTCCTTGGTGTGGTTGAACATTCCGCCATACCAGGAGCCGCAAACCGTCAGCGTCGCGGCGGCAATCGCACCTGCGCGCGGACCGGCGACCAGTCGCGCCGTCGCCCAGGTCGCGCCGATCCCGGCAATGCCGATCAGCGCGCACAGGATATGACGCACGTCGTAAGGATTGAGGAACGCAAACGCGTGCTGCGCAAAGACGGCAAAGATGTCGAACAGTCCGCCGTAAAGATACAGATTGATGTAGTGGAAAAGCGCCTGGTTGATGAAGTCGCTGCGGTAGTAGGCGATGATCAGCTCGCCGTAATGCTGCTGCACTTCTTCGTCGTTCGAAATCGCGTAAGAGCGGAACGTCGCGAGCGCGAGCGCGACGAGAATCAACATCAACACCGCGGCCGCGATGTCATAGCGGTCGCAGCGTGCGATGCGTGCCCGCAGCTTTTCGATCGCGGTGCGCATGGTTTTGCGCGCTGCCGGCGTCGGCGCTTGACGCGCCTTGGTAAGGCCGGCGGCAGATCCTCCCCTCCACCCCGGCGCCATAGTGGCGTGGTGGCCGCACTGTGTCATGCACTATCTGCACAATGGCGGCCGGTTACGTTAACATGCGCCGGGAGCGGCGATGCGGGTGAGGGGTCAGGCGCGAATGCGGTCTCTTCCGGTGCTGATCGGCGCGCTTTTTCTGTGGGCGGCAGCGGCATTCATCCCGGCGGCGGCGCAAACAGGCTTCGACCGCCGCGGCGGCGACTACACCAGCTTCCCGATCCGGTCCGGCGATCCGGCGGTCTGCGCCGCGCGCTGCGAGCGCGACCAGAAATGCAAGGCTTGGAGCTTTTCCTACCCGCGCACGGCGCACGCCGTCGCAACGTGCTGGCTCAAGAACCAGGTGCCGCCGCGCATCGCCGACAAATGCTGCGTGTCGGGCGTCCGTGGCGCCGGCGTGGTCGAGCCCCGGCGCGGCGCGCTGGA
Organism: Pseudolabrys sp.; assembly: GCA_035546875.1. Classification (GTDB taxonomy): domain Bacteria; phylum Pseudomonadota; class Alphaproteobacteria; order Rhizobiales; family Xanthobacteraceae; genus Pseudolabrys. The sequence continues at coordinate 57,082 of DASZVZ010000112.1, forward strand.
ATACTCGATCGATCGCTACGGTGGCGACTATCGCAACTTCGAGGTCGCGCCCGATCCGGCCGGCGCGCCGTGCAGGTCTGCTTGTGAAGCGGAAAACCGTTGCCGCGCCTGGACCTATCAACGGCCCGGATATTCGGGACCGGCGGCGCGGTGCTATCTCAAGGATAAGATCAAACCGCCGCGGCGGCAGCCGTGCTGCATTTCGGGCGTGGTGAGATAGATCGCGTCGCCGTCAGTGCACGGCGGTGAAGAAGCGCGACAGCCGTAATCCCGACGGCCAGGTCCACACCGGCTGCGTCAGCATCGCGAGATCCCATGAGCCGACGATCGCGTCCACGCGCCCGACCAGGTTGTCGACCGGCAGCAGGCCGACTCCCCCCGCTCTGACCGGAACGCGGCTGTCGGCGGAGTTGTCGCGATTGTCGCCCATGACGAACAGGTGGCCGGGCGGAACGGTCACTTCGGGAATGTTGTCGAGGGGATCATTCACCGACAGTTTGAAAATGATGTGCTCGCGGTCGCCCGGCAACGTTTCGACGTAGCGCTGCGCCGGCACGAAGGCGCCGCTCTCGGTCTCAGCCTTGCCCGTGCCATCGGCGCGAATGCCGACCGGCGTGCCGTTGATCGACACGCGCCCGTTGCTCAACGAAATGCGGTCGCCGGGCAGGCCGATCACGCGCTTGACCCAGATCTGCGAGCGGTCGCCCGGCCAGCGAAACACGACCACGTCGCCACGCTTCGGCAACGCGCCGAGCACGCGCTTCGTGTCCGGCAGCACGATGAAATTCGGCAGCGAAGCCGAGCCGTAGCCGTAGGGGAATTTCGTCGCCAGCAGTTCATCGCCGATCAGCAGCGTCGGCTCCATCGAGCCGGATGGAACGTAATAAGGCTCGGCGATCGCCGTCTTCGCCACGATGACGACGGCGAAAATACAAACGAGATCGACAACCGTCTTCGCCCAGCCCTGCAGACGCGAATTTGCCGCCGGCATCGCCTTTTCCTTGCTCATCTTATGCCGTCCCGCCGACCGTGATGCGATCCATGCGCAGGCTCGGCTGGCCGACGCCGACCGGCACGCCCTGGCCGTTCTTGCCGCAAGTGCCGATGCCGGGATCGAGCGCGAAGTCGTTGCCGATCATGCTGATGCGGTTGAGGTCGGTCGGGCCGTTTCCGATCAGCATCGCGCCTTTCACCGGCGCGCCGACCTTGCCGTTCTCGATCTTGTAGGCTTCGGTGCACTGGAAGACGTATTTGCCCGACGTGATATCCACCTGGCCGCCGCCGAAGCTGACGGCGTAGATGCCGTTCTTCACCGACGCGATGATCTCTTTCGGATCGTGCTTGCCAGCGAGCATATAGGTGTTGGTCATGCGCGGCATCGGCACATGCGCGTGAGACTCGCGCCGGCCGTTGCCGGTCGGCTTCATCTTCATCAGCCGCGCGTTCTGGCGGTCCTGCATGTAGCCGACGAGGATCCCATCCTCGATCAATACGGTGCGGTTGGTGGGCGTGCCTTCGTCGTCGATCGACAGCGAGCCGCGCCGCGCGTTCATGGTGCCGTCATCGACAACAGTGACGCCTTTCGCCGCAACCTGCTGACCCATCAACCCGGCGAAGGCGGATGTCTTCTTGCGGTTGAAATCGCCTTCGAGCCCGTGGCCGACCGCTTCGTGCAGCATCACGCCGGGCCAGCCGGAGCCGAGCACGACGTCCATTTCGCCGGCAGGGGCAGGGACCGCTTCGAGATTGACGAGAGCCTGCCGCACGGCTTCATCGACGGCGCCGTGCCAGGCGTCCGTCGTGATGAAACGTTCGAAGCCTTCGCGGCCGCCGAAACCATAGCTGCCGGTTTCCTGCCGCGCGCCGTCGCCGACGACGACTGACACGTGCAGGCGCACCAGCGGGCGGACGTCGCGGTAGGTCTCGCCGTCCCCACGCAGGATTTCCACCACCTGCCAGCTTGCGCCGATGTTGGCCGACACTTGCCGTACGCGCGGATCCTTCGCGCGTGCATAGGCATCGATCTGCTCGAGCAATTTGACCTTGGCCTCGAACACAGGCGTGCCGAGCGGATTCTCGTCACCGTAAAGCCGGCGATTGGTACGCGCGGGCGCATCCGCGTAGGTGCCGGAATATCCGCCCTTGACCGCGCGCACCGCTTCGGCGGCGCGCGCGATTGCGCCTTCGGACACGTCGGAGGCGTGCGCATAGCCGACCGCTTCGTCCTTTACGGCACGCAAGCCGAAGCCCTGGCCCGTGTCGTAGGTCGCCTGCTTGAGCCGTCCGTTGTCGAACAGCAGCATTTCGGACTGGCTGTATTCCAGAAACAGCTCGCCGTCGTCGGCGCCTTCGAGCCCGCGCCCGATCAATTTCTTAACACGGTCGCGGTCGAGGCCGGCGCGGTCGATCAGAGAGGAAAGAGAAGGGTCCATGCGTTGCTCCGCCTGTATCCCAGAGATAGGGGCAATGCGGCGATTCTGCGAGGGCGGCGCTTACCAGCTGAAATTCACGGAAACTTGGCCGATCGGATCGAGCGCGTGCGTTAGGCCGGTCTCGTCAGCGTCGAGCATGATCGGCGGCGTGATCGATCCTGTAATAATGACATCGCCGGCGGCAAGTTTCTCGCCAAAGGCGGCGACCGTGTTAGCCACGAGCGCGACGATGTCGGCGAGCTTGCCGGTCAGCGCCTCCGGATCGGTGGTGCTTGCCGCTTCGACGCCACGGCGGATCAGCCGCGAGGTCAATCCGCCGACGTTGCCGCCAGAGCGCGCCGCGCTGCCAAACACGACATGCCGATTGTAGATGTCCGCCGCCAATACAGCGTCGAGATTGTCCGGCGTCGGCGGCGGATCGAAATCGGCAAGCTCGATGGCCGGAGAAATTTCCTTGATCGCGCGGGGCGCGTCGTCCGCCGACGCGCCGCCCGGCAAATCCTTTGCCATGCGTACGGCGATTTCGCATTCGGCGACCGGCTTGGTGTAGCCCTTGAATGACGCGCTTCCGCCGGCCGGCAACACCGCTTTCTGCATCAGGAACCCGACGACCGGCGCGGTCAGGCCGAGCCGCTGCATCGCCGCCGGCGCGCCAAGCCCGACTTTCCATCCGATCGGCGTCTCGCCCGCCGCGATGCGCGCGCGCCGCGCGGCGAGCTGCTGTTTCATCCCGCGCGCGATGCGCGGATCTTCCCAGGGTTTCACTTGTGACTCTCGGGATGCACTTCGTAGCCGGAATCCTTGATCGACCCAGCGCCCATCCAGCCCCAGACCAGCACGACGTCTTCGTTCGATGTGTTGTTGAAGCCGTGCCAGCAGCCGCGCGGCGAATAAACGACGTCGCCTTTGGAGGAGGGCACTTCGCCCTTGTCCGTGTAGATGTGGCCGCTGCCCTCGAGCACGATGAAGAACTCGTCGCAATTGTGATGACGATGGTTCTCGTGCCGCGCGCCGGGCTTGAGCACGGTCCAGCCGACGACATTGTTCGCTTTGGCGGATTTCTTGTCGATCAGGAATTGCACTTGCATGTCGACCCAGCCGTCGTCGCGTTTCAGGCCTTCGACTTTCGGCACCGCGTCGAGGCGCGTGCGAAACATTTTCGTCGCTTTCGTCGGCTTTTTCACCGGCCTGGCGGCGTGGCGGGCCTTAGACATCCTTTTCTTCTTCGTCTTCCCAGCGGCTTTCTTCACGGTTTCTGTCCTCCAAGACGCCGGTAGACTTGATGCGCGACGACGAAATCGTTGCCGTCGATGCCAAGTCCGCGGCAGGCGTTCATCATTTCGTTGGCGGCGGCGGCAAGCGGCACCGGGCTGCCGAGCGTTCGGCCGAGATTGAGCGCGAGCAGCATATCCTTCTGCTGCAAGGTGACGTCCGCGAGCGGCACGTCGGGCATCTTGCCGTCGAGAATGAACGGGCCGCGATAGCCGAGTACGGGCGAGGCCGCGACGCTTTTGAGAATCGCATCGAGCGCGACCTCGCGCGCGACGCCGCCTTTTTCGGCGAGCGCAACCGCTTCGCCGAAGCAGATCACTTCGACCATCAGCAAGAGATTGACGGCGATCTTCATCTGGCACGCCAGCCCGTTGCCGCCGATGCGCGTCACCTTGGGCCCGATCGCGAGCAGCACGGGCTTTGCCCGCTCGTAGGCTGTCTCGTCACCGCCGATCATGATCGAGGCATTGCCCTGCACGACGGTGACCGGGCTGCCGGAGAGCGGGCCGTCGAGCATGATCGATCCGGCCTCGGCGAATTTCGAGGCGACCTTGCGGCTCACGTCGGGCTCGATGGTGCTCATGTCGATGTAGATGCCGTTCTTGCGCAGCCCGGAGACGATGCCGTCGGGACCGAGAGCGACCGACTTCACGGCGTCAGAATCCGTGACGATCGAAAAAACGATCTCCGATTGTTCGGCGACTTCTTTCGGCGTTCCGGCCCAGAGCATTCCTGCTTCTAAGAGCCTTACCGCCTTATCGCGCGAGCGGTTCCAGCCGGTGACCTTGTGACCTGCCGCCATCAGCCGCGGCACGATCAACTGCCCCATCGCCCCGAGGCCGACAAAACCCAATTCCACAATACCCTCCGCGCGTTACCGCAAGGCTAGCACGCGCGCGGGCTTAAGGCAGCTTGTCGTAGCCTTCGCCGAATCCTTTCAGACTCATCGGGAATCCAATGCCTTCTTCCGGGGTTTGGAAGATGATGAAGGTCGCCGTTTTCCCGTTGCGCAATTTCTTGATCAATTCGTCGTCCATCACGACTTCGGCGATGCAGCCGTTGGGCAGGCAGCGCACGAATCCTGCGCGGCCGATGTCGGTCTGATCGATCTTGAGGCCCAGTCCGGACGGCAACAGCACCCCGAGCGGCGCCACCACCCGCATAAGGCGGCTCTTCTGATCGGCCGTTTTCAGCACGATCACGGTAAGGCCGACATTGGCGCGGTCTTCGGAGGTAACGCTCTGGATCAGTGCGCATTGCTCACTGTGGGCGCCGGGCGGCGTGTCGCAACGAATTTGCCAGTCCTGATGGACCGATTTAACGGCGCCCTGGGCAAGCACGCCGGTCGCGCCGGCCACAAGCGCCAGTACAAAGGCGGCCGCGAAAACGCCGAGCCGCCCAGCACTCCCAGCATGCCTGTATCTGCTCATTACCCGGACCCTTGCGCCCGTCTCGCGGACGAATCGTTGCGCCACCCCGCATTTTATTCGGTCAGGTTGGGTCATGCTCGGACGGCCATGTCAAGCAACGGCAAAAACAGAGCCATTGTGGCGGTGCGGTGGTGGGGCAAGGAACCCGCGCGGAATAGTGGCCTTCTAACGGCATGGGGGTAACCCGTTTGTCGCATGCGACATACAACAAGGCGCATTGCGGCAGGCCCCAAATTGTGGTTTGAGAAGCCGGGATTTCCCCTTGTCCCGCCGCACGACCGCCAAGATGCCACGCCCGTGGCAAACCGCCGTGCACGGCGGGTTGAGCCGAACATCAAGCGTGAGGTGTGCGGCGTATAGGGCCCAGCGCGGCAGAATTTCGTCGAGGAGCGCATTTGAAATGCTCAAGCGGTTGATCGCCTTTGTGATCACAGGCACGGCCATTCTCGCAAGCGGCGGATTGGCACAAGCGGGGTTGGGCCGTCCGGATCCCTGGGAGCTCGGGCTCCAACAGTCGGCCAGCCCGGTCATGGATGACATCGTCTGGTTTCACGACTTTCTGCTCTGGGTGATCGCCGCGATCGCTCTGTTCGTGCTGGTGCTGCTGGTTATCGTGATGGTGCGCTTCAACGCGCGCTCCAATCCGGTGCCTTCCCGCACGACCCACAACACGGCCATCGAGATTCTCTGGACAATCGTGCCGGTGCTGATCCTCGTTACCATCGCCGTTCCGTCGTTCCGCCTGCTGTTCTATCAATTGAAGGTGCCGAAGGCCGATCTCACGGTGAAGGTGACAGGCAAGCAGTGGTTCTGGAGCTACAGCTATCCGGACGCCAAGATCGATTTCGATTCGCTGATGCTGCAGGACAAGGATCGCAAGCCCGATCAGCCGCGGCTGCTCGCGGTCGACAATGACCTGGTCGTGCCGGTCAACAAAGTGGTGCACGTGCTGGTGACCGGCGCGGACGTCATTCACTCGTTCTCGGTGCCTTCGTTCGGCATCAAGATCGACGCCATTCCCGGCCGCGTGAACGAAACTTGGTTCAAGGCCGAGCGCGAGGGCGTCTATTACGGTCAGTGCTCGCAGCTTTGCGGCCGCGACCATGCCTTCATGCCGATCGCAGTGCACGTGGTCAGCGAGAAGGACTACTCCGCCTGGCTCGCGGAAGCGAAGAAGAAGTTCGCGCAGGACAATGATGCGCGGCCCGATCCAAATGCAATCGCGGCGGCTCAGGCCGTCAAATAACTGAACGTCAACGCACGGGCGACGGCAGAAGCTCGAAGGACTAGGACAATGGCTACCACGGCGACGGCTCACGGACACGAAGCCCACGACGCGCACGACCATCCGACCGGATGGCGCCGCTTCCTCTACTCGACGAACCACAAGGACATCGGGACGATGTACCTCGTGTTCGCTCTTGTGGCCGGCTTCATCGGCGCCTGCCTCTCGATCGCGATCCGCATGGAGCTGCAAAATCCTGGCCTGCAGATCTTCCCGACGCCGCACGAATACAACGTGTTTGCCACCTCGCATGGCCTGATCATGATCTTTTTCATGGTGATGCCGGCGATGATCGGCGGCTTCGGCAACTGGTTCGTGCCGCTGATGATCGGCGCGCCGGATATGGCCTTCCCGCGCATGAACAATATCTCGTTCTGGCTGTTGCCGGCCTCGTTCGCGCTGCTTGTGTGCTCGATGTTCGTCGAAGGTGAGCCCGGCGCACTCGGCGCGGGAACCGGATGGACGATATACGCGCCGCTATCGACAAGCGGCCATCCCGGCCCGGCGATGGATTTCGTGATCCTCTCGATCCACCTGGCAGGTGCTTCGTCGATCCTCGGCGCGATCAACTTCATCACCACCATTTTCAACATGCGCGCGCCGGGCATGACGCTGCACAAGATGCCGCTGTTCGTCTGGTCGCAACTCGTCACCGTGTTCCTGCTGCTGCTGGCGCTGCCGGTGCTTGCCGGTGCGATCACGATGCTGCTCACCGACCGCAATTTCGGCACGACGTTCTTCAATCCGGAAGGCGGCGGCGATCCGCTGCTGTTCCAGCATCTGTTCTGGTTCTTCGGCCATCCGGAAGTGTACATCCTGATCCTGCCCGGCTTCGGCATGATCAGCCAGATCGTGGCAACCTTCTCGAAGAAGCCGGTGTTCGGCTATCTCGGCATGGCCTACGCGATGGTCGCCATTGGCGGCATCGGCTTCATCGTGTGGGCGCACCACATGTACACGGTCGGCCTTTCGACCGGCGCGCAAGCCTATTTCATCGCGGCCACGATGGTGATCGCGGTGCCGACCGGCGTGAAGATCTTCTCCTGGATCGCCACCATGTGGGGCGGTTCGATCGAATTCCGCACGCCCATGCTGTGGGCGCTCGGCTTCATCTTCCTGTTCACCATCGGCGGCGTCACCGGCGTCGTGCTGGCCAACGCGGGCGTCGACCGTGTTCTGCACGACACCTATTACGTGATCGCGCACTTCCACTACGTGCTGTCGCTCGGCGCTGTCTTCGCGATCTTCGCGGGCTGGTACTACTGGTTCCCGAAGATGAGCGGCTACATGTACAACGAGACCATCGGCAAGCTGCATTTCTGGCTGATGTTCGTCGGCGTGAACATCGTCTTCTTCCCGCAGCACTTCCTCGGCCTCGCGGGCATGCCACGCCGCACGGTCGATTATCCCGATGCGTTTCATGGCTGGAACGAAGTTTCCTCGTACGGCTCCTACATCGCCGGCCTGGGCATGATCGTGTTCTTCATTGGTGTCGCCGAAGCGTTCATCCGCAAGCGCGTTGCCGGCAACAATCCATGGGGCGCGGGTGCGACTACGCTCGAGTGGACGTTGTCCTCGCCGCCGCCGTTCCATCAGTTCGAGACGCTGCCGCGGATCAAATAGGGTCTGACACCGGACAACCATGTCGCTCGTCAGCGAAGGCGCAAACTTCGGCGGCCCGATGCCGGGCGCGGCGGCTCGGCTCGACGCAGAACCGAGTCTCGCCGGCGTCGGCGACTATCTTGCGCTGCTCAAGCCGCGTGTGATGTCGCTCGTCGTGTTCACCGCGTTGGTGGGCCTCGCGGTCGCGCCCGTGCCGGTGCACCCGGTGATGGGCTTTGCCGCGCTGCTTTGCATCGCGGTGGGCGCCGGTGCCGCCGGCGCCCTCAACATGTGGTACGACGCCGACATCGATGCGCGGATGGTGCGCACCGCGCGGCGTCCGGTACCGAGTGGCCGCGTGCGGCCCGGCGAAGCGTTGGCATTCGGTCTGACGCTTGCAGGATTTGCCGTGGTCGTTTTGGGACTGTTGGTCAATGCGCTGTCGGCGCTGCTGCTCGCCTTCACCATCTTCTTCTACGCCGTCGTCTATACGATGTGGCTCAAGCGCTCGACGCCGCAGAACATCGTGATTGGCGGCGCCGCCGGCGCCTTCCCGCCAATGATCGGTTGGGCCGCCGCCACCGGCTCGCTCTCGCTTGAGCCGATCGTCCTGTTCCTCATCATTTTCTTTTGGACGCCGCCACACTTCTGGGCGCTGTCGCTTTATCGCACCGAAGACTATGCGCGCGCCGGCGTGCCGATGCTGCCGGTGGTTGCGGGCGACGCCGAAACCCGCAAGCAGATCCTGCTCTACACGCTGCTGCTGGTGCCGATCGGGCTTGCGCCTTGGGTGCTCGGCTATGCCGGCGTGATCTACGGCGTGACGGCTGCTGGGACCGGCGCGATCATGCTCGCGCTGGCTTGGCAGGTTTACACCGAGCGTCGGCCGGCCGATCGCGCCAGCCGGCATCTTTTCGCCTTTTCGATTCTGTATCTGTTTCTGCTGTTTGCGGTTCTTCTCGTGGAGCGCGGCTGGGGCGGCCTGATCGGCCGGTTCGCCGCGTGAGCGCCGCGCAGGATATCGTCATGGACCAGTCGCCGAAGGATGAGGGAATCGTGCTCACCGAAGCGCAGAAAAAGGCGCGGCGGTCGCGTTCGATCGCGATTGCGCTGGCTTTGGGCGCTTTGGTCATCCTTTTCTACATTGTAACGCTCGTGAAAGGGCCAATCGTCCTGGTCCGACCGTTGTAATCACATGACCGAGCATCGCCAGAATACCGGTTCCTCGCGCCGCGACGTCGTGATCGCTGCATGCTGCGGGGCGTTCGTCGCCTCGATGGTCGGCGCGGCCTACGCCGCCGTTCCGTTCTACAACTGGTTCTGCCGCACCACGGGATTTGCCGGCACGCCGCTGGTTTCGAAGGAAGCGCCAAACCACGCGCTCGATCGCACCGTGACCGTGCGCTTCGACTCCAATGTCTCGCCCGGCCTGCCGTGGAGCTTCAAACCGGAGCAGAACGCGCTCAAGGTCCGCATCGGCGACGTGGTGACCGTGCACTACAAGGTCGTCAATGAAGCCGCGCGCGAGATCACCGCGCAGGCCTCCTACAATGTCTCGCCGCCGACGGTCGGCGCCTACTTCAACAAGATCAACTGCTTCTGCTTCACGCAGCAGACGATGAAGCCGGGCGAGACGCGCGAGATGACGGTGGTGTTCTACGTCGACCCCTCGATTGCGAAGGACCGCGACCAGGACACGCTGAATACGATCACGCTCTCTTACACTTTCTACCGGCTGCCGGACCCGGTCGCGCCGGTGGCGCAGGCGGACACGAAATCGGATAACAAGCTCTAACAAATCGACTGCGGCGCTTGCCGCGCGAAACGGGAATTGAACGGAGACGACGATGGCCCAGGCCCACACCAAGCACCACGACTACCATCTTGTGGATCCGAGCCCGTGGCCGGCAGTCGGCGCGACGTCCGCCTTCATCATCGCGCTCGGCCTGATCCTGTGGATGCACCATTCGACCGCGCTTGCACCGCTGGTGTTCGCGGTCGGCGCGGTCGGTGTCGTCTACACGATGATCGGCTGGTGGCGCGACGTCATCAACGAGGCCGAGTTCAAGGGAGATCACACCCGCGTGGTGCAGATCTCGCACCGCTACGGCATGATCCTGTTCATCGCCTCCGAGGTGATGTTCTTCGTCGCCTGGTTCTGGGCCTACTTCAACACCGCGCTGTTTCCCGATCTCGCCACCGACGTCGGCCGCGTCGCCTTTACGCACGGCGTGTGGCCGCCGAAAGGCATCCAGACCTTCGATCCGTGGCACCTGCCGCTGCTCAACACGCTGATCCTGCTCACCTCGGGCACGACCGTCACCTGGGCGCACCACGCGCTGCTCGAAGGGGACCGCAAGGGTCTCGTGCGCGGCCTTGCACTGACGATCGCGCTCGGCCTCACCTTCACCTGCGTGCAGGCTTACGAGTACGCGCATGCCGCCTTCAATTTCAAAGGCAACATCTACGGCGCCACCTTCTTCATGGCGACGGGCTTCCACGGCGCGCACGTCATAATCGGCTCGATTTTCCTGATCGTCTGCCTGATCCGCGCGTTGAAAGGACAGTTTTCGCCCACGCAGCATCTCGGGTTCGAGTTTGCCGCCTGGTACTGGCACTTCGTCGACGTCGTGTGGCTGTTCCTCTTCGCCTGCATCTATGTGTGGGGCGGCGGGGTTCCGGCTGCCGAATAAGCGCCGCCGGCGCTGATCTTAGGCGGAAGGGCGGCGCAGAGAGCGCCGCTCTTTTGTTTTCGGATGGTCACCATGGCCAATGAGCCGCTGCCGATTGGCAAGGGATTGCGCTGCCGCTGTCCGCGCTGCGGCGAGGGCGCCTTGTTTCAAGGATTCCTGCAGCTACGCCCGCGCTGCGAAGCATGCGGACTCGATTACAGCTTTGCCGATGCGGGCGACGGGCCCGCGATCTTCGTCATCCTGCTTGCCGGTTTCATCGTGGTGTTCGCTGCGTTGATCACCGAGGTGCTGTATCAGCCGCCGCTCTGGTTGCACGCGGCGCTGTGGCTGCCGCTCATCCTGATCGTGACGCTGCTGCCGTTGCGGTCAATGAAAGGCTTGCTGATCGCTTTGCAATATCACCACAAAGCCGCCGAGGGCCGCCTCGAATATCGAGGCGACGAATGAGCGAACGTGCCGGGCAAAGACGGCGCGGCGTTCTCGTGCCGACGATCTTTGCGGTCGCGGGAGTTGCCGTCCTGCTCGGGCTCGCCAAATGGCAGCTCGACCGCCGGACATGGAAGGAAGACCTGATTGCGACGCTGACCGCGCGCATCGAAGCGCCGGCGCAGGCTTTGCCGGCGCGCGCGCAATGGCCGCAGCTCGACGCGGCAAAGAACGAATACGGTCACGTCACGTTTTCGGCTGAATTCTCCGGCGATCAGGGCGCGCTGGTCTATACGGCGGGATCCGCCTTCCGCCCGGACGTGACCGGCGCCGGCTACTGGGTGTTTGCGCCGGCGCGGCTTGCCGACGGCAGTATTGTTGTCGTCGACCGCGGCTTCGTGCCGCTCGAGCGCAAAGGCCTGGCCAAGACCGCGCCCGGCAAGATCGATATCGTCGGCGTCATGCGCTGGCCGGAAGAGCGCGGGACCTTCACGCCGAACGACGAACCGCAGAACAACACCTGGTATGTACGCGATCAGCGCGCGATTGCCGCAGCCAAGCATTGGGGCGATGTGGCGCCGTTCTATGTCGAGCAGGAGGCGCCGCAAAACCCCGGCGGCTTCCCGCGCGCGGGCAAGCTTGCGGTGGCGCTGCCCGACAACCACCTGCAATACGCCATCACCTGGCTGCTGCTCGCGGGCGGCCTTGCCGGTGTTTACCTGTTCTGGCTGTTCGGGCGCTGGCGCAGGACATGAGCGCTTTCTTGTGAAAGCGCCCTGCGGGGGCTAGTCTCGCCCCCGATCGGACCTTTCCGAAGCAGAAAATTAAAGCGTATCAATGCGTTATATCTCAACGCGGGGTGAGGCCCCGGCGCTCGATTTTGTCGAGGTGATGCTGGCCGGGCTCGCCCGAGACGGCGGCCTCTACGTGCCGGAATCCTGGCCCGCGCTCGATGTCAGGACGATCGCCGGCTTCGCCGGACGTCCCTACGCCGAGGTCGCGGTCGAGGTCATCCGCCCCTTCGTCGGCGACAGCCTGCCGGAAGCCGATCTCGCCCGCATGGCGCGCGAGGCCTACGGCACGTTCCGCCATCCGGCGATTGCTCCGGTGGTGCAACTTGCTCCGAGCCTTTTCGTGCTCGAGCTGTTTCACGGCCCGACGCTCGCGTTCAAGGATCTGGCGATGCAGCTCGTCGCGCGGCTGATGGATCATGTGCTGGAGAAACGGGGCGAGCGCACCACTGTAGTGGTTGCGACCTCGGGTGATACCGGCGGCGCCGCGGTCGAGGCGTTCCGCGGCCGCTCGCAGGTCGACGTCGTCGTGCTGTTCCCGAACGGACGTATTTCCGAGGTGCAGCGGCGGATGATGACCACGGCCGGCGATATGAACGTGCACGCAGTGGCGATCGAAGGGACCTTCGACGACTGTCAGGCGCTGGTGAAGGCGATGTTCAACCATCATGCCTTCCGCGATCGCGTCCGACTCTCGGGCGTCAACTCGATCAACTGGGCGCGCATCGTCGCGCAAGTCGTCTATTACTTCACGTCGGCGGTGTCGCTCGGCGCGCCGCAGCGCAAGGTCGCCTTCACCGTTCCGACCGGCAATTTTGGCGATGTGTTCGCGGGCTATGCGGCCGCGCGCATGGGTCTGCCGGTCGACCGGCTGACGGTCGCGACCAATGTCAACGACATTCTGGCGCGCACTTTCGCGACCGGCACCTACGAGCTCCGCGACGTGATCGCGACCACGTCGCCGTCGATGGACATCCAGGTGTCGTCCAATTTCGAGCGGCTGCTGTTCGACGCTTATGGCCGTGACGCCAAATCGGTGCGCGCGCTGATGGGCTCGCTCGCGCAGTCGCGCCGTTTCTCGATCGCGGCGCCCGCGCTGGCGAAGATGCGCGCGCTGTTCACCGCCGACCGCGCCGACGAAGAGGAAAGCGCCGCCACCATACGCGCGATGAAGCGCGAGGCCGGCTATTGCGCCGATCCGCACACCGCGGTCGGGCTTGCGGTCGCCGAAAAGGAAAGCCGCGATCCTTCGGTCCCGATGATCGCGCTTGCAACCGCTCATCCGGCCAAGTTTCCCGATGCGGTGGAAGCGGCATGCGGGATGCGCCCGGCCTTGCCGGACTGGCTCGGCGATCTAGGCACGCGCAAAGAGCGCGTCACCGTGTTGCCGGCGGACCAGGCGGCGGTCGAACGTTTTGTAACAAATGCGTCGCGTGCGGCGCGTGAAGGAGCAGCGGCATGAGTGTCGAAGTAACCCGTCTTGCGTCCGGCCTTTCGGTGGTCACCGACCAGATGCCGCGTCTGGAAACGGCTTCGCTCGGAGTCTGGGTCGGTTCGGGCAGCCGCGACGAGCAGCTGGACGAGCACGGCATTTCGCACCTGCTCGAACACATGGCGTTCAAAGGCACGTCGCGCCGCACCGCGCGGCAGATCGCGGAGGAGATCGAGGCGGTCGGGGGCGACCTCAATGCGGCGACCAGCATCGAGACCACGGCTTACTACGCGCGCGTGCTCAAGGTCGACGTGAATCTCGCGCTCGACGTTCTTTCCGACATTCTGGCCGATCCGACGTTCGACCCGGTCGAGCTGCGGCGCGAGCAGAACGTCATCGTACAGGAGATCGGGGCCACCGAGGACACACCCGACGACCTGGTCTTCGAGCGTTTGCACGAGAAGGCGTTTCCGGGCCAGCCGGTGGGCCGTACCATCCTCGGCACGCCCGACACGGTGCGCTCGTTCGATCCACACCGTCTGCGCGGTTACCTCGCGCGCAATTATCGCGCGCCCGACATGGTCGTGGCTGCGGCGGGCGCGGTCGAGCATGGCCGTATCGTCGCAGAGGTCGAGCGGCGCTTTGCCAGTTTCAACGGTCCGGCGGCGCCGGCCCCCGTGCCGGCGACGTTCGGCGGTGGCACCCATATCGAGCAGCGCGATCTCGAGCAGGCACATCTTGCTTTCGCATTGCAGGGCTTGCCGCAGCGCGACGACGATCTCTATAGCCTGCAGGTCTACACCAGCGCGCTTGGCGGCGGCATGTCCTCGCGTCTCTTCCAGGAGGTGCGTGAGAAACGCGGCCTTTGTTATGCGATCCATGCGTTCCACATGCCTTATTCCGACACCGGACTTTTCGCGTTCTATGCCGGCACAGACGACGCTCACGCGGCCGAACTGATGCAGGTCGTTATCGACCAGATCCACGCGGCGACCGAGAATCTCAACGAAGCGGAAGTGGCACGTACCAAGGCGCAGATGAAGGCCGGCTTGCTGATGGCGCTGGAAAGTTCAGAGGCCCGCATCGGCCAGTTGGCGCGCCAGATGTTCGCCTACGGCCGGCCCGTTCCGCTCGATGAGATCGTAGCCAAGATTGACGCGATCACTGTCGAAAGCGCCCGCGCCGCGGGGAAGGCCCTGATCCGCCGCAGCCAGCCGGCTGTCGCGGCGCTTGGGCCGGGCTCCGGTCTTGAAAGAGCGGCGGCAATCGCTGAAAGTCTGTGGCGCAAGGCAGCCTGAACGCGCCGTCGCGAAGTCACCCATGGCGTTCTTCCGCACCGTCAGTTTCAACGAGCCCACGACGACAATCGCCGGCAGTGGCGTGATCTTGCGCTCGCCGCAGCCGAACGATTACAGCGAGTGGGCGGCTCTGCGCGAAACCAGCCGTGCGTTTCTGGCGCCGTGGGAGCCCTCGTGGCCGATCGACGATCTCACGCGTTCCGCCTTTCGCCGGCGCCTCAAGCGCTACGCCGAGGATCAGCGCACCGATCAGGCTTACGCCTTTCTCATTTTCCGCGCCGAGGACAACGCCCTGGTCGGGGGACTCACGCTCGCCAATATCCGCCGCGGCGTCGCCCAGGCCGGCAGCATCGGCTACTGGATAGGCGCTCCGTTTACGCGGCGCGGCTACATGACCGCCGCGGTCGCCGCGCTGGCGCCGTTCGCATTCGAAACACTGCGGCTGCATCGGCTGGAAGCGGCCTGCATTCCCGGCAACGCCGCATCGATCCGGCTGCTGGAGAAGTCCGGATTCAAACGCGAGGGGTATGCGCGCGAGTATCTCTGCATCAACGGCGCGTGGCAGGATCACTTTCTCTATGCGCGCCTGAAGAGCGACATCGTCTAGGCGCGACTTTTGGCGGCCTTGGGCTTGCCATTCTTGGGTTGCTATAAAGTTGCTTGAAGAAACGGGGAGCGAGCAGTTCGGGATCAGATGGGCGGGTCAAAAGAAAAACGGCTGTTTGGAACCGGTGCGTCCATTGCGGCGCCGTTTATGCTGGCATTGGTGCTTGCAGGCTGTTCGACCAGCAGCAGCCTGCTCGATTCATTTTCGACCACGAAAAAGACCGACGCGGCCGCCGCCACGCAGCCCGCAGCCGGCACCACGACCGGTGCGGCCGCAAACGCGGCAGTAGGCCCGGGCGGTGTCGCTCTGGACGATTTCGAATGCCCCGGCGTTCAGATCCGGTCAGGCGCGGCAACGCTCATGATCACCGACAAGGCGGCGAGCGGCGAACCCAACGCGCTCGATCTCAAATATCAAGGCACCATCACGCGCACCGCACGCGAGTGCAAGCTCGTAGCCGGCACGGTCACGATGAAGATCGGCATCGAAGGCCGCATCATCACCGGCCCCGTCGGCGGGCCCGGCCAGATCGAGGTGCCGATTCGCATGGCCGTCGTGCACGAGGGGCCGGATCCGAAAACCGTTGTATCCAAGCTTTATCGCATCCCGGTGACGATCGGCAGCGCGGACGGCAACGGCGCTTTCACCGAGATCGATCCGGACGTGGCGTTTCCGATGCCGCATCCTGCCGGCGCGATCGATGCGTATGTGGTCTATGTCGGCTTCGATCCGCTGGCTAACCAGCCGCAGAAGAACAAGCCGAAGCCCGCGCGCAAGCCTCGCGTCTCCACCCGCAAGCCGGGCTAGCTACCAGCCGCGCAGATCGATGATGGTGCTTTTCAGGGCCCGCATGTCGGTGATGACGGTACGGGCGCCCGCGTTCATGAGATTGGCGCCGAGCTGAGTCGTGGCGTGACTGCCGCCGGCAAAGCCGATCGGCGTCATGCCGGCGGCCGCCGCCGCCGCGACGCCCACGGCTGAATCCTCGACCACGATGCAGTCGGCTGGATGCACGCGCATCTTTGCGGCCGCGTGCAGGAACAGATCCGGCGCCGGCTTGCCGTTGCGAACTTCGGTGGACGAGAAGAGGTTAGGCTCGAAGAAGCGGATGAGGTCGGTGGTTTCTAGGCTCACGCGGATGCGGTCGAGCGTGGCGGAGGAAGCCACGCATTTCGGACCCCGCAGCCAGGTGAGTGCATAGACCATGTGCGGGGTCGCTCGTAGCTGCTCGCGGAAGCGGCGCAGCGTCGCGGCTGATACGGTGGCGGCGAAATTCGGCGGCAGCTTGCGCCCGGCCGCGATTTCGACCTCGGCGAACATGTCGCTTTGCCGGCGGCCGGTGAAATAGCGCGCGACAAGGTCCGGCGTCAGTGCGAAGCCGGCGCGCATGAATTCCTGCGATACAACGGCGGTGGCGAGTTGCTCGCTATCCACGAGTACGCCGTTGCAATCGAAGATGACCATCGGTCCTCCGACGCTACGGCCGGCTACTCCCGGCCACGGATACACAGTGAGGGACGAATCAGTTGCTGCGAGCATAGAGCTTGCGCGCAAACTCGCAATGTTTTCCGTAGCTTAGGGTCTGCGGCGGGGCGCGCAGCGCGCTGCCGGGGAGGATGGGCCGGGGAACGCCCGGACACCGGCGAAAGGGCGCTAAGCGATTCTACTAATTCAGCTTTTTGCGGACGTCGTCGATGCCCTTGGCGACCAGCGTGCCGGCGAGGGTGCCCTTGGCTTCCGCGGCGAGAATTTTCTCGGCGGCGGCGACGGCCGCCTCGGCGGCGGCGCTGCGCACGTCGGCCATGGCCTGCGCCTCGGCTTGCGCGATCTTGGTCTCCGCCATCTTGGTGCGGCGCTCGACGAACTCCTCGACCTTCGCCTTCGCCTCGATCGCAAGGCGCTCGGCATCGGCCTGCGCGCCGGCGATGATCGACTGCGCCTCGCCTTCGGCCTCGCTGTGCTTGCGCTTGTATTCGGTGAGCAGAGCCATCGCCTCGTCCTTGAGGCGCTTGGCCTCGTCGAGCTCGGCCTTGATGCGGGCGCTGCGGTCGTCGAGCGCCTTCACGACGAGCTTGTGCACGCCGAGATAGGCCAGGACGGCGACGAAGACGAGGAAGGCGATGGCGACCCAGGTTTCCGCTTCGAGCATCGCAAACTCCTACCGCTTGAGCGCGTCGGTGACCGCGGCGGTCACGGTGCTGTCCGCGGGCGCGGTGCCGATCAGACGCTCGACGATCGCCTTGGCCGCGTCGACCGCGATGCCGCGCACGTTCGACATGGCGGCTTCCTTGGTCGAGGCGATTGTCTTCTCGGCGTCGGCGAGACGCGCATTGAGCTGGTCTTCCAGCTTCTTGCGCACGGCTTCGGCTTCGGCGGCTTGCTTGGAGCGGGTGTCGTTGGCGATCGCCTGCGCACGGCCACGCGCGTCGGCGAGCGCCTTCTCGTAAGCCGCGAGCGCCTCTTCCGATTCTTTCTTGAGCCGGTCGGCGGCGGCGATATCGCCTTCGATATGCTTCTCGCGCTCGTTGATGATCGAGCCGACGCGCGGCAGCGCGAGCTTCGACATCAGCACGTAAAGCACGATGAACGTGAACGCCAGCCAGACGAGCTGCGAGGCAAACGTCTGCGACTGGAACGGCGGAAAACCGCCGCCATGCTCGCCAGCAGGCGTGTGCTCGGTCGTTGCGACTGTCTTGGCGTTCTCGGCCATCGCCGTCTCTCGGAATCCGCCTTAGAGGGCGAACAGCAGCAGCAGCGCGATCAGCAGCGAGAAAATGCCGAGCGCTTCGGTAATGGCGAAGCCGAAGATCAGGTTGCCGAACTGACCTTGCGCGGCCGACGGATTGCGGATCGCCGCCGCAAGATAGTTGCCGAAAATGATGCCGACGCCGACGCCCGCGCCGCCCATGCCGATGCAGGCGATGCCGGCGCCGATGTACTTGGCTGCCACTGGATCCATAACAAAGCTCCTTCTTTCTCTTGCCTTCTTTCGAGCCTCAATGGCCCGGGTGAATTGCATCGTTGAGATAGATGCAGGTGAGGATGGCGAAGACGTAGGCCTGCAGGAATGCCACCAGCGTCTCGAGCGCCATCAGGATGACAATCATCGCGAAGGGCAGCACGCCGCCCGCCCAGCCGAGGGCGCCGAGCGTCGTTCCCATCAGGATGATGAAGCCCGCGAACACCTTCAGCGTAATGTGGCCGGCAAGCATGTTGGCGAAAAGCCGCACGCTGTGCGAGATCGGCCGCGACAGGAACGAGAGAATCTCGATCGCGACGATCAGCGGCAGAATATAGACCGGCACGCCCTTCGGCACGAACAGATTGAAGAAGTGCAGGCCGTGCGCCCACAGACCGTAGATCAACACGAGGAAAAACACGGTCAGCGCGAGCGCGGCAGTGATGATGATGTGGCTCGTCACCGTGAACGTGTACGGAATGATGCCGATCATGTTTAGCGTCAGCACGAACATGAACAGAGTGAACACGAACGGGAAGAACTTCATCCCCTCCGTTCCGGCAGTGCTGCGCACCGTGGTCGCGACGAATTCGTAGGACAGCTCGGCGGCCGATTGCAGCCGCGTCGGCACCAGATTGCGCTTGGACGTGGCGGCGAGCAGGAAAGCGGTGAGCCCGCCAGCCGCAATCAGCATGAACGCCGCCGAGTTGGTGAAGGCGATCTCGGTCCCGCCGAACTTGGCGATCGGCAGGAGATTGATGATCTGGAATTGATGGATCGGATCGGCGGCCATTGCGGTCTAGTCGGTCCCGTTTCTCTCGCGCACAACGCCCGCTGCGCGCATCACATTCAAAACGCCTGCCGCAAAGCCGAGCAGCAGGAAAACAATGAGCCCCCACGGCGAAATTCCGAGCCAGCGGTCAAGCAGCCAGCCGATTATCGCCCCCACGACGACGCCAGCTACCAGTTCGGTAGACAGCCGGAAACCGCGGGCGAACGCCGACGCATCGGCGGCCGGACGAGGACCTGAATCGTTTTCGGATGGTCGGTTCGCTTGAGCGAGCCGTTCGCCGAGACGATGGAGCCTCGCGGAGAGAGCAGCTTCGTCGTCCGGTCGGTCTCCACGATTACCTTGATCGCGCGGGTCGCCAGCCATGCTTTCGACCTCTGCGCTGTCTCAAGGTCTCCGTGTCTTCCGCCGCCCTGAAAGCCGCGCGGACCATACTTATCGGGTTTGGGTGAGTCAAGAAAGGCGGACTGCGGCATAAGTGTTTGAAATCGAACGTTAAACGATGGATTTATGCAGCGGCATTTGCGCCCCGGCGGAGGTCATCAACAAGCCGCATGCATCGGTTTCTATGGCGGCGACGCCGATGTTAGGCTCGCCGCGTTGCAAGCCTGCGCTCCGCGAGGAGGACAACATGATGCGCACAGTACTTGCGGCTCTTCTGACCGGTGCGGCTTGCGCAGTCGCCCTGGCGCAGGCGCAAGACACAACGTCGCAGGCGCCGCCGCAGAACGCCACGCCGCCGATGCAGGTGGCGCCGGAAAATCCAGCGCCAGAGGCAGCGCCCGCGCCGCCGGTGACTGCCGCGCCGCATATCATCACCCGGCCGCAGCAGGCCGCTTCGGAACCGGAAAGGGCACCCCCGGCGACCTCCGACGGGCGCTATCGCTTCAATCGCGTCGGCACCGGTTTCTTGCGTTTTGACAACGAGAGCGGTCAGGTCGCCTATTGCAGCGCGCCAACGGCGAACTGGAGTTGCGAGGCCGTCCCGGAAAATCGCGCGGCGCTGGAAGTCGAAATCGGCCGACTGCACAAGGAAATCGACGACCTGAAAAAGCAGATTGCGGCATTGCTAGCCGCGCCGTCTCCGCCGCCCGCGCCAAAAGCGCCGCCCGAGGTGGGGCCGCGGCCGCCCGAATCCGTTCCGCCCGCCACCGGCGGCGAGATCAAGCTCAACCTGCCGACGCAGCAGGACCTCGACCGTGCGGCCACGTTTCTCCAGGACACCTGGCGGCGGCTGGTCGAGATGATCGTCAATCTGCAAAAGGACGCGATGCGCCGAAGCTGATTGGGCGCGGCGGGACGCTGTGGCCGGCAACCTCTCCGCAATTTCACGAACTACGCCGCAGCTCATCGCGACGGCGACGCTCGCCGTCGAAACCAGCGGCGTCGGTTTTACCGACATCACCAGGGAAGCAACGCGCTTCATCAAGGACGCGGAGGCCGGCGACGGCGTGATGCTCGTTTATCTCCGGCACACGTCGGCCTCGCTGACCATTCAGGAGAATGCCGATCCCGATGTGCAATCGGACCTCGTGACCGCACTCGATCGGATCGCACCCGAGAGCGCGCCGTGGGTACACGATGTCGAAGGGCCGGACGATATGCCCGCCCACGTGAAGGCAATGCTCAACGGCGTGTCGCTGCACGTGCCGGTGAGCGGCGGAAAGCTTGCGCTGGGGACCTGGCAAGGGATTTATCTGGTCGAGCACCGGAGAGCGCCACACCGCCGCGAGGTGGTGCTGCAATTCGTCGGCAGCCGCCGCTGAGCCTCGTTAACATGTTGAAATTTTTATATTTTCTACCTCGTGCGGTGCGGCTATTGATGGCTTCCGTATTGAGCCGCACTATGCGAAACGATGCCGGCCGGCGGCGAGCCGCGCGGCTTCAGAGGTTCTTCGTTGAGTGACGAATCGGCCTATCGACTGGTGATTGCGGACGATCACCCGCTCTTTCGCGGTGCACTGCGCGAGGCGGTGACCGGACTGCTGCAGAACGCGGCTATTTTGGAAGCCGGCTCGTTCGATCAAGTCGCCGAGCTGCTCGAGCGCAGCGGCGAGGTGGATCTTATCCTTCTCGATTTGCGCATGCCGGGTACGCGCGGCTTCTCGGGCCTCATGTATTTGCGCGCGCAGTATCCGAGCGTGCCGGTGATCGTGGTGTCGGCGAACGACGATCCGGCCGCGATCCGCCGCTGCATGGAGTTCGGGGCCTCCGGCTTTATCCCGAAGACACTCGGCGTCGAGGCGATGCGCGCCGCGATTTCGCGCATTCTGAACGGTGGCGTGTGGACGCCGCCCGACGTCGACCTGCAAGCCGGCTCCGATACGGAGACTGCCGAACTGTTGACGCGCATGGCCACTTTGACGCCGCAGCAGGTGCGTGTGCTGATGATGTTGTCGGAAGGTTTGCTCAACAAGCAGATCGCCTATCAGCTCGGCGTATCGGAGGCGACGGTAAAGGCGCACGTCTCCGCCATCCTGCAAAAGCTTGGCGTCGAGAGCCGCACACAAGCCGTGATCGCGGCGGCCAAGATCGAGGCCGGACACTGGCCGCAAGGCGTGCCGGCCGAAGGCTGACCCGGAGTTCTATTCCGCGGCGACGCGCATGGCGCGCCATTGCGCCAGCAGTGCGCGCAGCGCCGCCGGCTTGATCGGCTTGTGCAGAACCTGAATGTGCTCGGCCCGCGCGTCCTCGCGCACGCCGGGGCTGCGGTCGGCGGTAATCAGAATCGCCGGCAATTCGGTGCCGTAGTGGCGGCGCAGGCTTACGATCGCCTCGATGCCGTTACCTTCGTCGAGGTGATAGTCGACCAGCAATCCGTTCGGCGCCGAGCCGCCTGCAGCGAGTTGCGCCAGCGCTGTCGCCAGATCGGGCGCCTTGATCACCTCGCAGCCCCATCCGCGCAGCAGCGTTTCCATGCCGTCGAGGATCGCCGGCTCATTGTCGATGCAGAGCGCGACCGTGCCGGCGAGCTGGCCGGGATCGATGCCCAGATCGTCGCGCTGCCGCTGGTGGCGCGAAACGGCGCTGGCGCGTGGCACCGTAATGGAAAAATGCGAGCCGCGGCCGGCCGCCGAGTCGACGTTGACCTCGTGTCCGAGCATCCGGCTGATGCGCTCGACGATCGACAGACCGAGCCCCAGCCCACGGGCGATGCGTGCGCCCTGATCCAGCCGGTGGAATTCGAGGAAGATATCGTGCTGCTTCGATTTTGGGATGCCGACACCGGTATCGTAGATGTCGATGCGCAACCGTTCGCCTTGACGCCGGCAACCGACCAGCACGCGGCCTCTCGGCGTGTACTTGATGGCGTTCGACACCAGATTTTGCAGCAGCCGCCGCAACAGGCGGCGGTCCGAGCGTACCACCAGCGAGCAGGGCGCAAAGGTGAGCGTCAGGCCCTTGGCGCTTGCGGTCGGCGCAAATTCCACCTCGATCTGACGCAACAATTCGTCGATGCGGAAGTTCGCAAGTTCCGGCCGCATGGCGCCGCTGTCGAGGCGCGAAATGTCGAGCAGCGCGCCGAAGATTTCTTCGACAGCTTCCAGTGAAGCGTCGATGTTGCCGATCAACTGGCCATCCTCGCGCGCGCCCTGCCGCTCGATCAGGCTTGTGACGTAAAGCCGGGCCGCGTTGAGCGGCTGGAGGATGTCGTGGCTCGCAGCGGCGAGGAACTTGGTCTTCGAGATATTGGCGGCGTCAGCTTCGCCCTTGGCGCGGGCGAGCTCGGCGTTCAAGCGCGTCAATTCTTCGGTGCGCTCGTGCACGCGCCGCTCGAGCGTTTCGTTCGAGCGCTCGAGCGCCTCGGCGGCTTTGACGCTCGGCGTGATGTCGGTGAAGGTCGTCACGATGCCGCCGTCCGGCATGCGGTTGGCGCGTACCTCGATGACCAGGCCGGGCTTGGCGGAGCGTTCGAGGAAAGGCTCGACGCCCGAGGCGTAGCGTTCGATCTGGTCGCGCACGAAATTATCGATGCGGCCGGCGGGCATGTCGTCACGCTTGGCGTTGAAGCGCAAAATCTCGTCGAGCCGGGTGCCGGCACGAGTAAGACTCGGCGGAACATCCAGAATCTCGCCGAACTGCCGGTTCCAGCAGATCAACTGCAAATCCTTGTCGAAAACGGCGATGCCCTGGCGAACGTGATCGAGCGCCGTCTGGAGAATTTCGCGGTTGTACTGGATCGCTGCGTTGGCGTCGTCGAGCAGCTTCAGCGCAGCCTTGGTGGAGACGGTGCGCTTGCGCAGCAGTAACGACAGCGCCAGCCGCGACGACGCGCCGCCGATCGCGGAGGCAAGCACATGTTCGGCGTGGCGGATAAGCCGGAAATCAGCTTCTTCGTTCGGGTCGAGGCTGAGACGATGCGTTGCCGCAAAGCTCTCGAAGGAAATGCGCGTGTGCTGCTCGCCGAGATAGCGCGCAACCGCCGTGGTCAATTCGGCGACGGTGACGGAGGACCGCCAAAGACGGAAACTCGGCGCAATCGGCGTGAGATCGGATGGTACGAACAGGTTCGCCTGCAGGCGCTCGATCGATGAAGGCATGCGCCCAAGCGAGAACAGGATGTAGCAGGCGACATTGATCGCGAGACTCCACATCACGCCGTGCACCAGGGGCGGCAGGTCGAGGCCGAAGAGATGCTGCGGGCGCAGCGCCTCGATGCCCCACGGGCCGTCGGTCAGAATATTCGGACCGACGATGCCGGCGTCGGCAAAGCTGGGCAGCAGCAAGGTGTAGGCCCACACCGCGAATCCGGCGGTCATTCCGGCGATGGCGCCGCTCGCATTGCCGCGCCGCCAGATCATGCCGCCGAAGAATACCGTGGCAAGCTGGGCGATCGCCGCAAACGACAGGAGGCCGATCGATGCGAGCTGCGCGTCGCCGGCGGAGCGATAGTAAAGATACGCCAGCAGGAGGATCGCGAAGATCGCGAGCCGCCGCACGGCGAGGAGCAGCGAGCCGACATTCTCGCGGCCGGCGATCAGCGCCTCGCGCCGCTGCAGGACCAGCGGCATGATGATGTCGTTCGACACCATGATCGAGAGCGCGACCGATTCCACGATCACCATCGCGGTGGCCGCGGACAATCCGCCGACGAAAGCGACGATGGTGATGAGGTTCGATCCGGCGTGCAGCGGCAGGGCCAGCACGAACATGTCGCTGTCCACGTGGCCGGCCGGGAAGGTGAGGAGGCCGGCGACCGCGATCGGCACCACGAACAGGTTTATCAGCACGAGATAGAGCGGAAACAGCCAGGCCGCGCGCTTGATCTCGCTTTCGTTGTTGTTCTCGACCACCGCGACGTGAAATTGCCGCGGCAGGAGCAGGATGGCGAAGAACGACAGCATCGTCATCGCAACAAGCGACGCGATGTCCGGCCGGCGAGCGAAAAGAGCGGCGGTGTGCGGCGTCTGCGCCGCCTGATTGAACAGCGTGACCGGGTCGCCGAACATCCAGAACGTGACGAAGACGCCGACGGCGAGAAAGGCCGCGAGCTTCACGATCGATTCGGCGGCGACCGCGAGCATCAATCCATCCTGGTGCTCGGTCGCATCGATGTGGCGGGTGCCGAACAGCACCGCGAAGGTCGCCATCAACAGCGCGACGAACAGCGCGATGTCGCCGAGCGGGCTCGCGATGTGGCTCGCCGGCGTGATGTGGGCGAGGATGGTCTCGAGCGAAGACGACACCGCTTTGAGCTGAAGCGCGATGTAGGGAATGGTGCCGATGATGGCGATCAGCGCGACGGTGGCCGCGACCGCCTGGCTCTTGCCGTAGCGGGCGGCGATGAAGTCGGCGATCGAGGTGATGTTCTGCGACTTGGCGAGCCGCACCACGCGCACCAGAAGCGGCGTGCAGGCGCCGATCATCAGCACGGGGCCGACATAGATCGTCAGGAAGTCGAAGCCGGTCTGCGAGGCAAGGCCGACCGAGCCGAAGAACGTCCACGAGGTGCAGTAGATCGCGAGCGACAGCGGGTAGATAAGCAGCCGCATGCGGCCTTCGCGGCCGAAGCGGCGGACGCGATCGCCGTAGCTCGCCACCAGGAACAGGAGCCCTATGTAGGCGAGCGCAACCGCGATAACGGCCCAGCCTTGCAGCATGCTGACGCAGACCTTTGGGGCTAAGCCCCGGCAAATGAACGGTTTTACCGCCTTACGTCACCACAGATCGCGCCTGAGGTCCATGGCAAGCGGTGCCGTAAAGCCGGCAGGTGGCATTTGACCTTAACCGCCGCAAGCCTCATTGATCCGCCGCCAAAGAAGCCGCGCCGCGGGGGCGCCGCGTGCTTCCTCGAAAGTCCTTGAAGCCTTGTCGCTGCTGTCCGCCACATCGCAACGCTCCACGCTCAGCCGTCTCGTCGAGACGTTGGCTATTGCCGCGGTTGGCGGTTCCGCGCTCGGGCTTTCCGGCATCCCGGCGGGCTGGCTGTCGGGCTCGATCCTCGCCGTCGCGGCTGCCTCGCTCGCCGGCCGGCCGATGGTGATGCCGACGCTATTGATGCAGGCGATTTACGTCTGCATCGGCATTTCGCTCGGCGGCGTGGTCACACCGGAGACGCTGCACGGCATCGCGACCTATCCCTTGAGCATCGCGATCCTGGTGGTGGCGATGGCGGTGATCAGCTTCGCCGGCGCCAACTATTTGCGGCTGGTGCACGGCTGGGACACATCGTCCGCATTTCTCGCCGCCGCGCCCGGCGGCCTGTCGCAGGTGATGGCGATGGGTGCGGAGGTCGGCGCCGACCTGCGCGCGATAGCGATCGTGCAGACGATCCGGGTGGTGATCGTAGCGGTCGGATTGCCGACCGGTCTGGCGCTTTTGGGCTTGGTCGGGCCAGCGGTTCGCCGCGTCGGCGGGCCGTTCAGCATCGATATGTTCGATGAACTGGCCGTGCTCGTTATCGCCTCGACGGCAGTCGCCATCCTCGCCTACCGCACGCGCTTTCCCGGCGGGCTGCTGTTCGGCGCGATGGTCACGTCGGCGCTGCTGCACGGCAGCGGCTACATCCATGCCGTAACGCCGTGGTGGATCGCCAACGCCGCCATGATCGCGCTCGGCGCGGTGTCCGGCTCGCGCTTCGCCAACACGCCGCTGCGGCTGATACTCAATTTCATCGGTGCGGCGTTCGGATCGTTCGCCGTAGCGGTCTCGATCTGCGCGCTGTTCGGCGCAGTCCTCATCGGCCTCCTGTCGTTGCATCCCGCCGACGTGATGATCGCGTTTGCGCCCGGTGCGGTCGACGCGATGATGCTGCTCGCGCTCGCGCTCAATCTCGATCCGGTCTATGTCGGCGCGCATCATCTCGCGCGCATCTTCTTCGTGTCGCTGACCATGCCGATTGTGGCGCGCATCGCGCATCGGCGGGAGGCGCCGCGCGGCGGTATCGAGCCGCCGCCGGTGCGGCCGCCGTTTCAGGATTGAGCGAAGGTTTATTCCGCCGCGATCGCCTGGCCGCGGGCAGGCAGGCCAAGCCGTTCCCAGACATCGACAAGCGCCTCCGCCAGCGCGTCGATCAGCGCGTCGTCATGGTAGGGCGACGGCGTAATGCGCAGCCGCTCCATGCCGCGCGGCACGGTCGGATAGTTGATCGGCTGGATGTAGATGCCGTGCTCGGCGAGCAGCATGTCGCTCGCCGCCTTGCACTTCTCCGGATCGCCGACCAGCACTGGCACGATGTGGGTCTCGCTTGGCATCACCGGCAGGCCGGCCGCGTTGAGCACCGCTTTCACGCGGGCGGCGCGGTCCTGATGGCGCTCGCGTTCCCACTGCGACGTCTTGAGGTGACGGATCGCGGCGGTCGCCGCGGCGCAGATCGCCGGCGGCAGCGCGGTGGTGAAGATGAATCCTGGCGCATAGGAGCGCACCGCGTCGATCACGTCGCGCTTGGCGGTGACATAGCCGCCGAGGCAGCCGAACGCCTTCGCCAGCGTGCCCTCGATCACATCGACTCGGTCAAACGCCTCGTCGCGCTCGGTGATGCCGCCGCCGCGCGGACCGTACATGCCGACGGCGTGCACCTCATCGACGTAGGTCATGGCGCCGTAACGCTCCGCGAGATCGCAGATGGCGTGGATCGGCGCGACGTCGCCGTCCATGGAATAGAGGCTCTCGAACACGATCAGTTTGGGTCGATCGGGCTCGGCTGCCTTCAGCACCTCTTCGAGATGGCCGACATCGTTGTGCCGCCAGATTTTCTTTTCGGTACCTGACTGGCGCACGCCTTCGATCATCGAATTGTGGTTGAGCGCGTCTGACAGGATCAGGCAGTCCGGCATCAGCCGCGCGATGGTGGCGATGCCGGTCTCGTTCGACACGTAGCCGGAGGTGAACAGCAGCGCGGCTTCCTTGTGATGCAGGTCGGCGAGTTCGCGCTCGAGCTCGACCAGCGGATGATTGGTTCCGGCGATGTTGCGGGTACCGCCGGCGCCGGTGCCCATGCGCGTCGCGGCGTCGACCATGGCGCCGATGACCTTCGGGTGCTGCGCCATGCCGAGATAATCGTTGGAGCACCAGATCACGACAGGGCGCGGGCCCTCGGGCGAGTGCCAAGTCGCGTGGGGAAACCGGCCGGCGATGCGCTCGAGGTCGGCAAAAACCCGGTATCGGCGCTCGTCCCTGAGCCGAGCCAGGGCTTGAGCGAAAAAGACGTTGTAATCCATACGAATTCTCTGGAGCCGCGAGACGCCCGCAGGGGCTTTTTAGAAGGCTTCCAGGGGGCTTGTCGAGGTGGAATTAGTCGCAATCCGCATGGCTGAAATGCCTGTCCAAAACACGCTCAAGACAGGCGCGACCCGGCTTGCATCCGCCTGAAGGGGCTGCAAAAAGTGGCCTCATGAGTGAACGCACAGTCGGCTTCGCCAACGGCCTCACCAATTACGGCGACCGGGATTTCTCCCTCTACCTGCGGCGATCCTTTGCCCAGTCGATGGGCTATTCGCGTGAAATGCTGGCGAAGCCGGTCGTCGGCATCGCCTACACGCAATCCGGCTTCAACAATTGCCACCGGCACTTTCCGGAGTTGCTGCAGGCCGTGAAGCGCGGTGTGCTCGCCGCCGGCGCCTTGCCGGTCGAATTTCCGACCATCTCGCTCGGCGAAGTCTTCCTGTCCCCGACCAGTCTCAAATTCCGCAATCTGATGTCGATGGACACGGAAGAGATGATCCGCGCCCAGCCGATGGATGCGGTCGTGCTGATGGGCGGCTGCGACAAGACTGTGCCTGCGCAACTGATGGGCGCCGTCTCTGCCGCGCGACCGGCGGTGATGCTGGTGGCCGGCCCGATGATGACCGGCCGCCACCGTGGCGAGCGGCTCGGCGCCTGCACCGACTGCCGCCGCTTCTGGGCGCAGTATCGCGCGGGCAAGATCGACGACGAGGAAATCTCCGACATCGAAGGCCGCCTCGCGACCACAGCCGGCACCTGCGCGGTGATGGGCACAGCCTCGACCATGGCCTGCATCGCGGAAGCGCTCGGCATGATCCTGCCGGGCACGGCGGCAATCCCGGCCGTGCACGCGGATCGTCTGCGCGCGGCGGAAGCAACGGGCGCCGTCGCGGTGAAGATGATCGGCTCGAAGCTCACGCCCGAGCGCATCGTCAATGCGAAGTCGGTGGAGAACGCGCTGCGCGTCCTGCTCGCGCTCGGGGGCTCGACCAATGCGGTGATTCATCTGACCGCGATCGCCGGCCGCGCCGGGATCAATGTCTCGCTCGAACAGCTCAACAAGCTGTCGGACACGACGCCGGTGTTGGTGAACCTGAAGCCGGTCGGCAACGGCTACATGGAAGATTTCTTCGCGGCGGGCGGCGTCGGCGCGCTATTGCGCGAGCTCAAGGATCTCTTGCATCTCGATTGCATGACCGTGACCGGCGAGACACTCGGCGAACGGCTTGCAGCGGATGACGATCCGTGGGTTGACCGCACGATCATCGCGGAACGCAACAAGCCGCTTGAGCCGCAAGGCGGCCTGGTCGCGTTGTTCGGCAACATCGCGCCGCAGGGCGCGATCCTCAAGCGCTCGGCGGCGGACGCCAATCTGTTCGAGCGCGAGGGCAGGGCGGTCGTGTTCTCTTCGCTCGAGGATCTCGCCGCGCGCGTCGACGATCCGAAGCTCGACGTGGAAGCAAACGACGTCCTCGTCCTGCAAAACGCCGGGCCGCATTCGCCTGCGGCGATGCCGGAAGCCGGCTACCTGCCGATCCCGAAAAAGCTCGCCGCCAAGGGCGTAAAGGACATGATCCGCGT
>DASZVZ010000113.1:0-24946 GCA_035546875.1 Pseudolabrys sp.
GCCTGGCCCGTGTTCGGATTTTTCGGCCTCGACGTGCTGCTGCTCTATTGGGCTTTCCGCCTGAATTACCGCGCGGCGGACGCTTACGAGGAAGTGAGCGTCACCGCCTCCGAGCTCAAGGTCCGCAAAGTGAGCCATCGCGGCCGCGTGCGCGAATGGGTGCTCAATCCGCTATGGGTCAGGCTCGACAAGATCAGCCACGAGGAATTCGGCATCGAGCGGCTTTTTCTGGTGTCGCGCGGCAGAAAGCTCATCATCGCGAGCTTCCTCGGGCCCGACGAAAAGGCGAACTTCGAGAAAGCGCTGTCCGCCGCACTCAACGAGGCCAAACGCGGCCCGACGAGAACGGCCTTTTAATTCCTCGTTCCGCGCGCGAGCGAAGGGACCCTGAAATCCCCGATCACAGCCCGGAGGTGTGGAGTCCGTTCCCGTTCCGTGGGTCGTCGGAAAGGATAAGGAGAACAGAAATCGGGTGGTTTGCCGGGTTTGACCGGCCTAGATACCCGGCATGACAATGAACCTCGAAAACAACGGCATGACCATGACCCTCACGAACCAGGCCGTCTCCGACCGCTTCCCGCATCTCGCGCCGCTGCCGACGGCCGCCGCCGATTACGACATCGTGCGCCGCGCCATCGCGCACATCCGCGGCAACTGGCGCTCGCAGCCCGAGATCGAAACCATCGCGGAGGCCGCGGGCGTTTCGGCCACCGACTTGCATCACCTCTTC
Source organism: Pseudolabrys sp. (assembly GCA_035546875.1). GTDB lineage: Bacteria > Pseudomonadota > Alphaproteobacteria > Rhizobiales > Xanthobacteraceae > Pseudolabrys. The sequence goes on from DASZVZ010000113.1 coordinate 731, forward strand.
CGCCGCTGGTGCGGCCTCACCCCGAAAGCATTCCTCCAGGCGCTCACGCTCAATTCGGCGCGCGACCTTTTGCGCTCGTCGGCAAGCGTGCTGGAAGCCTCCTACGAGGTCGGCCTTTCCGGCCCCGGCCGCCTGCACGACCTGTTCGTGACGCACGAAGCGATGTCGCCGGGCGAATGGAAAGCCGGCGGCGAAGGCCTCACCATCACCTACGGTTTCCATCCCTGTCCGTTCGGCATGGCGCTCGTCATGATGGCGCCGCGCGGGCTTGCGGGCCTGGCGCTGGCCGACGCCGGCAAGGAAAAGGCGGCTCTGCGGGACATGAAATCGCGCTGGCCTAACGCGAAATACGTCGAGGACTTTGCGGCAACCGCCGCCACCGCTCGGCGCATCTTTGATCCGGCGTTGTGGCGGCCCGACCAGCCGCTGCGCGTGGTGCTGATCGGCACCGACTTCGAAGTGCGCGTTTGGGAAAAGCTGCTCGACATCCCGATGGGCCACCTCGACACCTATTCCGGGATCGCCGCCAAGGTCGGCGACCGCAAGGCGGCGCGCGCTGTTGGCGCGGCGGTCGGAAAGAATCCGATCTGCTTCGTGGTGCCGTGTCACCGTGTCGTCGGCAAGAACGGCGACATCACCGGCTATCACTGGGGCATTACGCGCAAGCGCGCGATGCTTGGCTGGGAAGCGGGCAAGATCGCCGCGTGAAGGTGAGCGCGCAAAGAGTACGCGGAACTTTCAATTCAATTTGACGGAACCGGAACGCGTTACCGCGTGATGCGTTGGCCTCCTGTAGCGATCCCGCGCAAAGCGGGATCGTCTTCGTTTGCAATTCAGAGGAGGCACAAAATGCGTATTCGCTTGCTTGCGGCCGTGGCGGCGGTGGCGTTGTCACCGACGCTGGCATTCGCTCAGGCTTCGACCGCTACCGGCGCCGTCACCGGCGCGGTTGTCGGCGGCGTGGTCGGCGGCCCCGTTGGCGCCGCGGTTGGCGCCGGTGTCGGCGGCACCGTCGGTCTTGCGGCCGAGCCGCCGCATGACGTCGTGACCTACGTGCAGCGCGAGGACATTCCTTCCGCGACCGTCGAGGAGCGCGTCGTTGTGGGTCAGCCGCTGCCGGCCACGGTCGAGTTGCGGCCGATTCCGCACCACACCGAGTATGAGTATGCGGTGGTCAACAAGAAGCGCGTGATCGTCGAGCCGCGCACCCGCAAGGTCGTGAAGATCATCGAGTAATGCGGTACGTTGAAATGGAAAAAGCCCCGCTTCGGCGGGGCTTTTTCTTGTCAAAGCTTCTTCCAGTAGATGACCGTGTCGCAAAACCCGCCGCCGGGCCACATCGCATAGTCTGGAATGATGCCGAGGCGCTGCCAGCCCCCGCGCTCGTAAACGCGCTTGGCGTCGTCGCTCGCGGTATCGAGCGTGAGTAGCGTGCGGCCGCGCTCCTTCGCGATCGCCTCGATTCTCGCCATCAACGCCGCGCCGATGCCCTTGCCACGCGCGCGCCGATGCACCAGCAGCTTCTTGACGTCGGCCCGATGCGGCTGGTTCGGCGGTGTGTCGAGGCCGAGCTGCACGGTGCCGACAATGCGGCCGTTAAGCCGCGCGCCCAGCAGGACTGTTTCGTCGCGTGCGACGCCCAGAATGACTTTCTCGAAGAACTTCCGCGCGTCCGCTGCACCGAACGGCAGCATGAAGTTGACCGACGCACCGCCATTGACGCAGTCGGCCAGCACGTCCGCGAGCTCGTCGAGAGCGGCCCTTGCGTCGTCGACGTCGAGAACGGCGATGTCGAACTTGCCGTTCACGCCGCGAGGTCGAGCTTGGAGGCGACCGTCGAGTCGGCATTGAGCCGGTAGATCATCGGAACGCCGGTTTCGAGATTGAGCTTGAGGATGCTTTCGGTGGTGTGCCGGTCGAGCACCATCACCAGCGCGCGCAGCGAGTTGCCGTGCGCGGAGACCAGCACGCGCTCGCCCCGCAGCACGCGCGGCAGGATTTCCTGGATGTAGTAAGGCAGCACGCGCGCCGCCGTGTCGCGCAGGCTTTCGCCGCCGGGAGGCGCGACATCGTAGGAACGGCGCCAGATGTGCACCTGCTCCTCGCCCCATTGCCTGCGGGCGTCGTCCTTGTTGAGCCCGACAAGATCGCCGTAGTCGCGCTCGTTGAGCGCCTGGTTTTTGATCACCGGGATTTTCGTCTGCCCGAGCTCGTCGAGCATCAGATCGAGCGTGCGCTGCGCGCGCTTCAACGCCGAGGTAAACGCGACGTCGAACGTGATGCCTTGCGCCTTGAGCTTGCGGCCGGCCTGTTGCGCTTCCTTGATGCCCTGCTCCGTGAGGTCGACGTCGCGCCAGCCGGTGAACAGGTTCTTCAGATTCCATTCGCTCTGGCCGTGGCGAACAAGCACGAGAACGCGGTCGGTCATATCTATCTTCCCATTCTTGCGAGCCTTGAACCGTCATCCTGATGCGCGACCGAAGCGAGCCTCGAAGGTTGGCGGCCCATCTCCTTCGAGGGCCGCTGCGCGGCCACCTCAGGATGACGGCATCGAGTCAGAAATCCTTCAGCCCCAGCACATCGGCCATCGAATAAAGCCCGGGCTTTTGCGCGCGCGCCCACAGCGCCGCATGCAGCGCGCCGCGCGCGAAGATCATGCGGTCTTCCGCCTTGTGAACAAGTTCGATGCGCTCGGCGGGTCCGGCGAAGATCACCGTATGCTCGCCAACCACGGTACCGCCGCGCAGCGCGGCGAAGCCGATGTCGCCCGCCTTGCGCGCGCCGGTGTGGCCGTCGCGGTTGCGCACCGCGCGCTTGTCGAGATCGATGCCGCGCCCCTCCGCCGCCGCCTTACCGAGCAAAAGCGCGGTGCCCGACGGCGCGTCGACCTTCTGGTTGTGGTGCATCTCGATGATTTCGATATCGAATGAATTGTCGAGCGTCTTCGCCACGCGCTTCGTCAGCGCGGCGAGCAGGTTGACGCCGAGGCTCATGTTGCCGGACTTCACGATGACGGCGCGCTTGGCCGCATCCTTGATGCGCGCCTCGTCGGCCGCTTCGAAACCGGTCGTGCCGATGATGTGCACCTTGCCGGCTTTTGCACACAGCTCCGCGAGCGCGACGCTCGCCACCGGCGCGGTGAAGTCGACGACGCCATCGGCCGTGTCGATCAGCGCCGCCGGATCGCCGACGAGCTTGATGCGATTTTCGCCAAGCCCGGCGAGCGTGCCGGCGTCCCAGCCGATCAGCGGCGAGCGCGCGTCTTCCAGCGCGCCTGCGAGCGCGAGGCCCTTTGTTTCCGCGATCGCCTTGACCAGCGTGCGGCCCATCCGCCCGCCGGCGCCGGCGACCACCAGCCGCATGTCAGCCATGGTTGTCTCCGTTGGCTTGGGTATAGCGGGGCGACGCGCTCTCTGCCACCTCTCCCGGCAGGCGGGGAGCGGGAGAGCTTACGGCTGCGCGCCGTCGTAGCCCTCGACCACGATCAGGTCGGCGTCGGCCGACGATTGGCGCTGGGCGGCCGCCTTGGCGTATTCGGGCGAGCGGTAGCAGGCCATCGCCGCCTCGTAGCTCGGGAATTCCAGCACCACGATGCGGCTCTTGCTCTTGCCCTCGACGACGTCGACCTTGCCGCCGCGCGTCACGTAGCGCGCGCCGTGCTTGCGAAAAATATCCGCCAGCATCGCCGTGTATTGCTTGTAGCCGTCGGGGTTGCGGACCTCGACCTGCGCGATCCAGTAGCCTTTGGCCATTTTTCCTCCCGCTATTTCGCGTTTGCGATTTCGCTGACGATCGATTTGACCGCGGCTTTCGGATCGGCGGCCTCGATCACGGGACGGCCGACCACGAGATAATCCGCGCCGGCGGCAATCGCCTGCCCCGGCGTCATGATGCGTTTCTGATCGCCCGTGGCGCTGCCGGCGGGGCGAACGCCCGGTGTCACCAGCAGCATTTTCCCGGCGATCTTGCGCAGGTTTGCCGCCTCTTCCGGCGAGCAAACCAGGCCATCGACGCCAATATCGCGCGCCTGCCCGGCGCGCTCGGCGGCCAGTTCGGCGACATTCATGCGGTAGCCGGCGTCCCTGAGATCTGCGTCGTTATAGGAGGTGAGCACGGTCACCGCGAGGATTTGCAGGTTCGATCCGCGCTTTCCCTCCATCGCCGCTTTCATGGTTTGCGGGAAGGCGTGCACGGTGAGGAATGTCGCGCCCAGCCTCGCGACGCTTTCGACGCCTTTCTGCACCGTGTTGCCGATGTCGTGCAGCTTGAGGTCGAGAAAGATTTTCTTGCCGGCGCCGATCAGCGTCGTCGCGAAGGCGAGCCCGCCGGCATAACCGAGCTGATAGCCGATCTTGTAGAACGAGACGGCGTCGCCCAGCCGCTCGACCATCTTCCCGGCGGCTTCCACCGACGAGACGTCCAGTGCGACGATCAGCCTGTCACGCGCGTTCATGCCGTCCTCACATCATCATCCGCGCGGTTTCCACCAGCCGCTCGAGCTGAGCGCGGAAGAGATTGGCTGTGGCAATGTCGCCGATATTATCGACTTCGTCGAATGCGCGCTCCGCGTTGTGGATCGCGACCTGCTCTGGAATCACCAGCGCGCCGCAGCCGACTTCCAGAATTTGCCGGAGCGCCATAAGCGACAGCACGGCGCCGGTCGCGCGCGGCGAGGCGCCGCTGATCGCGAACGCGCGGCCCTTGAACGCGGCGTAAGGCGGCTCGTTGCGCTCGCGCACGCGCGACACCCAGTCGAGCGCATTCTTCAGAAGCGGCGTGACCGATGCGTTGTATTCCGGCGTCGCGATGAACACGCCGTGATGCGCCATGATCATGTGCTTGAGCTTGACGGCGTTCGACGGCGGCCCGGCGTTCGCCTCATGGTCGCCGTCGTAGATCGGCATCGGATAATCGGCGAGCGAAATGCGCATTACATCGACGTCGTTGAGCGTGAGCTCTTTGACGGCGAGCGCGGCGAGCTTGACGTTATAGGAGCCGGTGCGCAGCGAGCCGGCAAGGACAAGAATTTTCGGACCGGCCATCAACGGCTCCGTGGGCGTCCGCTTTGAATAACACGCTGCAATTTTCACGTCATGGCCGGGCTAGTCCCGGCCATCCATGCCTTAAAGACGTATGCCCGGCACAAGGCCGGGCATGACGAAGAGAGCGATTACGCGAAGTATCAGCGCCCGCGATAGACCCAAACGCGCGCCGGCGGCAGATTGCGCCAGATCAGCTCGGAGGCCTCCGCCGAAATGCTCGACAGCGCCTTCGGGATCGGCGGCACCATTGCGTAGGTGAACTGCACAAAGGGCGCGCCTGGCGTGAGCAGCGTCATGGCGTCGGCAATCAGCCGCAGCCGCGTGCGCAACGGCTTGGTGACGAGCGGCAAGCCGGAGACGACCGCCGCCGCCGGCTCGCGCAGATAGGTCCCGAGCAGCCGGCGCAGTTGATAGGCATCGCCCTGCACCACCGTCGCCGCCGGATAGCGCGAGCGCAACAGGCGGCAGAACATCGGATTGAATTCCACCAGCACAAGCCGCGCGGGATCGATGCCGTGCTCGACCAGCGCTTCGGTCACAGGACCGGTACCGGGGCCGAGCTCGATCACGGGGCCGCGCGCATCCTTGTCGACGTAGCGCGCCATGGTGCGCGCAAGCGCGCGGCCGGACGGCATCACCGCACCGGTCGACAGCGGCTTTTCGATCCAAGAACGAATAAACCTCATCTCGTCGTCGAGACGAAGGTTCTTCTTTGCGACGCGGACGGCTGATTGCGGGGGCATCATTGCAAAGTCACGCGTGTACGCGGCGAGCCTCGCCGCTGCATCCACCGGTATAGCGACGCGGGCGGGGGGTCAAGGCATCATCCGGAATGGCTGCTACGATTCCCCAGTCCATCCAGAAACTCCTTGACACGACTGAAGAATCCCTCCGATTCCGGCTGTGTTTGATCCGACGAGAGCTTGTCGAATTCCGACAGCAATTCGCGCTGGCGCTTGGTCAGGTTCTGCGGCGTTTCCACCATTACTTGAACGTACATGTCACCGACTTGTTTCGAGCGGAGCACCGGCATGCCCTTGCCCGAAAGACGGAAACGCCGCCCGGACTGGGTCCCTGCCGGGATTTTCACCCGCGATTTGGCGCCATCCACGGTCGGCACCTCGAAGTCGCCGCCGAGCGCCGCCGTCACCATCGAGATCGGCACGCGGCAATGCAGGTCGGCGCCGTCGCGCTGGAAGAATTCGTGGCTGGCGAGCGACAGGAAGATATAGAGGTCGCCGGGTGGCCCGCCGCGCAGGCCAGCTTCGCCTTCGCCCGCAAGCCGGATGCGCGTGCCGTCCTCGACGCCGGCGGGGATGTTGACCGAGAGCGTGCGCTCGCGCGTGACACGGCCGGAGCCCGAGCACGCCGGGCACGGATCGTCGATCACCTGGCCGCGGCCCTGGCAGGTCGGACACGTGCGCTCGACCGTGAAGAAGCCTTGCGCGTGGCGAATCTTGCCCGCGCCGCCGCAGCTCGCGCAAGTCTTCGGCTTGGTGCCGGCCTTTGCGCCGGTGCCGGAACAGACTTCGCAAGTCACCGGCGTCGGAATGCGGATCTGCGCCGTTTTGCCCTCGTAGGCCTCCTCCAACGTGATTTCCATGTTGTAGCGCAGGTCGGTGCCGCGCTCGCGGCCTGAGGCGCGGCCGCGCCGGCCGCCGCCCATGCCGAAGAGATCGTCGAAGATGTCGGCAAAAGTCGAGGCGAAATCGGTCCCAAAGCCGTGCCCGCCGCCCATGCCGCCGTGCTCGAACGCGGCGTGGCCGAAGCGGTCATAAGCCGCCCGCTTGTCCGCGTCCTTCAAGACGTCATAGGCCTCGTTGATTTCCTTGAACTTGTGCTCGCACTCATCGTCGCCCGGATTGCGGTCGGGGTGATGCTGCATCGCGAGCTTGCGGAACGCGGTCTTGAGTTCGGCCTCGGTGCAGGTCCGCGAAACGCCGAGCACTTCATAATAGTCGCGCTTGGACATGCGGTCAGCCGTGGATTCCAAAGCCCATCATAGCCGTACTTGATTCTTGATCTGCCTGCGCCCCGAAAAACGCACCCCCGGGGATTGGCCGGGGGTGCGGATTAGCTTGCAGATGATCCCGCGCACGACGCGCTCCGGATCAGGCGGACTTCTTGTCGTTCTTGTCGTCGACTTCGGTGAACTCGGCGTCGACAACATCTTCCTTCTTGCCGTCGGCCGCCGCCGCACCTTCGCCGCCGGCAGCGCCAGCCTGCGAACCTTGCGCCTCGGCCTGCTGCTTGTACATCGCCTCACCGAGTTTCATCGACGCCTGCGCAAGCGCGTTCGTCTTGGCCGTGATGGCGGCCGCGTCGTCGCCCTTGAGCGCCTCTTTGAGGTCGGCCATGGCGTTCTCGATCGCGGTGCGCTCGCCTTCAGCGACTTTGGAGCCGTGCTCGGCAAGCGCCTTCTCGGTCGCATGCACCAACGCCTCGCCGTGGTTCTTGGCTTCGACCGCGGCCTTGCGTTTCTTGTCGTCCTCGGCGTGCGCCTCCGCGTCCTTGACCATCTTCTCGATGTCGGCTTCGGACAGGCCGCCCGACGCCTGGATGCGGATCTGCTGCTCCTTGTTGGTCGCCTTGTCCTTGGCGTTCACGTTGACGATGCCGTTCGCGTCGATGTCGAAGGTGACCTCGATCTGCGGCACGCCGCGCGGCGCCGGCGGAATGCCGACCAGATCGAAGTTGCCGAGCATCTTGTTGTCGGCCGCCATTTCGCGCTCGCCCTGGAAGACGCGGATCGTCACCGCGTTCTGATTGTCTTCCGCGGTCGAGAACACCTGGCTCTTTTTCGTCGGGATCGTCGTGTTGCGGTCGATAATGCGCGTGAACACGCCACCCAGCGTCTCGATGCCGAGCGACAGCGGCGTCACGTCGAGCAGCAGCACGTCCTTGACGTCGCCTTGCAGCACGCCGGCCTGAATCGCCGCGCCGATCGCCACCACTTCATCCGGGTTGACGCCCTTGTGCGGCTCCTTGCCGAAGAACTGCTTCACGATTTCCTGCACCTTCGGCATGCGCGTCATGCCGCCGACCAGGACAACCTCGTTGATCTCGCCCGCCGAGATGCCGGCGTCCTTCAACGCCTTGCGGCACGGCTCGACCGTCTTCTGGATGAGATCGTCGACCAGCGCCTCGAACTTGGCGCGAGTGAGTTTCATGGTCAGATGCTTCGGACCGGAGGCATCCGCCGTGATGAACGGCAGATTGATCTCGGTTTGCGTGGTCGAGGACAGCTCGATCTTCGCCTTCTCGGCGGATTCTTTCAGCCGCTGCAGCGCGAGCTTGTCGCGGCGCAGATCGATGCCCTGCTCTTTCTGAAATTCGTCGGCCAGATAATTGACCAGACGCATGTCGAAGTCTTCGCCGCCCAGGAACGTGTCACCGTTCGTGGATTTCACTTCGAACACGCCGTCGCCGATTTCCAGAATCGAAATGTCGAAGGTGCCGCCGCCGAGGTCGTAAACCGCGATGGTGCCCTGTTTCTGCTTGTCGAGGCCGTAAGCGAGCGCGGCCGCGGTCGGCTCGTTGATGATGCGCAGCACTTCGAGGCCGGCGATCTTGCCGGCGTCCTTGGTCGCCTGGCGCTGCGCGTCGTTGAAGTATGCGGGAACGGTAATGACCGCCTGGTCGACCTTGCTGCCGAGATAGGCTTCCGCGGTCTCTTTCATCTTTTGCAGGATGAAAGCGGAGATCTGCGACGGCGAATAGGTCTTGCTGTCGGCTTCGACCCATGCGTCACCGTTTGACGCCTTGACGATCTTGTACGGGACAAGCTTCTTGTCCTTCTCGACCATCGGGTCGTCGTAACGGCGGCCGATCAGGCGCTTGACCGCGAAGAATGTCTTTTCCGGATTGGTGACCGCCTGGCGCTTGGCCGGCTGGCCGACAAGGCGCTCGCCATCATCGCTGAATGCGACGATCGACGGCGTCGTACGCATGCCCTCGGCGTTCTCGATGACCTTTGGCGTCTTGCCTTCCATGACGGCGACGCACGAATTGGTCGTGCCGAGGTCTATACCGATGACCTTGCCCATAGTTATTCCCCTCAGATTGCGGCGAGCCGGCCGGGCCCTTTTGGCGCCCGAATAGAGTGCCCGCGGCTCATCCCGCGACCACCCTCTCCAGCCCCCAGGATACTCAATATGGCCGCATTTCTGCGGCTTGATCAGTCATATAGGGGGGCCACCCCGCATCCCGCAAGACAGTCGATTGCATATTCCCGTACACGCCGGCCGATCGTTAACACAAAGAATTGCCCACGCCGCCATTGCCGTATCCCGACGCCCGGATTAGGCAGACGAACGCAAGCCGACCATTTCCGGAAGACCTGTCCATGCTCCGCCGACCGATGCTCTTGATGCTCGCGGCGTTAGCCGTCGTGGCGATCGGCGCGACGCCGGTGCGCGCCGCCGCGGTCTTTCCGCCCGCGATCCGAATCGGGCTCGAGCCGCCGCCCGGCATGACCGTCAGCACCCACTTTGCCGGATTCGAGGATGCCGGCGGCAAGACGACCATCAAGATTCTCGATCTGCCCTTGAGCATGTACGACCAGCTTGAGAAGACCTTGTTTGCCGAGACCAGCGCCGGCGCCGGCGTGACCGTCGACAAGCGCGAAAGCTTTCCGTTCCAGGACGGGATCGGATTTCTGATCACGTTCCATGTCGTGAAAGACGGCACGACGACACGCAAGTGGGTGATGCTCGCCAGCTCGATGTCGCCGGCGGTACCGAACCTGACCACATTGATAGAGGTCGAGGTGCCGCAAGCAGCCGCCGCGACCTACACCGACGCGGTGGTTCGCGCCGCGCTTGCCAGCGTCACGTTCCGGCCGCCGCCGATCGACGAGCAAATGAAGATGCTGCCGTTCAAGCTCGATGCGTTGGCCGGCTTTCGCGTGATGCAGGTAATGCCGAACGGAGTGGCGATCCTCACCGACGGGCCGACCAACGACCTCACGCGTCAGCCTTACATGATCGTCGCAGTGGGAGCGAGCGCGCCGGTCGAACCCGGCGACCGCGAAAATTTCTCGCGGCGCTTGCTGGCGAGCGCTCCGTTGCGAGATCTAAGGGTGACGTCATCCGAGGCAATGCGCATCAACAATCTGCCGGGTTACGAAATCCGCGCGCAGGCCGTGGGCGTGCGCAACGATCCGCTCACGCTCGTGCAGTGGGTGCGCTTCGGATCGGGCGGCTTTCTGCGCGTGATCGGAGTGAGCGCGAAGAGCGACTGGGACAAGCTGTTTCCCCGCTTCCGGGAAGTGCGCGATGGCATCGGCCAGCGCTAGTTCTGCTCCGATGACCATCAAGCCCGACGCCGCCAGCGCCTTGATCGTCACCGACGTGCAATATGGCTTCCTGCCGGGCGGCAGTCTCGCGGTGAAAGACGGGGACCAGGTGATCCCGGTGATCAACCGCATCGCCGGGGCGTTCGCCAATGTGATCGTCACGCAGGACTGGCATACGCCGCGCCACATCTCATTTGCCTCGAGCCATCCCGGCAAGAAGCCGTTCGATGTGATCGCGTTGCCGTATGGCGATCAGGTGCTGTGGCCGGATCATTGCGTGCAGGGCACGCACAGCGCCGAACTGTCGAGAGACCTGGATATCCCCGCCGCGCAGCTTGTCATCCGCAAAGGCTACCATCGCGACATCGACAGCTATTCCGCCTTTGTGGAAGCCGATCGCAAGACGCACACGGGGCTTGCGGGCTACCTGAAGGAACGCGGCATCGGCACGCTGTTCATCTCCGGGCTTGCAACCGATTTCTGCGTCGCGTGGAGCGCGCTCGACGCGCGCCGCGCGGGGTTCACTGTCTATGTGGTGGAAGACGCCTGCCGAGGCATCGATGCGAACGGTTCTCTCGCCAAGGCATGGGAAGACATGACGCGCGCGGGCGTCAAGAAAATCCAGTCGAGCGAGATCGAGAGCTAGCCGGAGTTTGCGCCGTTCGGCGGATTGTCGTTGGCGGACACCTTCGGCGCGGCCTTGGCGACCGCAACCAGCGCCGGCCGCAGCACCCGGTCGCCGATTTTGTAGCCCGCCTGAATGACCTGCGCGACCGTTCCGGGCGCCGCCGAGCCGTCGGCGACTTCGTACATGGCCTGATGGAAATTCGGATCGAACTTCTCGCCTTGGGGCGAGAATTTCTTGACGCCGTTCTTCTCGAGAACTTTCAGCAATTCACGCTCGGTCAGCTCAACGCCTTCGAGCAGCGCCTTGACGTTCGCGTCGGCGCTTTCGCGCAGCTCGGGACCGATCGCCTCGCGCGCGCGGTGCATATTGTCGGCGATTTGCAGGACGTCGCGTGCGAAGGCGGTGATGCCGTAGGCGCGTGAATCCGCAACCTCGCGCTCGGTGCGCTTGCGCAGGTTTTCCATCTCGGCAAGCGTGCGCAAAAGCTTGTCCTTGTATTCGGCGGCCTCGCGCGTGGCCTCGGCCAAAGGATCGGCCTGCTCGGGCTTTGCCGCCGTTTCGGGCTCAATGGCCGCTTCGTCTTGCGGGCGAGCGGTCGGGTCCGTCATCGTCCTTGTCCGTCCGGATGCTGGTTGTATGGCTCGGATATCAGGATTCGGCGCAAAAAAATCAAGCTTTCAACGCCTGAGGCGGGAAAAGGGTTCTATGTCGCCAGCAGGCGGCTTACCGCCTTGGCGGTGTAATCGACCATCGGGATGATGCGTGCGTAGTTGAGGCGCGTCGGGCCGATCACGCCGATAACGCCGACGATTCGGCCCGCGCCGTCGCGGTAGGGCGCGACGATGGTGGAGGAGCCGGAGAGCGAAAACAGCTTGTTTTCCGATCCGATGAAAATGCGCACGCCGTCGGCGCGCTCGGCGCGGCCGAGCAGGTCGATCACCCCCCGCTTGGTCTCCAGCGCGTCGAACAGGGAGCGCACGCGTTCGAGGTCTTCCAGCGCCTTCAGGTCGTCGAGCAGATTGGCGTGGCCGCGCACGATGAGCTGGCGGTCGGCGTTCTCGCCGCCCGACCAGCTCGCAAGCCCGGCGGCGATGACCTTCTGCGTCAATTGGTCGAGCTCGGCCTGCCCGGCCTGCAGCGAATTCTCGATTTCTCCGCGCAGGTCGGCGAGCGTCTTGCCGCGGATGCGGGCGTTCAGGTAGTTGCCTGCCTCGATGAGCGCCGAGGTCGGCAGGCCCGCCGGCACGTTGAGCACGCGGTTCTCCACCTGCCCGTCCTCGGCCACCAGCACGGCCAGCGCGCGCTCAGGCTCGAGCCGGACGAATTCGATGTGCTTGAGCCGCACATTGATCTTGGCCGCGAGCACGACGCCGGCCGAGCGCGTGAGGCCGGACAGCATCTGCGAGGTCTCGGTCAGGATCGATTCCAGCGACTTGTCGTGCCCGGCGGCGGAGACCTGCGCCTCGATGTTGCGGCGGTCCTCTTCGTTGAGATCGCCGATCTGCATCAGCGCGTCGACGAAGAAACGCAGCCCTAGCTCTGTCGGCAGCCGGCCGGCGGAGGTGTGCGGAGCGAAGATCAGGCCGAGCTGTTCGAGATCCGACATCACATTGCGCACCGACGCCGGCGACAGGGGCATCGGCAGAATGCGCGACAGATTGCGCGAGCCGACCGGCTCGCCGGTCGTGAGATAGCTCTCGACGATGTGCCGGAAAATCTCGCGCGAGCGCTCGTTGAGCGCCGCGAGGCTCACCTGTGTGGCTCCGATCGGAATGTCGTGCGACGCCAAACGCAACTCCTTCACTTCGTGCGAGAATTGACCATTCTAGCGCCTTTGTTCAAGACGGGCTTTATCGGTATGGTGCACGGCCTCGAAATGCCTGCCAAACGGAAGGATTAGGACATGCGGCCAAGCCGCCGTGAACCCGACGAGCTGCGCGCCGTATCGCTCGAGCGCGGCGTAGTGAAATACGCCGAGGGCTCCTGTTTCGTGAAATTCGGCGACACCCACGTGCTGGTGACCGCCAGCCTCGAAGAACGCCTGCCGCCCTGGCTCAAGGGACAAGGCCGCGGCTGGATCACCGCCGAATACGGCATGCTGCCGCGCGCCACCTCCGAACGCACGCGGCGCGAGGCGACCGCCGGCAAGCAGGGCGGCCGCACCGTCGAGATTCAAAGATTGATCGGCCGCTCCCTGCGCTCGGTCATCGATCTGCCCGCGCTCGGCGAGCGGCAGATCACCATCGACTGTGACGTCATCCAAGCCGACGGCGGCACGCGCACCGCCTCGATCACCGGCGCCTGGGTCGCGCTGTCCGACTGCCTGTCGTGGATGAAGGCGCGCGACATGCTGCGCGGCGAGGTGCTGCGCGATCACATCGCGGCGGTGTCGTGCGGCGTCTACAAGAACGTCGCCGTGCTCGATCTCGATTACGCGGAAGATTCGGAAGCGGAGACCGACGCCAATTTTGTCATGACCGGCAACGGCAACATTGTGGAGATCCAGGCGACCGCCGAGCGCATCCCCTTCAGCGAGGATCAGTTCGGCGCGCTGTTGTCGCTCGCGCGCAAGGGGATCGAGAAGCTGGTGAGCCTGCAGAAAATCGCGGTGGCGTAACCTTCCTTGTCGTCAGAAGCATAATGAGCAGGCAACTCACCGGCCGCATCGTCATCGCCACGCACAATCCGGGCAAGCTCAGGGAAATGCGCGAGCTGCTCGCGCCCTACGGCGTCGAGGCGGAATCCGCCGCCGCGCTCAACCTTCCTGAGCCGGAAGAAAACGGCAAAACATTTGCCGCCAATGCGCGCATCAAGGCGCAAGCCGCGGCGAAGGCGACCGGCTTGCCGGCGTTCGCCGACGACTCCGGCCTTGTCGTCGAGGCGCTCGGCGGCGAGCCCGGCATTCATTCCGCGCGCTGGGCCGGCCCCGACAAGGATTTCCGCTACGCGATGAATCGCATCCAGACGCTGCTGGTCGAGCGCGGCGCCAAAGCGCCCGAAGAGCGGCGCGCGCATTTCATCGCGGCGTTGTGCCTCGCCTGGCCCGACGGCCATGTCGAGGATTTCGAAGGTCGCGTCGACGGCGTCGTGGTGTGGCCGCCACGCGGCACGCGCGGCTTCGGCTACGACCCGCTGTTCCTGCCGGACGGATTCGACCGAACCTTCGGCGAGATGGACGCCGAGGAAAAACACGGCCTTCCGCCGCACGGCAAAGGCCTCTCGCACCGCGCCCGCGCTTTCGTGAAGCTTGCGACAGCGTGCTTGCGCAAGTGATCGATCGTTACAATTTTAAATACTTCTCCGCAGCGAAATCGAATTGGCGCTGGCTCGCGGCGAGCGGCGCGGGCTATGATGGTAAACATGACCTTAACGTCACCGGCATTCGGCGTTTATCTGCACTGGCCGTTCTGCCTGTCGAAGTGCCCGTACTGCGACTTCAACAGCCACGTGCGTCACGCGGGTGTCGATGAAGCGCGCTACATCCGCGCCTTCGAATCCGAAATCGCGGCGACCGCCGCGCGCGTTCCCGGCCGCATTGTCTCGACGATCTTTTTCGGCGGCGGCACGCCGTCGCTGATGCAGCCGAAGACGGTCGAGGCGCTGCTCGATGCGGTGGCGAAGCACTGGACGATCGCACGCGATGCCGAGGTGACGCTGGAAGCCAACCCGACCAGCGTGGAAGCCACGCGCTTCCGCGGCTATCGCTCGGCCGGCGTCAACCGCGTGTCGCTCGGTGTGCAGGCGCTCGACGATGCTGCGCTGAGAGAACTGGGCCGCATGCACACCGCGCAGGAAGCGCTCGATGCGGTTGCGGTCGCGCGCTCGATCTTCGACCGGTACTCATTCGATCTGATCTACGCGCGGCCGCGCCAAAGCGTCGAAAGCTGGGCGGCCGAGCTCAAGCGTGCGATCGCGGAAGCGGCCGAGCATCTGTCGCTCTATCAATTGACCGTCGAGCCGGACACGCCGTTCTTTGCCTTGCGCAAGGCCGGCAAGCTCGCCATCCCGGACGACGACATGGGCCGCGCGCTCTACGACACGACGCAGGACGTCTGTGCCGCCGCCGGGCTTCCCGCGTACGAGATTTCCAATCACGCGCGGCCGGGAGCCGAGTGCCGGCACAATCTCGTCTACTGGCGCGGGCACGAATATGCCGGCGTCGGCCCGGGCGCGCACGGCCGCCTCAACATCGGCGGCCGCCGCTACGCGACCGAAACCGAGAAGCGGCCGGAAAGCTGGCTGATGCGCGTAGAGGCCAACGGCCACGGCGTCACCGTCGACGAAAAGCTCACCGCGACCGAACAGGCCGATGAATATCTGCTGATGGGTCTGCGCCTTGCCGAAGGCATCGATCCGCAGCGTTACGCCGTGCTGGCGGGCCGCACGCTCGACTCAAGGCGCGTCGCGATCCTGCGCGAGGAAGGCGCGGTGGAGACGACGGTCGACGGCCGCCTGCGTGTCACGCTCTCCGGCTTCCCCGTGCTCGATGCGGTGGTGGCGGATCTGGCGGCGTGAACTGTCGTCACCGGGCTTTTCCCGGTGACCCCGCTCAGGAAGGCACTGCGCCCCTGATCGGGCTGGCCGGGACAAGCCCGCCATGACAACGGCAGTGCTTTAAGTCCCCGACCCGAACGATCGTGGCGCGGGGCTGATCACCTGGCCGCCGTTCGGCGTCACCTTCAGCACCGCGAGCCCGCGTTCGTTTGTTCCCTCTGGGCGAAAGCGGAAGACGCCATCGATGCCGGAGAAGCCCGACGCGTTGGTGAGCACCTGCTCGCTGAAGCGCTGCGGCCCTTGCGTCTTGACCAGCGCCGCGACCAGCGCCACCGCGTCATAGGCGAGGGCCGCCGTGCGCACCGGATCCTGTCCGAAACGCTGGCGATAGCGCGCGGCGAAATTGCGGAAGCCGGCCGGATCGGGCGCGGCGTACCAGCCGTTGTCGAGCTGCGCCGAAGAGAACACGCGCGGATCTTCCCACAAGCCGGTGCCGAGCAATTGCACGCGCTTGAGGTTGACGCCGTTCGCGGCGAGTTGCTGGGCGATCTGCGGCGCGTCGTTGTTGTCGGGAATGAAAATTGCATCCGCGCGGTTTGCCGCCTGCGCAACACGGCGGATCGGTTCCGCCATCTGCGCGCTGCCCGGCTGGTAGCGCTCGAGCGCGACGATGCGGCCGCCGCGCCGCGCCACTTCCTGCTGGAACGCCGCTTCCGCCACGCCGCCGTAGGCATTGTCGGGCATGAGCGCCGCGAACGAACGCTTGCCGCGCGAGATCGCGTAATCGACCACGCGATGCACGTCCGCTTCCGGCAGGAAGCTCAGGAGATAGACGCCGCGCGACGCGACGTTCGAATCGGTGGAGAACGCGATCACCGGCACGCCGCGCGAACGCGCCACCTGGCCGGCCGCGCTTACCGCCTGCGCGAACAGCGGGCCGATGATGATCTCGGCGCCTTCGGTGAGCGCCTGTTGCGCGGCGGCCTGCGCCGCCTGCGGCTGACCGGCGTCGTCCTTCACCAAAAGCTGGATGTTCGGGTTCTTGAATTCCGCGATCGCCATCTCTGCGGCGTTCTTCATCGACAGCGCGGCAAGTCCGGCATTGCCGGGAGCCGACAGCGGCAGAATGAGCGCGACGCGAATCTGCCCGGTGCCGATCTGTCCCGCGAGCGATGGAGGCGGCTGCTCGGTCGGCCGCGTTTCCGGCATGCCGGTGCCGAGCCGATCGAAGCTGGTGGAGCAGGCGCCGAGCGCGGCGCTGGCCGCGACGGCGAGCGTGACGAACCAACGACGCGTGCGGCCGTGCGCTCCCCGCTTCATACGCGACACCCCGAACATCGCCGCTCCCTTTGGCCGGCCCACTAAGCCGAAAACAGTCCTAAAGTGAAAGAGAGATTTTGTCGCTTAAAAGTTAAGTAAATGAAAATCAAAGAGAATTTCCCCCGAGCATGACGCGCCGGGGCGCGCTCGTCTAGAGTTGCCGGCAATGAACAAAGCCACCAAAACGGCGGCGGCCGGCCGCGTGCGCCGCTATGCCATCGGCGGCGCAGCTATCGATGCCCCGCCAATCCCTCCCGGGCTTTATCTCGTCGCAACGCCGATCGGGAACTTGCGCGACATCACGTTGCGCGCGCTCGAAGCACTCGCCGCCGCGGACGTGATCGCCTGCGAGGATACGCGCGTCACGCGCAAGCTCGCCGAGCACTACGGCATCGCGACGCCGCTCACGCCCTATCACGAGCACAACGCCGCGGAGGCGCGGCCGAAGCTGCTGGCGCGGCTTGCGGCGGGTGAATCCGTCGCGCTCGTGTCGGACGCCGGCACGCCGCTCGTTTCCGATCCCGGCTACAAGCTGGTGCGCGCGGCGTGCGAGGCGGGCCACGCGGTCAGCGCGCTGCCCGGCGCGTCGTCGGTGCTCGCCGCGCTCTCCGTCGCGGCGCTGCCGACCGATCGTTTCTTCTTCGAGGGTTTCCTGCCGCCGAAGGAAGCCGCGCGCCGAAAGCGCATCGTCGAACTCGCGCGCATTCCGGCAACTCTGCTGCTGTTCGAGACCGGCCCGCGTATTGCCGAGGCGCTCGCCGATCTCGCCGCGCAATTCGGCGCGCGCGAGGCCGCGATCTGCCGCGAGCTGACCAAGCTGCACGAGGAGGTGCGCCGCGCCCCGCTCGACCGGCTCGCGCAGGACTACGCGAAAGGCGCGGAAACGCGCGGCGAATTCGTCATCGCGATCGCGCCGCCATCCGACGTTTCGGAAACGATCGAGGACGTCGACGAACTTTTGCGGCAGGCGCTCGCGCGCGTCTCGGTGAAAGACGCGGTCGGCGAAGTTGCCGCCGCGACCGGGCGGCCCCGCCGCGAGGTCTATCAACGTGCGCTGGCGCTGAGCAAAGACAACGGCGATGGCTAGAAACGGCAAGCTCACGCCGGCCCCGCGGCCCGAACGTCAAAAGCGCGAAGCGCGTCCTGAAAAAATCGCCGCGTTTCGTACCGGCCTTTCCGCGGAAAGCCGCGCCGCCGCCTGGCTCATCGCCAAGGGTTTCCGCATTGTCGCGCGGCGCTGGAAATCACCGCTCGGCGAAATCGACATCGTGGCGCGGCGGCGGCAACTGCTGATCTTCGTCGAAGTGAAAGCGCGCGCCAGTCTCGACGACGCGGCGGAATCGGTCACGCCGCGCCAGCGCCACCGCATTGCCGCCGCGGCTGAAGCGTGGCTCGCCCTCAATCCGGACGACAGCGTGCGCGATATCAGGTTCGACGCAATGCTGATCGCGCCCGGCAAGCTGCCGCGCCACATACCTGCCGCGTTCGAAGCGAATTGAGCTTAGGCGCTGAGCCGCTCGAAGAACTGATCGACCTGGCCGCGGATGCGGCCGGCGGCGCCGCCGAGATCGTCGGCGACGGCCTTGACCGCTTCGGCGCTGGTGCGCGTGTTGCCGGTCGCGGCGCCGACCATGCTGACTTCGTCGGCGGTCTCCACCGTGCGCTGCGCGGCAATCTCCACGCTGCGCGCGATTTCCTGCGTGGCCGCGCCCTGCTCGGTGACGGCGGCGGCGATCGCCGCCGAGATGTCGCCGATCTCGCGGATGGTGCGCTCGATCGCTTCGATCGCTTCGATTGAACGCGTGGTGGCGCGCTGCATGCCGGCGATTTGCGCGGTGATCTCTTCCGTGGCGCGGCCGGTCTGACCCGCAAGCGCCTTCACTTCGCCTGCGACCACCGCGAAGCCGCGGCCCGCTTCACCCGCGCGCGCCGCCTCGATGGTGGCGTTGAGCGCGAGCAGATTGGTCTGCTCGGCGATGTCGGTGATCAGCTTGACGACGTCGCCAATGCGCGCGGCGGCCTCGCCGAGCTCCTTGACTGCGAGGTTGGTACGCTCCGCCTCGCTCACCGCCTTCGCGGCGATCGTGTTCGATTGCGCCACCTGGCGGTCGATCTCGTTGACGGAGGCCGACAGTTCGTCGGCCGCCGACGCGATGTCGCGCACGTTGGAGGATGCCTCCGCGGAAGCATCGGCGGCGCGCGCGGTCTTGTTGGCGGCATCGTCGGCAACGCCGGCAAGCTGATCGGAAGCCGCCAGCATCTGGTCGGTCATGCGGCCCAGCTCTGCGAGTGTCGCTTCCACCTCGGCCGAGAACCGGGTGATTTCCGCCGACATGATTTCCTGCCGGGAGGCGCGCGCCTGCGCGTCGTCGACCACGGTGCGGTTGAGCTCTTCGTTTCTGTGCATGGCGTGCTGGAACACGCTGATCGAGCGCGCCAGCCCGCCGATCTCGTCGCTGCGTGTGGTGAACGGCACCGTCGTTCCGGCAACGCCTGCGGCGACGTCCTCGGTAATTTTCGTGATATGTCGCAGCGGAACGGTCACGCTGCGCCTGATCAAGAGCACACCGGCGGTCGCAAACATGACCGCAACTGCCGCGAAGATACTGAGCAGGAACGTCGTGTTGGCGATGCCTTCATTGATCCGGCTGTAGATGCGGCCGGCGCGTACCGCATAATACCGGCTCAGGTTTTCGAGATCGCCGTTAAGCGCATCGCGCACGTCATCGGTGCTGGCGTTGCTCGCGGCCCAGGCACGCGCCGCATCCGGTCCGGCTTCGCTGCCGAATTTTGCCAGCTCCTGCAAATATTCCTGATAGGTCCCGATGCGCACGGCAAACGGACTGAACTGGATTGCATCGCTGCCGCTCACGCTGCTTTGCCAGTCCGCGACCACCGTACCGAGTTGCTTGTTGATTTTCGCGAGATCGTCCGCGTACCTCGAGGCGGTCTCTTTATCCTGCGCCATCAGGATGCCGCGCGAATTCGCGACGACGGCGTAAATCATGCCGTTAACCCGCTCGACATTCCAGCTTCCGGCATTGGCGGATTCGAACTGGGCGGTGAGCATGCCGTGCTGGCGCGAATTGATCACCGCGACCACCGACAGCGCGACTGTCGTGGTGGCCATCAAAGCGAAGATCGCATAGAGCTTGGCGGCGATCGAAAGCTTCGGCAAAGTCACGAACAATCCCACCTTTAGGTTGCAGTCCCCGTCGCGGCCATTCTGGCGGTAAAATGTTAATGACTTGTTTTCCTTATCGTTTTGTTAGCTAAGGTTTCCCGCCATGGCCTTGAATGTTGCAGTGCAAATGGACCCCATCGACCGGATCAATATCCGGGGCGATTCCACCTTCGCGTTGCTTTTGGAGGCGCAAAAGCGCGGCCACCGGCTGTCTTATTACACACCGGACAAGCTGGCTTTGCTCGATGGACGGCTCTTTGCGGCCGTCCAGGGTCTGGAGGTCCGCGACAAGGCCGGCGATCATTTCACCCTCGGCGAGCCGCGCCGCATCGGACTCGATACGCTCGACGTCGTGCTGCTCCGCCAGGATCCGCCATTCGATCTCGCCTACATCACGACCACGCACCTGCTCGAGCGCATCCATCCGAAGACGCTGATCGTCAACGATCCCGGTGCCGTGCGAAACGCGCCTGAGAAAATGCTCGTCACGGAATTTCCCGACCTGATGCCGCCGACGCTGCTCACGCGCGACCTCACCGAGATCAAGTCGTTTCGCGCCGCGCACGGCGACATCGTGATGAAGCCGCTCTACGGCCACGGCGGCGGCGCGGTTTTCCGCATAACGCAAGAAGACCTTAATTTTGGCTCGCTTTTCGACATGTTCTCGACCACCTTCCGCGAGGCCTGGGTGGTGCAGAAATATCTGCCCGCGGTGAAGCAGGGCGACAAGCGCATCATCCTCATCGACGGCGAATACGCCGGCGCGGTCAATCGCGTGCCCGCCGCGGACGATCTGCGCTCCAACATGGTGCGCGGCGGCGTGCCGGCGGCGACCGAGTTGACGAAACGCGAGCAGGAAATCTGCAAGCGCATCGGCCCGGTGTTTCGCGAGCGGGGCCTGCTGTTCGTCGGCATCGATGTGATCGGCGACTACCTCACCGAGATCAACGTCACCTCGCCGACCGGCCTGCGCGCGATCAAGAACCTCGGCGGCCCCGACGGCGCCGCGCTGATCTGGGACAAGATCGAGGCCCGCCGCAAAAAGCCGGCGTGACTATCCAGCGTTGCGCTGGCTATACTCGCCGCAACCCGCCCTGCTCCAATCGGGCTTCTCTAGCCCTGCACGAAAAATTGCGATAGTTCACTAAATGTTCTTGCTTTTTCGCCGCGATTATGTACTTTGCACACCCATTCTTGACTCGACTCATAAGTTGTGAGGATTCGAACCCCACAACCAGAGGATTCAAAAATGGCTACCTTAGACAAAGACGCCCTGACCGAACGGTATCTGGCCTACATGAGCGCCGATTTCGGCGTATCGAGCGCCTCAAGGGGATCGGTCGCTCCGCCAGAGGCCCGCGTAGCTAATGCGTGCGAGTATATGGCTTTCCAAATGGGCCAGATAAATCGGAATCTGGCTCGGCTGGTGGACCACCTTGAGAAGAGTGGCCCCAAGTAGCCCACGCTTGCAGCGCCTCCGTTATGGTCATCCCCTTCGCCATCAGGTCCTCTAGGTCGGGCCTCTTGTCTTGGCGGCGGGGCATATCTCGTTAGGTCCGCTTCTTACGCGCCACACGTTCGGTCGGCTCTTTATTGCCGACCATCTCGGCAAGCTCGTTTAACGCGCGCGAATCCGGATTAGGACTAGCAACCCGGCGCAGCAGGTCGTTGAACTTGGCCTCGGTTTGAGAGGTCTTTAGCTCGCGAGCCTTATCGCGGAATTTGTCGATCTGAGGTTTTTTAGTCATGCCGAAAGTCATGTGTCTGTATCTGGACGATTCTGGAACCAGAAATCCTGATCGAAAGATAGCAAAAGAACTCACCTTCCGCGACTGGTTCACGTTAGGCGGTTATCTCTGCAACGAAGAAGACGAAGGCTTAATTCAGACAGCGCATGAAAATTTCTGCGTGGAATGGGGCATAGAATATCCCCTTCATTCCTATGATATTCGCGCCGAACGTGAAAACTTCACTTGGTTAGGTGCCCTAAGCCAGCTTGAGCACGAGCGTTTCATGCGAGGTCTGGCAGGGATGCTGCTCAAGCTACCTGTTATGGGCCACGCTTGCGTGGTCGATCGGCCAGGCTACAACAAACGCTATCGAGAAAAGTACGGTCGTCAAACGTGGAAGCTCTGCCAAACTGCTTTTGCCGTCGTATGCGAGCGCGCGGCGAAGAAAGCTATCAAAGAAGGACGCAAGCTCCGAGTTTATGTCGAACGCGGTGATAAGACGGCTGACGACTATATTCGAGGCTACTACGCAGCTTTGCGAAAAGACGGCATGCCATTTGCAGTCGATACGTCGGCAAAGTACGCACCGCTGTCTGCGGAACAGCTGAAGGCCACGCTCTATGATTTAAAATTCAAAGCGAAATCGTCGCCAATGGCACAAATTGCCGATCTCTATGCTTATCCCATCGCGAGAGGCGGATACGATCCCGAATATGTACCCTACTCAATGCTGGCACGCGACAAGCGGCTATTGGATTCACATTTAACGAAAGAGGAAATCCCTCATCTTGGAATCAAATACAGCTGCTTCGATGACGTTGCTAAGCAAGAAGCTGAGCGTAAAAACAAAAAGAGCCAGCGTTGAAGCTGACTCTTTCGCAGCCACCTTACGGTGACCTCGCGGGCTAGGCCCGTGACTTATATAGTCGATTCATCGAGATTCTGCAAGGGCTTAGCACTGATTCGCTAACCCCTTGATTTAACAAATTGTTTGACTCTCTGCTTCGTTAGGCCAGCGATAGGTCAGCCTTTTGCCAACAATACCCTTCACCGCACGGTCGGCGCGCGCTTCGTCGTTCACGCCGAGCGCGACGCGGTTATTGTAGCGAAAATCAAATTCGCTGAGATAGCGATGCAGATGCTTCTCGGCGCAGTGCTGATAGACGCCCTTCATTCCGCGTTTGAAAATCGAGAAATAGCCCTCGACCGTATTCGTATAGTTCTCGCCGCGAATGTACTCGTGGTGAGCGTGATCGACGACGCCATGCGCCGCATACTCTTTGCCAATGGATTTGTACCAGCTAGCCGAGTCCGTCATCAGATGACTTTCCCGGTTAAGGTTGGTACGCAGGATCGGCCCAAGAGTAGCCATCGTCGTTCCATCAATGTGGAATGAACGCGCCGACCCACTCCGCTCGACAAGCGTAAGCACGACGTTTCGATGCTGGCTGGCCCAACGAACGGTCTTGCTGTTCGCGCCTTTCAAGTGGCCGAAATAGGTTTCATCGACCTCGACGCGCTTACCAGCGCCGCCCATCGGGGTGAACTCTTTGGGGCGCATCGCCTCGCGGATACGGTGGCAGAGAAACCACGCGCTCTTGTAGGTGATCTCAAGGGTACGGTGGAGCTGATGGGCGCTGATGCCCTTCTTGCTCGACGTCATCAGGTAAACGGCCTGTAGGCACTTGTGCAGCGGAATGTGGGCACTCTCAAAGACGGTGCCGACCCTGACGGTGAACTGTTTGCGGCACTCGTAGCACTTGTAGAGGCCGAGCCGCGTCCGACCCTTCTTGTCCTTCACGCCTTCCAGCGCGCCAGAACGGTCAACGGTGCCGCAATGCGGGCAAACCCGACCGTTTTCCCAGAGCAAACCCTCTAGGTGCCGGAAGGCCGCTTTCTCGTCTTTAAAGTACTTTTTGGAGAGCATCGACATAGCGAAAAGCCTTATTTAACGGGCATTTCCGCTATCTTACCACTGATTCTGGGTGTGTCAAGTATATAATCGCCTTTTTCGCCGGAAAACTAGATACCCTGACTGAAGCTTCTGAAAGGCCGGTCGCATGGTTCAGCGCGTCGCCACGGTCGCGTTCGAGGGCATCGAGGCCCGCGCCGTAGACGTGCAAGTTCAGGTTGCGCCGGGCCTGCCGGCCTTCAACATCGTCGGGCTGCCCGACAAGGCCGTATCGGAGGCGAAGGAGCGCGTGCGTGCGGCGCTCATCGCCTCGGGTCTTGCGCTGCCGGCGCGCCGCATCACCATCAATCTCGCGCCCGCCGATCTGCCGAAGGAAGGCAGCCACTACGATCTGCCGATCGCACTCGGCCTGATGGCCGCGATCGGCGCCATCCCGCAGGATGCGCTCGCCGGTTTCACCGTGCTCGGCGAGCTCGGCCTCGACGGCTCGATCGCCGCGGTCGCAGGCGTCTTGCCCGCCGCGATCGGCGCCAACGCGCGCGGCGAAGGCCTGATCTGTCCCGCCATCTGCGGCGCGGAAGCCGCATGGGCCTCGCCGGAGATCGAGATC
>DASZVZ010000114.1:0-2353 GCA_035546875.1 Pseudolabrys sp.
GCGCGCCGCGATCTCGTCGGGGAAAATCTTCAGCTTCTCGATCAGCACCGCGGCCTGGATGGTGTCGAGCCGGCCGGTCATGCCGACGCGCACATTGTCGTAACGGTCTACCCCCTGCCCGTGATTACGCAGGCTGCGGACGAGATCGGCCAACTTGTCGTCGTCGGTGAACACGGCGCCGCCATCGCCGTAGCAGCCAAGCGCCTTCGCCGGGAAGAAACTCGTCGTGGTGGCCGGCGCCAGCGTGCCGATTTTACGGCCTTTGGTGTCGGCGCCGAACGCCTGCGCGGCATCGTCGATCACATACAGGCCGAGCCGCTGCGCAACCGGCATGATAGCATCGTAATCGGCGGGCAGACCGAACAGGTCGACCGTCATGAGCGCCCTCGGCGTAAGCCCGGCCTTCTTTGCGGCCGCAACCGCGCGCTCGATGCTCGCCGCATCGAGATTGAAGGTCGCCTCATCCACTTCCGCGAACACCGGCGTTGCACCTACCAGTGCGATCGACTCCGGTGTTGCCGCGTAGGTGAAGGACGGGCAGATCACTGCATCGCCGCGGCCGATACCCTTCGCCATCAGCACGAGCACAAGCGCGTCGGTTCCGCTCGCAACGCCGATCGCGTGGCGCGCGCCGCAGAACGCCGCAAGCTCCTTCTCCAGCGCCATAACCTCCGGTCCGTTGACGAACTGGCAGTGATCGGTGACGCGTTTAATCGCGTCGTCGATTTTCGCGCCGAGGCGGCGGCGTTGCGCGCCGACGTCGATAAAAGGAATGGGCGGAAGCGATCGCTGATTCATGCGTGAACTCGAAAATGCGCGCCGTCTAGCTGACGACGACGCGCGGCGCCTGTCGCTTGACCGAGGGCGCGGCAGTCGGCCGCGCGGCCAGGCAACGCGTGGCGATCTCGAGGCTGGCGACACCCTCCTCGCCGGTGACTGCGGGCGTTTGCCCGGTGCGCACCGCGCGAAGGAACGCCAGCAACTCCGAGCGCAGCGGCTCGGCGTGTCCGACCGAGAGGTGGCGCATCGAGTAGCTGCCGTCCGGCTGGAAGCCGAAGCATTCGGTAACCTGCCGCGTCAGCAGATCGCCCATAACGTACTTGCCGCGCGTCGCTACCGTCACACTGCGCGCCTTGAAGGGCGTGAGCCAGTTGGTATTGATGTGCGCGAGCACGCCCGAGGCGGTGCGGAATTGCAGCAGCGCGATATCTTCGCGCTCGGCGACGGCGTTGGAAAGTTGCGGCTGCACCTCGGTAATGTCGGAATTGGTGAACCACCGGATCAGGTCGATATCATGAACGGCAAGATCAATGACGACGCCGACATTGGACATGCGTGGCGGGAACGGTCCGACGCGGGTAATGGCGATCGAAAGGATGTCCTCACCACGAATGGCGTCCTTGATCGCCTCCACCGCCGGATTGAACCGCTCGACGTGGCCAACCATCAGCGTCACACCGGCACGATGGGCAGCGGCGATAATTGCCCTACCCTCTTCCACCGAGGAGGCGATCGGCTTTTCGACGAGCACATGCGTGCCGTTGCGAATGCATGTCAGCGCGATGTCATGGTGCAAATGCGTCGGTGCGGCGATGGAAACGGCATCGACACCCGCGTCAAGCAGGCCGGCAACGTTTTCATAGCCATTGCAACCGAGGGTGCGGGATACGAAATCGCGGTGCGCCGGGTCCGGATCGGCGATACCGACCAAGGTGACCCCGGGAAGATCGGAGAAGACCCGCGCGTGATTGCTGCCCATCACGCCGACGCCGATCACACCAACGCGCAATGTCGCGTCTGCGTCCCGCTTCGTCGTCCGCATTATTGCCTGCCGATTCGCCTAGCGTGCCCCGCCGGTGGGTTTCTACCATGCCGGCGCCCGGCTTGGCGAACCTCGTTGGGCATTTGCACGAACACGTTTTGATTCAAGCCGTTACAACGGGACTGGGATTTTCCAGGCCGTGATAGTCACGATACCAGGCGATGAAGCGCTCGATGCCGGTCGCGATCGGCGTTGATGGCCGAAAGCCGACCGCGGCCATCAGATCGTCAACGTCCGCATAAGTCTCGGGCACGTCGCCGGGCTGCATCGGCATCAGCTCGCGCTTTGCCGTCTTGCCGATCGCCCGTTCGAGCAGTTGCACCACGTCCAACAGTTCGACAGGGCTATTGTTGCCGATGTTGTAGATGCGCCATGGCGCCGAACTGCGCGCCGGGTCGGGATCGTCCGCCGACCACGACGGGTCCGGCTGCGCCGGAACATCGATCAGCCGCACGACAGCCTCGATGACATCGTCAACGTAGGTGAAATCGCGGCGCATATTGCCGTTGTTGAACAGCTTGATCGGCTGCC
>DASZVZ010000115.1:0-4334 GCA_035546875.1 Pseudolabrys sp.
GGCACGATGATGACCTTGGACGAATTCTTCAGGATGTAGGCCGCGTCTTCCGCCGAGCCGAGCTTGACCGGCCGCTGTTCGGCGCCGCCGCCCGGGCCCGCCGTCTCGCCGCCGAAACCGCCGAGGATGACCGAGATGAACGAGCGGTTCATGCCCTTGCACATGATGTAGGACAGGATCGCGCCGGAAGAGCCGACCAGCGCGCCGGTGATGATCAGCGCGGTGTTGCCGAGGGTGAAGCCGATGCCGGCGGCCGCCCACCCCGAATAGGAGTTGAGCATCGAGATGACGACCGGCATGTCGGCGCCGCCGATGGGCACGATGAGCAGGATGCCGAGCAGAAGCGAGATCGCGACGATCAGCCAGAAATCCATCTGGCTCTGAGAGATGAAGAAGCCGTAGATGAAGAAGATGAGCGCCGCGCCGAGCGCGATGTTGATGACATGGCGCGCGGGAAGGATGATCGGCTTGCCGCTCATGCGGCCGGACAACTTGAGGAACGCGATCACCGAGCCGGTGAAGGTAACGGCGCCGATGGCGACGCCGAGCGACATTTCGATCAGGCTTTGCGCGTGGATGTGGCCATGCGTGCCGATGTCGAAGGCCGCCGGCGCGTAGAACGCGCCAGCCGCGACCAGCACCGCCGCCATGCCGACCAGCGAGTGGAAGGCGGCGACCAATTCCGGCATCGACGTCATCGGCACGCGCCGCGCGATCACCGCGCCGATGCCGCCGCCGATGACGATGCCTCCGATCACCAGCGCCCACGCCGTCGTGTCCGCCGGCGGATGCGAGCCGAGCGTGGTGAGCACGGCGATCGTCATGCCGATCATGCCGAACATGTTGCCGCGGCGGCTGGAGTCGGGGCTCGACAGGCCGCGCAGCGCGAGGATGAAAAGAACGCCGGCGGCGAGATAGAGCAGCGCGACGAGATTGGGGCTCATGCCGCGCTCCTGTGCGCTCGTGTCCCGGGCGCGGCGCAGCACGACGTGATGCGCTGCAGACCCGGCACCCCGGTTTCATTGAAGGAAGCCGGGTCCCGGATCAGCGGCGCACTGGCGCACTGCGCCGCATCCGGAACACGAGTGATGTGTTCGTTGCCCCGCATCACGCCGTCACTTCTTTTTCTTCTGATACATCGCCAGCATGCGCTGGGTGACCAGGAAGCCGCCGAAGATGTTGATCGAGGCGAACACCAGCGCGACGAAACCGTGCGCGCGCGCCCAGATCGGGCCCTGATCGTTGGCGACAAGCGCGACCCCCACGGCGAGCAGTGCGCCGACCACGATCACCGAGGAGATGGCGTTGGTCACCGACATCAGCGGCGTGTGCAGCGCCGGCGTCACCGACCAGACCACATAGTAGCCGACGAACACGGCGAGCACGAAGATAGAGAAGCGGAAGACGAAGGGATCGACGGCGTTGGCGATGTGTTCCATGGCGAGCCCTCTAACTCCGGTCATTCCGGCCGAGCGCGAAGCGCGAGAGCCGGAATCCATACTCCGCAGCGCCGGGGTTATGGATTCCGGATTCGCGGCCTTCGGCCAAGCCCTGGAATATCAGTTGAATTTTTCGTGCCTGCATCATCACGCCGCCGTCTTCGGCTTGAAGTTCGGGTGCACGATCGCGCCGTCGCGCGTGAGCGCGGTGCCCTTGATGATCTCGTCGTCCCAGTTGACCGCGAGCTTCTTCTCTTTCTTGTCGATCATCGTCTCGAGGAAGGTGAGCAGATTCTTCGCGTAGAGCGCGGATGCCGACGCCGCGAGACGGCCCGGCACGTTGAGGTAGCCGACGATCTTGACGCCGCCGACCTGCGCGACCTCGCCGGGCTTGGCGCCCTCGACATTGCCGCCGCGCTCCACGGCAAGATCGACGATCACCGAGCCGGGCTTCATCGAGGCGACCATGTCCTTGCTGACCAGCTTCGGCGCCGGGCGGCCCGGAATGAGCGCGGTGGTAATGACGATATCCTGCTTCTTGATGTGGTCGGCGGTGAGCGCGGCCTGCTTGGCCTGATACTCTTTCGACATTTCCTTGGCGTAGCCGCCGGCCGTCTGCGCGTTCTTGAATTCCTCGTCCTCGACCGCGAGGAATTTCGCGCCAAGGCTTTCGACCTGTTCTTTCGTCGCGGGGCGCACGTCGGTCGCCGTGACGATGGCGCCGAGCCGCCGCGCGGTCGCAATCGCCTGCAAGCCGGCGACGCCGACACCCATGATGAAGACCTTCGCCGCCGGCACGGTGCCGGCAGCCGTCATCATCATCGGGAAGGCGCGGCCGAATTCTTCCGCGGCGTCGATCACCGCGCGGTAGCCGGCGAGGTTCGCCTGGCTCGACAGCACGTCCATCGACTGCGCGCGCGTGATGCGCGGCATCAATTCCATGGCGAAGGCGACGATGCCCGCGTCGGCCATCTGCTTGAGCGCGGCCTCATTGCCGTAAGGATCCATGATGGCAACGACGAGCGCGCCTTTCTTGTAGGCGGACAGTTCGGATGCGGACGGCCGGCGCACCTTGAGCACGACATCGGCGCCCTTCGCCGCCCCGGCGGCGACGGTGGCGCCGGCGGCCTTATAATCGTCGTCGAGGATGCCGGACTTCACGCCCGCGCCCGGCTCGACCGCGACCTCGGCGCCGAGCGCGATCAGCTTCTTGACGGTTTCGGGCGTGCCGGCGACGCGCGGCTCGGCCGGATCGGTCTCGGCGGCAATCGCGATCTTCATGCAGCCTCCAGGAGCAGCGGAGGTTGAGAATTCGGGGACTACGCAACAGCCGCCGGCACGGCGGAGCGAGGCGGGATCAAACGAGGAAATAAGCCATCAAAATCAGGATGATCACGATGGTGATGATGTTCCCCTTCAGGAGCTTGAGGAACATCTTGTAGGTCTCCTCGTGCGCCTCATAGTCGTTGCCCGAGGCGGTTGAGTACTCGACCGTGCCGTGTTCGGCCATCGCGATTCTCCACTTAATTCGACTTCAGGCCGGAATTAGCGCAATTGCGCGGCAAGGGCAACGGCGCGGTCAGGCCGCGGCTGTGGGTTCAAGCCCGGCGGCCTTGAGCGCGGCCTTTTGCCGCCCGGCGACCTTGGCGACGGAGAAGTCCTCGATCGCCTCATTGAACAGCCGGTAAAAGTTGAGCTCCGCCGCAAGATGCAGAAACACGGCGCCGAGGCCGATGGCCGCGCGGTCCATGAACACGAATTCGCGCGGCACGATAACCGGGCCCTTGGCCTTGAGCGCCTGGTGCACGCGGAAAGCCTCGCGGCGGCCGTATTCCGACGGCTTCACCCCGTCGGCGATGGTGCGCACGCGATCATCGAGCAACGGGCCGTAGATGAAGCGCGCCCAGATGTTGAGCGCGTCGATCAGCTCGCGGTTGAGCTTCTTGAAGCCCCAGATCTCGTATGCGTGCACGATGAGCGCGTCGTCGCCCTTTTCGAGCCCGCGATAGAGATCGACCACGCCGCCTACGAAATGCGGCGGGAAAATGCGGATACAGCCGTAATCGAGCAGATTGATGCCGGCGGGCTTCTTCTTCTCGTCGAACACCGTGTAATTGCCGAGATGCGGGTCGCCGTGGATGACGCCGAAGCGGCTGAACGGAAACCACCACGCCGTGAACATCGCCATGCCGAGCCTGTTGCGCACGGCGAGCGTGTCGTCCTTGTGCTCGAGCAGCTTGCGGCCCTCGAGCCAATCGAGCGTGAGGAGCCGGCCGGTCGAAAGCTCCGGCCAGACCTCCGGCACGCGGATCGAGGCATGATCCTTCAGCATCGTGCGATAGAGCGCGACGTGCTTTGCCTCGCGGTGATAGTCGAGCTCCTCGCGCAAACGCGCGGCGATTTCCTTGGCGATCTCGGTCGTGTCGATCGCCGGATCGAAACGGCGGCGGATCGCGAACAGGAGTTGCAACTGCTTCAGGTCGGCTTCGACCGCCGACTGCATGTCGGGATATTGCAGTTTGCAGGCAAGCGCGCTGCCGTCGAGCGCGGCCGCGCGGTGCACCTGCCCGAGCGAGGCGGCGGCCGCCGGATGATGCTCGAAGCTCGAAAACTTCTTCTGCCAGTCCGCGCCCAATTCGGCGCTCATGCGCCGCTTGACGAAGGCCCAGCCCATCGGCGGCGCCTCGCTTTGCAGCTTCATCAATTCGTTGGCGTATTCCGGCGGCAGCGCGTCGGGCACGGTGGCGAGCAGTTGCGCCACCTTCATGATCGGGCCCTTCAAGCCGCCAAGCGCCGCGGCAAGCTCGATCGCGTTCGCCGCGCGATCGAGACCGAAGCCGAAGAAACGCGCGCCGGCCATGCGCGCGGCGACGCCGCCGACATTGGCGCCGACCC
>DASZVZ010000116.1:0-7830 GCA_035546875.1 Pseudolabrys sp.
GATGGTGACGAAGTTGCCGAGCGACTTCGACATCTTCTCGCCTTCGACCTGCAGGAAGCCGTTGTGCATCCAGTAATTCGCCATCACCGGCGTATGAAAAGCGCAGCGCGATTGCGCGATCTCGTTCTCATGATGCGGGAAGACGAGATCGATTCCGCCGCCGTGAATGTCGAAGGTCTCGCCGAGATGCTTCCACGACATCGCGGAGCATTCGATGTGCCAGCCGGGCCGGCCCGGCGTCTTGATCCCGCACGGCGACGGCCAGGAAGGTTCGCCCTCCTTCGACGGCTTCCACAACACGAAATCCTGCGGATCCTTCTTGTAGGGCGCGACCTCGACGCGCGCGCCGGCGATCATCTCGTCAAGCGACCGATGCGAGAGGCGTCCGTAGTCAGACATCGAGGGGACGTGGAACAGGACGTTGTCTTCCGCGACGTAAGCATGGCCGTCCTTCACCAGCCGTTCGATCAGCGTCTTCATCTCGGCGATGTGCTCGGTCGCACGCGGCTCGATCGTCGGCGGCAGGCATCCCAGCGCCGCAACATCCGCCGTGAAATTCCGGTACGTCTCCTCCGTCAGGTCACGAATAGATATGCCTCGCTCGGCCGCACGCGCATTGATCTTGTCATCGACGTCGGTGACGTTGCGCACGTAGACGACATGCTTCTCGCCGTAAAGGTGCCGCAACAATCGGAACAGCACGTCGAACACGATGACCGGCCGCGCGTTGCCGATGTGCGCGAAGTCGTAGACCGTCGGCCCGCACACGTACATGCGTACGCGCGCGGGATCGATCGGGATGAACACCCGTTTCTCGCGCGTCAGCGTATCGTAGAGCCTGAGTTCCATGGACACCTTCGGCCTCCGCTGGCCGGGCGTCGCTTTTTGCTCAAGGTTGAGAAAAGACGGCCGCAGCCAGCGTCGGGGCGCTAGCTAATAATCTCCCGGCAAATGCCGCAGATATGGTTAAGGCCGCTCATGAGGGGCGAGAATGCGCAGCTTGCCCGGGAGCCGTCAAGGCCGCAGGCAATGCCTGCAAAGATGGGCGCGCTTACCGGAACCGGACCACGATAAACGCGTGGATAGCCGCCGCACAGCGCTGCGAAGGGGTTAATCATCTGTTAACGACTTTGCTCACATCCTCGGCATCGGCGCCCGGTAAGGCGCCTTTGTCAGCGGGCGTTCCATGCGTGCTCTCCTGATCAGCCTCACCGCCATTTTCCTCATTGCCGCCGTGAGCTCCGCGCAGTCCGCGGAACGGCGCATGTTCATCATTTCGAGCAACGCCGACGGCTACGGCGTCGACCGCTGCCTCGCAACGGGCGCCAAGTGCGGTGGCCCGATTGCGACTGCCTATTGCCGCGCGCGCGACTTCGCCCAGGCGACCTCGTTCCGCAAGGTGGATCGCGACGAGATCACAGGCGCCATTCCGGCGGGCGCGAGCGGCTGCACGGACGGCAAGTGCGACGATCTCGTCGCCATCGTCTGCGCGCGCTGACGGTCAGGCCGATTTAGCGAGCGCGATCGCTTCGTTCAGCACGTCGAGATCGCCGATGTGATTGGCGAGGATGAGCACGAGCCGCGTGTCGAGCTCGGCCGCCGCCGCATCGCTCAAGCCGCGCCGCGCCTCCACCAACGCCACGTAAGCCGCGTCCGGCTGGGCGAATTGCGAGGCGGTGACAAGTTTTGGCATGGGTTCCTCGAAACGTCAGCCGCCGAGTGCGCGGGCACGGGCAGCCGATACTTTACTGCGATCGAAGCTGCGCCAGCGCGCGCAGACATGCTGATCGGGACGCAACAGGTAGGCCGTGCCGGGTTTTGCATCGAAGCGTTGGGTAAAAGCGCCTTCGACATCGATAAGATCACCGCCGATCGTCATCAGCCGGATGCCCTCAGGCACATCCGGTGAAGCGCCGTCTTTCGTGTAAAGTACGGTGAACTCGCCGCCGATCTGTTCGAGCAGATGGCCGATCCTGCCGTCGCGCAAACGCACGGGTGCGTCCGGCACGGGCGCACCGAGCTTGGCCGAGCCGGCGAACGGCGCTTCATCCGGCGTCGACAATGGCGTGTCGTAAATCGTCGCGACCGACAAGCGGCCGGAATTGATCATCCGGCGCGCGAACTCGGCCTTCGGCGCCAGATCGAGCACAGCATTGCGCAGGCGACGCTCGGCCGGCGAGTGCGGCGCGATGAAATCGGTCGAGCGCGTCGAATGGCCGATGTTTTCATCAGCGGCCTGCATGCGTTCACGCTCGTAGCTGTCGATCAGGCCCGGGCCAGCGTCACCTTTGATCACCGCCGCCAACTTCCACGCCAGGTTCTCCGCATCCTGAATGCCGGAATTGGCGCCACGCGCACCGAACGGCGATACCTGGTGCGCTGCATCCCCGATGAAGACGACGCGGCCATGCACGAAGCGATCGAGCCGGCGGCAGTTGAAGCGGTAGACCGAAACCCACTCGAGCGAGAAGTCGCGCTCGCCGAGCATGCGCTTGAGCCGAGCGGTAACGCGTGCCGGCTCCTGTTCGGCGGCAATATCGGCATCCGGCCCCAGTTGAAGATCGATACGCCAGACATTGTCCGGCTGGCGATGCATCAACGCCGACTGGCCGGTGTGGAATGGCGGGTCGAACCAGAAGCGCCGCTCGGTCGGAATGTCCGCCGCCATGCGGATGTCGGCGATCAGGAACTTGTCCTCGAACGTCACGCCGGTGAAGCCTAGCCCGAGCAGATCGCGCGTGGTCGAGCGCGCGCCGTCGGCCGCGATCAGCCAATCCGCCTCGAGGACGTAGGGACCGTCCGGCGTATCGATAGTCACCCGCACGTGGTCGTTGTGCGGCTCGACGGCCGTGAGGCGGTTCTTCCAGCGCAGATCGATATTGCCGAGTTCCCCGGCGCGGTCGCACAACGCTTTCTCGAGATAGAACTGCTGGAGGTTGATGAACGCCGGCATCTTATGGCCGTCCTCCGGCTGGAGATCGAAAGAGTAGACCATCTCCTCGCCGAAAAAGACCTTGCCCAGCTTCCAGGTAACTCCCTGCGCCACGAGGCGCTCGCCGATCCCGAGCCGATCGCAGATTTCGAGCGTGCGCTTAGACCAACAGATGCCGCGCGAACCTTCTCCGATGCGGTCGGCATCATCGATCAGCACGACCGGCACGCCGCGCTGGCCGAGATCGATCGCCGCCGCAAGCCCGACCGGTCCAGCGCCGACGATGATGACGGGGTGACGCGCGGCCGCGCCCACCCCCTGATCGCGCGAGCGGCGATAGCTGTAGCGGTAGACGGTCTTGCGTCCGCCTTCGGCGTTTTCCGCGGGCTGTGACGGCACGATTCCTGGCTCCGGCGGCGGCGATGTTGCCGCGCCGGAGCCACCGCATGCAAGCTAAACGAGGGCCTTCGTGCCCGCGATTATTTGCGCCCGTCGAGCGAATAAGGCCCGCCGCCGAAAGCTGCAAATGCCAGTCCGCCGCCGATGATCGCCATGTTCTTCATGAAATGCGAAAGCTGGTTGCCGTCGCCGAAATGCGTGTGCGCAATCAATCCCGCGACAAGCACATAGATGGCAAGGATGAGACCGACCCAGCGCGTCTGATAGCCGACAAGAATTAGCAGACCGCCGACGAGTTCGAAGAGGACCGCGAGCGCCGCGAAAACTGCGGGGGCCGGAAGCCCCTGTTTCGCCATGTACGCCGTAGTGCCGGCAAACGCCGTTACCTTGAAGTACCCATAGATGACGAATAGTGACGCGTAGAAGATGCGCGCAAGAAGCGCGAGTTGGTCGCTGTATTTTTCGAAGCCCGACATGGAAACCCTCCCCAGCTGCTGCCGCACTTTCACACCGGCAGATTCAAAGCTTACCATGAGGAGGAACACCGACGAGGCCGTTTTGCTTCCTTCCCGTTGGGAAGCTGCCCAAGAGGTGCGAATTGCCTAGCCCTGCAAGGCCGCCCACATTTCGCGGTCCCGCTCGGCCGTCCAGATAACGGGCCACTCGATGCCACGCGCTTCGTCATAGGCGCGCGATACGTTGAACGGCAGGCAATGCTCGTAAATCGGGAAGCTGTGGAACTTCGGATCCATGACGATGCGCGCTGCGTCGAAGGCCTCCTTGAGCGAGCGGCCTTTCGCCACGCTATCGCTCACCGAACCGTAAAGCGTCGACAGGAAGTCGCTGGTGAGTGCGATGCCCTCGGCCACCATATCGGGGCTGCCGAGCGCAGCGCCCCGGCCCGGCACCAGTGCGTTGCCGCGCAGTTCAGCCAGCACTTCCAGCGTCGCCAGCCAATCGTTGAAATGCGCATCGCCGCAGTAACAGGCCGACTTGTATTCGACGAGGTCGCCCGAAAAGATCACGCCCGCATCGGGCACCATCGCGATCACGTCGCCGGCGGTGTGGCCGCGGCCGATATGCATGATGCGCACTTCGCGCCTGCCGAGCCAAACCGACATCTGATCCGGAAAAGTAATGGTCGGCCAGGTCAGGCCCGGAATGCTTTCGACATTGCGGAACAGTCGCGGGAAGCGTCCGATCTCGGAATCCATGTCTTGCTTGCCGCGCTCGGCGATCAATCCGCGCGTCGTGTCGGAGGCCAGGATTTCGGCGCCCTTGAAGGCCGAGGCGCCGAGCACGCGCACGGCGTGATAGTGCGACAGCAAAACGTATTTGATCGGCTTGTCGGTGATCTGGGCTACGCGCGCGATCACCTCATTTGCCATGGCAGGGGTGGCCTGAGCGTCGACCACCATCACGCCATCGTCGCCGACGATAATGCCGGAATTCGGATCGCCTTCCGCGGTGTAGGCATAAAGCCCCGGGCCGATCTGGCTGAAGGTGACTTTCTTTTCGCCCAGGTCGGCGGTCGAGGCAAAACCCTTGGTCACGTCGCAAACTCCCGGCTATTGCGGTTTCTTGTAGCGTACCACTTCCTGCTCGATGGCGCCGAAAATCGAACGCCCTTGCGCGTCCAGCATCTCGATGCGGACGCGATCGCCGAATTTCAGGAACGAGGTCGACGGCTTGCCGTGCAGGATCGTCTCGACGGTCCGTTGCTCCGCGATGCAGGAATAGCCAAGTCCGCCCTCTCCGACCGGCTTGCCGGGGCCGCCATCGGCGTCGCGGTTCGACACCGTGCCGGAGCCGAGAATGGTGCCGGCGGAAAGAGCGCGGGTCTTCGCGGCATGCGCGATCAGGGTTGGAAAATCGAAGGTCATGTCATTGCCGGCGATTGGCCGGCCCAACGGCTTTCCGTTGATGAAGCTCAGCAGCGGCAAGTTGACTTTGTTCCCGTCGAAGGCTGCGCCGAGTTCGTCCGGGGTCACCGCAACAGACGTGAACGCGGAGGCCGGCTTCGACTGCACGAAACCGAAGCCCTTGGCGAGCTCGGGTCCGGTCATGTTGCGCAGGCTCACGTCGTTGACCAGCATGATCAGCCGGATTGCCTGCGCCGCTTCCTCGCGTGTCGCGCCCATCGGCACATCGCCGAGAATGACGACGACCTCCGCCTCGCAATCGATGCCCCAAGCCTCGTCGGCGAGTGCGATCGGATCGCGCGGACCGAGCATTGTATCCGAGCCGCCCTGGTACATTAGCGGATCGGTCCAGAACGAGGCCGGCATTTCCGCGCCGCGCGCCTTGCGGACCAGCGCAACGTGATTGACGTAGGCCGAGCCGTCGAGCCACTGGAACGCGCGCGGCAAAGGCGCCGCGCATTTGTCCGGCGCGAAAGCCAGATGCGCGATGCGCCCCGCCTCGAGCGCATCTGCGATTTCGATCAACCTTGGAGCCGCCGCCTCCCAATCGTCGAGCGCACTTTGCATGGTACGCGCAATGGCGGAGGCATCCGCGCAACGCGACAAATCGCGTGACACGACGACGAGGCGGCCATCACGGCCCTCTTTCAACGATGCCAGTTTCATTATTTCGGCTCACGCCGGTGCGGGTCGAAATTCTTCTTCAGGTTGCTCCAGCAATCGATGTAATCCTTTTGCAGCGTTGGAAGCGTGGCAGCGTACCTGGTGACGCGCTGCCGGAAGCGCGTCTCGAACATGAAAGCGAGCGTATTCGTCAACTTCACCGGCTTCAGCTCGACGGTACTGGCGTGACTGAAAGCATCGCTATCGGGGCCATGCGGCAGCATCTGGTTGTGCAAGCTCATGCCGCCGGGCACGAAACCTTCGGGCTTGGCGTCATAGACGCCGTAAACCAGCCCCATGAATTCCGACATGATGTTGCGGTGATACCAAGGCGGTCGGAATGTGTTTTCCGCTACCGACCAGCGTTCAGGAAAAATGACGAAGTCGATATTGGCGGTGCCGGGGGTTTCGGACGGCGACGTCATCACCGTAAAGATCGAGGGATCCGGGTGGTCAAACAACACCGCATTGACCGGCGAGAAGCGCCGCAAATCGTATTTGTACGGATAGTAGTTACCGTGCCAGGCGACGACATCGATCGGTGAATGCGGCACTTCGGTGCGATAGAGTTCGCCGCCCCATTTCACGAATAGTGTGCACGGCGTCTCGACGTCCTCATAAGCCGAAATGGGCGCCTGGAAATCGCGCGGGTTGGCGAGACAGTTGGCGCCGATCGGGCCGCGATCCGGCAACGTGAACCCGCCGCCGTAATTTTCGCAAACGTAAGCCCGCGCGGGACCGCCGATAAGTTCAACACGAAAGGTGACGCCGCGCGGGACGACGCAAATCTCGCCGGGCTCGATCTCGATGACGCCGAATTCGGTGCGGAAGCGCAGCTTGCCGTCTTGCGCGACGACAAGGAATTCGCCGTCGGCATTGAAGAAATGCTCATGTCTCATCGACTCGGTGACAAGCGCAACGTGGCTCGCCATGCCGGTCAGCGTCTCGCAGTCGCCGGCCGTCGTCATGGTGTGAAGCCCTGTGACGAAGGTGAGCTTGTCCTTCGGCATCGGCGTCGGATTCCACCGCAATTGTCCGATGGGCAGTTCATCGTCTTCACGAATCGGCGCCGTGCGCAACTTGCCTTTGTCGACTTTCTGAAAACGGCCGGCATGGCGCACGGTCGGGCGGATCCGGTAGAGCCACGAGCGCTGGTTGGTTGCCTGGGGCGCGGTGAAGGGCGAGCCGGAAAGCTGTTCGGCATAGAGGCCGTAGTTCACCTTTTGCGGTGAATTGCGCCCAACCGGCAATGCGCCGGGCAGCGCTTCCGTCTCAAATGTGTTGCCAAAACCGGACATGTATCCCGGCGCCATTGCACAACACTCCCGTTTTCGGAAACCCGCGCCAAAATTTAGTTGCTACTGCAACCAAC
The DNA here is from genome assembly GCA_035546875.1 of Pseudolabrys sp. GTDB lineage: Bacteria > Pseudomonadota > Alphaproteobacteria > Rhizobiales > Xanthobacteraceae > Pseudolabrys. The sequence goes on from DASZVZ010000116.1 coordinate 7,289, forward strand.
GTCAACGCGTGCTCGTTAAAGCGATTGAAAACACGAGACGAACGGCTTCAGATAGGCTCGCCCTATAACTTAGAACCTTTCCAAGCTCGTTGCACCCCGCTGCAACTTCGGTCAATCTTTGCGTGCAGCGGCCTTCGACGGACGCGTTACGCCAGGAGGCGCGGGTCAGTGGCAATGGCAGAGAAGACTGGCGAAAATTTCCAGCCGGATCTGCCGGCGCCCAGTGGGCCGCCGGGGCTCAAACTTGAAGAGTTCCTGCCGTACCGCCTGAATGTCTGCGCCAATCTCGTGTCCCAGGCGCTGTCACGCGTCTACGCCGAGCGTCACAAGATCGGTGTCCCGGAGTGGCGTGTGCTCGTGACGCTTGGCCAGTTCGGCGTAATGACCGGCAAGGCGATCGGCAGCCACAGCCATATGCACAAGACCAAAGTTTCGCGCGCGGTCGCGTTGCTTGAGCGCCGCAAGTTGGTTGCTCGCCGCACCAATCGCGCTGACTTGCGCGAGGCTCTGCTGTCGCTGACGCCGGCCGGCCGCGAGGTCTA
>DASZVZ010000117.1:0-42499 GCA_035546875.1 Pseudolabrys sp.
AGCGCGCCGAACAGCGCGAGAATCAGCACCCACAGCAACATCGAGCCTTCGTGGTTGCCCCACACGCTGGTGAATTTGTAGACCAGCGGCATCATCGAGTGCGAATTCTCGTACACGGTCGCGACCGAGAAATCGGATGTCACGTAGCAAGCCGTTAGCGCGCCGAACGAAATCGCCACGAACAGGAATTGCACCAGCGCGGTCGAGCTTGCGAGCCGCATCAGCGTTACGTCGCCGTTGCGCGCGCCGATGACCGGCACGACGCCCTGGATGAGCGCCAACCCCAGCGCCAGCACCAATGCATAATGGCCGAGTTCAGGGATCATTGCGCTTTACCTCGCGTCAATTCGCCGGTCGACTCCTGCCAGCGCCCGGACTTCTTCAACGCATCCACCACTTCGCGCGGCATGTAGCGCTCGTCATGCTTGGCAAGCACGGTATCTGCCTTCAGCACCCCGCCGGGCTCGATGACGCCTTCCGCCACCACGCCCTGCCCTTCGCGAAACAGGTCCGGCACGATGCCCTGGTAGGTGACCGGAATATCCGTTTTGCCGTCGGTCACGGCGAAACGGATATTGAGATTCTCGCCGCGCTTGAGGCTGCCGTCTTTCACCAAACCGCCGAGCCGGATGCGCGTTCCCGGCGCGAGATGCTTTTCGGCGACGTCCGTCGGCGAATTGAAGAACACGATTGAGTCGCGCAACGCGCTGAGCACGAGCGCGGCCGCGATCGCGAGCACGCCGAGGCTCACGCCGATCAAAGTCAGGCGCCGTTGCTTGCGCGTCATCCTTCGAGCCCCAGACCTTTGACCAGTTCGTCGACGCGGCGAACCTTGTCAGGCTCGTTGGCGAGCGCGCGCCGCGCATCGGCCGCTGCCGCGTGCGCCTTGTCACGTTCGCCCAGCACGACATAGGCGCGCACCAGCCGCAGCCAGCCTTCAACGTCGGAGCCGTCTTCCTTCAGCTTGTCGGCAAGCCGCGCGACCATGCCGCGGATCATTTCGCCGCGCTGCTCGTCGTTCATGCCAGCCGCCGCCGCGATGTCCTGTTGCGTCGGCCCGGGCGCATTCGCGGAAGGCGCGGCGGCCGGCGTCTTTTCATCGAGACTCGCCAATGCATTCTCGACCGTCGGCTTCCACGGCGCATCGGCCGGCGCATCCTTCAACATGCCGTGCCAAATGTCCGCGGCCTTGGCGCGATCGCCGTCCTGTTGCGCGGCCAGGCCGATAAAAAACTTGGCCTTGAGCTGCTGGCCGTCGAGCGAGACCGCGCGCTCGAACGCAGACTTGGCATCGGCGGTGACGATGCCGTTGTTCGCGGCGACCAGCGCCTCGCCGAGATCGGCCTCGCGCGTTGCATTGTCGCCGCTGAGCGCGATCACCTTGCGCCAGGCTTTCACCGCATCGTCGAAGCGCCCGAGCCGCAGATAGACCGGCGCCAGCACTTCCCAGCCGCGGCCGTCTTGCGGATTGCGCTCGAGCCGCGCCTCGACCTGCGACACCAGCATTTCGATCGATGCATTCTCGTGCACGGCGCGCAGGCGCGCGGTAAGCGGCTCGCCCGGCAACTGCGGCGAACCAAGCTTGAGATAAATTATTGTCGCCCCGACCGGCAACACAACAAGCGCGACCACGGCGACGACACGGCGGCGCCAAAGCGACGTGCTCTCCGGCGCGGGCTTTGCCGCTTCCGCCGCGTCGGCCGCTGCGATCAGGCGGCGCGACACCTCGACGCGGGCGGCCTCCGCTTCCAGCTCGCCGATCAGGCCGGCGGCACGGTCGCGCGCAATTTCATCGAGTTGGTCGCGATAAACCGCAACGTCGCTGCCGGAGCGCGCCGCGCTACGCCGTCCGAGCGGCCAAAGCACGGCGAAAATCGCCGCGGCCGTCATCAGCGCGAACACGAACCACAATGCCATGAGGCCATTCTACCCGGCTGCCCGCTCCGGCGGGCGCGATGCGGAGGGCTTACATCAGCCGCGATAATGGCCGCAATGCGCAAGATCGGCGCGGCACAAGGCCGCCGCGCGGCTCAGGTCAGCGGCGTCCAGCTGCCGTCCGGGTTTCGGCAGGCGGTGCCGCGTGCGGTCTGCGGCTTGCCGTCGATATAGATGGTGTGGGTATAGGAGCGGCAGGCCCGCCCGCCCTCCTGGTACGACGGCCCTGCAACGACCGTGCCGTAGCGGCCGGAATCCGGATTGCGCCATGACACCGGCGCGCCTGGCCCTGCCTGGTTGAAGGCCTGCATCTGCGCGGCATAAGCGCGCTGCTTGTCCTCGTCGTCCATCGCCGCCCCGATGCGGTTGCCGATGAGGCCGCCGATGCCGGCGCCGATCAGCGCGCCTGCGACATGGCCGCCGACGCCGCCGCCGAATTGCGAGCCGATCGCCGCGCCGCCAAGCGCGCCGATAAGCGTGCCGGTGTTCTCTTTCGGGCCGGTGCCGGTCTCCGGATTGCCGGCGCAGGCGGCAAGCGCCGTACCCAGTCCTGCGATGACGACAAGGCGCGCAATTGATCGATGTGCCGGCATGGTCCCCCCTCGCCAAAAGGCAAAATGCAAACCGCTGATAATGTAAGCCGACCGCAGGAATTGGGCAAAAGCGGGGCCTGTCCGCAACCATCCCCACGCTCTGGCGTTGTTCCGCACGGCGCTGTCAGGGGCGAGGAGCAAGAGGTGCTGCACACCTATCGGATCGAAAAAGGCAATCTTGAAGAGCTCGACACCAAGCCGACGCCCGCGGCGCTGCGCAAGGCGGACTGGATCGACCTGTGCGACGAGACCGATGAAGAAAAAAAGGCGGTCGAGGACAGCATCGGCATCGCCCTCGACGCGGTGAACGAATACGAACCGTTCCAGGTCTCGAGTCATTTCAGCGCGACGAAAGATCAAATGACGATGACCGGGCTGCTCCTCACCCTCGACGAGGAGAACGAGGCGCAACTCGTCAAGATCACGTTCGTCCGCGCCAAGGACGTGCTGGTCACGATTTCTGAAAAAGGGACCGGGCTGAGCGCGCTGGTCAAGGAGTGCGAAAATTGCTGGTCGCAGCAGTCGGGGCGCGACGACATTTTCGCGACCATTCTCGACATGATCGTCGACCACACCGACAACATACTCGACAAGGTCGGCCACGACCTCGACCGCATCAACACGCAAGTCTTCCAGCACCACGCGACACGCGCGCGGCGGCGCCTGCTGCTCGGCTCGCCCCGCGTGCGCAACCGGCAGCTCGAGCGTGTGCTGACCGAGCTTGGTCCGAGCCGCGAGGTTTTGGTCAAGCTGCGCCGCAGCGTCCTCAGCTTCCGCCGTATGGTTGCGTTCCTGCGCGAGCAGGAGATCAACAAGACGCTCGCCGCGCGGCTCGATACGTTCGAACGCGATTTGCATTCGATCGCGGAGGCGGAGAGCGATCTCTCCACCACCGCCGGATTTCTGCTCGACGGGGTCGTCGGCTATATCGGCCTGCTGCAGAACAAGGTGATGAACGTGCTCACGCTGGTCGGCGTTATCCTTACGCCGCCGATCATGGTCGCGAGTATCTACGGCATGAACTTCAAGAACATGCCGGAGCTCAGCTGGAGCTACGGCTATGCCTTTGCGCTCGGCATGATGGTGGTGACGTCGGCCGCGATGTACCTGTGGGTGCGCATACGCGGGCTCTAGCCGCCGGGCAGCACCAGTTCGGCGCGCAGGCCGCCGAGCGGCGCGGTGCCGAGATTGAGTTCGCCGCCGTAAAGGCTCGCCAACTCCACGACGATGGAAAGGCCCAGGCCAGACCCCGGCTTGGTCTCGTCGAGCCGCTGGCCGCGTTTGGCGACCTGCTCGCGCTCGCTCGCCGAAAGCCCGCGGCCATCGTCGTCGACGATGATGCGGACCGTCTGGCCCTCGCCCGCCGCCTGCGGGCGCTCGCACACGACCTCGATTGCGACGCGCGAGGCCGCCCACTTGCAGGCATTGTCGACCAGATTTCCGATCATCTCCTCGAGATCGGGCCGCTCGCCGCGGAATTGCGCGTTCTCGTCCGCGTGCACGTCTATGGCGATCCCGCGGTCGTGATGGATCTTTGCCATCGTGCGCGACAGCGCCTTCACCACCGGCGTGACGTCCGTGACGCTGCCCACCACCGTCAGCCGCGCCGCAAGCCGCGCGCGCTCGAGATGACGCGCGACCTGGTCGCGCATGATGTCGGCCTGTTCCAGAACTTTCGCCGCGAACGGATCGCGGCCATGCGCGGCCGCTTCGTTCACCATCACCGAGATCGGCGTCTTGAGCGCATGCGCGAGATTGCCGACATGGGTGCGCGCACGCTCGACGATTTCCTTGTTGGCGTCGATCAGCGCGTTGGTTTCGCGCGCGAGCGGCTCGATCTCCACTGGGAACTGGCCGGCAAGACGCTCCGCCGTGCCGGAGCGGATGGCGGCAAGGCTGTCGGTAATGCGCTTGAGCGGCGCAAGGCCGAACCGCACCTGGAACATGGTGGTGAGCAGCAGAACGATCGCGAGAATTGAGAAAGTGATGATCAGTGCCTGGTCGAAGGAGCGCGTCTCGTCCGCAATCTCGGCCGCGTCGCCGGCGACCGCGACGAGATAATGCCCTTCGTCGCCGAGATCGATGTTGCGCTCGACCAGACGCAGATGCTGGTCTTCGGGGCCATCGACGTAGCCCTGGCGCGCGCCGCTTGGCCCTGCCGCGACGCCGTAGTCCTGCAGGTGCGGGAGCCCGCCGTCCCACAGCGAACGCGAGGAGCGCACGTCGTGCTTGCCCGGATCGAGGCGCGTCACCTGCCAGTACCAGCCGGACAGCGGCAACTCGAACAGCGGCTCGCCGAGCGATTGCGGAAACTTGTCGGTCGCCTCCTCCGGCGAAGCGACGTCGGCGACCAGCGTACGCAGATAGACGTCGAGCCGGCGGTCGAACGCGCGCTCGACAGCTTGCCGATAGAGCGACGACAGCACGATGCCGGTGATGAGCAGGATCACCACCGCCCAGGCCGTCGCCGACAGGAACAGGCGCAACGCGAGCGAATTAGCGCGCATTATTTATCCCGTCACACCCGGCCTTGTGCCGGGCTCCCCTTACTTTCTCCGCAAGCGTAAAAGAAGGCGTGGATGCCCGGGACATAGGCGAGCGAAGCGACGCTGCTCTTTGAACGGCCAGGCCTCGCCATGATGAGGCTACAGCCTATCGATTGACTACCGCGCATCGGGCGGCGTCAGCAGATAACCGAGGCCGCGCACGGTCTGGATGATCTCGACGCCGAGCTTCTTGCGGATACGGCCGACGAAAACCTCGATGGTGTTCGAGTCGCGATCGAAGTCCTGATCGTAGAGATGCTCGACCAGTTCGGTGCGCGAGACCACGCGTCCGGTGTGATGCATCAGGTAAGACAACAGCCGGTATTCGTGGCTGGTCAGCTTCACCGGATTGCCGTCGACCGACACGCGTCCCGTGCGGGTGTCGAGCCGCACCGGCCCGCAATTGAACTCGCTCTTAGCGTGCCCGGCGGAGCGGCGCAACAGCGCGCGCACGCGCGCCAGCACTTCCTCGAGATGGAAAGGCTTGGCAACATAATCGTCGGCGCCGGCATCGAAGCCCTGTACCTTGTCGCTCCAGCGGTCGCGTGCCGTGAGCATCAGCACCGGCATCGCGCGTCCGGCGCGCCGCCAGGCTTCCAAAACCGAGATGCCGTCCATTTTCGGCAGGCCGATGTCGAGAATGACGGCGTCGTAGGGCTCGCTTTCGCCGAGATAATGCCCCTCCTCGCCGTCGAACGCGCGATCGACCACGTAGCCGGCGTCGGTCAACGCGGTTGCGAGCTGGCGGTTGAGGTCGGGATCGTCCTCGATCACGAGGAGGCGCAAGGTGGTGAGCTCCGGTCAGCGCCCGCTGATAATAGCGCCATTGGCGGCGTCAACGGTCGCGCGCGTCACTTTGCCATTGCGGGCGAGCAGAGTCAGCACGTACGCGAGCCCCTTGGGCGTCCGGCACAGCCGAGCCCGCACCACCTCGGCATGGCGAAAGGCGTTAACGGTTCGGATCGCCTGCGCCAGCGGAACCGCCTGGTGGCTGGCGACCGCCGCGCGCTGTTCCGCCTTGGTGAGGCAGGCGTGATGTGGGGGAGGATCGGCCGCTGATGCGGGGCTGGCGCAGGCAGCGAAAAGGCCGAGAAAAGCAGCCGCTGGGAGAAGTCGGGACACCGGCATGAGGTGGGTCTTAAGGGCGCGCCGGTGAACGCGCAATGAACGCCGTGTCGCAGCGTTCGGGGCTCACTAGGACGTGAAGCCCGTAAAGCTCGCGTAACTGTCGACCGGCTCGCGCGGGGAGCGCCAGCCATTGATCGGCGCGGCCTCGTCGGCATAGCCAACGGCCATGCCGGAATAGATCATCAGATTATCGGGAAGGTTAAGGAATGCGCGCACGGTCTTGTTGAAGGACACCCAGGCCTGCTGCGGGCAGGTGTGCAGACCGTAGCCGCGCGCCAGAAGGCAGACCGTTTGCAGGTAGCCGCCGATATCGGCCCATTGTGCCGGGCCGTGCGTCTTTTCGCGCGCGAAAAACAGCGCGACCGGTGCGCCGAAAAAGACGTAATTGCGCGCGTATTGCTTGTAGCGCGCCGCCCTGTCCTCGCGCGGGACGCCGATCGACTTGTAGAGCAGCTCGCCGACGGTAAAGCGCCGCGCACGATACGGCTCGCCGAGCGGATGCGGGTAGATGGTGTAGTCGGTCCCCTCGCCGAGCGGCAATTCGGTCGCCATGCGCGGCGCAAGCAGCGCCTTCAGCGCCTCGACGCGCTTGCCGGCCAGCGCATAGACGCGCCACGGCTGCATGTTGCCGGCCGACGGAGCGCGCGCCGCGCGCGCGACGATATCGCGGACGGTCGCTTCGGGGATTGGGGTGGGAAGGAAAGCGCGGCAGGAGTAGCGGGAAGCGACTGCCTCGAAAACGTCCATAGCAAAGGATCTCCGCGTCGAACGCGGAGAGTGTGGACGTGTGCCGATCTCCTGCCAAGCCTTACAGGCGCACGAGACCGGACAAGGTAAGCGCCGTGCCGACCGCAAAGCCGGCAACGATGCCGAGCGGAATGATCGATTCAAGAACCGGCGCCGTTGCGAGCCGGTGGACCTTTCCATTCTTCGGCAACAACATCAGGAATACGGCAATCGACGCGGCCACGATGAGCACGCCAATGAGTGCGGCAATCAAGATCCCCTCCCCCAGAAAGGATGCGGAAATCTAGGGCAGGCGGCGGGAGGGGTTGCGTAAATTGGAAATAAAAAACTTCGCTATTTTTTCGCCAGCATCCGCGCGACCTTCTCGATCGAGCGGCCGCCGAAATATGCAGTGAGTACCAGCATCGCCCAGCGGCTCAATTCGGCGGACAACGGATCGGTGCTACCGTGGGTCCAGAAGCCGAAAACCTTGTCCCACACCACCACCTTCCACGTATAGACGACGAAGGCGAAGGCAAACAGCGGCCGCGGCAAGGCCGTATACCAGCGTCCCTGCTCCGCGATCACCACTTGCGCGGCAAGTTCGCGTTCGCGCTGTTCGACCGCAAGCTCGCGCGCGGCGAGGTTCGCCGCGATCTTCCGTGCGTCATTGTCGGCGGTGAGCTTGGCCTGATAGGCCTCGACCGCCGCCTTCGCGAATGGCCCGCCAAGAAGATTGCCGAGCCAGGCGAGAATAGGCGCGAGCATCGCTTAGAGATCCGTCGCGTTGCGGCGACGGAGCATCTCGGTGATGAGACCGGATGCGATCAGCCAGGCGGAGAGCACCTGCCACACGACCAGCGCTTTCGCAGACAGCAGCGGCGAGAGATCGGCCTGCGTCAGCGCCTGCCCGAGCGCGCCGAGCGCGACTTGCAGGCGTGCCCAGAAGATGGTCTCGGAGCGCTTGAACCAGGCTTTGGCCTTATCCCACATGATCGTTTTCTTTCGTGGCGGCGAGCTGCAATGAATACGTTCTCACGTCGGCGACACGCGCGCTCCAGCCCTTGCCGAACACGCGCCAGGTTCTGAGCGAGGTAAGAAAGCGCAGTCGCTCATCGCAGACCGCAACAATCGTCGCTTTCGCTTCGCGGGCCTGCGCCGCCGCGAGCGTCTTCGGCCCGATGACGCCGTCGTCGACGACGTCCACCGCGCGCTGCAAGACCTTGGCGGCACGGCTTATGCCGGAGTTCACCCCGTAATCGAACACGGCGTAGTCGACGCCTGCGGGCAGTTCTTCGCAACGCAACGCGTCCCAGTACTTGCTGCGGTAGATCGCTTTCGCCTCCTCGAGCTTCATCGCGCGCACGTCGGCCGCGCTCGCGTCCGGCTTCACGTAACGGCGATAGTCGGCGATGGTGATGCCGAAATTGGTCGGCCCGCCCGGATCGGCGGCGTCGTTGGTGTAGCCGCCTTCGTGAATCAAAAGACGCCGCAGCGCCTCATCGTATGTCGACGCAGCCATTGCGCACTCCGGAGCAATGCGAGTTCAGAGATCGGCGAGCTTGAAGCCGCCCCAATAGGTATCGGCGGCCGCGCCCTGGATGCTCGTAACGGCGGCCGGCACCCAGCAATAGAATTCGGCGTAGTCCGTCGTTCCATTGAGCGCGACCAGCGCAATCAAGGTCGAATAGCCGTTGCCGCTCACGCCACTGCCGGCGTAAAAGCCCTTCGCCACGACCGAACCGTTCTTGGCGATCGCGGATTCGCAGGTCTCACCGCCGGTACCGCTTGTCGTGCGCGATTGCGCGAAGAACAGATAGAAGCCCGGCTCCTGCGGCGCGTAGCGGTAATTCGTCGCCGCGTCGTACCAGCCGCATTTGTCGACGACTTCGTTGTTCGCCTGCACCTTGTTGAAGGCGCTAGCGGTTGCGCCGGTCTGGTTGCTGCCGCCACGGTCGGCATAGAAGAGCCCGACCGGAAACTTGCGGCTGGAGACAAGCCGCCACCGGCTCGACGTCGCGTCATACCAGAGCCGCGCCGTTTCCCTCGGCTGCAGCGTGAGGCTTCCGTTGAAAGTGAATCTGTTGCCCGCCGCTGACGACGTGCTCTCGCCCGCGAGCAGGATCGGATAGGAGCCGACATTGACCAGCGTGACGACGCGCCCCGCCCCGCCGCCGGAAAGCCCGGTGAGCGTACGGCTCGCGTCGGAATAAAGCCGTAGCACCGAAGCGCTCGCCAAACCGGTGGGATTATAGTCGTTCTGGTCGGCGGCGATTTGCGCCGGCGACAGGACGCCGGTGAGATAAAAGCCGGAATTGAGCTTGGCCGAGCCGGTCGCGTTGTCGATGAGCAACGCGTCGGTCCACGTGCTGCCGTCGGGCGAGGTCTTGAAATGGAAATCGTCGTCGCCGCACAGGCCGATTTCCGCGCGGCCGGAAAAATTGTCCTGGAATAGATAGCAAAGCGTGTTCGCTGCCGCTTCCTTGCTCAGCTTGTAACGCAGGTTACCGTCACCGCCGTCGGCGACATTCTTCGCCGTAAACAGCGCGTTGTTGAGGATCGCACTCAGCGGATTGGTCGTGTCGGCGGTCGCGCCGACACCGAGCAGTGACAGGTCCTGCATCTCGCTCGGCACCGTGGAAACATCGCCCCAGGCCGTACCGTTCCACGCGAGCAGCACGCCTTCATCGGCGACGTAGACCCGCCAGCCGGTTTGCGGGGCGTAGAATTGCCAGGCGCCGTCCTGCCAGGCGGCGATCGCATTGTCGTGGCCGATCCAGGCATCCGTTCCCGTCGCCTTCACGATCCAGCGGCCGCCTTCCGCAGGTGAAGCGGGCGGCGTTGAAAGGTCGCGGTCGGCGACCGCAAGCTGCACCAGTGCATCGAGCATGCGCAGTGCGTCGTTATGGGTGACGTGCTTTTGCGCCTGCGCGGCTTCAATGTTCGGCAGGCCGAGGTTCGTTGTGTCGGTCATGAAATATCTCTCGCCGTCATCCTGAGATGCGAGCGAAGCGAGCCCCGAAGGATGACGGGCACAGGCCGTCACCCTTCGAGGGCCGCGCGGCGCGCAGCCACCTCAGGGTGACGGTTCGAGGTTCGTTTACGGTGTAACGGTCGCGGTCGCCGCGAAGCCCGCGCCGACCGTGGCGGAAAGCTGGGCCACGCGAAACGTCAGCGCCGTCTGCGGGGCGCCGAAATCGGAGATCTCGTCGGCCGCGGCGTAAAGCGCGTTCGGTGCCGTCACGTTGAGTGTGCGCACGACGGTGCCGCCCGAAAGAATGTCGACGGTGTATTGCTCGCTCGTCTCGCAGAGCGGCACTTCGCCGGTCCAGCTGTCGCCGTCGAAGCGGGCGCGGCGGATCCAGCTCAAGCTCACGCCGTCATCGCCGCGCCGCGCGGCGAGATGAACCGGCGCAAGCGGCCGCATCGCCGTCGCCTGCGGCGTCGCAATCAGCGCCAGCGCCGACGGATCGGCGGTGTCGCGCCCGGCCGCGACGACGCGCAGTTGCAACGCGCGATCGAGCGCATTGAGCCCGCTCGCCGCTGTCACGATGTTGGCGTCGAGCAGCACGAACGGCGCGCCGGCCGCCAACGGCGCGCCCATCGCCCATTCGCTGCCCGCCTGCCCGCGCAATAGCCGCGAGAGCAAATACGTGCGGTCGCCGACTAGTTCGGCATTTGCAAACTGGATGATTTCCCATGCGCCGTCGGCGCGCTGAACCGCCGCCGCATTGGCGCCCGCAAGCACCGCGTCATCCTCCATCGAGGACAACGCGCCGCCGTAGAGCTGCACGCGGAAACTTGCGTTGTGCCAGCGCGCGGTCGGCCCCGCCGGCAGATCGTCGAGCGTCTCGCCCATCGTTGCCGGCGCCGCCGCGACCGCAGCCGCCTGGTAGCTCAGCCCATTGGTCGAGCTCCACACCGTCACCGCGCCCGGCCACGGGTTGGCGAACACGGCAAGCCGCAGCAGCACCGGCGGCTGCTTGTCGTCGAGCGACGGCAGGTCGAGCGCAACCGCATGCGCGGGCCCGACCGCCGGCGGCTTTTTCGGCGCGCGTCGGCGCGGCGCCGCAAGCGGCATGTCGAACACATCCGGATCGATCGACGCCGCCTTGATCGCGCGGCTCTCGGTATCGGTGATCTCCTGCACCTCGACGAGCCGCCGCCGCCCGTTGACGGTCAGCCCGACGATGTCGCCGAGCGCCAGCGCGAGCCGGCTGGGCGGCAGCGCGAACTCCGCGCTCTCGCGCCCGGCCCAGATGTCCTGCAGCCAGATGTCGGCGCGCCGCTCGGCCTCGGTGTCGTTGCTCACGATCGCGAGATCGGCATGCGCCGTCCGCTCGGAACCTCCGACAAGCCGCCGCGAGTTGACCGCCGCGCGCTGATAATCGGCGCCAACGTCGGTAAAGCCGAGCGATACTTCGCGCGGCAAATCGGATTCCTGCGCGCGGGTGATCCGCGCCGGCGGTGCTTCGTCCGCGAGCACCAGATCGTCCTCGGTCAGCTCCGCCACCGCTTCGCCGCCACGCGCACGGAAGCATAACGTCGCGCCGTCTTCCGTCGCGTCGAAAGAAAAGGCGAGCGCCAGCGGATCGAGCATCGCGCGCGGCGCCATCGGCCTGTCGACCACGTAACCGTCCGGCCCCTCGCCGAGGCCCGCCGCATCGACATTGCTCACGCCGCAATCGGCAAGGATCGCCGGCACCAGCGCATCGAGCGGCGTGCCGCCGTAGCGTCCCGTCAGCCAGTGGCCGGTCTCCCAGTTCGCCCCGTCGCTCCAGGCATCGAGGTCGGCGGGAAAGGCCGGATAGGGCCGCGCGTCCCAGGTCCAGAGATAAATGTGGTTGGCGTCGATCATGCGGCCGCCATAGACCGTCGACACCGGATTGAGCGGACCGCCGCCGAAGATAATGTCGAGTGTACCGAGCACCGACTCGAGAAACCGGCGCTGCATCAAATCATCGCGCGTGCCGTTCGAGAAATACGGAAATGCGTTCTCCGACGACTTCGGATCGGGGAATACGCTCGGCTGATTGGCGCCTTTGTCGACCGCCGGACAGCCGAGTTCGGTGAGCCAGATCGGTTTCGATTCCGGCGACCAGGCGGTGGGCGAGGCGAGCTCACTGCCGCCGACGCGCTCGTAGTGATGCTGCGACCAGAAATTCCAGATGTCCTTCTGCCGGAATACCCACGGCTTGCCGAGCCCATCGGTGATCGGCGTGCGCGTCTGCGCGCTTCGCGCCGTATCGTCGGCGTAATACCAGTCGTAACCTTCGCCGCGCGTCAGATTGCCGGCGAGATAAGTCTTGTCGTAGGTGCTGTCGGCAAGCGCGCGGTCGAGATGATTGCCGCCGTCGCGCCAGTCGGCGAGCGGCGCGTAGTAGTCGATGCCGATTGCGCCGATGGCGGACGACGCCCATAGCGGGTCGAGCGGGAAGCGCACTTCGTCCGCAGCCGGGTCGACGACATGCGCGCCGTATTCGGTCCAGTCCGCGCCGTAAGTGACGATCGTATCGCCGAGGATCGCTTTCACGTCGGCTGCAAGCGCCACCAGCGCGTCGACGGCCGGATAGACGCCCGACGCCGAGCGCACGCGCGTCAGCGATTTGAGCTCCGAGCCTATGAGAAATGCATCGACGCCGCCCGCGTCCGCAGCGAGCGATGCGTAATGTAGAATGAAGTTGCGGTAGTTCCACTCATCCGCGCCGCCCGAAAAGAACGCATCGACCTGATCGCCCGCCGCGCCCGTGCCGTCGGGCGAGCCGCCCTGCCCCGGCGCCGGATCGCAAGCGATGCGCCCGCGCCAGGGGAACGCCGGCTGGGAGGCCGCGCCGCTCCACGGATCGGCAAGCCCATTGCCGGCCGGAATATCCATCATCAGGAACGGATAAAGCGTGACCTTGATGTTGCGCGCCTTGAGCTCGGCAATCAGGTCGCTGACGCTTTGATCGGACGGCGTGCCGCCATAGGCCGGCCTGCCGTCGACCATTGAGACGAGGCGCGCATCGGCGCGCTCCACGCCTGCGACCGACCAGCTCGCGCCGGTCGTCACCTTGTCGCGGTTGTCGACCGCCGGCACGACGCGGCACTCGCCGCAGCGTAGATCGGTGCCAAACCACGACACGACCAGCGCCACCTGCTTGAGCTTTGGACACACCGCCTGCAGATCGTCGAGCGAGGCCACGACATCGGATGCCGCATAGCCGACATTGCGGTTCTCCGGCGCCGACTGTCCCGGGCCAAGCGAGCGCAGCACCGTTGCCGGCTCATAGCCGAACTCGGTCGCGCCCGGAATGAGCGTCACGGCGCGCGTCATCTGCTCGAGCAGGCCGACCGGCCGCAGCACCTCGAAAGACAGTTGCGGAATGCGATTGCCGAAATTGGCGAGCGGAAGCCGCTCGAACACGACGTAGGCGAGCCCGCGATAGGACGGCGCATCGCCTTCCTTGGCGACGATCAGCGGGTCGGCGGTCTGCGTTTCGTCGCCGGCATAAATGCGCATGGTGATCCCGGTGAGGTCGAGCGGCTTGCCGTCCGCCCACACGCGCATCACCGTTGCAATCGGGCCTTCGCACAAGCCGACCGCGAAATTCGCGAAATACGAATAGGTCGTCGTGGTGGTCGAGACGCTGCCGCCGCCGGTGCTCTTGCCGCCGACATTTTGCGTATCGGTATTGACCACCTCTTCGAGATTGGTCGCCCAGATCACCTGCCCCGACAGCCGCGCGCGGCCATAAACGCGGGGGATCGGCGCGCCTTCGGTCGAGGCCATCACGCTGAGATCGGCGAGACGTGGACCGTCGACCGACTGGCTGCTGCGCGGACCGAGCAGCGCCTGGTCGATAACATTGCCGGCGAGCGCGCCGACGAGACGGCCGGCAATTGCGCCAACCGGCCCGAACAAAGCGCTGCCCGCCGCGCCACCGGCGACGGAAAGAAGAAGTGCGGCCATGATGATTCTGCAAACGGTTCGCCGTCATCCTGAGGTGGCCGCGCCGCGGCCCTCGAAGGATGAAGGGCAATGATTCAGCGGCCGTCTCCCTTCGAGGCTAGGCGGCCTCGCCGCCTAGCCTCGAGGATGACGGGTCTAGTCCCCTACTCCCGGAAACCTGAACGCATACGCCAGCCTTCGTCTCCACCACGGCGCGATGGCGACTTCCGTGACCGCCGCGCCGTCGTGCGCGTGCACCATCATGTCAAGCGCGGTGACGATGGCCGCGTGCTTGGCCGGCAGATGCGCGCGCCAACGGAACAGCAGTACGTCGCCCGGTGCAAATTCGTCGAGCGGCACAGCAACGAGATGTCGCACCGCCGCGTCGGCCAACGATTCATTTTGAGTCGCTTCCGCCCAGTCCGGCGCATAAGGCGGCGCGCGTTCCGGCTCCGCGCCGATCAGGGCGCGCCAGACGCCGCGCACCAGCCCGAGGCAATCGCAGCCGACGCCCTTGAGCGAGGCCTGGTGCCGGTACGGCGTGCCGATCCAGGCGCGCGCTTCCGCGACGATAAGCGGGGGGCTAATGATCATTGCGATCTCCGTGTCCCGGACGCGGTGCAGCGCGAAGCGAAGCGGAAGGTGCGGCTGATCCGGGACCCCGGTTCAAGCGGAACCCCGGGATCTGCAGCGCACTGCTAGCGCTGCGCTGCGCCCGGGGAATGCCTCAAGATTGCAGACTCGATCCGTCATTCCCCGGCTCGCCTTTCACCGGATAGCGCATGACGAAGTCGTTGCCCGGAATGTGCGGAAAGCCGCGGAAGTTGACGACATTGTCGAAGCGGTCGCGGCAGGTCGCAAAGCGCTTGTCGCAGCCCGCCGTGACCGCGAACGTATCGCCATGCGCGATCGCCTCCGGCATCGCCTGCCAGAGGTCGATCGTTGTCTGCAAGCCGATCTTGCGGTGGCTTTTCACCTCGACCGATAGCCCGGCATTCGCGCCGCCGGTGAAGGTAAGCTTGCCGCCGGTGAACCAGCCGTCCTGGAATGCGAACAATCCGGAGGCGACGAAAGACGACGTCGAATTGAGCACATTCACCGTGCCGCTTCCGCAATACTCCGGATCGGTCAGATCGATCGTGCAGCGTCCGTCCCCGAGATCGGCGGTACAGGTCGCGGTGAACAGCCGGCCGTTGTCTTGCTGCAAACGCTGGCTCAGGCCGCGCACCTCGGCGGTGAAGCTTGCGCCCTCGCGTCTGATTTCGCCAAGCGTGCCCTTGCTCAGCAGCACGTTGAGGCTCGGCTCGCCCCAGTCGACGAGCCAGATCTCGATTGCCGCCGCGTCGTAGAGACCGCCGGCGAGATCGTCCTCGCGCAGCGCATCATCGCTGAGCGCGCCGGAAACCTCCGAGCCGTCGACCGCCATGCCGAGCTTCTGCGTCGCCTCCGAGCCCGTGAGGCCAGTGCCGGCGCGGCAGGTGACGCCGCCGAGGACGACGTCCTCGTCGTGGTCGGTGAAGCCGAGCGTCACGCCGTCATTGCGCGTGATCAGCCAGCAGTGGCACAGCGTCGTAACGCCGCTATCGAGCTTGATTTGAAGGGCCGATGGGATTGTGCGCATGTCTCTCTCCGTCATCCTGAGGTGCCCGCGCTTTGGCGCGGCCTCGAAGGACGACGCCTAAGGCCTGATCTCGATCAGCGGGATTTTCGGAATAGCGCCCGCGGCGAAGGCCGACAGATCGACCTCAAGATAATCGGTGTCGAAACGCACCGGCACATCGAACAGAAAGCCCGCCGTCACGCTCGCGCCGCTCGCCGGTATATGCCCCGCGAGAAACGTCACGAGGCCGGTCGTCGTGTCGACGTTGAAATCCGTCCCCTCCTCCGCTTCCGTCCCGGCAACCGCGACGCGCACGCTGCCGCCGACGGGCTTTGCGATCGGCCGCTGGTAGGGCGAATAAAGCGCGCCATAGGTCTTGACGAGCTGGAACGTCGCGGTCGTGCCGTCGCCGACGCCGATCACCTGGTCGGTCGGCGCCACCGTGTCGCCGGCCGCGCTCGCGTGATCGAGCCGGTCGCGCCAACGGAAGCCATAGAGCCTCCCGCGCCGTTCCTCGAAGAAGGCGACAACTTCCGATAATTCCTCATACGTCTTCACGCCGTAACCCGCGTCGTAACGCCTGCGCGAATTCGCCCAGCGCGCGTTGCGCTCTTCCGCTCCGGAGCCGAGCGTGACGATGTCGGTGCGCCGCTGCGGCCCGCCCGCGCTTTTCAACGCGATGTCGAGCGGAAACAGGATTTCGTGGAAGGATGACATCGCTCACAAATTCCTCTGCCCCCGCGCGACCGCGCGCGCGATCTGCCCGGTAAGATAGGCCTCCGAGCGGCGGAAGCTTGCCGCGTCCGGCGTCGCGATCTGCACCGTGACATTCGCGGGCGCAGCGCCGCCGTTCATGGCGACGCCGAGCCGGCCGTCCGGCCCGCGCGTCAGCGGCATGATCGCTTCCGGCCCCGCTTCGCCCGCCAGCCCGAAACCGCCCGTGGCAAGCGGAAAATAAGTTGGCGTGCCGATAACGCCGCCGGATGCGAACGGCTTGATGCCGCCCATTTTCATGGCGGTTGGACCGCCACCGCCGCCGAACAGGCCATCGACGATCTGGTTGAGCCCGCCGGCAATGCCGCCCGCGATCGGCTGAAACGCGGCGGCGACCGTCAGGCTCGAGATGCGCAGCGCCAGCGACTTCAAAACATCGTCGAACTGCTTGCCGCCGCTCGCCGCTTGCGAAAAGGCGCGCGTCATCGCGACGGAAAACGCCGCGGCGCTGATCGACAACCCGTCCGCCCGTGCGCGCACGCCATCGAGCGCGGCCGAAAGATCGTTCGCCGTGCCCAGCGCGTCAGCGCTGCCGCTGTCGAGAAAGCTCATCGGGATACCTCGTCATCATGTCGGCAAGCGCGGCGCGGTCGAGCGGCGGCCCGCGCCCGGTCGCTCCTTCGATCGCGAACGCAAGTTCGCGCGGCGTCAAGCGCCAGAAGGCGTCGGGCGAAAGCTTCAAGACGCCGAGCCCGAAGCCGATCGCCTCGCGCCAGGGAAAGGGTTGCATGGAGATCTGCATTATCAGGTGTCATCATCCGCGAAAGCGGATGATCCGGTAGTCCCGGTATAAGTTGGTGATTACGGGATGCCCGCTTTCGCGGGCATGACAGCTAATTTCCAAACGTCGCCGCGATCAGGTCGGCCGCGATGCGCACATAGCCTTGCGCGCCGCCTGAGACTTCCATTTGCGCCACGTCGTCGTCGCTCACTTTTTCGCCCGCCCCGCGCAAGCCGGCGCCGATGATGCGGATCAAGTCGTGCGCCTTCAACCGCCCTGCGCCGAAACGCTCGGTGAGCGCGACAAGATCGTCCGCGCCGAACGCCGCCTCGAGCTCGGCCAAAGCGCCGAGCGTCAGCACCAGCGTGCGCCTCGCGCCGCCGATCTCCGCCTCGATCTCGCCGCGGTGTGTGTTGGGCATTTATGCCCCCGTAAACGTCAGCTCGCCCGCGCTTTCGAGCGACATGTCGTAGGTCACCTCGCCGTTGTGCTCGCCGGCGAATTCGAGGCTGGTGAGCTGGAACGCGCCCTGCACCGTGCCGAAGGATGGGATCACGATCTGGTAGTTCGCAATCGTGCCGTCGAAGAACGTCTGCCGCATCAGCGCGTCGGATGACTCGTCCTTGAACAGGCCGCGCCCGGAAACCGACGCACGCTTGACGCCGGCGCCGTCGAGCAATTCGCGCCAGCGGTTCGACGATTCCGCGTTGGTGATGTCGACGGTCTCCGCGTTGAACGAAAGCCGGCGCGTGCGCAACCCGGCGACCGTGACGAAATCCGACCCGTCGTAGATCTTGACGAGCAGGTCTTTGCCTTTTTGAGCTGACATGAGTGTCCTCTTTGTTTGCGCGTCTCCTCACCGTGAGACGGGCTAATCCGCCGGCTCGGTCACCGCGCGGAAGCGCACCAGCGCGTGGTACGTGCGCCCGTCGGCCTCGCGCCGCACGTCGGCGACCGCGAAACGGAAGTTGACAAGCGTATGGTCGTCGAGCGTGAGCGGCGCATCGTCAAGCGCCGACAGCAGCGCGCCGGCGATCATGTGCGCTTCCTTGTGCCCGCCCTGGCGCGACCAGGCGTGCAGCACCAGTTGGTGCTCCTCGCTTGGCTCGTCGCCGGCGGAATAATCGCTGATGCGCGTCTCGCCGAGCGTCACGTAAGGAAAAGCCGGGTCGCGGGGCGGCTGATCGTAAACTTTTGCTCCGCCCAGCAAAGAGGTGAGCGAAGCGTCCGCGATCAGCGCGTCGTGAACTGCGGCGCGCAGCGCGGCAGAAGCGGCAGTGGGCATGGATACCTCAAACATGTCCCGCGCCGCGCAGCACGAAGTGGTGCGTTGCAGCCGGGACCCCGGTTATTTGGAAGAAAGTTGGGCCCCGGATCTGCGGTGCACCGCTGACGCGCTGCACCGCGTCCGGGGCAAGCTGAACTAGCCGCTCCACTCCTCCGCCGCGATCTCGAGAAAGCGGCGGTCGGCGGCGGGTTGCACGGCAAGCACTTGATAAATTCGGTCGCCGTCCTGGAAACGATGCCGCGTCGTGATGTCGCTACGGTAGCGGATGACGATGGCGTAACGCAGCGCCGCGCCGGGACTGTCGGCGACGACCTCGGCGCGCGCGGTGAGCGGCACGACCTGCGCCCATACCAACGCGACCGACTGATACGTCGTGCTCACGCCGCCTGCGCCGTCATCGGTGTCGACCGGCGCGTCGAGCGTGAGACGGCGATCGAGGTCGCCGGGATTGATCACCGGCGGGATCACAGCGAGAGCATCCGGTAGGGCGCAATCAGCGCCGCGATATTGACCGGCAGCGCACTCACGCTGCCGGAGGCGACCAGCCCACGGTTCTCGTACCAATGGGCGACCAGCAGCCGCAGCGCCTGGCGCAGCGGCTCCGGCACGTCGGTTGCGGCGTCGCCGTAGCCGACCGTCACGTCGAGCTCGATACCGCTCACGACCCGACCGGGCGCCGGCAGCGCCCAGGGCGCGAACGCCAGCGCCGACGAGCCGAGATCGAGCACGAAGGCCTGCGTGTCGATGGCGTGCGTCGCGCCGGACTCGTCGTAAATACGGGCGGCGTCGAGCGTTTGCAGCGGCGCGGGCCGCACCGGCAACCGTCCGTCAACCGGCCAGGAGTCGAGCGACAGCCGCCAGCTTTGCGTTATCAGCGCGCGGCGCGTCTGCGCCTCGATGTGAATGCGCGAGCCTGCGATCAGCGCGCCGATCACGCCGTCTTCGTCGGTGGTGTCGACGCGCAGGAAGGCTTTCGCCTCGTCGAGCGACAGCGGCTCGACCGCGGGAGCGGTAAGCAAAATGGAGGGCATTGCGATTTCCTGTGGTTGTCGTCCCCGCGAAAGCGGGATGACCGCAAGTGCGCTTATTGACAAAATTCGGACGCCGAGGCTGATCGGCGCGTCATGCGCCGCGCCCTCACCGCCCTCGCCTGTCTTTTGCTCTGCGCGCCGACCTTCGCCATCACCGGCAACGCGCCGCCGGCGAACGGCTGGAGCGCGCAGGCGATCGTGATGGTGGTCGATCCGCGCGGCGATCTCTGCACCGGCACGGCGCTCGCGCGCGACCTCGTGCTCACCGCCGCGCATTGCGTGGCGAAAAAGCGCGACGATCGCGTGAAAACCTTTCAGACCGGGCAGACGACCGCGGTGAAGACTTACGCGCTGCACCCGCAGTTCAACGCCGTGAACTACGCGCGCGCCCGCGCCACCGCCGACGTCGCGCTGTTAAAGCTTGTGGAGCCTCTGCCCGACGTTGTCGTTCCGGCAACGCTTGCGCCGTCGCGCCCGGTGAGCGTCGGCGAGCAGCTCGTCGTCGCCGGCTTCGGCGTTGCGACCGAAGGCACGTCGCGCGGTCTCGGCGTGCCGCGCGCCGCAACGCTGATCGTCACCGGCAAGCCGGGCTCGTTGCAGATCCGCTTGATGGATGCCGCGACGCGCAACGTGCGCGCCGGGCTAGGCGCCTGCACCGGCGATTCCGGCGGGCCCTTGTTCGAGCTCGGCGGAGCGCGAGTGCTCGGCGTCGTGAGCTGGTCGACGGCGTCGAACGACGAAGAAGGCTGCGGCGGCCTGACCGGCGTCACGCCGCTCACGCTTTATCGCGCCTGGATCGAGGAGACGGCGAAGAAGCTCGGCTCGCCGCTCGCGCCGTAATCGCCGCCCGGTCGAGCCGGGCGACGACAGCTCACAGGCGCGAAAGCGCGCGGTTACGACGCCGCGAACTTCAAGAGCTTGATCGCGTCGAAGTCCTGCACGCCGCCGCCCACGCGCTTGGTCGTGTAGAACAAGACGTAGGGCTTTGCCGTATAGGGATCGCGCAGCACCGTGACGCCGGCGCGGTCGACGACGAGATAGCCGCGGTTGAAATCGCCGAACGCGACCGAATAGCTGTCACTGTCGATGTCCGGCATGTCTTCCGCCTCGATCACCGGGAAGGTCATCAGCGAGGCGCGCCCACCCGCCACCGCCGGCGGCTGCCAGAGGTAGTTGCCGGAACCGTCCTTGAACTTGCGGATCGCCGACTGCGTCTTGCGGTTCATCACGAACGTGCCGTTCTGCCGGTAGCCCGCGTTCACCGCATAGACCAGATCGACCAGCACGTCGGAGGGATCCGACGACGGGAACGCGCCGTCGGCGCCGGTCGCGACGTAGCCGATGTTGCCCCAGGCCCACGACGCGTTGGCGACGGTCGTGTAGCTCAGGAAACCCTTCGGCTTGTTGGTGCCGTCGCCGGTCACGAACGCCGTGCCTTCCTGCGCGGCGAACACCTGCTCGACTTCCTGCGCGATCCATTCGTCGATGTTGACCGCCGCGTCCTCGAGCAGCGTCGCAGTCGCCGCCGGCATGGCGTAAAGCTCCATCGCCGGGAACGACAGCTCGTCGAGCGTGGGCGACGTCGTCTGCGTGCGCGCGTCGGTCTCCCCCACCCAGCCGACCGCTGGGCCCGCCGTCATGAACGGCTTCTTGTAGACGTTGCCGCTGATGGTGCGGTTGCCCGCGATCGAGCGGATCGGCGAGATCGCGGTCAAGCGCTCGCCGATCTGCGTCTCGACTTCCGGCGGCACCAGGTAGCCGCCGTCCGGGTTTGAGCCGGCGGAGAGCGCCTTCATTTCCAGCGCGCGCAAGCCTGAGCTTTCGCCGGAGCGCACGTAGGCTTCGAACGCCGCCTTGTGCTCGAGCGCGCGCTCGCCGCGTGCGCGCTTTGCGTCGTGGCCGATCTGCGGCCGCGCATTCTTCAGCGCGATGTCGTCGAGCCGGCGCTGCGCGGTGTCGAGCGCGCGGTCGATGCGCGCGAGCTTCTCCTCCAGCACGACGTCGCCGCCGCGCTTCTCGAGCGTGGCGAGCCGCTCGTCGTTGGCGTCCTTGAACGCCTCGAAGGCGCGCATCATGTCGCCGTGCGTCACCAGCGTTTCGCCGGGCAGCCCGGCCTTGGTTTCGAGTTCGCTCTGCGTATCCATTCGCTTTTTCCTCGTGGTTGAGTGGTGGATCGGTGAAAACAAAAAGCCCGCGCGCTACGCGGGCCCGGTTGGGAAATCGAAACAACGTCCTCTCGTTCGTCGAACGACAGACTTCTTTTCATCCGCATCGCGCGCGTGGTCGTAAAATCTATTTCCGCGCGTCGGCCGAAAACATTTTGCTGGCGACCGCGTGAAGTGTCTCGACTAAAATTCGCTCATGGAATTGCGCGCCTTCGACGCTTACGAACGCGAGACGCAGGAACGTTGGCGCTCACTGCCGCGGCACCAGCGCTATGCCTGGCACATCCTGTGCGTGCTCGCGCTCACCGTCTTCGCCGTCTGCGCCTATGGCTGCACGCATTGATTTACGTTCGCTCCTGTCAGCTCAGGCGGCGGCGCCGCCCCCTTCCCCACGCCCCGCGTAAAATGGCAGGCTGCCGCGGCAAGCCGGCGGCAAAGCCGGCGCGGGAGGGGACGATGACAAAATTATGGACAGCGGCAGCGCTGATGCTGCTCGCCGGATTGAATGTCGTTCAGGCACAGGACTATCCGACGCGCACCGTGACGATCATCGTGCCGTTCGCGCCGGGCGGCCCTGCGGACATAACCGGCCGCGTCGTCGCCGACATCTTCTCCCGCCATCTCGGCCAGAACTTCATCGTCGAGAATGTCGGCGGCGCCGGCGGCACCATCGGCACCCAGCGCGCCGCGCACGCCAAACCGGACGGCTACACGCTGATCTCGGGCCACATGGGCACGAACGCCGTTGCGCCTGTGTTCTATCCAAATCTCGGCTACAACCCGCAGAAGGACTTCGAGCCTGTCGGCCTGATCGCCGAGCAGCCGGAGCTGCTGGCGGTCCGCAAGGATTTTCCCGCCAACAACCTGAAAGAGTTTGCCGAATACGCCAAGGCCAATGAGAGCAAGCTCAATATGGGGCACGCCGGCGTCGGCTCGGTCTCCTACATCGGCTGCCTGTTGCTCAACAACGCCATCGGCATCAAGCCGACGATGGTGCCGTTCAGCGGCACGGCGCCGGTGATGAACGCGATCCTCGCCGGGAACGTCGACTACGATTGCGATCCGGTGCTCGGCCCGCTGCCGCATATCCGCGCCGGCACCGTCAAGGCGCTGGCGATCGCCTCCAAGAAGCGCAGCCCGATGCTGCCGGATGTGCCCACGTCATACGAGCAAGGCTTCCCGCAATTCGATTGCGCGCCGTTCTACGCGGTGTTCGCGCCGAAGGGCACGCCGAAGGACGTCATCGACAAGCTTGCGGCGGCGCTCAACAAGGGCCTCGACGAACCGGCGGTGCAGACCCGCTTCGCCAATCTCGGCGCCATCATCGCCGAGCCGGATCGCCGCGGTCCCAAGGCGCTCGCCGCGCTGGTGAACGAGGAAATCGTACGCCTCACACCGATCCTGATGGCGGCCAGGAAGCGATAGGTCTTAAAGCGCGGCCAAATGTATCGGCCGTATTTCGCCAACTTGGCTTCGATTTCTTTTTCCAGTTCGGGATAAGTCGTCTTGTTGGTCCGCGCATCGCCGAGATAGGCGTCGGCGCGAACATAAAGATGCGCATTGCCGCGCGCCCAGCGGCGGCGGTGCTGATCGAGCCAATTTTGACGCATGGTTCATTGCAGCGGCACTGCCACGCGGGCAGCCGCTCGATAAGAATGCGATTACTGTTGAAACGACGCGCGCGCCGGCGCGCGGCGCGACCGAAGCCGCGCCGCGTTTACCGGCGGAAAGTCTTAGCTCACGCGATCGCTACTGCGCCTGCACGACCGCGTCGGTCGTGAACGGCGACGTCGTCCTGCGCGAAATCAGCACGCCGCGCAGGCGCACCGCGACTTGCGCATTGGTCAAGCCGGTCATGCTGATCACGCAATATCCGGCATCGTTGTTGCGGAAGGCCTGGCAGCCGCCGCCGTCATTGGGATCGAGGCTGCACGTCTGCGTGTCGTTGCCGAGCACGCCGATGATCTTGACGGTCACGTTGAGCGTCTGGTTCGTGATGTTGTTGGCGATGCAGATGATCTGATTGCCGGCGCCCTTGAAAAGAACCGGTGTCGCGATCGAGCCGGCCTGCGCCGCGCCGAGCGGAAGCACGCCGAGTATCGACGCGGCCGTAATGGACCGCGCCAGTGTCGAGAGTGTCATGTGTCGCCCCTTTGGTCTGCCGTGCAGCGCGCTTCTACACGCCGCACCGCTGCCAAAAGGGGCCGCGGCGACAGCGCGCGAAAGCCGATGACGGTGCGTTATTAGGTCCGCGCGCCTGTTTTGCTGTCAATATGTCACCGTCACTGTCGCATCTCGCGCGCTGCGGCATTCGCGCGCGGCGATCGTGCGCCACTCCCGCTCGGCGCGCGTGCGCGCGAAGGACAGCTTCGGGCGGGACGGGAGCTGCTTCATCGCGTGCACGCGCGCGCCCGCCAGCAGCGGAAACGTGACGATCGAGATTTCCCACAAGTCCACCGCGGCCAGGCTGCGCACGCGCGTCTTCGGATCGATGCGCCCTTTCACCGTGCGGAAGCCGATGGAAAGACCGTCGATCGCGCCGGCCTTGATGAGCGCAATTAGCTCGCGACCGCGATTGACGTCGGGTATGAGCCGTCCGCGCGCGTATAGACCGCGCGTATCCTCGCGCAATTCGAGCCAGATGCCGACGGGCTCTGACGGATCGTGCTGGAACAGCATGGGCACGCGGCGCGGTCCGCGCTTTTGCAGCGTCTCGCGGAAGGCGCCCTTCATCATCATGTCGCGCGCCTGGTCGATTTCGCCGAACAGGCTCGCGTAGCCTTCGACGCGGCCATCCGGCTCGATGATGGCGCGCGGCGCGAACACGGAAGCGACGGTAGGTTCTTGGTGCAGCGGTGCGAGCATGGACGAATTCTCGGAGCGGTGCAGAAAAGTGCCCTCTCCCCTCGTGGGAGAGGGCGGCGAGCATCGAGCGATGCGAGATGCGAGCGGGTGAGGGGGACAATCTGAGGCGAAGATGCCCCCTCACCCGGTCTTCGGCGGCTTCGCCGCCTTCGACCACCCTCTCCCACAAGGGGAGAGGGTGACTCAGCGCTTGCCGCGCCGGCCCTTCCCTTTCGCGCCCTTGATCGCGCGCGGCGGGCCGCGCCGGCGCGAGGCGCGGTCGAGATGGTCGAGAAATTCGCGGAATACGGTGAGATGATCGCGGCGGGCTTTTGTCTCGCCGCGGATCGAACGCAGCACGGTGTGAAGCGTGTCCATCATTTTCTCCTGAATGTGTCGTTGAACCGCGCGAGCTCGCGCACGAAATCGTCGAAGCGCCGGCTTGCCGCGGCCAATTCGCGCAGGGCGAACCAGGCGAGCGCGCTCGCCGCACTCGCCCACAAGAACAGCGCGAGATGCGCGAGGTCGCCGCGCTCGCTGAAGGTGCGGATCAAATCGTCCATCGGGTCACGGCAAGCATTGCGGCGGGCGGCCTTCCGGCCTAAAACAAAACACGGGCGACGAAGCGTGAGCCGCGGAGGCTGACATGCGGAGCCTGTGCGCCCTGATCCTGCTATTTTGCGGAGCGACCGCCGCCTCGGCCGAGATCCGGATTTCCGTCTCGCGCTATCAAAACGGCGCCTTGACCGTGACCGGCGAAACGCAGCCGAACCAGACGGTCAGCCTCGACGGCAAGTACACGACAAAAAGCGACGCCGCCGGCCGCTTCGCCTTCCATCTCGACTACAAGCCGCCGACCTGCATGGCCGACATCACCGCCGGCGGCGACGTCTATTCCGCCGTGATCGCCTATTGCCTGTTGCCGACGCAGATCGCCGCGCCGGATGAGCCGATGCCCGGCAAGCCGCCGGGCTAGAACACGTCCCCGCCCTCCACTGCGCCGTAGCCGGTCGCCGCGCGCTTCTCGTTGAGCGTGAGGAAAGGCGCCTTGGTGACGCGGTCCCACAGCGCCGCGCGATCGGCGGCAAGCGCGTCGATCTTGTCGGTGTCGATGGCGAGGGCGACCGCGCCGAATGCCGGCGCGAGCCATTGCGCCAATGCCGACGCAATGCGGTTTGCCAGCGGCAGCACCGTCTGCCGCCAGAACACGCGGTTGGCTTCCTGGTAATTGGAGTACGTGTTGTCGCCGGGAATCGCCAGGAGCATGGGCGGCACGCCGAAGGCGAGCGCGATCTCGCGCGCGGCGGCGTGCTTTGCCTCCATGAAGTCCATGTCTTTCGGCGACAGCGACATTGCCTTCCAGTCGAGCCCGCCTTCGAGCAGCAGCGGCCGTCCGGCGTTCGCCGTGCCCTGGTACTGATCGGAAAGCTCCTTCTTCAGCCGCTCGAACTGCGCGTCGGAGAGCACCGAGCCCTCCGCACCGTCATAGACCAGCGCGCCGGAAGGCCGCGCCGCATTGTCGAGCAGCGCCTTGTTCCAGGCCGCCGCCGCGTTGTGCGTGTCGACCGCGATCGCCGCCGCCTCGAGCGGCGACAGGCCGTAATAGTCGTCGAGCGGATTGAACAATGTGAGTTGCAGGATCGGCGGAACGTTCGGCGGCACGCTCGCGCTCTGGTCGAAGCGCACGGTCGCACCGCCGACGGTGTATTCGTAGGCCTGCGGCCAGCCGTCCGGCCCCGGCACGACTTTCATGCGGTCGGGCCGTAGCGCGTAAAGCTCGCGCAAATCGCCGTCGAGCGAGACGGATTCGATATAGGCGTTGCCGGCGAGCAGCAGATGCGTGGTGAGGCATTCCAGGAACGCCGCGCCGTCCTGGCGCGGGTTCGGCCGCGCGATGAGCGCCAGCAGCGGATGCGTGTCGCGCTCGGCGGCGCCTTCGTAGGCGAGGAACGTCAGCGCGCCGACGCTCTCGGCGACGAGCCGCACCGCGCGAAAGACGACCGCATTCTTGCCGTAACCCTCGCGCGCGAGCGCCGCATAGTCGCGCGGCGTCCAGCGCGCGCGGCCCGCGCCTTGCAGCGCGATGATGCGTCCCACTCGGGACGCTTTTGCTTCGGGCACGGCGATAAATTGTCGGAGACGATTGAGCATGGGAATCCTTTTCGCGCCTGGCGCCCGCCGGCCGCTTGAGCGGCTAAAGCGCCGGAGGCATCATGGGCGCCGGTCGTTGTAACGGAGGGGCAACATGACGGCGTTCAACATCGTGCGTTTCCGGGTCAAACCCGGTCACGAACAGGCATTCATCGACGCGCACCGCGCCGCGCGGCCAGGCTTCAAGGGCTTTCGCGGCGGCACGCTGGTCAAGACCGGCGAGAACACGTTCTGCATCATGGGCGAATGGGCGAGTTTCCAGAAGCTCGTCGATGCGCGCCCGCAGATGATCGGAATGCTCGACGGCTTGCGCCAGCATCTCGAGGATCTCGGCGGCGGCCTTGGATTGACCGATCCAGTGTCCGGCGACGTCGTGCTTAGGCTGCCGGCCAGCAAGCCCGCGAAGAAAGCGAAGAAAGGCGGCAGGAAAAAATCGGCCGGCCGCAAGAAGAGACGCTAGGCGCGCTCAAAGATACTCCGCGTCGTCACCGGTGAGCAGATCGCGCAGCGTCGGCGCCACAGGAAAGCCGTAGCCTTGTCCTGGGTTGTCGAAAAACAGCGGCCGGCTTTGTGGCAGCTGCTGCTGTAGATTTCCGCGCCAATTGTTTGCAGCACGTGGACGAGCGCCTGCACCGATTCTCGAGATACGCGCGCAGCAATCCGGGTGTTACAATCCCCTCACCCTTGGCTCTCCGCGCGCGCCGAAACTGAGCGCGGAGACCGCCCATACCAGTGCATCGAGGCGGTCGGGCGAGCGGCCGGAGGACAGGCCGTCGAGGCCGAAATCGCACATCTCGTCTTCCAGCGCCGGAAAGACGCCGGCGTGTTTGACGCGGCCCTGTTCGTACAATTGCGCCACCGGCTCGGCGCGCAGATATTTGCCGCGCGTGGCGCGCACCGCCGTCACCGGCACCGACGCGTCCGCCTCGCGGATCACCGCGCGCACCATGTCGCCGCCCTGATTGACCTCGGCCACCAGGCAATCGGCCTGCAACCGCCGCCACAGCGCGATCGCTTTCACCGCCCAGCCTTGCGGCGTCGCGCCGGACAGCGTCTCGTCCGCCAGCACATAGATAATGTCGCCGGCGCGTCCCGCCGCGATCAGGCCGCAGGCATCGGCGCGTTTCGACGATGACGCCGGCGGATCGACCGCCACCACGATGCGGCCCATGTTCGGCGCGGCCGCCACGCGGCACGCATCCAGCGCCGCGCGCGACCACAGCGCATCGTTGCGTTCTTCGACGACCTCACCCTCAATTTCCTGCCGCCCGAGGCGCGTGCCGCGATAGCGCGCGAGCACGTGATCGAGAAAGGCCGGCGCGAGATTGTAGGCATTCTCCGCCGTGCCCGCGTGGGTCACGACCGTCGCCGGATCGGCGATGAGCCGCTTGATCAAACCGATCGGCCGCGGCGTGGTGGTGATCACCTGCCGCGGCCGCTCGCCGAGGCGCAGCCCGAATTGCAAATTATCGAACGTGGATTCGGCTTGCCGCCATTTGGCGAGTTCGTCGAGCCAGGCCGCGGAAAACTGCGGCCCGCGCAAGCTTTCGTGCTCCTCCGCCGAGAAGGCCTGCGCCACCGCGCCGGTCTTCCATTCGAGGCGACGCCGCGTCGGAATCCATTGCGGCCGCTCACGCTCCGCGTGGACCGCAAGCAGGCCGGACACGCCCTCGATCATCACCTCGCGCACATCGTGCTCGGTCTCGCCGACGAGCGCGATGCGCGCATTGGCGTCGGCAAGCGCCGCCGCCCTCACCCATTCGGCGCCGGCGCGCGTCTTGCCCGCGCCGCGCCCGCCGAGAATGAGCCAGGTGGACCAGGGTTTGTCGTTGTCCGGCGGCGGGCATTGATGCTCATGAGCCCAGACGCCCCAACAGGTGAGGATCTGCCGAACCCTTCGCGCCCCCATCGTCGCGCCCAATTCGGGCATCATCCCGTCGTCGGCGTATTTGATCAACTCGGCGCGCAAGCTCGCGGCGGAGCTCATCGATGTCGAAGGGAGCATCATCGTCGTCGGCATTGTCGGTGTTCTTGTCCTCGGTGAGGACGTCGAGCGCGATCAGCTCGCGCATCGTCTTGGCCAGCACGGCGAGCGTGCGGGCGTCGCGCTCGCGGCCGGCCGGCGCGGCTGCGCCGCCGAGCCGCTGCTCGATCTCGTGCACCTGCATTTCGGTCGCGCGCATCATGCGGGCAACCAGCGCGGCGCGCCTTGCAGGACGGCTCGAGCGCCGCACCACGACAACGCGGCGCGGGATTGGCGGCAACAGCGTGCCGCCGTCCGCCTGCGGCGCGCCGTCGAGCCAATAATAGAGTCGGTCCAGGCTCAATCCCGTTTCGGCGCGGATAGCGCGCACCGTCGCATGGTCGAAATACATCTCCCGCGCGCGCAAAGCCGTTGCCGGAATGTCGGTCATGGACGGATCGAGTTTTAGTTTTAATTGCATTGCGGCGGCGCGCTGCCGCCGCGCCTCAGCGCACGGTAAACGCCGCGATCACGATCATCAGCATGATGGCGCCGATGAGGCTCGCCACCAGCACCCTGCGCACCGCCGGTGCCGCGATGCCGAGCGTGAGCTCGCCGGCTGACGGCTTTTCGGACTGTGTCTTGCCGGAGCTGCGCGGCATATCCCCAACGCCGCTGGTGCGGCGCCCCTTACGCGAAGAAATAGATATAGACGCACGCGAATAGAACGATCACCCCGAGCGTGCTGAGAACCAGCACAATGCTCCCGCCCTGGCCCGTGACGCCAGCGCGAGCTTCGGTTGTGGTTTCGACGATCTTACCGCGATTGCCGCCTTGATATTCGGGCATCCGCATATCTCCGTAATGTCACATAGCCGGTCGTGATGACGCTACCGGTCCGTGACAATGCGGAGCGCGCTGTTGCTGTTCCGGATTTTCGTGATCGGAACCGCAGCGCGGTTCCCTGGCGCGGCGCTCCGGCTAACGTCCGCTCCCTGGACGCAAGTGTGGAGCATGCGCGTCTTGTACCGGAGCATCGTTACGCTGTCAAGACTATTTTCCTAGGAATTTTATCTGAATATTTTGCAGCCGCGTGCCCACCCCCCGATCCGCACGTGCTCCGCGCGCATAAAATTGCGATAAAATCGGCGGGACATTCATTCTGAGCCGCGCACCCCCCTGCTAGGTTCCACGCGATACCGGGACGACGGGAGAGACCTGGCGAGCCCGCTTCATTTTTGGGGGGACCAATGACACGTCGATTCGCGCGACTTCGGAATATCTTTCTCGCTGTCGCTGCCGCCGGCCTTGTGCCGGCGCTCTTGTCCTCACAGGCACTGGCGGTGCCGACGCGGGGCGTCTGCTCACCATCCAAAGTCGCGTTCGTCGCATCGAACGCCCTGACATCCAACAGCACCGCAAATTTTGTCACCGTTGCCGAATCCACCGTCAATTTCTCGCAGGGTGGGACCAAGGCCAGCTGCGTCATCGTGCATCTTTGGGCGAACACCAGCGGAAACTCCACCGGCTTCTATGTCCGGGTGACGCTCGACGGCGTCTCCGCCGCCCTTCCCGACTCGCCGGAGATCGCGCGCTGGGGCGACGTATTCCTGCACGGGGACGAGGCGACATTTGTCATCGCCAGCGTGACGCCGGGAGCGCACAAGATTCAACTCCAGTTACGCAGCAGCGGCGGCACCCAGGTGCGCATCGGTCCTTACAATCTGTTCGTTTCCTACGCGCCCTGACAGGCCGCTCCTCGCGGCACCGCCGCTTCTTCAACTGATTTCGCACGCGCGTTTCCGGCGCGGCGCGCGTCTACGTATTTTCCCTTAGCCCCCGGTTGACCTGCATCAAACTTTATCGCGCGTCGACCAGCAATGGTGAGCCGCCAAGGATTCACCAGCGGGGGACTTCGATGACTTCCAGGACAATCACCCTCGCCGCCGGCGCACTTTTGGCGTCCCTCGCCGCCGCCGCGGCGCAAAACGCGCTCACCTCGCCGCCCGATTTCGCCAACGAGGGCAACGCTTCCGCGTCGGCCAGCGGCCCGGGGCACGTTCCCCCGCCGTCGACCGCAGGAAACATGACGCCTCAGGTCCGTCCGGCTTTCGTTCCGAAGGTCGGCTGGAACAACGTCCACGCGACGAATTGCGTGGCAACGCTCGGCGCCAAGCAGGTCGTCACGCTCAAAATGTATCCATCGGAAGGCGGATATTTCTCGACAGTGCTTCCGGCGTTTCAAACGCTGTTGACTACGCAGTGCGGGCACGGAAACTGGGTCAGCATCTACATCAACAAGCTGCTCGGCGGCGGCAAGTTCACATGGACGCAGGCGCGGACCTGGGACTACAAGTAGGCGCGCAACAACGCGCGCTATTTCACCCGGTCGCTATGGCAGGCATGACTCTGGTCGTCCCAGAGCCAGCCGCATTTGGTGCAGCCGCCGAGCGCAAGGGCGAGCAGCACAAGACAGGACAGCGCGGCAAGACGGCGAGCGAACATGATTGCATTGTAATGCATCGCGCGAGTCGCCGCGAGTAGGTCATGCGTGCGCTTTGCCGGCTTTCCGGCACACGATCCGCGCTTCGCGCATTACCGTTTCTCCACGATTACGAACTTTAAATCCGCCCGTCAGGTCGCCGTAAGGCGCGCGCCCCTATCTCACGCGTTATCAGCGTGAAAGGCCCCGTTGCCTTAACCATTTCGATGGAGACGACCATGACTGGACGCAATTCGAAAATTCTCAAGGGCCGGCGGCTCGCGCTGCTCGGCTCGGTCGCCGTGCTCGGCGCCGCCCTTCTCTCCGGCGCGCCGGCAAGCTTCAATGTTTCGCCGATCGCTCCGACGGTGGCGCAGGCCGCCGACGCCGCGCAGGCGCCCGCCGGCTTTGCCGACCTCGTCGCGAAAGTAAAACCCGCCGTGATCTCGGTGCGCGTGCGCATCGACGAGACCACCGGCATGGGCAGCAACGACGAGCAGAGCGATGCCGGCCCGCTGCAGCCCGGCTCGCCGATGGAGAAATTCTTCCGGCAATTCGGCCAGCGCGGCATGCGCATGCCGCAAGGCCGGCAAGTTGTCACCGGCGAAGGCTCCGGCTTCTTCATTTCCGCCGACGGCTACGCCGTGACCAACAATCACGTCGTCGACCACGCCTCGACCGTGCAGGTGAAAACCGACGACGGCGCGACCTACAAGGCGAAGGTGATCGGCACCGATCCGAAGACCGATCTCGCGCTCATCAAGGTCGACGCCGACAAGAGCTTCCCGTTCGTGAAGTTCGCCGACAAGGCGCCGCGCGTCGGCGACTGGGTCGTGGCGGTCGGCAATCCGTTCGGCCTCGGCGGCACCGTCACCGCCGGCATCGTGTCGGCGCGCGGCCGCGACATCGGCTCCGGGCCTTACGACGACTACATCCAGATCGACGCGCCCATCAACAAGGGCAACTCCGGCGGGCCGGCGTTTAACGTCGACGGCAACGTCATCGGAGTGAACACGGCGATCTTCTCGCCCTCGGGCGGCTCGGTCGGCATCGGCTTCGACATTCCCTCCGACACCGCCAAGTCCGTGGTCGCGCAGTTGAAGGAACACGGCAAGGTCACGCGCGCCTGGATGGGCGTGCAGGTGCAGCCCGTGACAGCCGAGATCGCCGACAGCCTCGGGCTCAAGAAGGCGCAAGGCGCGATCGTCGACCAGCCGACGGCCAACTCGCCCGCCGCGAAGGCCGGCGTCGTCGCCGGCGACGTCATCACCGCGATCGACGGCAAGCCGGTGAAGGACTCGCGCGATCTCGCCCGCAAGATCGGCAGCATGGCGCCCGATACCTCGGTAAAGCTCACGCTCGTTCGCGACGGGCAGATCAAGGAGCTCACCATGACGCTCGGCACCATGCCCGGTGAGCGCACCGCCATGAACGAGCACACCGACGAGAGCGGCGCGCAGCAATCCGGCGTGCCGCATCTCGGCCTCACGCTCGCGCCTGCGTCGGATGTTGCCGGCGCCGGCGGCAAGGGTGTCGTCGTCGTCAACGTCAATCCGGACGGCCCCGCCGCCGCGCAGGGCTTCCGCGCCGGCGACGTCATTCTCGACGTGGGCGGCAGGTCTGTCGGGCGCGCGGCCGACGTGAGCAAGGCGCTCACCGAGGCGAAGGCGAGCGGCAAGCATGCCGTGCTGATGCGGGTGAAGACCGCGGACGCCACGCGCTTCATCGCCGTGCCGCTCGAGAAGGCATCGTAACAACTTCTCCCCGTCATCCTTGGGCCGCGGATGAGAAGAGCCGTCATGGCCGGGCTTGACCCGGCCATGACACTTCCAAATTTCGCGCACGCGCACCCCGCTTGGGCATGGAACCAAAGTTCCGGCGCGCGGGTTTAAGCGCCAGAGGGGCGAATTTCATCCGAGGCCTTCGCCATGTCAGAGGCCGTTGCACACTTTCCGTCCGGCGCGTCCGCGCACCCTTCGCAAAACCAGATCTACAAAGTCGCCCTCGCCAGCATCGTCGGCTCGATCATCGAGCAGTACGACTTCCTCATTACCGGCGTGATCGCCGCCACCATCTGGGGCGAGATCTTCTTCAAGCTGCCCGGCCTCGCCGCGGTTGCCGCCGCGATCAGCGTTTACGGCATCGGAATCATCATCCGCCCGGTCGGCGCCTACATCTTCGGCCACCTCGCCGACCGCATCGGCCGCAAGGACGCGCTGGTCTATGCGCTGGTGCTGATGGGCGTCTCGACATTGCTCATTGGTCTCACGCCCGCCTACGACAGCATTGGCATCGCCGCGCCGGTCCTGCTCATCATCTTCCGCCTCGCGCAGGGCATCAGCTTCGGCGCCGAATTCGGCACCGCCGCGACCTGGGTGGTCGAGCAGGCGGCGCATTCGAAATACCGCGCGTTCTGGGGCGCCTGGGTCGGCTTCGCCATCCCGATCGGGCTCTTGCTCGGCTTCGGCTCGGTGATCTTCACCAAGTCGGTCATGACGCCGGAGCACTTCACCGCCTGGGGCTGGCGCATCCTGTTCGTGATCGGCTTCCTGGTCGCCATCGTCGGCATCGTCATCCGCACGCGCACCGAAGACAGCTACCTGTTCAAGAAGCACCGGGAGAAAAAAGCGGTGCTGGAAAGCCCGGCGAAGCAGGTCTGGCAGGATATGCCGGGCACGATCCTGCGCACCTCGCTGGTCAACGCGATGTTCGGCGGCGCGTTCTTTCTCTACTTCGTATTCGGCACGAGCTACATGAAAGCCGTCGGCTTCAAGGGCTCGACGCCGGAAATCATCGGGCTCATCGCCGCGGCCTTCATGCTCGTCTTCATGATCATCGGCGCGCTTCTCGCCGATCTGATCAACCGGCGCACCATCTTGCTGATCGCGGCGATCGTGTTCCTGATCTTCGCCATCCCCTACTTCCACCTCGTCAACACCGGCAGCTTCTGGCTCGCGGTGCTCGCGGAAGTGATCGGCTTCGGCTTCGTGTTCGGTTTCGGCTACGGCGCGATCCCGACCTTCTACACGGAGAATTTCCCGACGCGCTATCGCGCCTCAGGCGCATCGGCCGCCTATCAGATCGCGCAGGTCTACGGCGGCGGGCTCATTCCGATCGTCGCCGGATTGATCCTGCGCTCCTACGGCATCCACGAGGCCTACATCTATATCGGCGGCCTGGTGATGATCTACGCGGTCGCGGCGATCGTCGCCATTCTGATGACGCCGGAAACGAAGCACGCCGACCTGGAAGGCGGCGCGGCCGGCGCCTAGCCGCGTTTTTCCGCGCCGTCGAACTTGGCCCGCGCTTCCTCGATCGCCGGGCGGTTGCGCCGCGCCCAGGCGCTCAGGCCGTTCACCGGCTCCAGCAGCGAGCGGCCGAGCTTCGTCAGTTCGTAGTCGACGCGCGGCGGAATGGTCGGAAAAACGGTGCGCGTGACGAGCCCGTCGCGCTCGAGCGCGCGCAAGGTGAGCGTCAGCATGCGTTGCGAGATCGATCCGAGCGCGCGCCGCAATTCGTTGAATCGCTTCGGCCCGCCGCCGAGCGTGGACACCACCAGCACCGTCCACTTGTCGCCGACGCGCGAGAGCACCTCGCTTACCGCCCGGCACTCCTCGGGCAACTCCAGGTTCCTCGGTATACGCGATGTGCCTTCTTGCCGCCGTTGCATGGTCACCTATGTAGCGTAGGTATCAATATGTTACCAAGGTAGGGATGACCATGACAAAGCTCAAGCTCGGCGTCGTCGTCGGCTCCAATCGCCGCGATTCCATCAACCGCAAGCTCGCGCAGGCGCTCGCGCGCCTCGGGGCGGACAGGTTCGAGGCGGTGTTCCTCAAGGTCGACGACTTTCCGCTTTACAATCAGGACCTCGAGGGCGACCTGCCGGCGCCCGTGAAGCGCTTCAAGACTGAAGCCGCGACATGCGACGCCTTCCTGTTCGTGACGCCGGAGCATAACCGGTCGATCCCCGCTCTGCTCAAGAACGCCATCGACTGGGGCAGCCGTCCCTACGGCACCAGCGTATGGACCGGCAAGCCGGCGGCAACGACCGGCACGTCCGGCGGCGCCATCTCGACCGCGGTCGCGCAGCAGCATCTGCGCCAGATCCTCGGCAATTTCGTCGGCATGCACGTCTTCGGCGGCGAGGCCTATGTCGCGTTCAAGCCGGAATTGATCGACGCGCAAGGCGGCGTCGGCGACGAGAACGTGCGCGCGTTCCTGAAAACTTTCATCGACAACTTCGCCGCCTTCGCCGCGCGCTTTGCCCAGGCGCGCGCCGAGGCCGCGGCATGATATGTTCATGACATAAGGAAAGACGATCCAATGTCCATCCGTCCTGTCAAAAGCATCACGCAGTCGAAACCCACGATGGAAGGCGCCGGCGTGAAATTGCGCCGCGCCTTCGGCTTCGGCGAAACCGCCGAGACCGATCCGTTCCTGCTGCTCGACGATTTCCGCAACGATCGGCCGGCCGATTACCTCGCCGGCTTCCCGTGGCATCCGCATCGCGGCATCGAGACGATCACCTACGTGCTCAACGGCACCGTCGAGCACGGCGATTCACTCGGCAACCGCGGCACGCTCGGCGCCGGCGACGTGCAATGGATGACCGCCGGCCGCGGCATCATGCACCAGGAAATGCCGCAAGGCGACGCGCAAGGCCGCATGCACGGCTTCCAGCTCTGGGCCAACCTGCCCTCCTCGCTCAAGATGACCGCGCCGCGCTATCAGGACATCAAGGGCGCCGAGATCCCGGAAATCACCGACGACGACGGCACGCGCGTGCGCGTCGTGTGCGGCGAGTTCTGGGGAAAGAAAGGTCCGGTCGAAGGCGTCGCCGCCGATCCGCGCTATCTCGACATCTACGTGCCGCCCGGAAAGCGCAAGACGCTCAAGGTCGAGGTCGAGCGCCACGCCTTCGCCTACGTGTTCGAGGGTGACGGCAAGTTCGCCTACGCGTCAAAGCCGTTCGGCGTGCTCACCGAAAAACAGGTCGGCGGCGAGGAGATCCTCTTCCGCGAGCCGGTCGGCGACCGTTCGCTCGTCATGTTCGACCGCGGCGACGAGGTTGTCGTCGAGGCTGGCGAGAAAGGCATCCGCTTCTTGCTCGTCTCCGGCAAGCCGATCGAGGAGCCGGTCGCTTGGTACGGGCCGATCGTGATGAACACGCAAAACGAATTGCGCCAGGCGGTCGCCGAATTGCAGAACGGCACCTTCATCAGGCCCGCGTGACGCCCCTCGCCGCGGCGCTTTTTACGCGGCGGCAGCTTTACCGCCGCCCCGGCAGCGTATTTACTTCCCCCGCTGTCTGACGGGGGTTTGACAGCCAACGCTGTCCTGGGGGACCAAATGATCATCAACGAATGTCGCGTGGGCGGCGGGAGCCGCCCATGAGCGAGCTGCTTTACGCCGCGGTCTTTATCGGCGGGGCGATTGTCTACGCAGTCGTCGGCGTGCTCATCGGCCGCAAGATCGTGCACCGCCACGTACGCGAAGGCCACAACGACGTCCTGGTCCCGATGTTCCTGACCGTAGGCGTCATCTACGCGGTCTTGCTCGGCTTCACCGTCGTCGCCGAATGGGAATTCTACGACAGCGCGCGCGCCAACACCGCCGAGGAAGCAGCCCTCCTTGTGCCGCTATACCGCCAGACGCGCGTCATGGAGCAGCAGCACGGCGATGAAATTCGGCATTACATTCGTTCCTACGCCGAGCACGTGGTCGAACGCTGGGAAGCCTTCGCTCACGGCGAGCGCAACACCGAGGCCGGGCGCGACACCAACGAAATCATCCGCGTGTTCTCGGAAATGACGCCGTCCAACAAATCGCGCGAGCTCGTCTCCGGGCAATTCCTCATGACGTTTTCGCAAATGGTGCTCAACCGCAACAAGCGCTACGCGCAATCCGCCGAATCCTTGTCGAAAGTCATGTGGATCGGAATCATTGTCGGCGGCGCGCTCACCGTTGCGCTCAGCTTCATCGTCTTCATGGAAGTCGCCTGGCTGCACGTGCTGGGCGTCGCTCTCATGTCGGCGCTGATCGGCGTAATGCTGTTCATGGCGGCGTTGTTCAGCCGGCCGTTTCAGGGACCGCTGGCGATCGATCCAGCGCCGTTCGAAACGGTGCTTAAAGTCTTCGACCAGGTCGACAAAGGGCAATAGGAGGGGATCATGCGCATCAGCAGTTTGACCACTCTCCCGCCCGGCGCCGTCGAGCTTGGCGTCGTCTATGCCTCGGTCGAGGGCGTGAACGAGCATTCGTATGACGAATGCCTCGCGCAGCTCACGCAGAAGGCGCAAGGCCTCGGCGCCACCGCGCTGATCGCGCTGCAACTGGTGCAAAGCCAGTTTCAGTGGAACCAGCGCACGAGCCTGCTTGCCACCGCGATCAAGGAAGCCGGCAAGTAAGCCCGGGCCAGTCGGAAGCCCTTGGCGGCGACGCGGTTCGCCGCCAAGATTGCCGGCATGACAAAGGCTTCCGGCGTTTTCCGCATCGGCACAGGTGCGGGCTTTTCCTCCGACCGGCTTGATCCCGCCGTCGACCTCGCCCGGCGCGGCGAGCTCGACGTCATGGTGCTCGAGTGCCTCGGCGAGCGCACGATTGCATTTGCGCACCGCGACCGCATGGCCGATCCGCGCCGCGGCTACAATTCCCACCTCGAGCGCCGCATGCGCGCGCTGCTGCCGGCGTGCAAGGCCGCCGGCACCGTCATCGTCAGCAACATGGGCGCCGCCAATCCGCGCGCCGCGGCCGAAAAGACCCGCGACATCGCGCGCGACATCGGCCTTACGGGACTGAAGATCGCCTGCATCGAAGGCGACGACATCACCGCCCTCGTCTCCCCTGCAACGCCGTTCATGGACGAGCCCGGCACCGTCGCCGACATTCACCGGCCGATCGTCGGCATGAACGCCTATCTCGGCGCCGACGCCATCCTTCCCGCGCTCGAAGCAGGCGCGGACGTGATCATCGGCGGACGGCTCGCCGATCCGTCGATGTATCTCGCGCCGCTGATCGCCCGCTACGGCTGGCGCGACGATGCCCTGCTCGGCGCCGGATCGCTGGTCGGCCATCTGATGGAATGCGGCATGCAGATCACCGGCGGCTATTTTGCCGATCCCGGCGTCAAGGACGTGCCGGATCTTGCGGCCTGCGGCTATCCGATCGCGGAAGTTTCCGCGGACGGCAGCGCGGTCATCACCAAGTTGCCGAAGACCGGCGGCCGCGTCAGCGCGGCGACGGTGAAGGAGCAACTGCTCTACGAAGTGCACGATCCGGCCGCGTATCTCACGCCCGACGTCACCGCCGACTTCAGCCGCGTGGATGTGAAAGAGATCGAGAGCGACCGCGTGCGCGTCACGAATGCCGGCGGCCGCGCGCGCCCGCAACGGCTGAAAGTCACGGTCGGCTTCGACGCCGGCTTCCTCGCCGAGGCCGGCGTCAGCTATGCGGGCCCCGCCGCCACGATGCGCGGACGGCTCGCCTGCGATGTGGTGCGCGAGCGGCTCGCTTCCGTGTACGGCATCGACACGAACGTGCGCGTCGATCTCATCGGCGCAAGCTCGCTGTTCGCCACCGCCGGGGCATCGGGCAACGACAGCGAGGACGTGCGCGTGCATGCCGCGCTGCGCACGACCGATCGCGAGCAGGCCGAGCTGATGCTGTGGGAAGTGGAATCGCTTCTGTGCTGCGGTCCGGCCGGCGGCGGCGGATTCCGCGGCCAGATCACCGCCGCGGTCGAGACGAAATCGCTGCTGATCGACCGCGCGCTGGTCAAGCCGACGATCGAGATGCTCGTGTCATGAGCGTGCCGGGCCGCAACGAACGCCGGCTGGTGCGCGACATCGCCCACGCGCGCGCCGGCGACAAGGGCAACACCTCGAACATCAACGTGTGGGTCTACGATCCCGCCGATTACGGGCTGCTCAAGCGCACGTTGACGGCGGAGCGCATCGAGCGCGAATTCCCGAATCTCGTGCGCGGCAAGGTCACGCGCTACGAGATCGACCATCTCCACGGATTGAATTTCGTTCTGCGCGACTCGCTCGAAGGCGGCGTCAACGCCTCGCTCAATCTCGATTCGCATGGCAAGTCGTGGAGCTATCTGCTGCTGGGACTGACGCTTGCGTCCGATGCGTGAGCGATTGTTTCAATCTCATCAAATTCCCCGCCCCGCGGAACTGCGGAACACCGCCCGCGTTGGGTAGCATGCCTTACGCACTCTTCACCCACGAACGCTTCAGCGCCGAGACAGCGGCACAAATGCGCGCGGCTTTCGACGAAGTGTGCGTCGAGCTCGGCTTGAAGCCGAACGACGACCCGCTCTGCAATATCGTCGCGCAGGAGATCGTCCGCTGCGTCGAGGCGGGTCACCGCGACCCTATCCTGTTGCGTGACTGCGCGCGCAAGGCGCTTCGCCCGAACTGAGCGCGAACGCGCGCAAGCGAAATCGCGCGGCGCAGGCTCCAGCTTGTGTGACGCTCGCTATTTGAACTTGACGACGACCGTCTCGATATTCTCGCACTCCGAACACTCGAAGGTGCGGCGGTCGTGATCGGGCTTGTCGGGCTCGATCCGGGTCAACCACATGAGCTCGCCGCAAAGCGTGCACATCGGGCGTTCGACCGGCGGAATTATCGGGTCGAAGACGACGGAATGCGGCATGTCACCCGACCGCGGGTCGGGGGCACGATCGTCTTTCATCGCGCAACGTCTCCGAGGTCGCCCTGTCCGGGCTTGACCTTCCGCCTGGCATGCGTCCGCTTGTCGGCCGCAAGCGAGCGGCCGACGCTCACTTGTTTCCTCGTGAAACGTCCTTTTTTCCGCCGCACGTAGCGCTTGTCGCCCCGGTGCGGCTCGATCAGTGTGCGTTTTGACAATTTGCGCGCTTTCGCCATTCCGCCCTCCACCGACAGCATCAACCCGCAACCGCCGGCCGGGTTCCAGAACGACGCCGCTATTTCGTGACCGTCCTCGCTGGCCGGATCGGCGGCGCGCATCAGCGCTTTTTTCGCGCATGCGTGCCTCGCCACGCGCGCGAAACCGCTCCGCCGTCACCGTATACGGGATCTTTCTCCGGCAATGGCACTTTCGGGACCATCCTCCTGGCGCGCGCGTGCTCTTTTTTCGACCCCTTGAACTCGTCGTATTTTCCGGAGGGCGGATACGCGCCGACGACCACAAGGCCATCGCTTGCCCGTAACGCCTGGTGCCCGGTGCCCGCCGGCAGCACCACCACATCTCCGCGCCGCAGCCGCAGAACTTTTCCATTCTCGCCGCCGAAGCGAACCTCGGCGCGACCGCGCGCGATACCGAGCACTTCGTGCGTGCGCGGGTGGTAGTGGACGAAGTCGTAAATGCCGTTTCGCCAGGCGTCTCCCCAGCCATTGGTGGCGAACATTTCCTCGAACAGGGCGGCCGGATCGCTCAACCCCGCGAGGCGCGCGGCGTTTCGGTAAACGATCAGGGGAAGCTTTGGATTATTCGGGATGAGACCGTCGTCCTTTAAACGATGCCGTTCGGTCTTGCGCCGGTTGATGCGGCTCTTCACCTTGCGCGCCGAAGGGCGGGCAACGCCCGTCAAATCCTCAAGTTTCTGCTTGATGGCCTCACGAACGTACATGGAGAGCAGCCCGGACCCGACCGTGTTGCAGGGACGAAAGTGTGCTTGGGAGCAGCGCCGCAATCGCGTCAGCTAACCCGCTGATGCTCAAGCGGTTCCCCATCGGGCCTGCATTCCCTCCGATACATTTTGCATCGCAATGTCTTTTGATGCTCGACTCTTTGCCTTCGTCGGCGCAAATTTGATCATCACCGGCCGAAGGCACCGCCTACAGGCGCTGGTGGCTGAGAGACGCTTCCGCGCTCCCGCCTGCAACAGGAGGAGGAGCGCCAATGCCCCACTCGGATATTTTCGATCCCGTCATTCCGCCAATCGAGCGGCCGCCGTGCCCAAAGTGCGGCGCGCTGATGTGGCTTACGCGCGTTGAACCGGACAAACCCGATCACGACACGCGCACGTTCGAGTGCCCGGAATGCGAGAACAGCGAGACTGTGCTGACCAAATACCGATGAGGTTGAATCGCCAAGCGCGAACGTTTTGATCGTGACGGTTTGACTGAACTTTACCGTCCGTCGATCGTTAAGTTCGAAATGGTGACTCATGTCGGCACCCGTCATCCCGCTGCTGAAGCAGGCGTCTTTCGATCCCGGGACGGCCGTCGCGATCGGACAAGCATTTGATATGATAATCGAAAATCTGCATGCCAGAGGCCAACCTCTCCTCGTGCAGGAGGCCATTGCCCAGCGGGTGATCGAAATCGCCAGAACCGGCGAAACCGATCCCACCATCATAAGCCAGCGCGTCCTGACGACGCTCGGCATCTCCAGAACCTAGAGCGATGGCCGACCCTGTTACCCTTGCCCGCGAACGCCGGCGGCAGAAGCAAGCCGCGGATGGCGAACAGGCCATGCGTGAGTATCGTGCGCGAGAAGAAGCGGCAAGAAACAATACGGTCCGCCTTCGCAAGTTACGGCTTGCGGCTCAAAAAAGACTACGCCCGCAGCCCGAGAACAGCGGCGGGCCGGCCCAACAAAATTAATATCTTGTAAGACTCG
Organism: Pseudolabrys sp.; assembly: GCA_035546875.1. GTDB lineage: Bacteria > Pseudomonadota > Alphaproteobacteria > Rhizobiales > Xanthobacteraceae > Pseudolabrys. The sequence goes on from DASZVZ010000117.1 coordinate 41,499, forward strand.
AACTCCTGCCTTGTGCAAATCGTTTCAGCTTTGATCATCCGCGCTCATTCCCGTCGCCCCCTGAGCCAGGATGTACACGGGCCGTGTGGATTTCCGCACGGCCCGACCATTATGCAGCAAGCGGCCGCATTCGGCCGCAAGTGATTCAAGGGCTGCGGTCAAAATCAGCCACGCCGACGCGATGCCGATAGACCATCTCCCATCCTTTCCAGCCTGTGAACAGGAGAATCAAAGTCACGATCAGCGAAAGGATCAGTCCTGTCGGCACGATAGCCGCGCCGCCGTGTTCGTAGCGGGAATACCAATTGTAGAGCTCGATCAGCACCACGATGACATTGCCACCGGCGTGCAGCCAGGCATCGTTGAGATTTCGAATTTGAACATCGCTGAGAACATCGATCAGGCCCATCACTGCAGCGAGCGCCGCCATTACCAAACCGGCGCCGAGGAGCCACAGTGTGGCGTTTGCCCAAGCGACATTCTGGGTTTGCCAAAAGATGAGATCGGCAACGAACGTCGAAACGAAGAAGGCGATCGGGAACGGTATCAACATCGGATGGATTGGATGACCAGCTATGCTGGCCGTACTGCGAGGGTTGGCCATGGCAGCCTCCAAATGAAATGAAGCGGAAATTGCGCGTATCCAACGTAGGATGAGCGACCGGGTTCCAGGCGGACCGTGGCCGCGCCCGGCCATTATCTATCGCCGCGCGGGTATTGATCGTTTCTCGCGTAAGCCTATGCTTGTGCCAGAGTTGATGGGGATGGGGTCCCCCGAGAACCGCCGCGGGCCTGACCGCCACAAGGCTGATGACTCCTACCGGACGCCTTTCGCGTCGGTAGGATGCTTTGTCCCCCCGCCGCAGGTGCCCGGATTGCGAGGCGCCATGCTGAAGCTGATCCCTTGGGACGTCTGGGTCGCCGCCGTCTGCGCGGGCGCGGTGCTCTTGATCAGTATCTTTGAATTGCGCCCCGGCCTGTTCCTGGCGGGTGCCATCGCC
>DASZVZ010000118.1:0-26267 GCA_035546875.1 Pseudolabrys sp.
GATCGCGGTGATGTTCTCCGGCTTCACGCCCTTGGCCTTGGCGAGGTTGAGGATGTTTTCCGCCGGCGGCGCGTCGAGATCGATCGTGCCTTTCGGATAGCCGGGACCGATGGCGATCTTGTCCATGTAGACGTCGGGCGCATGCAGCAGCGTCCCCTCTTCCGCCATGGCGAGCGTGGCGATCGCGCCCGGCATGTTCTTGGCGCAGAGCGTCGTGCCTTCCAGCGGATCGACGGCGATGTCGACCTTGGGGCCGGCCTTGTTGCCGACCTGCTCGCCGATGAACAGCATCGGCGCCTCGTCAAGCTCGCCCTCGCCAATCACGACCGTGCCGTCGATCGGCAGCTTGTTGAGCTCGCGCCGCATGGCGTCGACCGCGGCCTGATCGGCAGCTTTCTCCTGCCCCCGTCCGCGCAGGCGCGCGGCGGAGACGGCGGCGCGCTCCGTCACGCGCACGATCTCGATGGTCAGGATGCGTTCCAGCAGGAGGTTGGGCTGGACGGTGATCGGCGACGGCATGAACGCGTTCCCCTACTTGATTGACGCATGATCCCGACGACCGGTTCCCACGCTTGGGGATCGTGCGTGCCGCGGCTCAGTTCTTCTCGATCCGGATCACCTGCGGCCGTCCAGAGATCACCCTATCGCGCCCCACCGCCGCAAGGGCTTTGCGCACGGCGTCTTCACTTGTCGCATAGGTAATGAGGATTACGGGGACGGAACCGCTCGGCGCCTTCTCGGCGGTGTCCTGCTTGGCATGGCGCTGCACGATGGATTCCAGCGAAATCTCCTGCTGGGCAAGGCGCTTGGCAATGGTCGCCGCGGTTCCGGGCTTGTCGCGCGCCAGCAGGCGGATGTAGTAGCCGCCCTCGTGGCGCTGCATCGGCGCCTTGCGCACCGCGGCAAGCAGACTCGCCGGGCGGCCGAACGGCGCGACGTGCGCGCTGCTGTCAGGCTTGCGCGCAATGTCGCAGATGTCGGCGAGCACGGCGGAAGCGGTCGCGGCGCCGCCCGCGCCCGGGCCGACCAGCGTCAGCGGATTGATGCCGGCGGCGTCGATGGTGACGGCGTTCGTGACGCCCATCACCTGCGCGATCGCGGCGTCCTTGCGCACCATGGTCGGATGCACGCGCTGCTCGATGCCCTTCGGCGTGCGCACCGCGACGCCGAGCAGCTTGACCCGGTAGCCAAGTTCGTCGGCGGCCGCGAGATCGGCGGGCGTGATGGAGGAAATGCCCTCGACATACACCGCGTTCTGATCGACGCGCGTGCCGAAAGCGAGGCTCGCCAGGATGGAGAGCTTCTGCGCGGTGTCATGGCCCTCGATGTCGAAGGACGGATCGGCCTCCGCATAACCGAGGCGCTGCGCTTCCTTCAGGCATTCGGCAAAGCCGAGCTTCTCCTGCTCCATGCGCGTGAGGATGTAATTGCAGGTGCCGTTCAGGATGCCGTAGATCCGCTCGATCGTGTTGCCGGACAGCCCTTCGCGCAGCGTCTTGACGATGGGCACGGCGCCTGCGACCGCGGCCTCGAAATTGAGCGCGACGTTCTTCTTCTCGGCGAGCGTCGCGAGCTTGACGCCGTGCGCGGCGAGCAGCGCCTTGTTCGCGGTGACGACGGACTTGCCGGAAGACAGCGCGGCCTCGACCGCGGCCTTGGCCGGATTACCGGCGCCGCCGATCAGCTCGACGAAGACGTCGATGCCGTCGTCGCGCGCGAGCGCGACCGGATCGGAAAACCATTTCATCTTGCCGAGATCGAAGCCGCGGTCCTTGCCCTTCGCGCGTGCGCAGACCGCAACCACCTCGATGCGGCGCCCGCAACGCGCGGCGAGCATCTCGCGCTGCTGCGCGATCTGGGCGACCAGCGCGGAGCCGACCGTACCCAGTCCGGCAACACCCACTTTCAGGGCTGCGGCCATCGAATGATCCCGAACGGTGGAATTATCGCCGCGTGGCGAGAGGAACGACGTTGTGCAACTTTTCGGCGCCGGTTTCAAGAAAACGGCGCACGTTGCGCGCGGCCTGGCGAATGCGCTGCTCGTTCTCGACGAGCGCTATGCGAACGTGACCCTCGCCGTATTCACCGAAGCCGATGCCGGGCGAGACCGCAAGCTCCGCCTTCTCGACCAGAAGCGTCGCGAACTCGATCGAGCCGAGGCTCTTGAAAGGCTCCGGAATCGGCGCCCAGGCGAACATCGACGCGCGCGGCGACGGCACGTGCCAGCCGGCGCGGCCGAAACTCTCGACCAGCACGTCGCGGCGACGCTTGTAGATTTCGCGCATTTCCTTGATGCAGTCATCCGGTCCATTGAGCGCGGCGGTTGCCGCGACCTGCACCGGCGTGAACGCGCCGTAGTCGAGATACGACTTCACGCGCGCAAGCGCGGCAATGATGCGCTCGTTGCCGACGGCAAAACCCATGCGCCATCCGGGCATCGAGTAGGTCTTCGATAACGACGTGAACTCCACCGCGATGTCGATCGCGCCCGGAACCTGCAACAGCGACGGCGGCGGATTGTCGTCGAAATAGACTTCCGCGTAGGCGAGATCCGAGAGCACCAGGATGTTGTGCTTCTTCGCGAACGCGACGAGGTCCTTGTAGAAATCGAGGCTCGCGACGTAGGCGGTCGGGTTGGCCGGATAGCACACGACCACCGCAATCGGCTTCGGGATCGAATGCGTGATCGCGCGCTCGAGCGTGTGAAAGAAATTCGGCGTCGGCTCCGAGGGCACCGAGCGGATCGCGCCGCCCGCCATCAGGAAACCGAAAGCGTGGATCGGGTAGCTCGGATTGGGCACGAGCACGACATCGCCCGGCGCGGTGATCGCTTGCGCGACATTGGCGAAGCCTTCCTTGGAGCCGAGCGTCGCGACGATCTGCGTGTCCGGATTGAGCTTCACGCCGAAGCGGCGCGCATAGTATCCGGCCTGCGCGCGGCGCAGTCCCGGAATGCCGCGCGAGGCGGAGTAGCGATCCGTGCGCGGTTTCCCGAGCGTCTCCTTCATCTTCTCGATGACGTGTTCCGGCGCCGGCAAGTCCGGATTGCCCATGCCGAGGTCGATGATGTCGGCACCCTGATTGCGCGCGCGGGCCTTGGCCCGGTTCACCTCTTCAAACACATAGGGCGGCAAACGGCGGATGCGGTAAAAGTCTTCCATCGGTTCAGACCTGTAGTCCTGCGGCCTTTCCTCTCAGCCGCGGGCGGATTAACCCCGGCTGGCTTGTATCACGGGTTGGTCTTTGCGCCACCGGTTTGCCCGGTGACGTTCGGACCGGATGGTTTCTTTTTTGCGGCCGGTTTCGGCTTCGCCGCCGGCTTGGCGGCGGATTTGGAGGCTTGCGCGTTGAGGCCTTCCTGCCGGTCACGCAGCCTGTTCAGCTCGTCCTGCAGCCTGCCCTGCTGCTCGTCGGTCAGCGCCGGCACGGGGCGCGGCGGCGGCATGTCATGGACCGCCGGATATTGATACTGGACGTCGGGCCGCGCGGGCGTTCCGGTCGGCAGGCCGCCCATTTCCGGCGAAAGCTGGTCGCCGACACCCGCCGCCGTGCACCCGACAAGCAGGCAGGCGTCGAACACCGACAAAAACGCCACAACGAGCGCGTGACCGAAGCGAAGCCGCATCCAAAATCCCCGCAGCGGGGAAACCGCTGTAGACTCAATGAATTATACCACGGCAGCGCTAGCCCCCCAATGTGACCGCAGCAAGGTGGTTAAAGCGCCGGCAAGAAGTTGTTTTGTCGGGCGAAACCATCCGCGCAATCGCGACTTGCGGGCGGCGGGCCTCCGGGCCATTTCTCACTCAGGGGACGCCTGAAGCATGGACAAGCTGACCGACCAACCGGCGAAAATTGGCGACGTCGATATCGAGGCGTTTTCGCGCAATCTCGCGCGCCTGGTCGAGGAAGGCGGCAAGGCGCTCGCCGCATACATGAAGCCGCGCGAGGAAGGGAAGATCAAAGCCGATCTCGCCGAGGACGTCACCGACATCGTCAAGACGATCGGCCAGGTTGCGGAATACTGGCTTTCGGATCCACAGCGCGCCATCGAACTGCAGGTCGGTCTCGGCCGCGCGTACCTCGATCTGTGGGCCGGCACAGTCAAGCGCATGGCAGGCGAAGAAGTGCGGGCGGCAGCGGCGCCTGACAACAAGGACCGGCGTTTCGCCGACCCGGAATGGTCGTCGAACCAGTTCTTCAATTTTCTCAAGGAGGCCTATCTCCTCACCTCGCGCTGGGCGGACAAACTCGTGCGGGACGCCGAGGGCATCGATCCGCACACGCGGCAAAAGGCCGAGTTCTACGTCAAGCAGATCGCCAACGCGATTTCGCCGTCGAATTTCGTGCTGACCAATCCGGAATTGCTGCGCGAGACCCTGCATTCGAATGCGGGCAACCTCGTGCGCGGCATGAACATGCTGACCGAGGACATCAAGGCCGGCAAAGGCAATCTGAAGATCCGCCAGTCGGACTCCGTGTTCGAGGTCGGCCGCAACCTCGCGGTGACGCCGGGCAAGGTCGTCTACCAGAACGACCTGATGCAATTGATCCAGTACGAGCCGACTACCGAGAAGGTGCACCGGCATCCGCTGCTGATCGTGCCGCCGTGGATCAACAAGTTCTACATTCTCGATCTCGCGCCGGACAAATCCTACATCAAATGGTGCGTCGATCACGGAATTACGGTGTTTGTGATCTCCTGGGTCAATCCCGACGCGCGGCTTTCCGGGAAAAGCTTCGAGGAATACATGCGCGAAGGGCCCCTCGCCGCGCTCGACGTGATTGAGGACATCACCGGCGAGAAAAAGGTGCACGCCGTCGGCTATTGCGTCGGCGGCACGCTGCTCACAATCACGCTCGCCTGGCTCGCCGCCAAGAAACAGAGCCGCGTGGTCAGCACGACCTTGTTCGCGGCGCAGGTCGATTTCACCTATGCCGGCGACCTGATGGTGTTCGTGGACGAGGAGCGCATCAAGGCGCTCGAAGCGCACATGAACGAACAGGGCTATCTCGAGGCCTCGCGCATGGCGACGGCGTTCAATTTGCTGCGCTCGAACGACCTGATCTGGCCATACGTCGTCAACAATTACATGCGCGGGAAGAAGCCGCTGCCGTTCGACATTCTCTACTGGAATTCGGACGCAACCCGCATGCCGGCCGCGAACCACTCGTTCTATTTGCGCAACTGCTACCTCGACAACACGCTGACCAAAGGCAAGATGGAAATCGCCGGCGTGAAGCTCGACATGAAGAAGATCAAGGTGCCGATCTACAATCTGGCGACGCGCGAGGACCACATCGCGCCGGCAAAGTCAGTGCTCGCCGGCTCGAAATATTTCGGCGGCCCGGTGAAATTCGTGCTCGCGGCATCCGGTCATATCGCCGGCGTGGTCAATCCGCCGGAGAAGAAGAAATACCAATACTGGACCGGGCTGAAGCCGCACGGCGACGATCTCGACAAATGGCTCGCGCACGCCAAGGCCCATCCCGGCTCGTGGTGGCCGGACTGGCTCGCCTGGATCGAAGAGCACGACAAGAAGATGGTGCCGGCGCGCAAGGTCGGCAGCCGCACGCACAAACCGATCGAGGACGCGCCCGGTTCTTACGTCAAAGACAAAAGCTGACGCTGCGGCTCTTTGATGCAACCTGTCACGACACAAGTTTTACCGGCACTTTGAGATAGTGCACGCCGTTCGATTCCGCCGGCGGAAAATTGCCGGCCCGGATGTTGACTTGAATCGACGGCAGCAGCAGCAACGGCGCCGCGAGTTTCGCATCCCGCGCGTTGCGCATCGCAACGAACTCCTCCTCGCGGGTACCCTGACGGACGTGCAGATTGCGCGCCCGTTCCTCCGCGACGGTCGTCTCCCATGCGTAATGATCGCGGCCGGGCGCCTTGTAATCGTGGCACATGAACAGCCGTGTTTCCGGCGGAAGCGCCAGCAGCCTTTGAATCGACCGATATAGCGCGCGAGCGTCGCCGCCGGGGAAGTCGGCGCGCGCAGTCCCGTAGTCCGGCATAAAAAGCGTGTCGCCTACGAAGACGGCGTCGCCGATCTTGTACGAAACGCAGGCCGGCGTATGGCCGGGGGTGTAGATTACTTCGCCGTCGATCGTGCCGATCTTGAAGCGTTCGCCATCCCTGAACAGATGATCGAACTCGCTGCCCTCACCCGACACATCTTGTGCATTGAACACGGGGCGGAAGATGCGCTGCACAGCGCGGATGTGCTCGCCGATACACACTTTCGCCCCGGTCTTGAGCTTGATGTAGGGCGCGCCGGACAAATGGTCCGCGTGGGCGTGGGTCTCCAGCACCTTTCCGATCGTGATGCCGGCTTGCGCCGCGGCGGCAAGAATGGCGTCGGCCGAGCGCACGCTCGCCTTGCCGGAGCGGTGGTCGAAATCGAGCACAGGATCGATTACAGCGCCCTCTTTCGTCGCCGGATCCCAGATCAGATAACTGACGGTATTGGTGGGCTCGTCGAAGAACGCCCGAATTCCGAGAGGGTTTGACGGGGACATGGCTGTGTTCCTTCTGAACTCTGTCTTGACAAATATATTAGCTGATGCTAATTTAGCAACATCTAATTTAAGGAGCAACCATGGCGCTGCTGTCCAGGACCAAGAGTCGCGACCTCGCCGACCTTGAAAAAAAGGCGGGCGATGCCGCGCGGCTGATGAGAATGCTCGCCAACGAACAGCGGCTTCTGATCCTGTGCCGCCTCGCGGCCGGCGGAGAAATGTCGGTCGGCGAGTTGGTCGAGGCCGGCGATCTTGGGCAATCCGCCTTGTCCCAGCACCTCGCCAAACTGCGCGAAGAAGGGCTGGTGGCCACGCGACGTGACGCCCAGACGATCCACTACCGCATCGGCGACCGGCGCGCGGCCCGCGTCCTCGCTTTGCTCAAAGACATCTACTGCCCCTGATGGAGCGAACAAATGCCCGAACTAAAAACCATAACACCCGAGAAGGCCGCGACACTGATCAAGGGTGGCGCGCTGCTCGTCGATATTCGCGAAGCCGACGAATATGCCCGCGAACACATTCCCGGCGCGCGCCATCACGCCCTGAGCACAATCGACGGCGCCAATCCCGCCCATCGCGGCGATGACATCCTCATCTTCCATTGCCGCTCCGGCGCGCGGACGCGCGGCAATGCTCCGCGTCTTGCCGGTTTTGCGCGCGGTTGCGACGCCTATGTGCTCGACGGCGGCCTCGATGCCTGGAAGAAGGCAGGTCTGCCGGTCGCTCTCGATCGCCGCCAGCCGATCGACATCATGCGGCAGGTGCAAATCGCGGCCGGCAGTCTTGTCCTGATCGGCGCGCTGCTCGGCTTGCTGGTCGCGCCTGCGTTTTATGGGCTGTCCGCGGCGGTCGGCGCCGGCCTGCTGTTTGCCGGCGTGAGCGGCTTTTGCGGTATGGCGCGGCTCCTGTCGCTGATGCCGTGGAACCGGCGCGCGCTCGCGCGCACGAATTGACCGCAGATGGACGCCGGACAGATATTCTTGGCAATCGGGTCCGGCGGCCTGGTCGGCTTTACGTTGGGACTGATTGGCGGAGGAGGATCGATCCTTGCCGTTCCTCTGCTGATCTATGCGGTCGGGGTCCCCTCGCCGCATGTCGCGATCGGCACGAGTGCGATTGCTGTTGCCGCCAGCGCCGCACTTAATCTTTTCGGTCATGCGCGCACCGGCAGCGTAAAATGGCCGTGCGCGCTGGTATTTGCCGGAGCGGGAATTGCCGGCGCGGCGATCGGCGCCCGTCTCGGCATCCTGATGGACGGCCGCCGCCTCCTGATCCTGTTCGGCCTTCTCATGATCGTAACCGGCGCCGCGATGTTGCGACCCCGGCCACACGGCGGCAACCCGGATGTCAAACTGACGTGGAAGAGCGCGACGCGGCTGCTGCCGCTGCTTCTCGTCATTGGCTTTGCGGTCGGACTGTTGTCCGGATTTTTCGGGATCGGCGGCGGATTCCTCATCGTGCCGGGATTGATGGGCGCGACGACCATGCCGCTGATCAACGCCATCGGCTCATCGCTCGTATCGGTCACGGCGTTCGGCGTTACCACGGCATTGAGCTATGCATGGTCCGGTCTGGTGGACTGGAGCCTTGCCGGCTTTTTTATCGCGGGCGGCGCCGCCGGCGGTTTCATCGGAATTCGCCTGTCGCACCGTCTCGCCGGGCATAAACGCGCGCTATCGCTGGTTTTTGCCGCTGTCGTCATCACCGTCGGCTTGTATATTGTGATTGCCTCATTGGCCGCCTGAGACGGCGGCCGATCTTTCCGGTAAATTGTTTTCGTTTCAAAGCAGGAGCCGACGATGACACGAGAACTGCTGTGGTTGACGCTGACCGTCATCCTGACCGGCCTGTTATGGATCCCTTACATCCTCGACCGCATCATGGTGCGCGGGCTGATGGGCGCGATGGCGAACCCGAGCCGCAACGACAAGCCGCAATCGCCATGGGCGCAGCGGCTTTACTTCGCGCACACCAACGCCGTCGAGAACCTCGTCGTCTTCGCGACCCTGGTTTTGATCCTCGACGCGCGCGGCCATTCGACCGAGAGCACCGCGCTTGCCTGCGCGGTTTACTTCTGGGCGCGGCTCGCACACGTCGTCGTCTACACGATGGGCATTCCGGTGTTGCGCACGCTCGCTTTCGCGGTCGGATTTGCGGCGCAGGTCACGCTGGCGATCGCGGTATTCGGCAAGCTCTAGACGGTCCGCGTCAAGCGGCTTCCTGCGGCGCGGCGCGCGCGACGATTTCAGCCATGGCCGAGCCGTGCGGCAGCGTGCCGAAGGCGGCGCCGCCCCGTTCCTCGCCGAGCCGCGACACGCAGAACGCGTCGGCAACCGCCGGCGGCGCGTGCTTGATCAGCAGCGCCGCCTGCAATCCGATCGCCAGATCGCGCGCGAATATGCGGGCCTGCGTCTCGTCGCCGCGCTCGCGCGACATCAGCCGGCGTTGCAGGCGGCCGATAAAGGATTTCAGCATCGGGTCACTGCCGCCCGCCGCAGTCAGCTCCTCGACCAGGACGTCGCCCGCCGCCGGCATGCGCTCGACCGCACGCAGTACATCGAGGCACATGACGTTGGCCGAGCCTTCCCAGATCGAATTGACCGGCGCCTCGCGGTAGAGGCGCGGCATCACGCATTCCTCGATGTAGCCGGAGCCGCCGAGCACCTCCATCGCTTCCTGCGTGAGCGCGGCGGCGCGCTTGCAGATCCAGAACTTCGCCGCCGGCGTCACCACCCGGCGGAAGACGGTCGCGGCCTCGTCGGTCTCGTCATAGGCGCGCGCAAGGCGCATGGTGAGCACGAGCGCGGCTTCCGATTCAAGCGCGAGATCGGCGAGCACGTTGGTCATCAGCGGCTGGTCGACGAGGCGCTTCTGGAAAACGGTGCGGCGCTTGGCATGATGGATCGCCTGTGCGACCGCCTGGCGCATCAAGCCGGACGAGCCGATCGCGCAATCGAGCCGCGTGTAGTTGCCCATCTCAATGATGGTCGGGATGCCGCGTCCCTCCTCGCCGATCAGCACAGCATGCGCGCCGGCGAACTCGACCTCGCTCGAAGCGTTCGAGCGATTTCCGAGCTTGTCCTTGAGGCGGAGGATGTGCACCGCGTTGCGCTCCCCGCCCGGCGTCCAGCGCGGCATCAGGAAACAGCTCAGGCCTTTCGGCGACTGCGCGAGGATCAGGAAGGCGTCGCACATCGGCGCCGACATGAACCACTTGCTGCCGGTGATGCGATAGGTGCCGTCCCCTGCAGGCTCGGCGCGCGTCGAATTGGTGCGCAGATCCGAGCCGCCCTGGTTTTCGGTCATACCCATGCCGATGAGCGCGGAGGATTTCTCCCTGGCAGGGCGGAAACGCGGATCGTAGTGGCGCGAATAGATGCGCGGCAGCCATTGGCCGGCGACGAGCGGCTCGTGGCGCAAAGTTGGCACGGAGCCGTAAGTCATGGCGAGCGGGCAATAAACGCCGCTTTCGATCTGCCCCATCATGTAGGTGCCGGCGGCGCGCGCAACATGCGCTCCGGGCTTCGGCATCGCCCACGGGCTCGAGTGCAGGCCGGCGCCGAGCGCAATCGTCATAAGCTCGTGCCAGGCGGGATGGAACTCCACTTCGTCGATGCGGTGTCCGTAGCGATCAAAGGTGCGCAGAACCGGCGCGTACTTGTTGGCGTCGAAGCCGGCCTTGATCGTTTCCGGCTCGCCGAGCTTCTCGCCGAGCGCGGTCAGCTCGGGCGCCGCCCACGCCGCGCCCTCGCGCTTGACCGCTTCAGAAAGAATGGTGTCGCTCGTAAAAAGATTATACGGCTCAAGCGGCGGCGGCTGATTGCTAACGTCGAACATCGACCGCTGACCTTGTTGCAGAGCGTATTCCGCCAGACGACCTAAGAATCACTCCAGGATCCCGGCGCGCATTATCCCGCGCCGCCGTGGTCAGTCCACGTCAGTTCTGTCATACCCGGGCGGCGGCGGGGGCGAAATCGACATGGAACTCACGGGAATAGCGCAACCTGCTCGAGCCCCATGGTCTCCGGATAGCCGAGCATGAGGTTCATGTTCTGGACCGCCTGACCGGAGGCGCCCTTGACCAGATTGTCGAGCGCCGAAATGACGATGGCACGGCCTTCGATGCGGTCTTTCGCCACGCCGATGAAGGTCATGTTCGAGCCCCGCACGTGCCGCGTCTGCGGCGTCTCGCCGAACGGCAGGACATGCACGAAGGGTTCCTTCGCGTAATACTTTAAAAGTATCGCATGAAGTTCTTCCGCCGTCCGGCCGCGTTTTCCCCGCACGTAGATGGTCGACAAGATGCCCCGATTCATCGGCACGAGGTGCGGCGTAAAAGTCACCGTCACCTCCCGGCCCGCGGCAAGCGAGAACTCCTGATCGAGCTCGGCCATGTGCCGATGATGCCCGACGCCGTAGGCGTGGAAGCCTTCCGATACTTCCGAGAAGATCATCGACTCCCGCACCGCCCGCCCCGCGCCGGTCATGCCGGACTTGGCGTCGATGACGATCTCGTCGAGGTCGATCGCTTTTGCCTCGATCAGCGGGATCAGCGGCAGCTCCGCGCAACTCGTGTAGCAGCCGGGATTGGCGACGAGATGCGCCCGTCTGATTTCGCGCCGGTGCACCTCGACGAGGCCGTAGACCGCCTGCTTTTGCAGGTCGGGCGCGTGATGTTCGTGACCGTACCATTTCGCATAGGCCGCGGTATCGGCGAGCCGGAAATCCGCCGACAGGTCGACGACTTTTGCGGCCGGCGTCGCACCGAAGATCGCGCTGACAACCTTCTGCGTGGTCGCATGCGGCAGCGCGCAGAAGATCAGATCGAGATTGACGCCGACCCAATCCACGCTGTCGATCGATACCAGCTTCGGCAGGCTGAACGGCGAGAACTGCGGATAGACCTCCCGCATTTCCTTGCCGGCGCTGCGGTCGGCGGTGAGCAGTGCGATCTCGGCGCGCGGATGGCGCAGCAACAGCCGCACCAACTCCGAGCCCGTGTAGCCCGAGGCGCCCAGCACGCCGATTCTTGCTTTTGTCGCCATGTCACATTCCTTCGACGGGCGCCGCCGGCTGCCCGTGCTTCTCGTATAACAGATGCGGCCGCAGCGCGACCATGCGCGCGGCGATCGCCTTGGCGTCGGATTCGCCCTGCCCGGCAAGCGCGGTCGCGACGGCGATATTGTCGGCGTCGGACTTGTGCTGGTTGAGCTTGAAGCTTGCTTCCACGGTCTCGACCTGCATCTCGATCACCACGATGGCGTTCATCAGCGTCGCAAGCCGCTCAGGCGCAAGCTTGGCGCTGGTCCACGGTTGTTTGGGCGAAAGCGGCTGCTCGAAACGCGCAGTCAGCGCGTCGAGATGATCCCGCGTGTGCTCGGCCGGCAGCACGTGCACCGGCCCGCCGAGCTGCACCGTTTCGTAAAGCCAGGTCGGCACCTGATCGCGGTTCGCGTACCAGTCGGCCGAGACGTAGGCATCCGCGCCCTGCACCGCGATCAGCCAGGGCGCGCATTTCTGCGCCAGCGCTGCGAGCGGATTGCCGCGCGCGACGTGAAAGACGGCACGCGGCACCTTGCCGTCGGCCTCGACCACCAAAAACGGCACCTGGGAAGCGACCGGACGTCCGCCGTCGCAGGCGATGACGAGGCCGAAGCCGCGCGCACCGGCAAACGCCAGCGCGAGCGCGGGATGAACCTTGAAGGCGGATGGGACGTACATGGCCTCATTCTCCGGAATAGACCGCCGGAGGGCCGCGTCACACTTTTGAGGAGGTCGGGAACTGTGCCGCGGTCTGGTCCGGCGGCACGGGGGCGAAGGATTTACGCGCGCGAGCGCGCCCGTGCCGTGACGGTACGGCGGCGGCGCGAAACGGCTGCAAAAATCGTCTTCATGACGGGGCGATATAGGCGGAACCCTGCCCGCGGTCAACCGGCTTCCCCCGCAACGGTAAAGGCTGGTCGATAAGCAGCGCCTTGACCACCATGTCGCGGGCCTTGACCGGATCGACGCCGTTTTCGGCCATCAAATCCTTGCAGTCGGCGACGATGGCGTCGGCGTCCTGCATGATCTTGAGGCGTTTGAAGTTGTCCGGGTGATGCAGGCCCATGCTCTCGGCGACGATGTCGAGCACATTGAGGATCTTGAACGGCCAGTCGCGCTCGTGCGCGCACAGATCGCGATGATCGGGGTGATAGATCGCGACCAGCGCATCGACGCCGGCCGCTTCCGCCGCTTCGAGCTCGGCGCGATGCAGCCCGCGTTTGTACTCGGGTAGCGCGTTGAGGAAGTTGCTCATCAGTCCAACCGCCGGCTGATGCAAATCGACGATCTCGATGCCGGGCACCATTTTCAGCAGCTCGGTCGCCGCCTCGACGACGCCTTTCACGCCCGGATGCTTGTGCAAGGCGATCTTGAGCGGCACCGGCCGCTTCAGAAGCGGGCGCAAGTCCGCAAAACGCGTCCTGAGAAACAGCATGAACGGCGTCATCTCGAACGGGCGCGAGCCGCGCACCTTCTCGATCGCCGGCAGCGTCGTCTCGGTGAACTGCACGTGGCAGCTTGCGCACCACGCGATCACGCCGGTCTTTCCTTCTGCGAGCTTGTCGAGCGAATTGGTGGCGACGCGGCCCGACACTTCCAGATCGCCGGTGCGCGCCTGCACGACGCCGCAGCAATGGCTCGGTCCGCCCATCACCTTGTAAGTGACGCCGAGCGCATCCATGACATCGAGCGCGGTGAGCGCGATGTGCGGCGTCTTGAGCACGTTGCAACCGGTGTAGAAGACGAAGTCCGGCCGCTCACCCTCTTTCACGGTCGAGCCGGATTCGAGCCGCGCGTTCACGGTCTGCCCGAGCCGTGTCAATTCGTCGGCGGTGAGCTGCATGCGCGCGAGCACGTTGGTGCCGTCGGCGACGAGGCGGAAATTCTCTACGCCCTGCTTGCGCCGCTCGCGCGGCTCGTTCTTCTCCCGCGCCATCCGCACGCGCGCCATCGCCAGCAGGAAGCGCGGATTGACGCCGTAGTCGCACGCCGTGATGCAGTCGCCGGTGAGCGCGCAACCTTTCGCCCAGGCCTTGGAAGCTTGCGGACCATCGCCGGTGCGCACGATATCGAGCACGCCGGAAATTACGTCTTGCGGTGCAGCATCGACGCCCGCGGGCGCCGTGACCGGGCAGACCTCAACGCACTTGCCGCACTTGGTGCAGGCATCGAGCATCTCGGCCGTGCGCGCGGCCAGCGCGCTTTCGAATGCAGTTTCCATCATCGTCGGCAACCTTATCCGCTCGCGGTCTGTAGCGCCACCATGCCCGACAGGCGGTACAGCAGTCTGCCCGCGCGTAACCCCGACACTGGAAAAATATTCCGCGCTCTTGACCGTGCGACACCCGTATAGCCGGGCGATATACGCGCCGATAAGATACTCGCGCACGATAATCCCGTGCCAGACGGACGGGATCATAACGCCAGACTGGGCGACCTTTGGGAGGTTTAAAGATGCGACTGACAATGATCGCGGCCGCCGCGTGCGCCGCGTTGGTGATGAGCACGGGCGCGTTCGCGCAGGTGCCGGCCGATCCGAACAATCCGAACGAGAATATTCCGGCGCAAATGAATCCGCCGGCCTATGGCGAGCCGATTAATCTCGAGACCGCGAAGAAAGTCGCCGCCGCGGCGCGCGCCGAAGAAGCAAAGCGCGGCTGGCACGGCATGTGCATCGCGGTGGTCGGCCCGACCGGCGATCTCATCTATTTCGAGAAGGACGACGTCTGCCAGTGGGCTTCGGTAACGATCTCCCAGCACAAGGCGCGCACGGCGGCGCGTTATCGCCGCCCGACGCTGGTGTTCGAGCGATTGCTCGGCAAAGGCGCGTTCTTCGTCTATCTGCCCACGCTCGACGACGTGATCGCTTCGCGCGGCGGTAATCCGCTGATGGCCGGCGGCAAGGTGATCGGTGCGATCGGCGTGTCCGGCGGCACGGGCTCGCAGGACGACGTGATTTCGCAGGCCGGCGTTGCGGCGCTGAAATAATCTGCGGCATTGCGAAAATCGGAGCCGCCGGGAACGCAAAATCCCGGCGGCTGATTTCTTTTGAGGCGCCGCGTCGAACTGTTATCGTGGCGCTCCAGGCTAAACGCCGAACAAAAACCAGGCGGCCGATATGGGGAGGAAACAATGAGCGGAATTCGATCCATTGCATTTCTGCTTGCGGGCGCCGTCGCGCTGTCGTTGACCAGCGCGCCGACCGCGGGCGCAAAAGAGCTCAAGGTCATTTCACAAAAGACCGTTGGCGGCTTCGGCCACAATGAATCGGTCGCCTACGATCCCAAGGAAAAGGTTTTCTACGCCGGAGATTTCGGTCTCGATCTCAAGCCCGCGGAGAAGGACGGCAGAGGCTTCATCATCAAGCTTTCATTCGACGGCAAGGTACTCGACAAGCGATTCTTCCCGGCCGAGGGCGAGACGCTGAACAAGCCGAAGGGCATCTGGATCCGCGGCGACCGCATGTGGTTCACCGACATCGATGCGGTATGGGTCGTCGACCTCAAGACCAAGAAAGGCAGGAAGGTCGATCTGCCGGGCGCCTACGCGAACGATCCGGCGGTGATCAAGAACACACTCTACGTGAGCGACAACAAATACGACGTGCTCTACAAGATCGAGCCGGCGGATTTTCTCAAGTCGAAACAAGAACCGAAAGTCACCAAGGTCTTCTCCAGCAAAGGCGTCAACCCGAACGGCGTCTGGCCGGCAAAAGACGGTTCGCTGTTGATGGTCGGCTTCAAATCGAAGGACGAGAAACGCGCGATCTACAAGATGTCGCTCGGCCAGGAACCGAAGGCGATTTCCGAGCCGATCGGCCTGCTCGACGGGCTCTATGAGATGAAGAACGGCGACCTCCTGGTCACCGACTGGGTTACGACTTCGCTGTTCCAGTGGAATCCCAAAATGGGCATGCACAAGCTGGTCGACGACATCAAAGGTCCCGCCGACTTCTGCGTCGTCCCAAACCGCGAAGGCTTGCTGGTGGTGCAGCCCGATTTGGTCAAAGGAGAAATCCGCTTCATCCAGCTCGGCAATTGACGCAACGAGCGATCGCGCAAAATCCGCCGGGTGAACGCCCGGCGGATTTTTTCTGCGACAGTCAGAACGTCCAGAACTTCATGACAAAGGTTCCGGGCGCGAGCAGCGCGGCGGCCCAGAGGAACGCCGAGGAAAAATTGGCGAACTGGAACGGCAGCGGCGACATCGCAAGAATGCCGGCGACGAGCGGGACCGAGGCACGCAAGGGGCCGAAAAAGCGGCCGATGAAAATCGCGTAGAAGCCGTAGCGCTCGATAAAGCGATGTCCGCGCGGCAACAGGTCGGGATACCGCGACAGCGGCCACACTTTTCCCGCCGCGTCCTTGAACGTGACACCGATCCAGTACGACAACCAGTCGCCGAACGCAGCGCCGAGCGCGGCCGCGATCCAGATCGGCACGAAGTCGATGCCGCTCGCGCCGACCAGCGCACCGACGCCGATCAGCGCCACCGTCGCCGGGACGAGCAGCGAGATGAATGCGAGCGACTCGCCGAAAGCAAGTGCGAACACGACGGGCAGCGCCCACCCCTCGTGGACGCGCACGAACTCGACGATCTGGTGAACCTGCTGTTCCATGGGGCGCGCGCTAGCGTCCCTCGACCGCAATCAGCACGTCGGTTGCGGCCGCGCGCCGCATGGCGATGAACGGCTGGTACTCCGCGGAGCGATACCATCCCTTGAGCGCGGCCATGCTGGGAAACTCGACGATTACCACCCGGTTCGGCCGCCAGTCGCCTTCCAGCACTTCATGGCCTCCCGGCTTCGTCAGGTAGCGGCCGCCATGGCGCTCGATCATCGGGATTACTTGGCGCAAGTAATCGCCGAATTTCGCGGCGTCCGTAATTGCGTGCTCGCCGATCCAGTACGCGGCCATGGTCCCGCCCCCGCTGTGCACTTGGCCGTCAGATTAGCACGGCTTTAACGGTTGCCGGTCGAGGCTCGCACCGTCCACAAGCCCGTCACGCCGTCACTTTTGCGGCATGTTCGTGGCATAGTCGGTAGCAAGCGAATCGCTGAACCCCTATTTATCCGGTCACATGGCCAAGACCGCCGCCAAACGCACTTCATCGAAACAGCAAGACCTGTTCGAAGCCCCCCCGGGCCGCGCCGCCGCCCGCAAGGCGGCCGCCCGCTCAGTGGCCCGCGGCAAGTCATCAAGCCGCGGCGGCGGAGCCGAGAGCGGCTACACGGCCAAACACATCGAGGTGCTCGAAGGGCTCGAGCCGGTACGCCGGCGCCCCGGCATGTACATCGGCGGCACCGACGAGAAGGCGCTGCATCACCTGTTCGCGGAAGTGATCGACAACGCGATGGACGAGGCGCTTGCCGGCCACGCCGACTGGATCGACGTCGAGATGGAAGCCGACGGCTTCGTGTCGGTTACCGACAACGGACGCGGCATTCCTGTCGATCCACATCCCAAGTTCAAGAACAAGTCGGCGCTGGAAGTGATCATGTGCACGCTGCACGCCGGCGGCAAATTCGATTCCAAGGTGTACGAGACGTCCGGCGGCCTTCACGGCGTCGGTGTTTCGGTCGCCAACGCGCTGTCCGAGCGCATGGAGGTCGAGGTCGCGCGCGACCAGACGCTGTGGACAATGGCGTTCGAGCGCGGCAAGCCGAAGACCAAGCTCGTGAAGGCCGGGCGCGCGCCGAACCGACGCGGAACGAAAGTACGCTTCAAGCCGGACCCGCAGATATTCGGGCCGAAGGCGGCGTTCGATCCCGCGCGCGTGTTCAAGATGGCGCGTTCGAAAGCCTATCTCTTCGGCGGCGTCGAAATCCGCTGGCACTGCGAGAAGGCGCTCCTCAAGGGCGTCGAGGACGTGCCGGAGAAAGCGACCTTCCATTTCGCCGAAGGCCTCAAGGACTATCTCGCCGCCGGGCTCAACGGCACGACACTGGTGCATCCCGACATCTTCACCGGCTCGTCCGGCAAGACCGGCAGCCACGGCGCCGCCGAATGGGCGGTGGCCTGGACAGCCGACGCCGACGGCTCGCTCTCGTCATACTGCAACACCATTCCGACGCCGGACGGCGGCACGCACGAATCCGGCTTGCGCAGCGCGCTGCTGCGCGGCTTGAAGGATCACGCCGAGCGTACCGGCCAGGAAAAACGCGCAAGCCCGGTGACGAGCGACGACGTGATGACGGGCGCGGCGTGCATGCTGTCTGTTTTCATCCGCGAGCCGGAATTCCAGGGTCAGACCAAGGACCGCCTCGCCACCGCCGAAGCGCAGCGCATCGTCGAAAACGCGATCAAGGACCCGTTCGATCACTGGCTCGCAGGCAATCCGGCGCAGGCGAGCAAGCTGCTCGACTTCGTGATCGAGCGCGCGGAAGAACGCATCCGCCGCCGCCAGGAAAAGGAAATTTCGCGCAAGACCGCCGTGCGCAAGCTGCGCCTGCCCGGCAAGCTCGCCGATTGCACGGACAGCGCCGCGGAAGGTTCGGAGATTTTCATCGTCGAGGGCGACAGCGCCGGCGGCTCCGCCAAGCAGGCGCGCGACCGCCGCTCGCAGGCGGTGCTGCCGCTGCGCGGCAAGATCCTCAACGTCGCCTCCGCCGGCAAGGACAAGCTGGCGCAAAACGCGCAACTTTCCGATCTCGTGCAGGCGCTCGGCTGCGGCACCGGCGCGCACTACCGCGACAAGGACCTGCGCTACGAGAAGATCATCATCATGACGGACGCCGACGTCGACGGCGCCCACATCGCGTCATTGCTGATCACGTTCTTCTACCGGCAGATGCGGCAGTTGATCGATGACGGCCGGCTTTATCTCGCCGTGCCGCCGCTTTACCGCCTGTCGCACGGCGGCAAGATCGTCTACGCGCGCGACGACAAGCACAAGGACATCCTGCTCAAGAAGGAATTCCACGCCAACGCCAAAGTCGAGATAAGCCGGTTCAAGGGCCTCGGCGAAATGATGGCTGCGCAGCTCAAGGAAACCACCATGGACCCGAAGAAGCGCACGCTCTTGCGCGTAGTCCTGGCGGAGAAGGAGCGCAAGCCGACAGACAAAACGGTCGAACGCCTGATGGGCACGAAAGCGGAAGCGCGCTTCGAATTTATCCAGGAGAATGCCGCGTTCGCCCGCGAAGAGATGCTTGACGTCTGACCGGCGTGTCGCGGCATTTGCGCAAGGTCGGCGTCTTGATCGTGGTGCCGACGACGATCCCGTTTTTCACACGCGCGCGTTCGCCCTTGGGCTTGTTCATCATGGTGCGCCAACTTCCCTCGCGCACCAGCCAGACCTGCTCCTGCCGCTGCTCTTCCTTCGTGTTCGGGCGATAGACGACCTCGACCGAGAGCTGCTCGTCGCTGACCTTCTTCGCTTTCACGATCGAATAGCGGTTGATCTGGTAGCCCCGCCCCGGGTCGTCGTCCTCGACGACGTTGCCGGCATCCTGCCGCGAAATCGTCGCCCGGACGTTGTCGACCGCCGGCTCCCTGTCGCAATTCGCGGCCCACGACCCGAACAGGCCGAATTGCTCGAAAAGTTCCGCCACCGATTTTTCCTGCGCAGCGGCAGGTGCGCACAAAGCGAGCGCAAACACGATTGCTGCGCGGATACGCATGGAGGGCCGTCCTACAGAATTCCAACGACACATTAGCAGCGCGCCGAAAGACGGCAATCGGCACGCTCACTTATCACCACCGGATTGCGGCGCCTCACTCCGGGAAGCTGAGCTTCGCGGCTTTTACGACTTCCTCGTAGTTCTTGATGTCGGCGTCGATCAGTTTGCGGAATTCGTCACCGGTCGGGCCGCCGGGCGTGACCGCCATAGCCGCGAGCCGCTGCTTGACGGTGGTATCGCCGAGCGCCTTGACCAGCGCGGCCTCCAATTTTTTCACGATCGGCGCCGGCGTTCCGGCCTGAACGAAAAAGCCGCTCCACAATTTCACGTTCACCTCCGGCAGCCCCGCCTCCGCCATGCTCGGCACGTCGGGCAATTCCGGCGAGCGCTCGGCGCCCGTTACCGCCAGCGCGCGCGTCTTGCCGCCCTTGACCAGCGGCACCGCGGGTGGGCCGTCCGAGATCGTGAGCAAGGTCTGCGCGGCGACGACGCTCAGGTTCGACTCGTTGCTGCTCTTGTACGGGATCGCGGTGCCGGGCATTCCTGTTTTCAATTTCAGAAGCTCGGTCGCGATGGTGAAAGCCGGCGAAGAGGTTGCGTAGTTCGCCTTGTCGGGATGCGCCTTGGCGTAGGCGACGAGCTCCTTCACCGATTTGATCGGCGCGCTTTCCGGAACAACCAGAATGAGCGGGAACGACGCGATCATCGCAAGCGGCACGAAGCTCCGCGTCGGATGATAATTGATCTTGTGGTAGATCGCGGCGGCGATCGACATCTGCCCCGTCGCGCCGACGAGCAGCGTGTAGCCGTCGGCCGGCGCATGCGCGGCGTAATCGGCCGCGATGCGGCCGCCCGCGCCGGGCTTGTTCTCGACGATGACCTGGCCGCCAAGCTCCTGCTCGAGTTTCGGAACCACAAGGCGCGCAAACAGGTCGTTGCCGCCACCGGCGGCGAAGCCGACGATGAGACGGATCACGCGGCTCGGATATTTCGCGGGGTCTTCCTGAGCGTGCGCGGCGGAAACGGCGGCGAACGCCATGAGCGCGCTGAACGCGGCGATCGTCGCGCGGCGGATTGCTGTCATCGCTCCCTCCCTGGTGCCGCTCTCTTTAACGGAGCGGGCGGGAGCCAAGCGTATACCGCCCCGCGCAATCGGCAAATGCCGATTAAACCGGCGGCTACAATATTGCGATCGATTCAGGCGGCGACCAAGGATAGCGGATCGCGACCGATCACTTGATCAGCGTGAAATGGCCGACCGACTTGCCTTGCGTAGTGATGAACGCCGCCGACGTGGCATTGATGCGGCCGGCCTGAATGGTGATCGGGGTCGGATCGCCCTGAATTGTGATGGTGCCGGTGAAGTTGCACGCGGAAATCGTCAGATGACCGCTCGCATGCGTGGAGTCCGCGGCGCCACCTTGTGAATGGTAGCTCTTGCACGCGGCATTACTGAACACGCCGCTCGCGTTCATGACGATGGTGCAGCTGATGGAGTTGCTCTTGGTGTTGGTATTGGTCGTAGACGACACCGTGATGCCGGTCAGGGACCAAGTGCCCGCAGGGGAGCACGCCGCATTGGCACTACCGACTGTCGCAACGAGACCGAACGCAGCCGAAAGTGCACAAGCCAGAAATTTCCGATTACCAGTCATGGCGCTGTCCTCATTTGAATGGGCGCGGATCGGATTGGGATAAATCGGTGAAAACGCCCCCCTGCCCTGGGCCGATAAATACAGGGGTGCTTTCTTACCAGCAAGGGTAGCGCGCGTTAAATCCGCGCCCGGAACGCGGAAACCTTAATCGATGGGCAGACCGGCGTAGTTCTCTGCCAATGTCGTCATCGCGGCCCGTGAACTTGCAAGATAATTGAGTTCCGCAAGCTGGCGGCGGCGGTCGAACGCGTTTTCGTGCGGGAAGTGATGCAGGATCTGCGTCATCCACCAGGAGAAGCGCTGCGCCTTCCAAACCCGCGGCAATACCTTTTGGGAATAGTTGTCGAGCTGCTCGCTCGAGCCGGATTTGTAAAATTCGCCGATCGCACGCGCGAGAATGCGAACGTCGGCAAATGCAAGGTTCATGCCCTTGGCCCCGGTCGGCGGCACGATGTGCGCGCTGTCGCCGGCAAGGAAGAGCCGGCCATATTGCATCGGCTCGACCACGAAACTGCGCATGGGCGTGACGCCCTTCTGTACGATCTTGCCTTCCTGAAGCTTGCGCGCGCCGCCGAGCCGCGCATGCAATTCCTTCCAGATGCGGTCGTCAGGCCAGTTCTCGATGTCTTCATCCGGCGCGCACTGGAAATAAAGCCGCGCCAGCGTCGGCGAGCGCATGGTGTAAAGCGCGAAGCCGCGGTCGTGATAGGAGTAGATCAGTTCGTGATCCGGCGGCGGCGATTCCGACAGGATGCCGAGCCAGCCGAACGGATAATCGCGGTCGTAGGTCGTCAGCACATGATCGGGAATGCTCGGACGGCAGATGCCGTGGAATCCGTCGCACCCGCCGATGAAGTCGCAGTCGATTTCCTGATTCCTGCCCTCGTGGCGGAAACGGATCTTCGGCCTCTTGCTGTCGATACCGGTCACGCTGACGTCCTCGACCTCGAAGAGAATCGGCTGGCGTGCGGCGAGCCGCGCCTCGATCATGTCTTTTACGATTTCCTGCTGGCCGTAAATGATGACGCCCTTGCCGACGAGATCGGCAAAATCGATTTGATGCAACGCGCCGCCAAAGCGCAGCTTGATCCCTCGGTGATACATCCCTTCCCGCTTCATGCGCTCGCCGACGCCGATCTCGATCAACAGGTCGTGTGCCCATTGCTCGATCAGGCCGGCGCGGATGCGATTCTCGCAGTACGCACGGCTGCGATTTTCGATGATGATCGACTCGATGCCGGCAAGATGCAGGAGTTGCGCGAGCATCAGCCCGGCGGGGCCCGCTCCGATGATGCCGACTTGCGTGCGCATTGAAAGAATTCCGCGTTGGGTAACTGCCCTATAGGGTCAACGCCGAGGCAGCGCAATTGGACAATTGCCGGAAAGTGTAGCCTCTCATCCTCTCATCCGCTCAACCATTCGACCAGCGCGGCGTTGACCGCGTCGGGCTTTTCCAGCGTCGAAAGGTGGCCGCAATCCGGAATGACGCGCAGTGTCGCGCCTGCGATGCCGTCGGCGATCTCGCGCGAGAGCTCCGGCGGCGTCGCCGCGTCGGCGTCGCCGACCAGCACCAGCGTCGGGCATTTGATGGACGACAGCAGCGGGCGCGAGTCAGGCCGCGTCATGATCGCAGTCATCTGGCGCACGAAAGCATCGGCGCCGGTCTCCTTCGCCATCAGACGCACGACGTTTTTGAGCGGCTCGTCGTTCTGCCGGTTGACATGGATGAAGCGCGGCATCGAAATTTCCGGGATCTCGGCAAAGCGCCCCTCCTTCGCCATGGCGATCTGGGTTTTGCGCGCCACGGTCTGCTCCGGCGCGTCGGCGCGCGCCGATGTGTCGAGCAGCGCCAGTTTGGTGATGCGCTCCGGCGCAAGCCGCAGCATGGCGAAGGCGATGTAGCCGCCCATCGAAAGCCCGGCGAGCGCGAAGAATGGGGGCGCGTCGGCCAGAATGCGCGCGGCAATCGCCTCCATGTTGTCGTCGTAGCGATGGTTGGCAACCGTCACCGGCCCGAATTGCCACAAGGCGGGAAGCTGCGGCGCGTAAAGCAGCGCGCTGCAGGTCAGGCCGGGAACCAGAACAATCGGGACCGGTTCATTCATCGAGACCCTCCAAACGTCGAAAACATTAAGAATTAATATGACTTATTGCACTGCGGAAGCATTGACTTTCGATCCTTGCCCCCTATGTTCCCGTTGAACGGTTTGAACGCAAGATTCGGCCGTCGCCCCCGCGCATCGCAACCCGTTTTTCACCCGGCGCGGCACCGGGCGGCTGGCCTAGAGGCTTTATGTCCTTTTCCCATCTCGGCTTGTCCGACAAGGTTCTCGCCGCCGTCGAGGCGGCCGGCTACAAGACCCCGACTCCCATCCAAGAACAAGCAATCCCCCACGTCCTGCAGCGGCGCGACGTGCTCGGCATCGCGCAGACCGGCACCGGCAAGACCGCGGCCTTCGTGCTGCCCATGCTCACCATGCTCGAAAAAGGCCGCGCCCGCGCGCGCATGCCGCGCACGCTCATCCTCGAGCCGACGCGCGAACTCGCGGCGCAAGTCGTCGAGCATTTCGAGCGATACGGCAAGAACCACAAGCTCAATGTCGCGCTCATTATCGGCGGCGTTTCCTTCGACGACCAGGACGCCAAACTGATCCGCGGCGTCGACGTGCTGATCGCAACGCCGGGACGCCTGCTCGATCATTCCGAGCGCGGCCGGCTGCTGCTTTCCGGTGTCGAACTCCTCGTGATCGACGAAGCGGACCGCATGCTCGACATGGGCTTCATCCCCGACATCGAGCGCATCGGCAAGCTGGTGCCGTTCACGCGGCAGACGTTGTTCTTCACCGCGACCATGCCGCCCGAAATCCAGCGCATCGCCGATACCTTCCTGCACAACCCGGTGCGCGTCGAAGTCTCGAAACCCGCCACCACCGCCGCGACCATCACCCAGCAGCTTGTCGCCACCGGCCGCGACGCTCACGACAAGCGCGAGACGCTGCGCCAGCTCATTCGCTCGGCCGAGAACTTCAAGAACGCGATCGTGTTCTGTAACCGCAAGCGCGAGGTCGCACAGCTGCACCGCTCGCTGCTGCGTCACAAGTTCAATGCCGTCGCCCTGCACGGCGACATGGACCAGGCCGCGCGCACCGCGGCGCTTGACGCCTTCCGCAAAGGCGAAGCCAAGCTGCTGATCGCTTCCGACGTCGCCGCCCGTGGCCTCGACATTCCGGACGTGAGTCACGTGTTCAATTTCGACGTGCCGCACCACCCCGACGATTACGTCCACCGCATCGGCCGCACCGGCCGCGCCGGACGTTCCGGCACCGCCATCACCATCGTCGCGCCCATCGACGGCCGCGCCGTTTCCGCGATCGAAAAGCTCATCGGTCAGACGATACCTTGGGCAGGCGCGCCGGCCCCGGCAGAAAGCCGCGACGACCACGGCCGCTCGCGCGGGCATGGCGGCGGCAGGCCGCACCGCGGCGAACGCCCCCATGGCAAGGGCAATGGCCGGCATGACGAGCGTCAGGCCCAGCAGCAGCGGGGGGCGCAAAACCAGCCAAAACAGCCGCGCCCGCAGCCCAAACCGGCTCACCAACCTCACCCTCGCCGGGAGCCGCTCGAGGACGCCGACGGCACCCATTTACCGGCGTTTTTGCTGCGCCCGGTCACGGTCAAAGCCTGAATCCCGAGTTGAGGCGAATTTATAATAAGCCGTTATCCGTTATTTCCGGATAGGCGGTTGTAGCGGGTTGCAAATTTACCCCCGATTCATCCCTGTCTAATACCGTTCAGCCCGATGCGGAATTCGGCCGCGGGCAAGGCATTGCCGGCCTGCGGACTCTAGCGGGGCTTTGCGATGACGGGGCACCTTGACGATCACGAACGCACGATGGCGTTCGCTCAGATCGCGCTCGATCAGATCAAGGCGCTGCGGCAAGCCGCAAGTCCGCGCAATTTCGAGATCTGGTACGCCTACGCGACCGGCTACAACCAGCCGCTCAACCAACGCATCAACGAACTCCTGGGCCAGAACGGCGGGCTGACCGAGGGAGACCTCGAGCAGGTCTACGAGACATTCCTGTCGCCCACCCGTTTCTCCGAGCGCATCGACAAGGTCGGCAGCCAGGTGATGGGCGAGATCGAGCAAGTCATGGCGATGATCGACGCCGCGGCCGGCTCCGCCAGCACCTATTCCGAGAGCCTCGCCGGCATGAGCGAGAAGCTGACGCAGTCGAAGGACCGCGAAGGCATTCGCGCTATCGTGGAAACCTTGGTGCAGACCACGCGCGAAATGGAAGCGTCGAACCAGAAGCTGGAAGAGCGCCTGTCGGCCTCCAAGCAGGAAATCAACGAGTTGCAGGAGAACCTGGAAGCGGTACGCACCGAGAGCCTGACCGATCCGCTCACCCAGCTTGCCAACCGCAAATTCTTCGACACCGCCATCGAGCAGGCCATTGCCGACGCGCGCACGCGCAATGAGCCGCTGTCGCTGATGATGACGGACATCGACCACTTCAAGACGTTCAACGACAATTACGGCCACTTGACCGGCGACCAGGTTTTGCGCCTCGTGGCGCTGTCGGTGAAGCAGAACGTCAAGGGACAGGACACCGCGGCACGCTACGGCGGCGAGGAATTCGCCATCGTGCTGCCCAACACCGTGCTGCGCTCGGCGATTACGGTCGCCGATCATATCCGCCGCGCGGTGATGACCAAGGAACTGATGAAGCGCTCGACCGGCGAGCATCTCGGCCGGGTGACGATCTCGATCGGCGTCGCGACGCTCAAGAAAGGCGACACCGCGCAAAGCCTGATCGAACGCACCGACAGTTGCCTCTATGCCGCCAAGCGCCATGGCCGCAACCGCGTGATGTGCGAGACCGATCCGGAAGTCACCGGCGCCGCCAACGCGACGACCGCACAGGTCGCCTAGAACTCAACGACTATGTTGCTGAACAAGCCGCCGCTCAGCTCGGGCTGGCGGCTTCGTCTTTTGCCGGCGTGAGCTGCACGGATTCGCCGCAGCCGCACGCGGACGTCTGGTTCGGATTGTTGAAGACGAACTGGGCCGAAAGCTTCTCGGTCTTGTAGTCCATTTCGGTGCCGAGCAGGAACAGCACGGCTTTCGGGTCGATCAGGATCTTCACGCCTTTGTCCTCGACGACCTCGTCGTTCGGCTTCACGGCCTCGGCATATTCCATCGTGTATTCCATGCCGGCGCAGCCGCCGTTCTTCACGCCGACACGCACGCCCGCCACCGGCCCGCTGGCGTTCGCCATCACTTCCTTGATGCGCGCCGCGGCGGCGTCGGTCAGACGCATCACTTGCGGTCGGGGCCGGGGCTGCATGTTCATGGGTCGCCGTTTCGAATCTCTATATAGGGTCGCGCCGCCCGGTTAAAAAGTCACCACATGTTG
>DASZVZ010000119.1:0-15008 GCA_035546875.1 Pseudolabrys sp.
CATGATGCCGCGCACGACGTCGAACTGGGAAAGCCCCATGAGCGGTGGCCGCCGCAGCGGTGCAGAGCGCGCCGGTGTCTTTACCGAAACGATGATCGCAGCGCGGCAGCGGGTGCGTCACGCGCTCGATGCCGCGGGCCCGGAATTTGCCGGGCTTTTGCTTGACGTCTGCTGCTTTCTCAAAGGCCTCGACGACATCGAGCGTGAGCGTGCTTGGCCGTCGCGCTCCGCCAAAGTCGTGTTGCAGCTCGCGCTCGATCGGCTTGCTCGGCATTACGGGTTCGCCTCGCAAGCCAGCGGCCCTGCACATGCGGTGGTGCGCACCTGGCTCGCGCCCGGTGAGGCTTTCGTGGTCGATGGAGAATAAATCTTAGTCCGCGGTAGCGAGCGCGGCACGCGCTTCGGCGCGGATGCGCTCAACCATCGAGCGCAGGCCGTTAGACCGTTGCGGCGTAAGATTCTCGCGCAATCCCATACGGTCAAACAAGGCAATCGCGTCGATGTCGAGGATCTCGCGTGCGCTCTTGCCGGAGTAAAGGGCAAACAGAATGGCGACCAGGCCACGGACAATGTGGGCGTCGCTGTCGCCCTCAAAGATGAGCACCGGGCCGCCGGCGCCATCAGGCTTCACATGCGTGACCAACCAGACCTGACTGGCGCAACCCTGCACCTTGTTGGCTTCAATGTGATCGCTCTCGGGCAGCGGCGGCAGCGTGCGGCCGAGCTCGATAACGTAGCGATAGCGATCGTCCCACTGATCGAGTAACTCGAAATTCTCGATGATCTCATCGATGTTCATCTGAGGCGCAGGGTCCTTCGAAGCCAAATCGGGGCTATTCGTTATATAGGCTCAAGCGCCCGCAATGGCCAAAAATACGCGACGGCGGACGCACGGCGTCCGCCACGGAAGACCTGAAATTTCGCGCTTTACGCTGACGGGCGGCTGGCCTGCGCCTCGCGCCGCGGCGGCAGCGGAACCGGCGAATGCCATACCGGCGCAATGTCAGTCGAGGTCAGCGTCTGCTGGCCCGTGGCCGAGATCGGGACGATTCTGTTGGTCGCCTTGTCGGCGGCCGATCCATCCGCAAGCCTCTCGGTAATGAACTGATAGATCGTGCGCGCGCCGGCCTCCGCCTTGTGGCCGATCGCGACGGCGACCTTGCCACCGACGACGCACGCATCGGGCTGCCGGTCGCAGAATCCGCGCATGTCGGAAACGGCGGCCGTCGCGGCCGTGACCGCTTGCGCCGCGTCGATCTGCTCCGGCGACTTCGCGCCGCTAGGAAGCAGCACGCAAACGACACCGAGCCAGAACGCCATTCGCAACAGGAAGAACATGACGTCACCCATAAGTCCCCGACGGCTTATCCGCCGCCTTTGATGCAAACCGTAGCAGACAGGGTTGAAGCTGTCGTTCGAAATGAACGCGGCATTCGAAGCGAATGCGCGACAAGTTTTCGGAAAATTTGAAATACTAAAATTTTATCGATCGCGAGCGTGGCGATTTTGGACAACGTTTCTTGCCGCGGTGCTCCGCGGCCGCCGTCCCAGAATGGGATACGACCGTGCGGCCAAATCGGCACCGATGCGACATATTGGCAACCTAACGTTCACCATGCGCAGCGATTGCCGCGCGCGTATCCACAAAATGCGCGGCAAATGGACGGTTTTCGGCATGAAAGGCAGCCGCCTTAGCGTTCGTTTAAGCCGCCATGCCTAGGATTTCCGCACGAAAAAAGGGGCGCGTCTGGTTTCGTCAAACTCGGACGTGGACAGGGACCGTGGGCATCCTCACGCCAGTGTGGACCTATGTTGATGCTTTGGTGCACCCGTCGGCGCAGCGCGACGCGCTGACCACGGCGCGCCATCGCGCCTTCATGGCACCTCGGCTGCTCGGCAGCTTTGCCGCGCTGGCCGCGTTCCCGCTGTACCTGGTCTGGCGCGGCGTGCCGAGCGCGCTCGAAGTAGGCGTCTTCGCCTGGCTCGTCGCGCCGATCATGACCTCGTACTTCCTGTCGCGCACCGGCCGCTTCGAGGCGGCGCATATTTTTTCCGCGCTTTCGATTGCGATGCTGGTCACCGCCGTCGCGTGGTTCACCGGCGGCATGGGCTCCTACGCCGCGATCTGGCTGGTAGTGGTGCCGCTCGAGGCCGCGTTCTCCGCCTCGCGCCGCGTGGTCATGCTGGCCGCAACATTCGCCTTGGCCGCCGCCGGCATCTTGATGGTGGCGAACATGCTCAATGTTCTGCCGCCGCCGATCGCGATTGAAAACGAATTCGGTGCGCTGGCTGCACTCGGCATCGTTTCCGCTTCGCTTTATGCCACCGGGCTCGCCCTTGGCGCCGAGTCGCTGGTGCGCACCAGTTCCGGTCTGCTCAACGCCGAGGAAGACCGCTATCGCCTGCTTGCCCGCAACATGACCGACGTGATCACGCGGCACGGAGCAAGCGGCGCCGTATTGTTCGTGTCCCCCGCCGCCGAAGCGTTGTTCGGTGTGCGGGCGCACGAATTGTCCGGTCATGGCTTGTTCGATCGCGTCCACGTCGCGGACCGTCCGGCTTATCTGACCGCGCTATCCGATGCGGCGACGACCGGCGAGGACCGGTCTGTCGAATTTCGAATTCGCCGCAGCGAAAACGACAATGAGGCGCGCACCAGCTTCATCTGGGTCGAAATGCGCTGCCGGCCGCTCGATCAGGGCGCCGCTCGCAACGAGGTGGTCGCCGTGCTGCGCGATGTCAGCGAGCGCAAAGTGCACGAGCGCGCCCTGGAGATCGCACGCGCGGAATCGCAGCGCGCTAACGCGGGCAAGAGCCGCTTCCTCGCCACCATGAGTCACGAACTGCGCACGCCGCTGAACGCGATCATCGGCTTCTCCGACATGCTGAGCAATGAATCGCTCGCGTTCGATCCCGAACGACGCATGGAATATGCACGTCTGATCAACGATTCCGGGCGTCACCTGCTTTCGGTCGTCAACGGTATCCTCGACATGTCGAAGATGGAGACCGGTAATTTCGAAATCACGCCCGAGCCGTTCGCGCCCGCGCAGGCCGTCGCGGGCTGTTGCGAATTGCTGGCGCTTAAGGCGCACGAAGCGGGAGTCGAACTCAAGGTCGAGATCGCCGACGGCCTGCCTGACATCACGGCGGATCGCCGTGCCATAAGCCAGATCCTCATCAATCTGGTTTCCAACGCGGTCAAGTTCACGCCGCGCGGCGGGCGCGTAACCGTCCGCGCTACCCACGAAACCGGCAAGCTCGTTCTGACCGTCGAGGACACCGGAGTGGGCATCGGCGAGGAGGACTTGCCACGGCTGGGCGAGGCCTTTTTCCAGGCGCGCGCCTCTTACGATAGGCGCCACGACGGCTCCGGACTCGGGCTCTCGATCGTCAAAGGGCTGGTGCGGCTGCATGACGGCCAGATGGATATCCGCAGCCGGCTTGGCGACGGCACGAGCGTGATCGTCCGTCTGCCGATCAATTGCGAAACCGAGCAAGCGGCCGTCAAGCCGATTGAAATCGAACGCAAGACCGCCCGTGCAAGCGAGTGCCTCCTCTCCGATACGCAGGTGAAGAAAAGTGCCTAGCCGCCGCGCAAACAGACGAGACAGCCGGACGGCGCGGGTTGCCGCCTTGGTCGGCGAACATCCGCGCGAGTCGGTTGCGATCTTCATGGTCACGCTTGCGACCACGATCATTTTCGTCAACGCGCTTTTTCTGCAGCACGGCCCGCATCCGGCGCCGATCTTTGCGGCGCGGCCGGCTGTGCCGTCACCGGCGCCGAGCGCGACGCCGCACCCACGCGTCATCGAGTTGCCGCCTGCGCAACCGGCCGCCCAGCCGGTTTCGGCGCCAGCCGCGCCACGCTCACGCGCCCAGATCATCAGCGACATCCAGCGCGAGCTCGCAAATCGCGGCTTCTATGATGGCGGAATCGACGGCGTCTGGGGCGCGAAGACTGACGGCGCCTTGCGAGACTTCGCGCAGGCGGCGGGCCTGAAAGGCAATCTCGAGGCAGGCGAAGACCTGGTGCGCGTGATCGCGAGCTCGCATGTAAAGGCGGGCAAGGGCGTGCAGCCGGAGCGCAACGATCCGATCGCGCAATTGCTGGCGCCCTCGAAGCGGATCCTCGCGGTTCAGCGCGCGCTCGCGGATTTCGGCTACGGCCAGATCAAGCCGACGGGCCAGTTCGGGCCGGAGACGAAGGCGGCGATCGAGAAATTCGAACGTGACCGCAAGCTTCCGGTTACCGGCCAGATATCCGACCAGCTTGTGCGCGAGTTGGCGGCCGTTACCAGCCGGCCGCTCGAATAAATAGAAGTGTCACGACGCGCCGTGCTACCAAGCGTCGATGCGTCTTAAATCCGGCATATGGGTCGCGGCCTATCTGCGGCGTTGCAACGTCGAAGGCGCCATCGCGGTGGTGCGCCGCCGTGGCGCCGAAGAGGCGGGAGCGATATTCGTCAAGATCAGCCGCCTCGACGGGACCGCTGCACTGTACGGCCCCGCGCCGCAGAGCGCGTTCAATGAAGCTCAGCCGAGCGACCGGCTTTTCGTCGCGGCGCTCGGTGGCCAACAGGCCGTTCCGGAAACTGACGTTGAGGCGCGCCTGACTCGTGAAATTCGTTTCGACCCCGACATCTGGATTGTCGAAGTCGAAGACCGCGCCGGGCGGAACTTCATTGACACGGTCGTAAAGTGAAAATGGGCTAGCGGCCTGTTCCGGTCGAGCGTGTGGGAAGCGGTTCGCGGCTGCTGTCCGGCGCGGATCGCGTGGGGTTGTCCGTCCGAGTGCGCTGGCGCTCGACGTTCCAATAGGCGGACTGGTAGCGCGTGGGCCGCACGTTGTCGGCGCGCCGCCATATCGAAATCATGCGCTCAGCGGCCGCCGGCGTCATTTCATCGTAGAGCAGCGCAAGATCGTAGACGCGCTCGACGGAATGGCCGACGCTCGGATTAACGAACAACAGGATGCGATGGAGCACGGCAGCCTTCATGCCGAGCAGCTTGGCTGCAACGACGATCGGCTCGCCGGATTCGTCATGCACCAGCCGCGTCATGAGCTCGCTGCCGATATTGAGCACGCGGCCAAGTGTGCGCACGAAGTCACGCGTGTTATGCGCGAGCGCCGCATTTTCCAGATGGCCAATGACATCGTCGGCGGCAAGCGGCTTGCGTTGCGTCTCGGTCGGTTCGGCGGCGTCGAGATTGAGCAGGATCAGCCGGCGTTCTTCCGCATCCGCCGCGAAGAACAACTCGGTTAGCTCAATGTCTTCCGACCGGCGGACGGGCTCCGGCTCGGTTTGTTCGCGCACCGGCAGCGGCAAAGTGGACGCAAGAGGCGGTGCGACCGGCGCGGGGCTTTCACCGAGCTCCATCAGCCGCTGAAGAACGATGTCGGGCGCGCCGGGATAGGACGACAGGCGCGCCATCACCGCGGCACGGGTCGGTACGTCCACGGCATCGACCAGGCGCTGCGCCAACTCGACATACTGCGCTTCTTCTTCGGCGCTATGTGTGGGTTTCTGCACAAAAAGATCCGTGAGGACGCGCAGCAAGGTCGGCCGAATATCGATGCCGTCGCGGCACGCGAGATCCAACAGGCCTTCGAGCGGATAAGCGGAATACGCGACCATGAGCATGACGCCTACGGAACAAGCGCCCACAATAGTCAGCCGTCGTTAGCAGACCGTTAACCTTGCCGCCCCTTTAATCGTCTCAAGGCGCCGACCGGCATGGGCCAAGGGCCCCTGCGCCGGCACGGGGACTGGGGACTGCCATGGGTGAAATCATTCGCTTTCCGGACGACGCAAGCTATTCGCGTGTCGGCAAATACGTCGACGCCAATACCGAACCGGCGACCGTCATCATCCTGCCCGTGATCCGTATCGAGCGCGGGCCGGATGGATCGAACGACTCTGAACCGCATGCGGGCAATACACCGGGCCGCCGCCGCCGCCGCCGCGCCACGCGCTGAACGGCGCACATAGCGAAGACCACGATGCGACCATTACCGCCGACGCAATCGCAAAGGTGGCGTCGGATGGGCTTGCTGCTTGCAGCAGCGCTCCTGACGGCTGCGTGCGCACCCAACGGGGATTTCGGCCAGGTTCGTCCTTATCTGGTTCGCGACGACATCCATGACTGGGTAGCCAATGACGCGATCGCCGGGAAGCCGACGTTCACGTCGCGCTTCGAGTTGACGGACGACGAGCGACAACTGCGCGATCTCGCTTATCCGCTGATCGAGCCGCCTTACGACCGCCAGCAATGGTACAGCGTACTGGGCGAATACGGCGTCATAGGCGCCGATCACCGCACCGGATTCGACCGCACGGCCTATGCGACACGGCTGTTCACATCGCGTTATCGTTCGCCGTCAGCACGTTATGCGCAGCTCACCGATGACATTCGCAATGACATTGTTCGGTTGCCGCAGTTTTTTGAAACGGCCGCGCGCGTCCTCGACGTCGATTACAAGCGACGCCAGAGCTTCGCCTACATTCCGGATATAAGTGCACCCGAATACAAGAATGCCAAACGCAGGATGCACGAAAACGGGCTCATCGTTTCGTGGGTCTATGCCTCGCTCAATCAGAGAGTCGCGTCATACCGCTTCGCACTCGAGAGGCTGGTCATCATGAGACCGTCGCCGCAGGCGGCGGATGTCGAACGGCATCTCAACGAACTCAGGGCGCGGCTAGCTCGCTACGGCCGCGGTCCGGGCCCGACCGGTTACCAGCTCGAGCGCTCGCTCGGCCTATCGGGAAGCTTGTGATGGTTCGAGTGGCCGGCATTGCGCGGCCGCAATCGCATTCCGCGCCATAGGCATCAGTCCGGGCTCGGTCGCCAAGGCACGAACGACGATCAGGCCGGTCGTTGTCGGCGACTCCACAATCAGCCGATCCGCTGCCGTGACGTCTTCTTCTTCCGGCATGTCGTTGTGCTGCTCGGTCGTCATCAGATCGAGCTCGATCACGCGGCGGCCCGCGGCACGATCGTTGATCGCATAGTAGGCGACGTCATAGCGCGTGTAGAACGAGATTGACGTGTAGGAGAGACTTACCGGCACGGTGAGCTTCAAGCCGGATTTCGAAAGGTCATAGCGGCATACCGCGCTGACGAAGGCCGGGTCCATAAACGGCATGAGCGCGGCGTCGGGCGAGGGGACCGGTATCGGCGTAACCTTGTTGACCGGCGCGATTGGCGTCAAACGAGCGTATGCATCGTTTGTTGCGGTGCGCGGCAGGATCATGACGGTCGCAAGATGGACCACGCCACCGAGCAGCGCGCCGCCGAGCAGAAGGAGCAGCCATCGCATCATGGACAGCTCCTGGTCTTGACCGACGGCATTGGCACCTCGCGCCCGGCGCGGGTCGAGACTCCGACCGCGGTGTCGTAGAGGCGCAGCACCAGCATGTAGCGATCGATGCCCCCTGTCGGCAGCCAGTTACCGGGATTGGCGCGCGGCGCCACGATGATCGAGAAACTGCCGTCGGCGCGCCGTACGATTTCTTGGCTGGTGAAGCCGTAACGGCTGACCGAATTTGCGACCAGATCACCCCCGTTATTGTAAAGCGTTAGCGTCCAGAACCGCGCCGCCGGCGTAACGCCGTCGAGCACGACGTCACAGCGTCCATCCAGGACCCGGCCGGCATCGTCAGTTTGCGCGGAAAAAGAGACCCCGTCGCCGAGGCTGATGGGCAATTGTCCGGTGCGCGCAATCGACGCGCGCGCGTAAGGATCCGCGTCGGCGGTACCGGTCTTCGGCCAAGCCGTCCAACTACCGATTTTGAGCGCGCCGAATGCGGCGCCGCGCGTCAGAGCGAAATAAGTCGCCCCTAAGCCGACCA
Organism: Pseudolabrys sp.; assembly: GCA_035546875.1. Lineage (GTDB taxonomy): Bacteria > Pseudomonadota > Alphaproteobacteria > Rhizobiales > Xanthobacteraceae > Pseudolabrys. The sequence continues at coordinate 7,857 of DASZVZ010000119.1, forward strand.
GTGCGGCGATGATGAAGGCAAAAAGGGATCCGAAGAGCAAGCGCACGAGCGACCCGAGGAGAATCAGGCGTTTGAAAGTCCGGCGGAGACTACGATGATGAGCCGGCGATGGCCAATCAGTTCCGGTCGCCGAGATTGAAGTCCTTGCCCTCCAGGGAAGAGGCAAGGGCATCGGGCTTAGGCCGTGCCGCGGCCTCTTTTTCGCTGGCGTTTGAAACCGTCGGCAGCGGCCCTAGCGCGCGGGTGGCGTCATCCATCGCCTGCTCGATACGCACGAGCACTTCCGCGCCGCGCTTGCTCAGCACGGTCGGCCTCGGCAACGGCGTTTCGCCACCCTTTGATTTCGCCTCGGCAACCAGTTGCTGTTGACGCGGCGGCGGCACCGGGATGCCGGGCAGTGGCTTTAGTTCGATGCCCTGATGAGCATATTCCATGATGCTGTGCCACGTCATTGCCGGCAGCGAACCGCCGGTCATGCGATTGGTCGATGTGTAGTCATCGTTGCCCATCCAGACGCCGCAAACGAAGTTGCCGGTGTAACCCATGAACCAGGCGTCGCGGTACGCGTTGGTCGTGCCGGTCTTGCCGGCGACGGCGATGCCGTCGAGACGTGCGCGCCGACCGGTGCCGTTCTCCACGACACTGTTCATCATCTTGATCATGTCGGAGGCGACGCCGGTCGATAGAACCTGCTTCGGCTTGGGACCGTCACGGTCATAACGCCAGATCAGTTTGCCGCTGCCAGTGCGTACTTCGAGGATGGCGTGCGGCGTCACCTTCTTTCCGAGGTTGGGGAAAGTGCCGTAGGCGCCGACGTGCTCGAGCAAGTTGACTGCGTCTGCGCCGATCGGCAGCGAAGGCGTGTCGGGCAGCGGCGTGGTGATACCCATGTCGCGCGCAGTCTGGATGATCTTCGCGCGGCCGAGTTTGGCATTTCCGTCGCCGACGATGACCGACAGGCGCACGGCGACGGTGTTGATCGAATGGGTAAGGGCGGTGATGAGTTGCATCGAGCCGCCGTAGGAATGTCCGTAGTTGTGCGGACACCAGTTGCCAAGGCAGATCGGCGAGTCGACGACGATCGACGTTGGCTTCAGTCCATGCTTGAGTGCGGTCGCGTAGACATAGGGCTTGAACGACGAGCCGGGTTGGCGCATCGCGTCGGTGGCGCGGTTGAATTGGCTTGCCCCGTAGTCGCGCCCGCCGACCATCGCGCGTACCGAGCCGTCGACGTCCATGAGGACAGCCGCCGCCTGGCTGGCGTGGTATTCCTGACCGTATTGCCGCAGCGAATTCTCGACCGCGTTTTCTGCCGCGCGTTGCAGGTTGACATCGAGTGCGGTGCGCACGACGAACACGCGTTCGGTCATGGTCTTGGGGAAGGTGTCGACGAGCTTCTTCATCTCGTCGAACGCCCAGTCGAGATAATAGTTGGGCGCGCGTTCCTCGCGGCGGTCGACCGGCGTCGCCGGATGGCGGCGAGCACCGAACACCTGACCCTCGGTCATGAAGCCGGCTTCGACCAGGTTGTCGAGCACGACGTTGGCACGCGCACGAGCGGCTGGCAGATTGACGTTGGGAGAATATTTGGTCGGCGCCTTGAACAGGCCGGCGAGCATCGCCGCTTCCGCGAGATCGACGTCACGCGCAGACTTGTTGAAATAGTATTGCGCCGCCGCATCGACGCCGAAGGCGCCGCCGCCCATATAGGCGCGGTCGAGATAAAGCTTGAGGATCTCGTTCTTGGTCAGCCGCGCTTCCAGCCACATGGCGAGAAACGCTTCGTTGATCTTGCGCTCGAGCGTGCGCTCGTTATTCAGAAACAGATTTTTCGCGAGCTGCTGCGTGAGGGAGGAGCCGCCCTGCACGACGCCGCCGGCGCGCGCGTTGGTGACGAAGGCGCGCAAGGTGCCCGCGATGTCGATGCCGAAATGCTCGTAGAAGCGCCGATCCTCGGTCGCGAGCACCGCCTTGATCAGATGATCGGGAAACTCGTCGAGCGGGATCGAATCGTTGTGGCGGATGCCGCGCGAGCCGACCTCGTTGCCGTAGCGGTCGAGGAAGGTGACGGCGATCTCGGACTTCTTGAGCCAGTCCTCGTCCGAGGTCTGGCGGAACGCCGGCACCGCGAGCGCCAGCATCAACAGGAGCCCGACCGTGCCGAGCGTCGCCGCTTCCGAGAGAAGCTCGTTTGCCACGCGCTTCCAGCCCGCGGCGTGGAAGCGGTCCATGAAGGAGGAGAAGCGCTCGTAGCCCTCGCGCGAGCCGCGGCCGGAGCGGAAGATGGTCGAATCGACCCAGGCGTCGAAGCCCAGCATCCACCGCTTGAGATTGGGCTTCCAATCCTCGGGGAAAAGGTCGCGCAAGGGCCGCTCGCCTTGTGGTTGGGTGGGCTATTGTTTTACCCGATCCGACGCCGCGCGGCCACGCCGCCGCGCCGGGAACCGGTGTTTAGAGTGAACAGACATTGCGGTTAAAAATGGCCAAATCCCGGCGATTTCAGCCGTTTACCAACGCGATCAGGGCGGCCGGGTTTCCCGTGGCGAGGAAAGCGGCCGCCGGACTCCCGGGCGCGGCGCAGGACGGCAGTGGCGCGCCGGGCGCAAGCTGGACCCCGGATCAGCGATGCACGGCTCCGCGAAAAGCCACGCGCTGCATCGCATCCGGGGCACGTGTGCCTCATGCCGCGCCGCGCGCGGGACATGTGCGGCTGTTTTTGCGGGCAGGGAAGGCGGCCTGATGGACGACAAGCCCCCGTTCTGGCGCGTGAAGACGCTGGAGGAGATGAGCAAGGCCGAGTGGGAGAGCCTGTGCGACGGCTGCGGCCGCTGCTGCCTCAACAAGCTCGAGGACATCGACACCGGCGAGACCATCTTCACCTCGGTCGGCTGCAAGCTCTTGGACGGCGAGACCTGCCGCTGCACCGACTACGCCCACCGCCAGGCCAAGGTGAAGGACTGCGTGCGGCTGACGCCGCGCAACGTGCGCCGCATCCCCTGGCTGCCGCCGACCTGCGCCTATCGCCTCCTGGCGCAGGGCAAGGACCTCTATTGGTGGCACCCGCTCGTCTCCGGCGACCCGGAGACGGTGCACGCGGCCGGCGTCTCGGTGCGCGGGCGCGTCACGGCGAGCGAGACGGACGTGCCGGACGAGCGGCTGGAGGATTATGTGGTGGCGTGGCCGGGGAAGGTGCCGAAGGGGGCGAGGGGGCAAAAGAGAATAGCGTTCACGAAAGAGACCAAGAGATAATGCGATCTAAAAAGGGCTGAGCATGTCTAGCTCACGCAGCTTTCAATCTTGCCATCTCAGTATCGAACTCGAACCGCAACTGAGCGCCTTCCTTCTCGGGCAGCCATCCCGTCATGTGCGGAAAGATCGTCCGGTACAGCAAGGCCTTGTCGGCCTCCCATGGAAGCTTTTCTGCCGCTCGCGCTTCGGCCAAAATCTTGTTCAGCCGCGCGCGGACGTCGTCGAGATTGGGCCGGTAAGCTGGGGGGGGCTCGTCGGTCCCGAATAACTCGGGTTCGGATTCGTTCCCGAACAGATCTTGTTGCGTCGGACGTGCCATGGCTTGCGCGGAGGGTTCGACCCGGCTGATGTCGGTATTGTAGATAAGACAAACAGTTAACATGAGTCGCGCCTGCGACTGCGTTTTCAACGCAATTTGGCGCTGTGGATAGATTGGACGGCTGGCCGGCTGAGGAAGCATTGACGAACAATCCGCGCACCCGTGAATTATTGCAGCACCTCGCTACCCGCCCCGGCCATGATGAGGTGAAGGCCGACTTCCGCCAACTGCTGACGGAGGAATTCGGCGTTGAACTCGGCGCACTCGATTTCGAGCGCCGCGTGCCCGAGGTCAAGGGCCGCCTCGATGCCCTGATTGGCCGAACCGTCTTCGAAGCCAAGCGTAACCTCGATCAGGAATGGGATGATGTTGTTCGGCGCATGCCGGACTATCTTGCCGATAGGGAACGCGAAGAGGGCGAGAGATTCGTCGGCATCGCGTCGGACGGTTCGAAGTGGGTGGTGTTCGAACGGAACGGCGACGAGCTTGTGAAGCTCAAGGAAACGACGCTCGACCCGGAAAAGCCGGACCTCTTTCTCGCATGGCTCGACGGCGCTGTCGCGCTGAAGATCGCCCTTCCTCCTGATCCTGTCACGATCCGGATCGAACTCGGTCACGACTCGGTCGCGTTTCGTCGTGCAAATGACGGCCTTCGGGCGCTCTGGGCGAGGTTGAAAGACGATCCTGCGATCGCGCTGAAACGGCAATTGTGGGCTCAACTCCTGAAGCTGGTGTATGGCCGCGAGGTCGAAAGCGACGGACTATTCTTTCAGCACACGTTCCTTGTGATCGTCGCAAAAGCTATTGCTTTGGCGGTTCTCGGCCTGCGAGACGACAATCCGAAGCATGTTCTGTCGGGGGCGGCTTTTGAAGCCGCCGGCATATTCGGTGCCGCCGAAAGCGATTTCTTCGATTGGGTCGTTGCGGCTCCGGAAGGTGAGGCGCTCGTGCGCCGCATCCTCGCGCACGTCAGGCGTTTTCGCCTCGAACAAGTCGAGAGCGACGTTCTCAAAATTCTGTATGAATCGCTGATCGACCGTGACGAGAGGCATGGTCTCGGAGAGTACTACACACCTGATTGGCTCGCGGCGAAGATCGTACGGCATGCGGTCGATCGACCGGTCGAGCAACGGGTTCTTGATCCGGCCTGCGGCTCGGGCACGTTCCTTTTTCACGCTATCCGGACCTTTATCAAGGATGCGGAGGAGTCGGGCCTCGATCCAAAGCTGCAGGCCGAAGAGGCGACCAATCATATCGCGGGTATGGATATCCATCCCGTGGCGGTCATCATCGCTCGCGTAACGTATCTGCTGGCGCTTGCGCCGGTGATTGCCCGCCGTGCTGGCTCGCTCTCCATTCCCGTCTATCTCGGTGATGCGCTGCAACTATCGACCGCGACAAGCTTCCATCTCAAAGAACTTGTCATTCGAGTGCCGCCGCCGCCGGATGGCACCGATCTCAAGTTCCCAGAGATTTTTTGCAAGGAGATACATCTGTTCGACAAGCTGGTCGCCCGCATGCGCCAAGGCTCCGAACAGAAGATGACAACGCGACAGGTCGAGCAAGCATTCAAGCTCGAAGTCGAGCGGCATTACAAGCGCGATATGACAAGCGCCGAGGTCGAGGGCGTCCAAGAAATGGTAGCGACCTATGCCACGTTCGATGATCTTTGCCGCCAGGGCAGGGACTCCGTCTGGACCTACGTCGCGCGCAACCTGTCCCGGCCGCTGGCACTTTCGTTCGGCGCAGGATGGGCCAACGTCGTGGTCGGCAATCCGCCCTGGGTCGCGTTTCGCCACATGAGCGACGACCTCCAAACAAGATTTAAGGAACTGGCCCAATCGGAACGGGTCTTTGTTGGTCGCGTCCCCTCGCAAAACGACTTATGCGCACTTTTCACTGTGCGCGCTGCGGCACTATATTTGCGGTCCGGTGGGCGAATTGCATTCGTGCTACCGCTTGCTGTTTTATCGCGCAATCAGTTCCAGCCACTGCGTTCCGGTTCTTTTTCAAGCGCAAAGATTGCCTGGGATGAGGCTTGGACGATGAGTGATGCGGTCCAGCCCCTGTTTCCCGTGCCGTCGTGTGTGGTCTTCGGTCGACGCCGTGCAACGCCAAAGGCGATGCCAAACAAGGTGCGTTCGTATACGGGAGTCTTGCCGCTCCGAGACGCTCCTGAGGCGGTGGCTGATGCATGCCTCTCCGTCGATGAGGCGGCTCCCGCTCTTGCCGTTGCCCAGCAAAAGGGTGGCTCTGTCTATCGCGAGCAATTTCGCAATGGCGCCACCCTATTTCCAAGAATGCTTTGTTTCGTAGAGCGTAAGAGCATTGGCCGCTTGGGTAGCGATCCCCGAACGCCTTTCGTAGCCAGCCGGCGCACCGCGCAGGAAAAGAGCCCTTGGAAGTCGCTTGGTTCGCTCGAGCACCGAGTAGAGGCTGAATTTCTTCGCCCAGTACTCCTTGGCGAGAGCATCGTTCCATATCGTATTTTTCGGCCATTTGAAGCAGTTTTACCGGTGACTACGACTGGCGAAATGCTAGATGCTGAGAGTGCCGCAAACAGAGGATTCACTGAGTTGAACGGATGGATGAATGGCGCTGAAGCTTTGTGGGAGGCTAACCGACGCTCCAATATGAGTCTGGTCGAAATGTTTGACTATTTCGGACAGTTGACGGCGCAGTTTCCAATTCGCTCGTTGCGCGTCGTATATTCAAAAGCCGGAATGCAGCCGGCAGCATGCATCCTCCGAAACAGGTCCGAAATTGTAGAAAACACTTTATATTGGCATGCGGCCTCATCCGAAGGAGAGGCCTTCTACTTGACCGCAATACTGAATAGTGAAACGGCGCGTCAACGCGTTGAACGGTTTCAGGCTCGCGGTCAATGGGGCGCGCGCCATTTTGATAAAGCAATGTTCAATCTTCCGATTCCGCGATTTAGCGCTTCCGCAGGGCTCCACAATGATCTCGGTAGTGCTGCCGCCGAAGCCGAGCGAATTGCGGAAGCACTTGAGCTGCCAACAGATGCGAAATTCCAACGCGCCCGCAAGCTAATCCGTGATGCGCTGACCGAGGCGGGTATCGCTCCACACATCGACGATCTGGTTGCGCGGCTGCTGGACCAGCCCACCCCGCACGGCGAAGCAGATGACGAATAGTTCGGTCGGATCCCCACGCGATTTGGCGATTGCGCCGGGATAGTTATGCACTAGTTTTGTTAGGAAAATAATCCTTGACACTCTGCCGCTGCTCCGTTAGACAGCGCGCATGGCCCCCTTCCACGACATCAAGCCCGACCCTTACCGCCCGCCGACGATGGAAGAGGTCCATCGCGCGCGCTCGATGTATGCCGAAGGCTTCACCGTCTCGCGCATCCTCGCCGCGACCGACATGGCGCTCGGCACGCTCTATTACTGGCTCGACGGCGGCCCGCACGACGATGGCAAGCCGATGCTGCCGCCGATCCCGCGCCGGCGCGTCGTCGTCGGCAAGCGCCGCGCGCCGCTTTCCGCCGGCCGCGTCTCGCTCGCCGCGCGGCTCTATCGCACCGCCGAGCGGCAGGCGCGCGACATCGAGCTCGATCT
>DASZVZ010000120.1:0-25592 GCA_035546875.1 Pseudolabrys sp.
CGAGCCTGCCTTGCGCACCCCGTCGAGATAATCCTCGAAGAATTTCGCCTGCGTCGCGTCGGGGCAGAAAAACGGATTTTTCCCGACCTCTTTCCAGTCCCAGCGTGCGCGGTCGATCTTGTGCGGGCCCATCTGGACAAGAGCCGCGCGCACGGTCATGCCCGGCACGATTTTGCGCGCGATTGCGCCTGCAGCGACGCGCGCGGCGGTCTCGCGCGCCGATGCGCGTCCGCCGCCGCGATAATCGTGCAGGCCAAATTTCACGTCATAGGTGTAGCCGGCATGACCGGGCCGGTACTTGTCTTTGATATCGGAGTAGTCCTTCGAGCGCTGGTCGACGTTCTCGATCATCAACATGATCGGGGTACCGGTCGTCACCTGGCGGCCGGTCGCTTCGTCGGTGAACACGCCCGACATGATCTTGACCGCATCCGGCTCTTGCCGCTGGGTGGTGAATCGCGACTGGCCGGGACGGCGGCGGTCGAGTTCGGCCTGGATGTCTTCCGCCGTTAACGGAATCCGCGGCGGACAGCCGTCGACCACGCAACCGATCGCCGGCCCATGGCTTTCGCCGAAGCTGGTGAAGCGGAAAAGATGACCGAACGTATTGAACGACATACGAGTTCTGCTTTCGCGGTTTTCGTAGCCCGCGGATTTGCGACGGTCAAATAAGCGTCTTGGGCGTTAAAGAGCACCGTTAAGATCGTCCGCACCAAGCCGCGTGGTCACATTACAAGCCGCACGTCTGAATGTCCGTTCATGGCAACCTGAACACCTGTTAACCTTCGGAAAAATAAAGGATTTTTCGTTTTTCGAATTGCCGCTGTCACGTCGTCGCGATATTCAAATGGCGTTGGATAGGGGTGCAAGGCCCAACGAAAAGCTTGAGCCGGACGGATCGTCTGTCAGCTCCTTCCATTCGAATGGACCCATGAGGATGACCACTATGCGCAAAGTCACTGCCATCGTTGCCGCGCTCGGCCTGCTCACCGCGACGAGCCTGCCGGTCTTCGCGGCGCAGTCTGCCGCCACCAGCACCACGCTGTCGGCGCAGGCCACCAGCACCGACAAGAAGCCGGCCGACGCGAAGTCGACCAAGTCGACGAAGAAGAAGTCGACGAAGAAGTCCAGCAAGAAGAGCAAGAAGAGCAAGTCCAGCAAGTCGAAGTCGAACTCGATGGACAAGAAGACCGACAAGAAGTCCTGATTTTCTCAAGACACTCTGCGAAACGGCCGGACTTTTGCGTCCGGCCGTTTTATTTTCGCGCCGGACGCAACATCGCGCTACGCGTGGCGGGTCATGGCGCCGTTCTTGAAAACGTAGACAATGCCCTGCGCGATATCGATGAGCGGCGCCGCCGCCTTTTGCGCAATGCCGAGATGCGCGATCAGGCCGCGCGCCGTGCCGCCGTGCGAGGTGACAACGCAATCGCGCGTCAGCGCGCCGTGCCACGTGCCCATGCGCGCCGCCACCATGGCGTAGCTTTCGCCGCCCGGCGCAAGAAAGCTCCATTTGTCCTGCTCGCGTTGCGCGATGCCTTGCGGGTCACGCGAGCGCAATTGGGCGATGGTGAAGCCTTCCCAGTCGCCGAACGAAATCTCTGCAAGCTGCGGATCGACGGCGTAGCCCGCCGAATCGAGGCCGAGCGCGGGCCGCAGCAATTCCATGGTCTGCCGCGCGCGGCCGAGCGGACTCGATACGTAGTCGAGGCCGCCGGCGACGACGCCGTCGCGCGCGAACAGCTCGCGCAGTATCTCTCCGCAGCGCGCGGCTTGTATGCGGCCCTTGGCGTTGAGCGGAACGTCGTGACGGCCCTGCAGGCGGCCTTGCACGTTCCAGTCGGTCTCGCCGTGTCGGATGTAATAGACGACCGGCACCGGAAAAATCAGTCGTCCTTGCCGACCGCGATGTCCGGGGCGTCCGGATGTTTCATGCCGACGATGTGATAGCCGGCGTCGACATGATGGATCTCGCCGGTGACGCCGCGCGACATGTCGGAGAGGAAATAGACGCCGGTCTGGCCGACTTCTTCGAGCGTGACGTTACGGCGCAGCGGCGTGTTGTATTCGTTCCACTTCAGGATATAGCGGAAATCGCCGATGCCCGAGGCCGCAAGCGTCTTGATCGGTCCCGACGAGATGGCATTGACGCGGATATTCTTCACGCCGAGATCGGCCGCCATGTAGCGCACCGAGCATTCGAGCGCGGCCTTCGCCAGCCCCATCACGTTGTAGTGCGGCATCCATTTCTCGGCGCCGTAATAGGTAAGCGTCAGCATCGAGCCGCCGTTCGGCATCAATTTCTCGGCGCGCTGCGCCACGGCGGTGAACGAGTAGCAGCTCACCAGCATCGTCTTGGTGAAATTCTCTTCCGTCGTGTCGATATAGCGGCCGTCGAGCTGGTCCTTGTCGGAGAACGCGATGGCGTGGACGATGAAGTCGAGCGACCCCCACGCCGACCTGACGGTGTCGAACACGGCGTCGATGGTGGAGGCGTCGGTAACGTCGCAATGGCCGGCCACGAGGCCGCCGACTTCCTCGGCAAGCGGTCCGACCCGCTTCTTGAGTGCGTCCCCCTGGTAGGTGAAGGCGAGTTCGGCGCCCTGGTCGCGGCAGGCCCGGGCAATGCCCCAGGCGATCGAGCGGCTATTGGCCACGCCCATGATCAACCCGCGCTTGCCGCGCATCAGGCCCGACATTTCCGCCATTCCACTCTCCGCGTGGCCGGCGTCAGCCGGTTACTTTCGTATGGCATAGCGGTATAGGGCCATCAAGCAATGCCGTCCTGACGGGCTATTTGAGAGGTTAATTCATTCGATTTCAGGAATATGCGCGGCCGCCGGGGGTTATTTTCAGTGATCAACGGTTGCGCAAGACGCGTGGCGTAAAGCCTTGCGGGGGCCGGAACCACGGCCCACACAAAGCCAGTTGAAATCAGGGAGGCGCGGTTTGGCTGGGTTTCGGCAGAACGTCGAGGCCACGATTCCGGCACTGCGGCGTTACGCGCGGGCGCTCACGCGCGACAGCGACGCGGCCGACGATCTGGTGCAGGACACATTGGTGCGGGCGCTGCGTTCGGAACACCTTTTTCACGGCGGTGACGTGCGCAGCTGGCTCTACACGATCCTCACCAACCTGAACCGCAATCGCCTGCGATCACTGGCGCGGCGGCCGACGCTCTCGCCGATCGAGGACAACGACGCGCCCGATATGGCGGGACCGGAGGCCGGCGGACGCGACATCGAACGGGCGCTCGCGACGCTGGTCGAAGACCAGCGCAATGCGTTGCTGCTCGTGGTGCTCGAAGGATTGAGCTACCGCGAGGTCGCCGAGGTGCAGGGCGTGCCGATTGGAACGGTTATGTCGCGTCTGGCGCGAGCGCGCGTGCAGATCAAAGCGTATCTCGACGGCGAGCGCCCGACGCTGCGCCGCGTGAAATGAAATGAAGGTGGAGCCATGATTGACCGCGATTCACACGTGACCGAGGACGAGCTGCACGCCTATATCGACGGCGAGCTGCCCGCTGACCGGCAAGAAGCGGTGTCCAATTGGCTGACCACGCACGCCGACGATGCCGAACTCATTGCCGCGTGGCGCGCGCAGGCCGAAGCCATCCGTGCGCGTTACGGCGCCGTTGCCAGCGAACCCGTGCCGGAACGGCTCAAGCTCGAGAAATTGATCGAGAGCAGCCGGCGCGGCAGCCGGTCTTGGGCCGCAGTCGCCGCCGCGGCGGCGGTTGCAGCATTCGTATTCGGCGGCGCGACCGGCTGGGTCGCACGCGGCGCTTCTGCGGCCGCGCCCAACAGCTTCGAGCGGTTCACCGCCGAGGCGCTCGACGCCTACAAGCTCTATGTTGTCGAGGTGCGTCATCCGGTCGAAGTGCCGGGCGACGAGCGCGCGCACATGACGCAATGGCTGTCGAAACGCGTCGGCTATCCGCTGCGCGTGCCGGAGTTGCAATCGATCGGACTGAAGCTGGTCGGCGGGCGGCTGTTGCCGGGTCCGACCGGCGAGGCCGCCGCGTTCTATATGTACGAAGGTTCCTCGGGCGAGCGCTTCACGATCTATTGCGCGCGCACGACGTCACCGGAGACCGCGCTGCGTTACCGTGGCGAAGCGCGCAGCGCCGCTTTCTACTGGGTCGACAACAACGTCGCCTACGTGGTGAGCGGGCCGGCCGATCGCGACCGCCTGCAAAAGGTGACCGAAACGATCTACGAGCAAATGGAGAAGGACAGCGGGCGCAAGTCGTGAACTTGCCGTCACCGGGCTTGTCCCGGTGCCCCGCTCGGGAAGGCACCGCGCCTAAGCGAGATGGCCAGGTCAAGCCCGGCCACGGCGGCTATTCCATATCCTTGCGTGGATCGTAGGCCTTGCTCTCGCGCCACGTGCGCATGAGCTCTTTGAGCTCGGCATCGCTTTTCTCGGGCAGCACGATGCGCACGGTGGCGAGCAGATCGCCGGTGCCGCTTTTGCTCTTCAGTCCCTTGCCTTTGAGTCGAAACGTGCGTCCCGAATTCGTTTCAGCCGGAATGTTCAGCTCCACCGCGCCGTCGAGCGTCGGCACGCGCACCTTGCCGCCGAGCACCGCTTCATAGAGCGTGATCGGCAAGTCGAGACGCAAGTCGGCCCCGTCCGGCGTGAACACCGGATGCGGCGCGATGGCGACAGTGATCAGCGCGTCTCCGGCGCCGGCCGGCCCCGGCCAACCCTGGCCTTTCAGGCGGATCGTCTGGCCGCTGGTCAGCCCGGCCGGAATTTTCACCTCGACGTCCTTGCCGGTCGGCAAATGGACCCGCGTCTTCACGCCCTTCGCCGCTTCCGGAAGGCTGATGGTCAGCGATGCGTTGAGGTCCTGGCCGGTCTGCGGCTCGCCGAAATCTTCCGGCTCGAACTGGCCACTGAAACCGCCCCCGCGCGCACGCGCCCCGCCGCCGCCGAACATGCCACGCAGGATATCCTCAAAGCCGCCGCGCATTCCGCCGCCGCCCGCGCTGCCCGATCGTTGGAAGCCATCCGGCCCCCACGAAAAACTTTCGAACTGGCCCTCGCGGCCGAAGCCGCCGCGGCCCGGTTGCGCGCCGGCGCCGAAGCCCTCGAAGCCGCGGAAACGCGGCTTGCCTTCGGCGTCGATTTCACCGCTGTCGAACGCTTTGCGCTTCTTGTCGTCGCCGACGATCTCATAGGCGGCATTGAGCTCCGCGAAACGCGAAGCCGCCTTCGGATCATGCTTGTTGGCGTCGGGATGCAGCTTCTTGGCAAGCTTGCGGAAGGCGCTTTTGATCTCGCCTTCGCTCGCACCCTTCGATACCCCCAAAACCTCGTAGGGGTCGCGCATTCTAGGAATTCTCCGGTCAAAGCCCCTCGCCGGCGCTAAATGCCGGCGACTCGACCATCAATGTGGGGCGCGGACGGCCCGGATGCAACGCGATCAGGCGGGATGGGGGCGCTAGGAGCGCTTCCAGGGCTTGAGCGAGCGGACTTCCCACTTGCCCTTGGTATGCCGGCACGCCTCGCCTTGCATCCACGATTCCGCGCTGCGGCTGACATAGCTCGCGAGAAAATCGCGGCAGACCGCGCCGCCCTGATCGGTGTAGGCAGATGCGATCGGCGTCACGGTGCCGCGTGCACCGGTGTGCGGATTTTCCCAGGGCACGCTCGAGTTCTTGCCGCCCCGGCTGAGCACTTCGCTGACCGCGGCGCGCGTGTAGACGAGGTCATTGTCCGGTGGGAGCTCCGCCGCCTGCTTGCTGCCCGGCGGGGGCGTAATCGAGCCGGTGACATCGGCCTTGTCGACGCCGGCGAAAATGGAGTCGAATTGCGACGGCAGGCTGCAGCCCGCGCACGCGAGGCCGAGCGCGAAGGCGCCGGCGAGCGCCAGGCAACGGCATGCGGCAGCACGCCATAGGCGCGCCACAGCAGTTCCACTATAAAGGCGCCAATAGGATTGACGGGCCAACTGATCGGCCAAGTGAGCACCCCGTACCATGTCCGATACGGCACCGATTGAACACCCGAGTTGGTTAACGAGTGGTGATTTCACCGCCGCCGAAGAACCTTTGCAGCTTTTCGCCACATGGATGCGTGAGGCGACGGCATCGGAACCGCGCGATCCCACCGCCATGACGCTTGCCACCGTCGATGCCGACGGACTTCCCAATGCACGAATGGTGCTTCTCAAGGGCGTCGATGAGCGTGGTTTCGTTTTCTACACCAACATGGACAGCCAAAAAGGGCACGAGTTGGACAAGCACCCGCGTGCGGCGCTGGTTTTTTACTGGAAGTCCCTCAACCGGCAGATTCGCGTGCGCGGTGATGTCGAGCGTGTCACGCCTGCGGAAGCGGACGCCTATTTCGCGACGCGCCCGAAGCAGGCGCAGATCGGCGCCTGGGCGAGCAAGCAATCCTCGCCGCTCGAAAGCCGTCTGGCTTTCGAGAAAGCGGTCGCCATCTATGCGGCAAAGTACGCCATCGGCGAAGTTCCACGGCCGCCGTACTGGTCCGGATTTCGCATTCTGCCGCTTGTGATCGAGTTCTGGCACGACCGGCCGTTTCGCCTGCATGACCGCATCGAGTTCCGTCGCAGCGAGCTCGGCGCGGCGTGGAACAAGACGCGCCTTTACCCGTGAGCTAGCATCGCCTCATGCCGACCTCCGCGCCCAATCAGCCACGCCGCACGCTCCTTCTTACCGGAGCGAGCCGCGGCATCGGCCATGCCACAGTCAAGCGCTTCTCGGCGGCGGGCTGGCGCGTCATCACGTGCTCGCGGCATCCGTTTCCGGAAAATTGCCCGTGGGAAGCCGGGCCCGAGGATCACATCCAGGTCGACCTGTCCGATTCAGACAACACGGAAGAAGCGATCGCCGAGATCAAGCGGCGGCTCGCCGATCACGAATTGCACGCGCTGGTCAACAACGCGGCGATTTCGCCCAAGGCCGAGGGCGGCAAGCGGCTCGGCTCGATCGAAACCAGCATCGACGTCTGGCGGCACGTGTTCCGGGTGAATTTCTTCGCGCCGATCATGCTGGCGCGCGGTTTGCTCGATGAGCTCAAGGCGACAAAGGGCTCGGTGGTCAACGTCACGTCTATCGCCGGATCGCGCGTGCATCCATTCGCCGGCGCCGCCTACGCGACCTCGAAAGCCGCGCTCGCCGCGCTGACACGCGAGATGGCGGCCGATTTCGGCCGCTTCGGCATCCGTGTCAACGCGATTGCGCCGGGGGAGATCGATACCGCGATCCTTTCTCCCGGCACGGAGAAGATCGTCGAGCAAATCCCGCTGCAGCGGCTCGGCACCCCCGACGAGGTGGCCAAGATCATCTACGTATTGTGCACCGAGACTTCATCTTACGTGAACGGCGCCGAGATCCACATCAACGGCGGCCAGCACGTCTGATTGCTCTCAAAGCCACTTCTTCCATTTGAAATAGAGATACGGCACGACCGCCGACAGGATCATGACAATGATCGCAAGCGGATAGCCGAGCCGCCAGTCGAGCTCGGGCATGTGCTTGAAGTTCATGCCGTACACCGACGCGATCAAGGTCGGCGGCATCAGGCCGACGGCCGCCACCGAAAAGATCTTGATGATGTTGTTTTGCTGGATGTTGACGACGCCGAGCATCGCGTCGAGCAGAAACGTAACCTTGTTCGCCAGATAGGTCGCGTGGTCCGACAGCGATGACGTATCGCGGCGCATCGATTGCAACTGCGTGCGGGCGTCCTTGGCCCAGCGCATGGTTTCCGCTTCGGTCGACAGGAACAACAGCAGGCGGCCGATCGACACAAGGCTCTCGCGCACTTTGGAGGTGAGATCGCCTTTCCGGCCGAGTGTCTTGAGCACCTCGTTGTACGACAAAGGCGCCGCCTCCTCTTCCGGCTCGAAGATGGCATGCGAGAGCTGGTCGACCTCCGCGCCGATGCGCTCGAGAATATCGGCGGAGCGGTCGATCACGGCGTCGAGCAGATCCATCAGTACGGATTCGCCGGTCACGTTGGGCGGACAGGTGCGCGCGAGCTTGTGCTCGATGATCGCAAACGGCCGCGGCGAGTCGTAGCGCACCGTGACGAGGCGATGATGGGCGAGGATGAAAGTGACGGGCGTCGTCTTCGGCGTCGCGGTTTCCGAATTGCACATCAGCGTCGCGGTCATATAACGCGCGCCGTTCTCGGAATAGAGGCGGCTGGAAACCTCGATCTCCTGCATCTCTTCACGCGTCGGCACGGCGATGCCGACCAGGTTCTCGACCATGCGGTCTTCCTGCGCCGTCGGCATCACCATGTCGATCCACACGGCATCGTCCGGCGGCGATATGCCAGCTTCGACCGGCACCCGCTCGAGCGACGTTCCGCGTTTTACGTAGACCGACAGCATCCCGCTGCTCCGCCATCGAAGCGTCGGGTTTCATGGCCCGACCGCAGCGGCTTAGGCAAGGCTTAAATGCAGCACGGCCGGGCATGCGCCCGGCCGTGCTGACTGGTCGGAATTCGTGAAAACGTCAGATCGCGCGTTCAGCCTTCAGGCTTCGGCAAGGTAGCCGTAGGCGTTGGCGGTCGCCCGCTCATCCAGCGCATACGCCGGGTTTCGGGACTCGCCCTTGTAGCGCACGGCCGCGGCGACGGCGGAGATGCCGATCTCGCCATAACGGCCATCGAGGTTGTTGCGTTGTCGGCGGGAATCCTCGTCGCGTTCCTCGCCCGTGCTCTTATTCATTTTTTTGCTCTCCGTCAGAACTTGGCGTCCTCACGACACAACGTATGCGCCGAGTGGGGCGAAAATACGCGGTAAATCGTGTCCTATCGTGACAAATGGCTAACGCCGGTGGGCCGGCGCCGTGCGGACCGCGAAGCGCCGGAAGTGCCCGGAATAGAAGGGCCTTTATGGTAAACCGTTGATTAAGAAGTTCGCGGTTATGTCCTGATTGCTGACGGGACAGCGCGGACCCGCCGCAGGGTACCTCACAGGGGGTGCGACATTCCTGCAACAGCTTCACAGGAAGCGGATCACGCATGTGGCGAAAACCGTGACAAACCCGACGATTCTACGGTTAAAAAACGATCTGAAAACACGACCGGCCTGCATGGCCGGCAATTAGGAAAGAGGACGAAATGGCGGCACGGGGGGTAGTTTTCGCTCTGTTGGGCGTAGGCGTGCTGTTGGGTGGCTGCATGCAAGCAACGCTTGAGCCTGCGTCGGAAGCCAACCTCAATCCTCGCGACAAGAAGCTGCTGGCAGCAGCCCCTTACGCGGACGTCAACATTCCCGACCCGTACAAGCGCCACATCGTCGACTATCACCGCAAGGAAATGCCGGGGTCGATCGTCATCGATACGGACGCGCGGTACCTCTATTACGTGCTGGGGAACGGCAAGGCGATCCGTTACGGCGTGACCGTCGGCGAAGAAGCGCTGGCTTGGTCCGGCGTCGCCAAGGTCGGTCGCATGGCCGAGTGGCCGTCATGGACGCCCACCGCCGAGATCAAGAAGCGCATGGACGTGCCGGATTATGTCGGCCCCGGACCGCAGAATCCGATGGGCGCGCGAGCGATGTATCTGTTCGAGGGCAACAAGGACACGCTCTACCGCATCCACGGCACCAATCAGCCGGAGTACATCGGCCAGGCGATCTCCTCGGGCTGCATCCGCATGACCAACGAGGACGTGATCGATCTCTACAAGCGGGTGAAGACGGGCACGGTTGTGGTCGTGCTGGCGCCGCATCAGGGCGACTCGCCGTTCAACCCGCGGGTTGCGACGCGCCTCTCGCTGAACTGAGCTGACAATCTGTTGAAGATAAGACGGCGCCGGGAACGGCGCCGTTTTCGTCTCTGCGCCGACGTTTATGCGCCGAGCTCGATGCGGACGATCTCCGGCGGCACGCCGAGCCGCAGCGGGACCTTGCTGGTGCCGATCCCGCCCGACACGATCATGTGCCGCCCGCCTTCGACGATGTGACCATAGGCAAAGCGCGCACCGTAGGCCGAGGGCGTCCACAACGGCGGGACGAACGGCATCCGGATCTGCCCGCCATGGGTATGGCCGGCAAGCGTCAGCGCGACGCGCGAGGGCACCTTCGGGAATATGTCCGGCTCATGCGCCAGCAGCAGCACCGGGTCGTCGGTGTTGACGCGGCCGAGCGTCGCCGAAAGGTCGTCGGCGCCGCGAAACCGGCCGTGACCGAGCACGTAGGCAAGCTGGTCGCCGAGACCGGCAAGCCAGAATTTCCGGCTGCCATCGCCGAGAAGGACGGCGTCGTTTTCCAATACCGGAATGCGCACATTGGCGAGCGCGCGGCGCACGCCGATGATGTCGTACCACCAGTCGTGATTGCCGAAGATTGCCCAGGTGCCGAGCCGCGCTTTCAGGCGCGCAAGTTCGGCGGTCCAGGCCGCGTGCGGCACGACTTCCGTGACGAACCGATGGGTGGCGAAATAATCGCCGAGCAGCACCACGAGGTCGGAGCGGAGCGCATTGCAGGCATCGACCACCTGGCGGACCCGCTCGAGACCTACGTTCGGACCGCCGGCGTGCAGATCGGCGATGACGCTGATGGTCAGCGGGTGACCGGCGGGCCAGCCGGGTGGCGTAAGCCGGTAGTTGGTCGTCACAAGTCCGAAGGCGGCTTCCGCGGCGGCATAGGAGCCAGTAGTGACGCCGGCGAGCGCCGCAAAGCAGCCGAGCTGCACGCCGCGCGTGAGCACGCTGCGGCGCGTCACGGCACCATCCGCGGCGGGGGACGGCAGGACCGGTGTTATGGCAGCGGGCGCACGAGTGATCATGACCGGTCTATTATGGGCGCGGCCATGAGGCGAATGTGCGCCCTATCCCGGAAACTTGCAGTCACGGTTACCGGCGACGCGAAGTCAAATCGCCTATAGTTTGCAGTGTGATTAACGGGCATCGGGAATGGCCGACTTCGACGTGGCGGTAATCGGCGCCGGCGCCATGGGTGGCGCCGCGCTTTACCATCTTGCCCGACGCGGCATCCGCGCCGTCGGCATCGAGCGCTTCGAGCCGGGGCATGACCGCGGCTCCTCGCACGGGCACACCCGCGTCATCCGGCTCGGCTATTACGAGCACCCGTCCTACGTGCCGCTGCTGCGTCAGGCGCAAGCGGCGTGGCGCGCGCTCGAGCAGACGGCCGGGCGATCGCTTATGCACATCACCGGCATCATCGAGATCGGCCGCCCCGACGGCGTGCTGATCAAAGGCACGCTCGCCGCCTCGCGCCTGCACAACCTTCCCTACGAGGTTCTCGATGCGCGCAGCGTGATGCGGCGCTATCCGGCGTTCCGGATTCCGGACGATTTCATCGGCGTGTTTCAACCCGACGGCGGCTATATCGAGACGGCAACGGCGGTCAAGACGCACGCCGCGCTCGCAGCCGCCGCCGGCGCGACGTTGCGCACCGGCGAAATCGTTCGGAGCATCGAGCCGCATGCAGGCGGCGTGCGGATCGTCACCGACCGCGATGTCATCGAGGCGAAGACCGCGATTGCCGCGGCCGGCGCGTGGATGACGAAACTGTTCCCGTCGCTGCCGCTCCGCGCGACGCGCCAGGTAATGGCTTGGTTCGAGCCGAAAGAACCGGCGCTGTTCGAACACGGGAAATTCCCGGTGTTCATGCTCGATGGCGCGCACGGTATCCATTACGGATTTCCGTTGCGCGCAGAGGGCCTGAAAATCTCAAAGCATTTCCATCAGGACCAGACAACCGACCCGGACACCGTCGACCGTAACGTGTCCGCCGGCGACGAGGCAGCGATCCGCGCCGCTTGCGTCGACAATCTCCCTGCCGCAGACGGCAGGTTGCTCGCGGCAAAAACCTGCATGTACACCATGACGCCGGACGGAGATTTTCTGATCGACCGGCTGCCGGGCGCGCCGAATGTGATTATCGCATCGCCTTGCTCGGGCCACGGCTTCAAATTTGCGCCCGTGATCGGAGAAATCCTCGCCGACCTCGCGACCGGCAAAACGCCGGCGCACGATCTTTCGCGATTCTCGTTGGGCCGCCGAAATTGAATAGCGCTAGTTTTGCGCGGCGCGAAGCGCGGCCGGCCGCGGCGGCGGCAGCGGGACGTTGAGCGTGTCGGTTCCGATCGCGGCTGAATTGGCCACTATGACCGGCGCGGGCTCGCGTACGTCCCACTCGCAGATTCGATAACCGTTGCGCCGCTCCGCCAGATCGAGATGGACGTGGCCTTCGTGATAGCCGTCGGAGCCCGGGCCGAGCACGGTCGTGAAGCGCGCGCAAACTTCCTGGCGCAAGGCCTCACGCAACGGCTTATCGACCTTCGGATCGGTGAGCTCGATGCGCCGTCCGTCGGCAAGATGGAAAGCCCGCACGTCGATGGCGTTGCCCTTGCCATGCTCGCTGATCTTGGCGCCCGCTACCCGATTGCGCCCGCGGCACTCGTAGGAATCGTAGTTCTCCACCGAGCGCAGCGTTGCGCCGAGTTCGGCAACATGCGGCGCTGCATCGTCACGCAGCCAGTCGGCAAGCGCCGCCGCCATCGGACAACGCAGCGTCGCCGCCGGCACGATCGGGATGCGGGTGTGGTCGGGCATCACCACCGCGTTGAGCTCGACCATGTCGCCGCCGCCGCAAACGCCTGGTCCGTCCAAGATAGGAAGCGGCGTTATCTCGGCGACCGTCTGCAATCGCGTGCGGCATTCGGAAGGCGTGCTGGAAATCTCGTCGATGGTGTAGAGCGGCGGTGTCACGACGGACGGCGCATCGGCGTAAGGAACCGGTCTCGGCTGCGGTAAAGGGACCTCCTCGGCCGCGGCAACAGCGCAGCCCGCCCCTCCGCAAATCAATAAAGCAACGACCAGCCGCATCTGCCCCATGTCGGGTGCAATTGCGGCAAATGTACGGGGCAATTTTGTCTTGCCGGCTAAGGCCTTACCGGAACGGTTGCGCTGGACGGTATGGCGGCTAACCTTGTGACCTGGCCCGCCGTTCGGGCCCCAAAAAGCGAAAAAAGACCAGGGAGACGCCGATGCTTGGGTTGATGCAGGATTGGCCGCTTTTGTGCCATCGCATCATCGATCACGCCGCCACATACCACGCCAAGCGGCGCGTTGTTACCCGCTCAATAGAGGGTCCTATCCACGAGACGAATTATGCCGCCATCCGCGCCCGCGCGCTCAAGGTAGCGCAGCGACTCGAGCGCGACGGCATCAAGCTCGGCGACCGCGTCGCAACCATGGCGTGGAACACGTGGCGGCATCTGGAAACCTGGTACGGCATCCTCGGCATCGGGGCGATCTACCACACCGTCAACCCGCGCCTTTTTCCAGAGCAACTCGTCTGGATCATCAACCACGCCGAAGACCGCATGATGATCGTCGACACGACATTCGTGCCGCTCCTGGAAAAAATCGCGGAACGGCTGCCGACCATCGAGCGCTACATCATCCTTACCGACGCGGCGCACATGCCGAAGACGACACTGAAGAATGCCGTCGCCTACGAAGACTGGATCAGCGAAGTGGACGGCGATTTCGAATGGAAGTCGTTCGACGAAAATACCGCGGCCGGCATGTGCTACACATCGGGCACCACCGGCAATCCGAAGGGCGTGCTCTACTCGCACCGCTCCAACGTCATCCACGCGTTTATGGCGTCACTGCCCGACTGCAAGGGCATTTCGTCGCGCGACGTGGTGCTGCCGGTCGTGCCGCTTTTCCACGCCAACGGCTGGTCCCTCGCCTTCTCGTGTCCGATGATGGGCGCGAGCATGGTGCTGCCTGGCGCCAAGATGGACGGCGCCTCGATCTACGAACTGCTCGACAAGTACAAGGTCTCTTTCACCGCGGCGGTGCCGACGGTGTGGCTGATGCTGTTGCAGGATCTGGAAAAGACCGGCGGCAAGCTGCCGTACCTCAAGCGCGTGGTGATCGGCGGCTCCGCCTGCCCGCGCGCGATGACCCAGACGTTCCAGGACAAATACGGCGTCGAGGTCATCCACGCATGGGGCATGACCGAGATGAGCCCGCTTGGCTCGCTTTGCACCATGAAGCCGGAATACGCGGCGCTCACAGGCGACGCCAAGCTCGACATCGAAATGAAACAAGGCCATCCACCCTTCGGCGTCGAGATGAAGATCACCGACGACAGGGGCAAAAAGCTGCCCTGGGATGGCAAGACATTCGGCCGGCTTAAGGTTCGGGGGCCTGCGGTCGCCAAAGCCTACTTCAAAAGCAAGGACGACATTCTCGACGACGAAGGTTTCTTCGATACCGGCGACGTCGCGACCATCGACGAACATGGCTACATGCAGATTACCGACCGCGCCAAGGACGTGATCAAGTCCGGCGGCGAATGGATTTCATCGATCGATCTGGAGAACCTCGCCGTCGGTCACCCGAAGGTGGCCGAGGCCGCCGTCATCGGCGTCAATCATCCGAAATGGGACGAGCGGCCGCTTTTGGTGATTGTCCTCAAGAAAGGCGAACAGGCGAGCAAGGAAGAACTGCTCGGCTTCATGCAGGGCAAGATCGCCAAGTGGTGGATGCCGGACGACGTGGTATTCGTGGACGAAATCCCGCACACCGCCACCGGCAAGATTCAAAAGACCGCGCTGCGCGATCGATTCAAGGGCTACCGGTTGCCGACGGCGCAAGCGGCGGAATGACGTTGCCTCACCGGGGGTGAGCGGCTATCCCTTTCGCCCCATGACCAGCACCGACGTCAGCGCGCCCGCGACCACCGGCGGCGTGCGGTTTCTCGGCAGTCGCAGCGCCTATTTTCAATTGCTGGTGCGCGGCGCCCTTTTGCTGATGGTGACGCTCGGCATCTACCGCTTCTGGCTCGCCACCGACGTGCGCCGCTTCCTCTGGTCGAACACCGAGGTCGCCGGCGAGAGCCTGGAATATACCGGCACGCCGTTCGAGCTGCTGATCGGCTTTCTTGCCGCGATCGCCATTCTCATCCCCGTCTATGCCGTGTTTTTCCTGGCCGCGCTCGATCTCGGCGTGGTCGGACAATTTTCCAGCCTGTTCGGTTTCGCGCTGCTGGCGCTGCTCGGCCAATACGCGGTCTACCGCGCGCGCCGCTACCGGCTGACGCGCACGATCTTCCGAGGCTTGCGCTTTCACCAGTCGGGATCGGCCTGGCGCTACGCGATATGTGCGCTGTTCTGGTGGTCGATCACCATTCTTACGTGCGGTCTTGCGTATCCCTGGCAACAGGAGCGGCTCGAGCGCTTCAAGATGCGCAACACCTATTACGGCGATCTCGCCGGCAGCTTCGAGGGTTCGGCATTCCGGCTGTTCCTGCGTGGCCTGCCGATGTGGCTGCTGGTGGTTGGGCCGCTCATTGCCGCCATCGGCGCCCTGATCGAGGCCGTCGACTGGACGGCGCTCGCCAACGTGGCCGAGCAAGGCGGCGACGACATGATGGCGCGGCTGGAAGGCGCCAGCCCCGGCTTCGGCGGCGCGGTGGTGTTCGCCATATTGATGGCAAGCCTCACGGTTTTCGCCGCGGCGATACTTTACCCGGCGTTTCAGGCGGTCGTGCTGCGCTGGTGGATGTCGGGACTTCGCTTCGGCGAGATCGAAGTCAGTTCGCGCCTGAAGACACGCCATGTCTATGGCGCCTATTTCCGCTTTCTGTGGTGGGCGCTGCTATTCAGTCTCGGCACCAGCCTCTTCGCCGCTCCGGTCGCGCTGATCGTGGCCAAGATCGCCGGCAGCGACAGTGCGAGCATGCGGCGGGAGATCGTGACGTCCGGCGCTTTGCTGATCGGCTACGTGATCGTCGCGCTCGGCTATTCGGCGATCTATCGCGCGACGGTAAAGCTTTCACTCTGGCAACTCGGCGCGGAATCGCTGCAACTGTCGGGACTCGCCGCGCTCGACAAGGTCAAATCGACCGGCCGGCCAAGTTCGGCGCTGGGCGAAGGGCTTGCCGACGCACTCAACGTCGGCGGTTACTGATATGGCGGGCGCCGGAATTTTTTTCGACGGCATCACCAGTGCGCGGCAAAGCGCGTCGGTTGAGCTCGCGGAAAAAAGTTTGCGCATCACGGCCGCAGACGGCCGCCTGCTGGCGGATTGGCCTTACGTTGACCTGGTCGAGCTCAATGCGCCTGCCGGACTCCTGCGCCTTGGGCAGCGGGGCAATGTCGTGCTGGCACGGCTCGAAATCGCAGATCCCGCGTTGGCCGCCCAGATCGACGCGCGCGCTGCGAACATAGACCGCACCGGCTTGGTCCAGCGCCGCCAGCGCGCGAGTGTGATCGGCTGGACGGTGGCCGCCACCGTCTCAATGCTGGTCGTCGGCTATTTCGCCGTGCCGGCGCTGGCCGAGCGGCTCACGCCGCTTATTCCGGCGGCGATCGAGCGCAAGCTGGGCGAAGCCGTCGACATGCAGATGCGCACGGTTCTCGATACGAAAAAAGCCGGCGCCGCGTTCGAATGCGGCAGCGGCGCGCGCGAAAAAGCGGGCCGTGCCGCGCTTGACAAGCTCGCGCACCGGCTCGAATCCGCGGCGGCGCTGCCGTCGCCGTTGAATGTCGTAGTCGTGCGGCGCAGCGAGGCCAACGCCATCGCGCTGCCGGGCGCGAAAATCTACCTGTTCGAGGGCCTGATCGACAAAGCCGGCAATCCGGACGAAGTCGCAGGCGTGCTGGCGCACGAAATCGGCCACATCGCGCACCGCGACGGCACACGCTCGGTGTTGCAGGCCGGCGGACTCTCCTTCCTGTTCGGCATGTTGCTCGGCGATTTCGTCGGCGGCGGCGCAGTCGTGCTTGCGGCCAAGACCGTGCTGCAATCGTCCTATACCCGCGATGTCGAAGCGGCGGCCGACATTTATGGTACGCAGCTAATGATCAAGGCCGGCGGGAATGCGCGTGCGCTCGGCACCATGCTCGCCAAGATCGGCGGCGCCACCGAGCCGGGCATGAAAATCCTGCTCGATCATCCCGAGACCAAGGCGCGCGTCGCCGCCATCAACAAGCTCGCGCCGGCGCGGCCGTCGCAGCCCATGCTCGACGCCGCCGAGTGGCAGGCGCTAAAAAGGATTTGTGCGGGGTAACGGATTCCATGCTGCGCCAGCCTTACGTCGAAATCCCCAAATCCCGCCTTGCGGTCTGGTCGGGCCGGCTGGCGCTGTTTGCGCTCATCGTGGCGGCGCTGTCGGTCATCATCCTGCGGCTCGATCTTTTGGAGATCGGGCCGGCGCTGGCGACCTTTGCGGCCGCGCTCGGTTTTGCGGTCGTCGCGATGCTGCTCGCTTTTGCGTCTTTCGTGCCGATCTGGCGCGAGGGACTCGGCGGCCTGCGCCATTCGATCGAGGCGCTGCTGGTGGCGATCATCCTGCTCGCCTATCCGGGATACCTCGCGGTCAAGGCCTACAAGCTGCCGCCGATCAATGACATCACGACGGACGCGGTCAATCCGCCGCGCTTCGACGTGCTGGCGCGCCTGCGGCCGCGCGGCACCAGCGATTATCCCGGACGGGCGACAGCCGAGCTTCAGAGCGCGGCCTATCCCGACATCTCGCCGCTCGAGGTGACGGCCAACGCCAAGGATGCCTACGACTCCGCGATCAAGGTCATCACCAAACGCAAGTGGCGCATCGTCGACGCGCAAGCTCCGGCGCCGGGACGCAACGGCATTATCGAGGCGGTCGCACGCACGACGATCATGGGCTTCCGCGACGACGTGGTGGTGCGTATCACGCCGCTCGCCAATAATGCCGCGCGCGTCGATGTCCGTTCGGCCTCGCGCTACGGCAAGATCGATTTCGGCGCGAACGCGGCGCGCGTGAGCAAACTGCTCGACGACATCGACGACGAGGTCGATTCCATACCGGAGCCGAAGGCCGAGCCCGCGCCGGCTCCGGCCAGCAAACAGCCGACTCAGCCCAAGCGGGGCGCTCCCCCGGCCAAGCGGTAGACGCCGTCGATCGACGGTGCGCCGTCGGTTTCAACGAGGCCGCGCGTGACCAGGTCCTCCATGTGCGCAAGCACGGACAAGCCGGCCGCGCCGGTAAGCCGCGGGTCGATGCCGATATAGATCGCGCGCACGATGGTCGGGATATCGCTTTCGCCTTTCGCGAGGCGGTGCAGGATCGAATCTTCGCGCGCCTTCCGATGCAGGATGTAATAGTGCACGAAGCGCGGTGCGTCGGTAATCGCCGGCCCGTGTCCCGGCAGATAGACCGGCTCGTTGCGCTTGGCGAGCTTGTGGAGCGAGGCCATGTAGTCGCTCATCGCGCCGTCCGGAGGCGCGACAATCGAAGTCGCCCAGGCCATCACGTGGTCGCCGGCGAGCAATAAATTCTTTTCACGAAACGCAAAGGCCATGTGGTTGGCGGTGTGGCCCGGTGTCGCCACCGCCTCGATGCTCCAACCGTCGCCCTCAACCACCGCACCGTCGGCAAGCGCAACATCCGGCTTGAAATCGTGATCGGCGCTGGCGTCGAGCGGATTGTGCTCGCCGATATGCAGCGGTCGCGCTGCGCGATGCGGACCCTCCGCATAAACCGTCGCCCCGGTTGCCGCCTTGACGCGCGGCACAGCCGGCGAATGGTCGCGATGGGTGTGGGTGACAAAGATATGCGTCACCGTCTCGCCGCGCACGGCGTCGAGCAGCGCCGCCACGTGATGCGGATCATCGGGGCCCGGGTCGACGATTGCAACCTTGCCGCGTCCGATGATGTAGCTCATCGTGCCCTTGAAGGTGAAAGGACCCGGATTGTCGGCCATC
Source organism: Pseudolabrys sp. (assembly GCA_035546875.1). Classification (GTDB taxonomy): domain Bacteria; phylum Pseudomonadota; class Alphaproteobacteria; order Rhizobiales; family Xanthobacteraceae; genus Pseudolabrys. The sequence continues at coordinate 18,724 of DASZVZ010000120.1, forward strand.
ACGCGCCGCACGCCGGGCATGACCTCATCCACCCGGCCGGGTGCGAGGTCGAGATTCTTGTCGAAGGGAATGTCGTCACTCATGGATGGCGTCGCCAATTTGGCCATACTTGCTCGGCAACGATGATGCAATGAGAACTTTCTACCACGCGATCATTCCGGCGCTTTGGCTGATCTGGCTTGCCTACTGGATCTTCGCCGCCATAGGCGCGAAGGAAACGCAGCGCGAGGAAGGCCTGCGATCCCGCCTCTCGCACAACGTGCCGATCGTTATCGGCGGTGTGCTCCTCGGCTGGCCGAACGTCGCGGGCGTGGCGCTCGAGCAACGCTTTTTGCCGCGCAGCCTCGTGGGATTCTGGATCGAAGTCGCGCTGATTGCAGCCGGGCTCGGCTTCGCGATCGCCGCGCGCGTCTGGCTCGGGGGCAACTGGAGCGGCTCCGTCACCATCAAGAAGGGCCACGAACTCGTTCGCAGCGGACCCTACGCGCTGGTGCGTCATCCGATCTATACCGGTCTGCTGCTGGCGCTGGTGGGCACCGCGCTTGCCGTCGGCAAGTGGCGCGCGCTGGTTGCGTTGCCGCTGTTCGCATTTGCGATCTACCGCAAGATGACGGTCGAGGAACGCTTCATGTCGGAGCAATTCGGCGGCGCCTATGCGCGCTACCGCGCGCAGGTGCCCGCGCTGATCCCCTTCATCGCCTGAAGCCGCCTACTCCGGCTTTACGCCGGTTTCCTTGATGATCGCGAGATATTTGTTGCTTTCGTCCTGAACGAATTTCCTCGTCTGATCGATCGACATCGGCTCGACTTCCGCACCGAGATCGGCAAGCTTCTTCCTGGTAGCCGGCTCGTTAAGCACCTTGTCGATCTCGGTGTTGAGTCGCGTGACGATCGCGTCCGGCGTGCCGCGTGGAACGAAAATTCCCGACCACAAAGTGAAATCGAAACCCTTGATGCCGCTTTCCGCGACGGTGGGGATATCCGGCGCGACCGATGCGCGCTTGGCCGAGGACACCGCGAGAATCTTGAGCATCCCCGATTTCAGATGCGGCGTCGCGGCCGGCATTCCGGGAAAATACATATCGACGTGATTGCCGAGCAGATCGTTGAGCGCGGGGCCGGCGCCCTTGTAAGGCACGTGCGTGAGATTGCTCTTGGTCGCGGCCTTAAGCATTTCGCCGGCGAAGAATCCCGGCGTGCCGCTGCCGGCCGAGGCGAAGGTGAGCTTTGCTTTCGGCAGTGCCGCGAGGAATTCCTTGATGTTGGAATACGGCGCCTTCGCCGGCACGACGAGCGCGAGGGGCACCACGGCGAGCAGCGCGACCGGCATCAGATCCTTGTCGGGATTGTAGCTCAGGCCCTTGAGCCAATGCTGATTGACCGCGATCTCGCCGGTCTGGCCGAGCAGCAACGTGCGGCCGTCGGGCGCGGACGTCGCGACGAGGTGCGCGCCGATCGAGCCGGTCGCGCCGGGGCGGTTCTCGACCACCACGGACCTGCCGAGCCGCTCCGATAACCGCGGCGCGACGATACGCCCGACGACGTCGCCGGTGCCGCCCGCCGAATAGGCGACGATCATCCGGATGGTGCCCTCCGGATAGGACTGTGCCGAAGCGGGCACAGCCAGTGCCGCGCCGAACGCGGCCGCGCACGCGATGCGCGTCAATGTCGAAAGCATGATCAAATCCTCCCGGTGCGCGGTCGTGTTGGGGCCTTGGCGGCCTCTAGTGGATTTCGGGCTCCGGCGTCGGCGCGCCGGCTTTCAGGAAATCGAAGTCGCAGCCTTGATCGGCCTGACCGATGTGCTCGGAAAACATCGCGCCGTAGCCGCGCTCGTAACGTGGCGGCGGCGGGGTCCAGGCCGCCTTGCGGCGCTTGAGCTCCTCGTCGCTGACGTGCAGGTGAATCTTGCGCGCGTCGACGTCGATCTCGATCTCATCGCCGGTTTTCACCAGTGCCAGCGGCCCACCGACGTAGCTTTCCGGCGCGACGTGCAGAATGCAGGCGCCATAGCTGGTGCCGCTCATGCGCCCGTCGGAAATGCGGATCATGTCGCGCACGCCCTGCGCCAGAAGCCGCTTCGGAATCGGAAGCATGCCCCACTCCGGCATACCGGGCCCGCCTTTCGGGCCGGCATTCTTGAGCACGAGGATATGGTCGGGCGTGACATCGAGGTCGTCGCGCTCGATCTCGCGCATCATGTGGTTGTAGTCCTCGAATGCGATCGCCTTGCCGCGATGCTTGAGGAAGCGCTTGTCCGCCGCCGCCGGCTTGATGACGCATCCCTGCGGCGCGAGGTTGCCCTTGAGCACCGCGGTCGCGCCTTCGGCGTAGACCGGGTCGTTGAGCGAGTGGATCACGTCAGGCAAATGGACCTTGGCCCCGCCGATGTTGTCCCCGACCGCCTTGCCGGTAACGGTGAGGCACGACAGATCGAGCCGATCCTTCAGGTTCGCCATTAGCGCGCGCAAGCCGCCGGCGTAATAGAAATCCTCCATCAGGTATTTGCCGGAGGGCCGAACATTGGCCAGCACCGGAATTTCGCGCGAGAGGCGGTCGAAGCGCTCCATGTCGATCGGGATGCCGGCGCGGCGCGCCATTGCGACAACGTGGATGATGGCATTGGTCGAGCCGCCCATCGCCATGTGCACCTTGATCGCGTTGTCGAATGCCGCTTCGGTCAGGATCTTGGCCGGTGTCAGGTCTTCCCAGACCATGTCGACGATCCGCCGTCCGGCGTTCGTGCACATGCGCGGATGATTTGAATCGGCGGCGGGGATCGACGACGCGCCCGGCAGCGACATGCCGAGTGCCTCGGCAATCGCCATCATGGTCGCGGCGGTGCCCATCACCATGCAGGTGCCGAACGACCGCGCGATACCGCCCTCGATCTCGTTCCAATCCTCGTCGGTGATGTTGCCGGCGCGCTTCTCGGTCCAGTATTTCCACACGTCCGAGCCGGAGCCGAGGAATTCGCCGCGCCAGTTGCCGCGCAGCATCGGGCCGGCCGGCACGTAGATCGCCGGAATGCCCATGCTGATCGCACCCATCATCAGACCCGGCGTGGTCTTGTCGCAGCCGCCCATCAGCACGGCGCCGTCGATCGGCTGGCTGCGCAGCAATTCTTCCGTCTCCATCGCCAGGAGATTGCGATAGAGCATCGTCGTCGGCTTCATGTAGGTTTCGGCAAGCGAGATCGCCGGCAATTCGAGCGGGAACCCGCCGGCCTGCAATACGCCGCGCTTCACGTTTTCCGCGCGCGAGCGCAGATGCGTGTGGCAGGGATTGATGTCGCTCCACGTATTGATGATGCCGATGACCGGCTTGCCGGTCCAATCCTCGGCGTCGTAGCCGACGCCGCGGAAGCGCGAACGGTGGCCGAACGAGCGCATGTCGTTCACGCCGAGCCAGCGGTGGCTGCGCAGATCCTCGGGGCGCTTGCGGTTACTCATGGACGACTGCCAACGCCCCCATCACGTATCATTCGATCGACAAATTCGCTTCATGGACGACCTTGCCCCACTTCGCGGTCTCGTCCGTGAGGAACTTGCCGAACTCCGCCGGCGTCACCGACATCGGCGTGCCGCCGAGCTTCTTGATCGATTCGAGAATCTTCGGGTCCTTGAGCGCTTCGTTCATCGTCGCGTTGAGCTTGTCGACGACGTCCTTCGGCGTGCCTTTCGGCGCCACCAACCCGAAGAACGCACTCGCCTCGTAGCCCGGCACCGTCTCGGCCACGGTCGGCACGTCCGGCAATTCAGGCGCGCGCGTCGCCGTCGTCACCGCCAGCGCGCGCAGCTTGCCTGAATGGATGTGACCGATCGACGAAGGCATGTTGTCGAACATCACCTGGACCTGCCCTGCGAGCAGGTCGATCAGCGCCGGCGCGGAACCCTTGTAAGGCACGTGCACCATCTTCACGCCGGTCATGCCCATGAACAGCATGCCGGAGAGGTGGATCGAGGTGCCGTTGCCGGACGATGCCATGTTGATCTTGCCGGGATTGGCCTTGGCATAGGCGATGAACTCGGCAACCGTCTTCGCCGGCACCGATGGATTGACTTCCATCACGTTCGGAATGCGCATGATGCCGCCGACCGGCGTTGAGTCGCGCAGGAAGTCGAATGTCAGATGCTTGTAGAGCGTGGCGTTGATCGTGTTCGCGGGATTGGCGAGGAACAGTGTGTAGCCGTCCGGCGCCGCCTTCAGGGCCACGTCGGTGCCGAGGTTGTTGCCGGCGCCGGGGCGATTTTCGACGATGAACTGCTGGCCGAGTTTCTGGCTGAACCAGTTTCCGATCAGGCGAGCGGAGATGTCGGTCGAGCCGCCGGGGGGATAGCTCACGATAATTTTCACCGGCCGCGTCGGATAATCGGCCGCGTGGACGCCCGGCGCGGCAACAACCATGAAGACGAAGCAGGCGGCCAGCAGCCGCGACAACAACGCAATCGTCAAACGCATGTGCGTTCCCCCTCCAAAAGCCGGGTGGTTCCCGGCGTTATTTTTCGGAGCGAACGTTACGCGGCGGACGGGCGTTCACACAAGAGCCACGGCGGCGGCCAGACATGCGCCGGCCGCCGGGCAAGCGCCGGCTCAAACGCCCGCCGCCCGCTGCTGGCTGCGCGCGGCCTGTGTCAGTTGCACGGACTTCTCGAAGCCCGGCTCCGTTCGCATGAGGCCGAGCGCCACGAGCTGCTCGCTGCCCTGGAAGCGGGCGGAGGCGGGAGTGAAGAAATTCACTGCGCCGTCGCGCCGCAGGAGATCGAGATAGACCCGGTACTCCCGCGCGCCTTCGAAATGTTCATTGCGCTCCACCTCGGTCGCGACGCGCCGATGGAAGTCGCTCAAAAACTTGAAATGCAAAAGTCCGCCGGACACGTTGGACATCTTCACGCCTGTCTCGAGCGAATGCGTGCTGAAGGCGAAGCGCATTCCCGTTTTCCAGCGCACCAACGGGACCTTGCTGACGGTAGGCGCATGAAAGTCGACTTGCGCTTCCCGGAAAATGCGCTCCCGCAAGCCGCCCTCGATCGTAAAGAAGGGGCAGAGATCGTTCGGCTTCGTGCGGTAGCCGGAAGGATCGAAGTAACGGCACGTGTCGATCAGCGATGCGGCGGGATCGTGCGCCGTGTCCTTGACGGGCTTGTCGGCGTACATGTCGAGCAGAAGGGAAACCACGCCTTGAGCGCCGGCGTGATCGAGGTAGCGGCAGAACAATGGCAGCTTGAGATCTTCGTAGTGCGGATAAATGAACTGTTCATCGGCATCGATCGTCAGCGTCCAGCGATCGCCGCCGAAAGCATCAAGCAGTGTATTGGTCCACACCACGCCCCAATGGCTGGCGGCATAACTGTCCTCGGTCGCGTAAACATGCACGTCCGGCTCTGCCGCCAGCAAATCAAGCGTGCCATCGGTCGAACCGTTGTCGAGAACGAAGAAGCGATGCACGCCGAGCGCGCGGTGGTGGCGCAACGTCGAAGGAAGGCGCAAAGCTTCGTTGCGCACGACCATGAACGCTCGAATTTCGCCGGCGGTGCCCGGAATCGGACGCCGGTCGATGCGTTTCAAGGTGCCGCCCATCGGTGATCGTCCGCCGCGTTGAGCCGGCGGGACCATAACCGATTCGCCATGGTGGCGAGCGCCACTGGCCGCGGCAGCGCCCTGTGGCGAGCTAGCGTTCCGGACGGGTGAATTTCAGGACGCGCCCCCTCTCCGGCGGCGTCTTGAGAGCTTCCACGATCGCCTGCGCCAGGTCCTGCTGGAAAAACGGTTTGGTGAGCTTCGGCAAGCCGGCCCGCGCATCACGCGGCAGGTCGGCGTAGCCTGTTGCGAGCACAATCGGCATATCTGGCCGCTGGGCGAGAATGGCCTCGGCGAGTTGCAATCCGGTCATGCGGGGCATCGATTGGTCGGTGACCACGAGATTGATCGCTTTCTCGCGCTGGAGAATTTCCAACGCCTCGCGCCCCGACGCGGCTTCGAAAACCTTGTGCCCGAGATCCTCGAGCATCGCGACCGTGTTCATCAGCACCAACGCGTCGTCGTCGACGGCGAGCACGACGAGGGGCTGCACGTCGGCGCCCGACCGCAGCGATGCAGCCTCGGCCGACCGACTTTCCACGGCGTTCTGCGCGACCGGAATCCATAATTCGGCGGTGGTGCCCTCGCCGACCTTGCTCTTGAGCGTCAGCCGTCCGCCCGATTGCTCGGCAAGACCTTGCACCATCGACAGCCCCAATCCCGTTCCCTTGCCCACGCCTTTGGTGGTGAAAAACGGCTCTGTTGCGCGCGCGAGAGTCTCGGCGTCCATGCCTTCGCCGTTGTCGGACACCGACACCACGACGTAGTGGCCCGGCTTCAACACGACGCCGGGACCCTGCGACACGCGCTCTTCGCGCGCCGCCACGGTGAGACGGCCGCCTTTCGGCATTGCATCGCGCGCATTGACCGCAAGATTGAGCAGCGCGTTTTCCAGCTGGGCGGGGTCGGTCCGCGCTCTTGGAATCGTAGCCGGAAAGCGCGTTTCGAGCATCACCGATGGGCCGATCGACTGCTGCAGTAACGCGTCCATTCCACCGATCAGTTTCCGCAGATCGACGGCTTGCGGGTCGAGCTCCTGGCGGCGTGCGAATGCAAGCATGCGGTGGGTCAGCGATGCGCCGCGCTCGGCGCCCTGGATAGCGTTGTTAAGCAGCGGCGTGATTCTGGGGTCATCGGGCAGCCGTTTTCGCAGCAGCTCGAGGCTGCCGAGAATAGCCATCAGCAGATTGTTGAAGTCGTGCGCGATTCCGCCGGTGAGACGGCCGATCGCCTCCATTCTCTGCGCATGCACGAGCGCCTCGCGCGCCTGATCGAGTTCGATTTGCGCG
>DASZVZ010000121.1:0-5947 GCA_035546875.1 Pseudolabrys sp.
TACCAAAACATCGTGCAGCTCGAATCATCGCTGCACGATTTTCCGGACATCGATCCTGGTGTTGCCAAGCGAAAAGAGTCCGAGAAGAAGAACGGACTCAAGTATCACTTGTGAAAACTGCTTTCGCACCGAGACCGATCGGCTGATGCCGCCGATCGTGGGTCGATTTCAAATTTTGTGGCGAAGGCATTTCATTTCGGTTCAGCCGGCTGAGGTCGCCCCGGACGATCCTCGAGAGGTCGAATGTGCCCTTCGGGCCGTTGTCGAGTACCCGGCCCGTCGCGATCGGGCGTTGACAGCTTCCATCAACGGTCCGGTCAGATTACCCACCGTCGGGGATATGGAAGTGGAATGATGGTGCCCAGGGGCGGGATCGAACCACCGACACCGTGATTTTCAGTCACGTGCTCTACCAACTGAGCTACCTGGGCGCCGAACTCGCGTATCAAGCGGGTTTTTGCAGAGCGCGGGGCGTTATAAAGGCTCGATTCCGGGCTGTCCAGAATGGCCGCTGATGGCCGTTTTTCGGCGCTAACGGACGCCGATTGCAGCCCGAAAACGCTCCTTGAGCGCAACGCCGTCCCGCAGCGGAAGCACCCGCGGCGGGTCGTCGGCCGCGATCTTGACCCGCGCGAACAGCGTCTCGTTCAGCGCCGCCAGTCTGCCTGCGAGCATGCGCAAGCCCGCTTCGTCGTCGACGTCGAAACACGAGGCGATTCCGCAGCCGCGCGCGACCGCCGTCAGGTTCGCGCCGCTCTGCGTGTGGCTCGGCTGCATGCCGGTCTCGCCATAAACACCATTGTCGAAAACGATCACCGCAAGATTCGGGGGCCGCTTGATGCCGATGGTCGCGAGCGAGCCGAGGCCCATCAACATCTCGCCATCGCCGGTGATCACCGCGACGCGGCGCTTCGGCTGCGCGAGCGCGAGGCCGAGACCGATCATCGCGGCGCCGCCCATCGCGCCCCACATGTAGAAATTGCGGTCGTCGTCGCCGGCCGCGGCGAGATCCCAGGTCGTCGAACCAAGACCCGGCACGACCAGAAGATCGTCGGGACGGTTGCCGAGCAGTGTCGCCATCGCGGCGCGGCGTTGCAGGGTCATTTGGTCCACACTTTCTTGCCGATCAGCTCCTGCGAGAGCAGCACGGCGACGATGCGTTCTTCGTCGAACGCCTGCTTCAGCGCGCGCTCGGCGACGGCGGCGACCTCGTCAGGTTTGCGCACGCGGTGCACTTCGGCCTCGCAGAGTTTCATGACCGGCTCGACGATCGCGCCCATCGGCACCTGCCATGGATTGAACTCCTCCCATTCGCCGCGCATCGTGATGAACATCGGCAACGGAAATCGGCACGTGCGCATGAGCGAGATCATGTTGATGCAATTGCCGACGCCGCTCGACTGCATCAGCAACACGCAGCGCTCGCCGCCGAGCCAGGCGCCGGCCGCGAGCGCGACGCCCTCCTCTTCGGTGGTGAGCGCGACGTCGTGGATTTTTGCGTCCGCGCGGCAGCGCTCGATCAGCCGCGAATGGCCGGCGTCGGGCACATAGCCGACCTGGCGCACATCGGCGCGCTGAAGCGCATTGAAGAGCTGATCGGGCCAAACGGGTATGCTGGTCGGCGCGTTCATGCGGCATCGTCCGGAGCTTTGGGGGTCTCGCGTTCGCCGTCCTCGTCCTCGGCATCCTTGACCGGAATGGCGTAGGCGCCGGACAGCCAGCGATTGAGATCGACGTCGGCGCAGCGCCGTGAGCAGAACGGACGGAATTTCTCGTCCTGCGCCTTGCCGCAGATCGGGCACGCCTTCACGGCGGCTTGCCGGTCGGTCACCTCGTTCATGACCCGAAGATAGGCAGGAAACACGCGCCGGTCAGCCCCTTATTTTGCGCGGCCCTTATCCGCGGCGCGCAACTCGGTCTTGAGGATCTTGCCGTAATTGTTCTTCGGCAACGCATCGATAAAAACGTAGTCTTTCGGGCGCTTGAAGCGCGCGATCCGGGACAGGCACAAGGCGTCAAGCTCCTCCACGCTCGCCGCGCCCACGACATAAGCCACGACGACTTCGCCCCATTCGCGGTCCGGCCGCCCGATCACGGACACCTCGCGCACCTTCTCGTGCTCGAGCAGCACTTCCTCGACCTCGCGCGGATAAATGTTGCTGCCGCCGGAAATGATCACGTCCTTGGAGCGGTCCTTGAGCGTGAGATAACCGTCGGCGTCGAAGGCGCCGACGTCGCCGGTATGCAGCCAGCCGTTTTTCAGCGCAGCGGCGCTGGCTTCCGGATTATTCCAGTAGCCGGTCATCAGCACGTCGCCGGCGCAGAGAATCTCCCCGTTCTCGCCGGCGGGGACCGCTTGCCCGCTTGCGTCGGCGACGACGACCTCGACGCAGGAATACGGCCGCCCGGCGGAGGCGAGCCGCTCCTTCCAGCGCGGATGATCGCGATGCGCGACCTCGTGCTTCGACAGCGTGGTAATGGTCATCGGGCATTCCCCCTGCCCGTAAATCTGCGCGAGGCGCGGGCCGAAACGATCGAGCGCCTTGAGCGCGTTCTCAACGTACATCGGCGCCCCGCCCCAGATCAGCGTGCGAATATTCGTGGCGTCGCAATCGGCCGGACTGTCGACCAGCCGCTTGATCATGGTCGGCGCAGCGAACATCGACGCGCGCGGCCAGCGCGAGAACAGCGAAAAAATCTCCGTCGGCTCAAACGAGCCGGATTCGGGAATGACATTGATCCCGGCGAGCGCCACGTGCGCCATGATGTAGATGCCGGAGCCATGGCTCATCGGCGCGCCGTGCAGAACGGCGTCACCGATGCCAACCGGATCGACCTCGGCGACGTAGGCATAGGTCGCCTCCTTGAGCGAACGGTGGCTGAGCATCGCGCCTTTCGGCCGTCCGGTCGTGCCGGACGTGTAGAACATCCACGCGAGATCGTCCCCCGCACGCGGCACAAGCGCGATGGCGTCGTGCGTCAGCAGCTCCTCGTAGGCCGGACTGCCGATCGCGACGAGACGCTCGAGGCTCTTCGGAGCGTGCGACGCGATTGCGTCGCGCACCTCGCCCGAGGCAAAACATACGCGCGCACCGGAATGCTCCAGGATGTAGCCAAGCTCGGCGCCGTGTAACTTGGCGTTGGCCGGCACCGCCGCAAGACCGGCATGCCAGATGGCGAATAAAATTTCCACGTACTCGGGACAGTTGCGCGCGATCACCGCGACGCGATCCCCGGGCGCCAGGGAGAATTTCTTGCGCAGCGCGCCAGCCAATCGCGCAACACGCGTTGCAAGCGTTGCATAATCGTGCGCGACGTGCGCGCCTCTGCCGATTGCCGGCAGGCCGGCGTGGCTCTGTCCCGTACGCTCGAGCCAACGCGCGATGTTCATGGCAACTCTTACACTGCGTTGAGCCAACCGAAGCGGATGGGATAGCCCTCGCCGCCGAGCAGCGCCATCGTTTCATAAAGCGGCAGGCCGACCACATTGGTGTAGGAGCCGACGATCTTGACGATGAAGGTTCCGGCAAGTCCCTGCGCCGCATAGCCGCCGGCCTTGCCGCGCCATTCGCCGGAAGCGAGATAGGCCTCGATGTCTTCGTCGGACAGGCGCTTGAATCGCACGCGTGTCTCCACCAGCCGCTGGCGGAAGGCCTCCTTCGGCGTCACCAGGCAGATCGCCGTGTGGACGCGGTGATTGCGGCCGGAAAGCAGCCGCAAGCACTGGGCCGCTTCATCGAGCAGTTCCGCTTTTGGCAAAATCCGGCGGCCGACCGCGACGACTGTATCGGCCGCGAGGATATAGGCGCCACGCAATTCGTCGTCGAGATTGACCGACGCGAGGGCTGCCTCTGCCTTGGCGCGCGCCAGCCGGTTGGCATAGGCGCGCGGCAGTTCGCCGCGCTTCGGCGTTTCGTCGATGTCCGCAGGCTTCAGTGCGTCAGGCTCGATCCCCGCCTGGTTGATCAGCGCGAGCCGCCGCGGAGACCCGGAGGCAAGGACGAATTTGGGCCGGCCGATCATGTCTGTGGCGTCGCGCGGGACCTGACGATGGAAATGAGACGCAACGAAAGGATTCGTATGACGAGTCAGTAGCGGAAGGCCGGCCATTTCACAACCGATCCCTTTGAGCCGTCGCCGCGGCGCCTACAGCCCTGCACCCTCGGAAAAACCCCGATGGGGTGCAAAAAATGACTCCAAATCAAACGAATCGGGCAAGATTACCTTGTTGATTCGCCCGCTATTTTCACGTCCGGCGTTTTTCCAGTAGCCACCGCAATTGCCGACAGCGAGGGAAAATGCAGGGACAATTCCAGCCCGTCCGCGCCATCGAAGAAACATCCCGCCCGCTCTTTGCGAACACCAAAGTCTTGCTATTCGGGCTGCTGATAGCGGCGCAGCTAACTTGCGCGGCAAGCTTCTGGTATCAACGCTACGACGCGCTCACGGCCGGTCTCGTTGCAGCACTGCTGCTCGCCATCGCGATAGCTTTCCGCGAACAGCGCGCCTCGGCTGCCAAAAGCCTGGCGCAGTCGAAATTCGCCGCCGAGTACGAAATCGAAACGTTGCGCGGCATCTTCGAAAACTCGCTCGACCTGATCCTCGTGACGGACCGGCGCGGCAAATTCATCCACGTGAGCCCGAGCGCCGAGAGAATTCTCGGTTACCAACCGGAAGAGATGATCGGCCATGTCGGCATCGATTTCATTCTGCCCGACGATCTCGATTCGACACGCGAAGAAATGCGCAAAGCGCGGCAGGGCCGGGAAACGCGCAATTTCGATTCGCGCTACCGCCACAAGGACGGCCATACCGTCAATCTGACATGGACGGGTGTCTGGTCCGAGCCTGACCAGCGGCACTTCTTCATCGGCCGCGACACCACCGAGCGAAAGCGTCTCGAACTTGCCGAACGCAACGCGAAGGAAATGCTCAGCGCGGTGATCGATGCTTCGCCGGTCGCAATCGTCTGCCTCGCCGCCGACCGCACGGTGACGGTGTGGAGCCGCGCAGCGGAGCAGATCTTCGGCTACAAAGCCGAAGAGGTGCTCGGCAAACCGTACGCACTGGTGCCGGCAAGCGCCGAATCGGAAACGGAATACGACGAGCTGTTTGCGCGCGCCCTCGCCGGCGAAACACTGCGCGATATCCGCGTGCGGCGGCAGCGCAAGGACGGCACGGTCATCGACATCAGCTTCGACGCCGCGACCATGTACGGGCCAGACGGCGCAAAGGCAGTCGCCTATGCGCTGTCCGACATCACCGAGAGCAACCGTCTCGAACAGCAGCTGCGCCAGTCGCAGAAGATGGACGCCATCGGCCAGCTCACCGGCGGCGTGGCGCACGATTTCAACAACGTCCTCACGGTGATCACCGGCACTATCGACATCCTCGCCGACGCGGTCGCCGACAAGCCCGATGTCGCCGCAATCGCCAAGCTCATCAGCGAAGCGGCCGATCGCGGCGCCGCGCTGACCGCGCAGTTGCTCGCCTTTGCGCGCAAGCAGCCGTTGCAGCCACGCCAGACCGACATCAATGAAGTCGCGACGAATGCGGCGAACTTGCTGCGGCCGACGCTCGGCGAACACATCGAGGTCGAATGGAAGCTGAAGGAAGACGCCTGGCAAGCGCTGGTCGACCCTTCACAACTCGTCACCGCAATCCTCAATCTGGCCGTCAACGCCCGCGACGCGATGGAAGACGGCGGCAAGCTGACGTTCGAGACCGCCAATGTCATTCTCGACCAGGACTACGCCAGCCAGCACAGTGAGGTCACCGCGGGCCCTTACGTCATGCTGGCGGTCAGCGATACCGGCCCCGGCATTCCGCTTGCGCTGCGCGAGAAAATCTTCGAGCCCTTCTTCACCACCAAGGAAGTGGGCAAAGGCACCGGCCTCGGCCTCGCGATGGTGTACGGCTTCGTCAAGCAATCCGGCGGGCACATCAA
>DASZVZ010000122.1:0-17093 GCA_035546875.1 Pseudolabrys sp.
AACGCTGCTGGCGCGCCAGCATTTCAAGACATTCTCGGAGCGTTTCCGCGGTTTTCCGATCAATGTCGCCCATGCCTCGCGACTGGTCCCGCAGGCCCAGATCGCCAATGTCAAGCAGGGTCTCGCGGACGGCAGCGTCGACATCGTCATCGGCACGCATGCGCTCCTCGGCAAGGGAATCAAGTTCAAGGATCTGGCGCTGCTGGTAGTCGACGAGGAGCAGCACTTCGGCGTTGCTCACAAGGAAAAACTCAAGGCGCTACGATCTTCGGTGCACGTGCTGACGCTCACCGCAACGCCCATTCCTCGCACCTTGCAGCTCGCGCTCACCGGCGTGCGTGACTTGTCGATCATCGCATCGCCGCCAGTCGATCGCCTCGCAGTGCGCACGTTCGTGTCGCCTTTCGATCCACTGGTGGTGCGCGAGGCGCTGCTGCGGGAGCGCTATCGGGGCGGTCAATCGTTTTACGTCTGTCCGCGCATCGAGGACTTGGCCGGCGCGAAGGACTTCCTCGACAAGAACGTGCCTGAGGTCCGGGTCGCGGTCGCCCACGGGCAGATGCCGCCGGCGGTGCTCGATGACATCATGTCGGCTTTTTACGATGGCAAATACGATGCACTGCTCTCGACGACGATTATCGAATCCGGCCTGGACATTCCGACTGCCAATACGCTCATCGTGCATCGCGCCGACATGTTCGGCCTGGCGCAGCTTTATCAATTGCGCGGTCGGGTAGGACGGTCGAAACTGCGCGCATTCGCTTTGTTCACGCTGCCGGCGCAACGCGCGATCACGCCGCAAGCCGAGCGGCGGCTGAAAGTATTGCAGTCACTCGACACGCTCGGCGCGGGCTTCCAGCTCGCTTCGCACGATCTCGATATCCGCGGAGCAGGCAATCTCCTGGGCGAAGAACAATCGGGGCATATCAAGGAAGTCGGCTTCGAGCTTTATCAGCAGATGCTGGAAGAGGCCGTGATGAGCCTGAAGGCAGGCATCACCGCGCCGGTGGCTGACCGCTGGTCGCCGCAGATCACCATCGGAACGCCGGTACTCATTCCTGAAGATTACGTTGCCGACCTTTCGGTGCGGCTTGCGCTTTACCGCCGCCTCGCCGAAGTTGAAGACGAACGGGAAATCGATTCCTTCGCAGCGGAAATGGTGGACCGGTTTGGCCCGCTGCCGCCGGAAGTCGAGCACCTGTTGCAGGTAGTTGCGATCAAATCGCTATCCCGGCGCGCCAACGTCGAAAAAATCGAAGCTGGGCCGAAGGGCGTGGTGCTGGCCTTCCGCGACAATGTTTTCTCCAATCCGGAGGCGCTCATCGCCTTCATTCGCGAGCGCGGCAGCGAAGCGCGCGTGCGGCCGGATCAGAAGGTCGTATTCTTCGAAGAGTGGGAAAGCCCCACCGACCGGCTCAAGGGCACCACTGGAATCCTGCGCAAGCTTGCCGCTCTTGCGGAAAAGGCCACCGAAGCGGCTTGAGACTATTCGGCTGCGTCGGAACTCGGTCCGTGCGCTTCAGTGGCCGCGCGCGCAATCGCTTGTGCCAGATATTCCGGCGCCTGCGCACCCGATATGGCGAACCGGCCATCCAAAATGTACATCGGCACCCCTTCGATGCCTGCTTCTTTGGCGGATTGCGCCTCGCGCTCGACCTCGGCAACGTCCCTGTCGCTAGCCAGCCAGCCGCGAATTTCGTCGGCGTTGAGACCGACGTCGCCCGCCGCCTTCACCAGTACCTCTCGGTCCGTGAGATCCGCGCCTGCCGTAAAATATAGATCCATCAGCTTCTGCTTCATCTGCGCGGCGAGCCCCTGCGCAGAAGCCCACCGGATCAATCGGTGCGCGTCGAGCGTATTGGGCTGTCGGTTGATCTTGTCGGAGGCGTAAGTCAGCCCTTCGCTTGCGGCGGCGGCGCGTACACGCTGCGCGATGCCGTGATAACGGTCGACCGAGCCGAACTTGGTGGTGAGATATTCCTCGCGCGAGATGCCTTCACGCGGAATCCAGTCGTTGAGAAAATAGGGCCGCCAGTGCAATTCGACCGGAATTTGGGGGTTGAGCGCGAGCGCTTTTTCCAGCCGGCGTTTGCCGATGAAGCACCAGGGACAAACGACGTCTGAGACGATATCGACGCGGACTGGCTGGCTTTTCGACATGGCTTCGCTCCCGGTTGAGACGAAGTTATGTCGCCGTCAGCTCCGCCGCAACCGCCCGGCTGCCCATAACGCGCACCATCAAGGTGTCGAGGGTATCGTTGGCTTTCAGCGTGGCGAGGGTGACGTTGGCGCTTATCCGGCCTTTGTCACCCGGCGCCACCGTGCTTTTGAGAGCTCCCGCAATTCGTCGCGAAACGACATGCGCCTCACGCAGCGCCGTTTGCGTGAACGCGACAATGAAAGAGCCGTCCTCGTCGCGGCAGCCGAAATCGATGTTTCGCATCATCCGTACGACCTGCCGACCTCCATCCATCCCGAGCCGACGGTCAACCGGCGTATCGAAAGAAAACCGAGCGACCGACAACGCGCTGCCCCGCTCGGCGGCGTCACTGACGACCTTGGCGAGGTCGCGCCAGAAGCATTCGCGCGTGAGGAGGCCAGTTTCCGGATCGAACATTCCCTTGGCGTCGAGCGCCTTGAGCATGCGCTTGAGGCGCGTTTCGAAAGCGTGCAGCCGCACCAACGGCACCATGCGCGCTACCACGCGGGCCGGGTCGCGTTCGACGTGATCTACGTTTGGAAGCCACTCGGTAAAGTCGGGCGGGACGTCGCCGAGCACGGCGACGGGAATGTCGCGATATTGCGGATCGTGCGCAACGACGGTGAGGAATGCCTCGATCATGCGCTGGCTGAAGCCGTCTCCGATGACGATGCCGTTGATCTCGCGTGCGCTGAGGTTGCGTGCCGCGGTCTCAACGCTGAGCGCGCCCAGCATGCCGAAGCGCTCGCCGACTGCGACGCTGAGCGCGGGATAGAGCGGGCCGCGGCCGACGATCATGACGGTCGCATCGTCGAGCGCGTCGCCGACGGGAAGTGCCGGCACTTTGCCGCCATGCGCGGAATACATTTCGATCCGCCGCAGCACTGTGTCATGCAGCGCGCGGACACGCAGCGCGGAGCGCAAGCGAATGACGAGATGATCGAGCGGCAGCGCGGCATCATTCGGCAATGCAATGGGAAGCGTGATGTCCTGCGTGCTGGTCACCCGCGCGATCGTTGGTACTACGGGACCTGCCGCGGTCGCGATCTGCAGCGAGAGCATTCGCGCACTCGCTTCACTCGGCGGTGGGCCAGGTTCCGCGATCACGACGGCCGCCGGCTTGACCGCAACGAAGGCGGTCGGTGCGTCGGCCCAGTTTGTTTCGATTATCGGAAAGGCGCCCGCCGCGCTAAGCGCCTGCACAACGTCGGGCGCCGGAGTTTCGGCAACCACGATCATCGGACCTTGCAGCGACATGTGGGACGCACGCACGCGGGTTACACGAACCGTGTGACCTTAGCCGCGGGCCTGTTAACGTCCCGTCAATTTGATCGCTCAATCAGGCGGCGATTGCAGAACGGCGCGGCAAGAATGCGCCGGCAATGAGCGCGTTTTCGCCGCGTTCGGCCAGCCTTGCCGCAACCATCGCACGGTCGGGCGCAGTGCCCGCGAGTCTTTGGCCGGTGAATGCATCGGGCAGCGCGAACAACGAGGTATCTGCCGTGAGTTCTGCGACCAGCGCGTCGAGTGTGCGGGTGACGAAACGGTAGCCACCAACGCCGGCAATTCCGGGTGGCGGGCTGGTGATCGTGAGGGCTTTTCCGTCCGGATCAGGCCGGCAAGTGTACCCAGTATCGACATACCCTTCGGCGCTCACATTGAAGTGCGGTTCACGCCCGGATGCAGTGGGTGGGAAAGTATCCAGCGGCGCCATCGGACCGCGCAGCGTCAGCATTCCGTCGGCGCCGCGGCTGATCTCGAGGACGCGCATCGCGTCCGGCAATTCGCGCGGCGCTCCGACTGGACCAATGCGCAGCGGTATGAAACGCCCGTCGGTACCTCGGCGCGCGGCCGTCAAGCCGATTTCACCGAACGCCAAGACGTCAACCAGAGCTGCCTTGCCGCCCCATGGCGTGGCTTCTGCAAGCCGCTCGGGTGCTCGCCAGAGCGCAAGAACAGTCTTGAGATCCCCGTCGTCGAAATCGCCGATCTCGGCGAGTGGTTCAACCAGTGAGCCAGGCACCACAAGCGCATCGCAGTGCAGGGCGCGCCGCTGAGCGGTGAACGCCGCAAGGTCGAAAGGATGGTGCAGCGCCAATGTTCCGCCGGAAAGGAGCCATGGCAACAATGTCAACGCCATGCCGGCAAATGAACTAACGGGTGTCGCCGACAATATCGTCGTATCGAGCGCGATGCGTCCTTCGAGCAGGGGACCGAGGCCGCCAGCGATCAGCTGCGCGTGACTGCGTGGCACCGGCACAATGCCGTCCGCCGTAACATCGAACGTAACCGCTGCGACATGCGCGGCCGGATTTCCTGTGCGTCCAACCGGCGGGGGTTCCTGCTTGTCGGTCGCAAACAGATCGTCAAGCGGCACGACGCCGTCCGGCACGTCGCTGCCATAAGCAAATATCTGCCGAATGGCGAACAGTTCGCTGGCTATTTGTACCGCGAGGTCGCCATGTGAAACCGCGCCGATGCGGGTGGATGTAATCAGCGCCTTGGCGCCGATGCGGCCAAGCGCGACCACGGCGTCGGCCTTGCGCCAGAGAAGCGGCAGCGGCGCAACGATCATGCCGGCACGCAGGATGCCGAGCATTGTAACGACACTCTCGACCGTGTTCGGCAATTGCGTCGCAACCACCGCGTCGATCGGCAAGCCAAGGCCCCGCAGCCGCGCGGCCAGCGCCGTTGCCAGCCGGTCGACTTCGGCATAGGTCAGCCGTCGCGGCGCGCCGTCGGTGGCACGCATTCGGTCGCGTGGGTCGAGCAGCGCAATCGCCCTGGGATGGCGCACGGCGGCCTGACGAAAAATGTCATCGAGCGTAGCGCGCGGTCCGCCGCTTTCCGTGACGCTTTCGTTGCCGCCGAGAATCATCGAGGGCCACTCATGCTGTTTTTCCCTGCCACCAGGTTTCCGGCAGATAGCCGAACAGCGACGTCTTTTGGGGATGCTTGATTCTGTTCCAGCGCGCTACCCATTGGACCGGCAGGTGGTAGAGCGGGATGACGTAAAATCCTGAGAGCAGGACACGGTCGAGTGCGCGCACCGCAGTGACGAAATCGGGGCGTGAGCGCGCGGCGAGGAGAGCCGCGATCATCGCATCGACGGCCGGCGATTTCACACCCATGTAATTGCGGCTGCCTTCCTGCGTTGCCGCGGCTGACCCCCAGTAAAAGCTCTGCTCGTTGCCGGGCGATAGCGACTGTTCCCAGCGATATTCCAGCATGTCGAAATCGAACGTAATTTTCCGGCGCTCGAATTGGGTCGCGTCTACGACCCGCACGTGAGCGTCGATACCCGCGCGCTTGACGTTGCGCGCAAACGCAAGCGCCAACCGTTCCTGGTCGCGCGTGGTTGCCAGCAACTCGAAGGTGACCGGTTGCCCGTTCGCGCGGTTGATGAGTTTGGTGCCGTTGAGCGCGTAGCCGGCGGCTTCAAATAACCCAAGCGCCGCCTTGAGGGTCTTGCGATCGCGGCCGGAACCGTCGGTGACCGGCGGCGACCATTTTCCATCCATGATGTCGGCGCGAACGACGGCGGAATAAGGCGCGAGCAGGGTGCGTTCCGCGGTGCTTGCAGCAACACCATGCGCGGAGAGGTCGCAGCCGTCGAAATAGCTCGCGGTGCGCCGGTAAAGATCGAAAAAGTAGTTGTGGTTGATCCATTCGAAGTCGAACAGCAGCAACAGCGCCTCGCGCACGCGCACGTCCGCGAAGATCGGTCGCCGCGTGTTGAATACGAGTCCGGACATGCCTTTCGGCAGGCCGTAGGGAAACGCCTCTTTGACCACGCGGCCATCCTTCACGGCCGGAAAATCGTACGCTGTCTGCCAACGGCCGGGGTCAGTTTCGACGCGTGCGTCGTAGAGGCCGCGTTTGAACGCCTCGAAGTAACTGTTCCCGTCGCGGTAATACTCGAAGTGAATCTGATCGAAATTCCACAAGCCGCGATTGATTGGCAGGTCGCGGCCCCAATACTCGGGGTTGCGGGTGAAGGTGACGGTGGTGCCGGGCTTCACAGTGTCGACGGTGTAGGGCCCGCTGCCCAGCGGCGCGTCGAACGTCGTGTCCTCGAATTTCGCCGGATCGGTCGCGTGCTTCGCGAGCACCGGCATCAGCCCGATGATCAGCGGCAGCTCTCGATCGTTGGCGCCGGAAAGATCGAAGCGCACGGAGCGTTCGCCAACGGTCTCGGCCTTGACCACCTTGGCGTAATAAGTGCGGTAATTCGGCCGCCCCTTGTCGCGCAGCAATTGCCAGGAAAAGATCACGTCGTCCGGCGTCACCGGCTTGCCATCGGAAAAGCGCGCAGCTGGATTGAGATTAAAAGTGACGTATGTGCGCGCATCATCCGTTTCGACCGATTGTGCGAGCAATGCGTACAGGGTGAATGGTTCGTCGTAACCGCGCGCGAGCAAACTCTCGACGATGTAGCTTCGGATGTTTGCGGCCGGCAGCCCTTTGACAACGAGCGGGTTGAGCGTGTCGAAAGTGCCGAGCACGCCCTGCGACAGACGCCCGCCCTTGATCGCGTTGGCATCGGCATAGGTGGGGCGGGTGAAATTTGCGGGCCAGGCCGGTTGCCCGTGCATCGCAATGGCGTGTTGCGCGGTCGCCGCACGCGCCGGGCCGACAGCAAGGCCACCGGCGGCGGCGAGTGCGCCGAGGACAACGGAGCGGCGGGACGCCATAAGTTTCGGCGCGGCGCGATGAACGGAATGATGCGCTGGCACGGGCTCGCGTGATTCGGTTCGGGTTCGGCGCAAATCTAACACAGGGGCGCGTGTGGCCCTTGCGGCCGACGCCTATGGAAGGCGCGTTGGCCACCGATTTTCTCGGCATTCGTGGCTTTATCACGGGCGGAATATCGGCTATCAGGCGTCAAGTCCGTGTCACGCTGTCGCCGTATTTACCCCGGAGAGAGCCGACGATCGGGCGACCGTTCCGGTGGCCGTGAAGGCTGCGGCGGAAAAAAGGGACAAATCTATGGATCATCGGATTGCATCGGCCCGGTTGTTGGGTCGTGCGCTAGCGGGCACTATCGCGATCGCATTGACCTTTGCCGTCGCGCCTGCCTCGCACGCGCAGGCGCCGGCCAAGCCGGCCGAAAAGAAAGCCCCGGCCAAGCCCGCGCCCCAGAAGCCCGCCGCGCAAAAGCCGGCCGAGCCGCAAGCACAAAACCCGGCCGCCGCGGCGAACTCGGCAGAGCAGCCGCAGTTGATGTACACGCCGTGGATGAAGGTGTGCGGCAAAGGCAACGAGCCTGATGCCAAGGAAGTCTGCGTTATCACCAAGGACGGGCGTCTTGAGAACGGTATGCCCGTTGCGGTGGTGCAGCTTTTCGAACCGCAGGGTTCCGACAAGAAATTGCTACGCGTGACTGTCCCGCTCGGCATGCAGCTTCAGCACGGCACCCGTGTCATCATCGATCAGGGTCAGCCGGCGAACGCTCCTTATTCGATCTGCTTCCCTGTCGGCTGTATGTCCGACTATGAGGCGAACGCCGACCTTGTCGCGAAAATGAAGAAGGGCCACATGTTGACCGTGCAGGCGATCAACATGCAGGGCACTGCGATCAGTTTGCCGCTTCCGTTGACCGATTTCGCGAAGGCCTATGACGGTCCGCCGACCGATCCGAAAGCTTTCGAGGAACAGCAGCGCAAGCTCCAGGAAGCGCTGCAGAAGAAAGCCGCCGAGGCTCAGAAGAAACTCGAGAGCCAGCAACCGGCGGCTCCGGGCGCGCCTGCCGCTCCGCCGCCGGCGAACGGCAAGAAATAAGCCGAGTCAGATTTGAATCCGGAGGCGCGGTGAAAACCGCGCCTCTTTCTATTTCAAGGCGCGCGATCAGTTCATGGTGGAATGACGCGGCCGGTAGGCGCCGCTGGCATCGCGCTCGAACATTTCGGCTACCTGCGGATGCCGGATCGGTTTGTCTGAAGTATCGGGCAAGAGGTTCTGCTCCGAGACATACGCGATGTATTCGCTTTCCGCGTTCTCGGCATAGAGATGATAATAAGGCTGATCCTTGTGCGGCCTGATCTCAGCCGGGATCGACTGCCACCATTCCTCGGTATTGGCGAACACCGGATCGATATCGAAAATGACGCCGCGGAATGGAAACAGGCGGTGCTTGACCACCTGGCCGATCTGAAATTTGGCAGTACGCATCTTGTCCATGGCGCGAATCACATAATCGTTTCTTGTCTTGTTCGCCAGGACGTCAAAGGCCATAGCGCGAGCGCATGGCGGGGTCCTTGGCGGACACTAGCGTGGCGAGATCGAGGAGCACCTTGGCCTGCTTCCATGTGGCGTCGTCCTGCATTTTGCCGTCGATCATCACCGCGCCGGCGCCGTCCGGCATGGCTTCCAGAATTTTCCTGGCAAACGCGACTTCGGCCGGATCGGGTGAGAAAACCTTCTTGGCGATGTCGATCTGTGAAGGGTGCAGCGACCATGCGCCGACGCAACCCATCAGGAAGGCATTGCGGAACTGCGCTTCACAGCCGACGGCGTCGGCGAAGTCGCCGAACGGCCCATAGAACGGCTTGACGCCGGCCGCAGCACAGGCGTCGACCATTTTCGCGATCGTGTAGTGCCAGAGGTCTTGCTGAAATGCGGCACGCGGCGCGTCGCCCTGCGCGTCCGCAAGCACCTTGTATTCCGGATGGCCGCCGCCGACGCGCGTCGTCTTCATCGCGCGCGAGGCGGCAAGGTCGGCGGGCCCCAGGCTCATTCCGTGCATGCGCGGGGAGGCGGACGCAATCGCTTCCACATTGTTCACGCCCTGCGCGGTTTCCAGGATCGCATGAATGAGGATCGGTTTGTTGATCTTGTGACGGGTCTCAAGCTGCGCGAGCAACTGGTCGAGATAATGGATGTCCCACGGCCCATCCACTTTCGGCAGCATGACGACGTCGACTTTATTGCCGACCGCACCGACGATTTCGGTGACGTCGTCGAGCGCCCAGGGCGAGTTCAGCGCATTGATGCGTGTCCATAGCCCTGTCGAACCGAAGTCGGTCGTCTTTGCTATTTCAATAAAGCCTGCGCGTGCGGCTTCCTTTGACTCGACTGGAATGGCGTCTTCGAGATTACCCAGCACCACGTCGACCTGCCGCGCAAGCTCGGGCACCTTGGCGCGCAGCTTCTCGACGTGCGGGGGCACGAAGTGGATCATACGCTCAAGCCGCACTGGCATCTCGCGCAATGGCTGGGGCGCGCCAATGGCAAGCGGTTGATAGAATTGGCGCGGCGGCTTCATCGGTCCTTCCCTCGCGGTGAATTGCCGTTTAGAGGAATGCAGGCGCCGCGCCAAGTGGGAACAGGCGGGAATTAAGTGACCATGCAGCCGCTTTCCGGACTTCTGGTACTCGATTTCTCGACGCTGTTGCCCGGACCGCTGGCGGGGCTGATGCTGGCCGAGGCCGGCGCCGAGGTAATCAAAATCGAGCGGCCGGGCGGAGAGGACATGCGGCGCTTCGTGCCGCAGTTCGATGGGGAGAGTGCGGTCTATCAGCTGCTCAACCGCGGCAAGAAGATCGTTGTCGCGGACCTCAAGACCGAGCGCGACAAGGTGATGCCCCTGCTAAGACGCGCCGATATCCTGATCGAACAGTTCCGCCCCGGCGTAATGGATCGTCTCGGCCTCGACTATGCGACGGTCCACAAAATCAATCCACGCATCGTCTATTGCTCGATCTCCGGCTATGGGCAGAGCGGCCCGCGCGTGCACGAGGCCGGTCACGACATCAACTATATCGGCAATACCGGATTGCTCGACCTGCAGCCCGGGCCGATCGAAAGTCCTGTCGTGCCGCCGATGCTTGCAGCCGACATTGCTGGCGGCAGCTTTCCGGCGGTGATCAACATTCTGTTAAGCCTGCGCGCGCGCGATCAAAGCGGCCAGGGCTGCCACATCGACATCGCCATGTCTGATGCCATGTTCACATTCGGCTGGTATGCGATGGCGATCGGGCTTGCGACCGGCAAGTTTCCGGCACCAGGCGAATTGATGCTGGTTGGCTCGTCGCCGCGCTATCAGATCTACCCGACGAAGGACGGTAAGCTCGTTGCCTGCGGCGCTATCGAGCAGAAATTCTGGTTGGCATTCACGAACGCTATCGGTCTTGCAGATGACTTCATCGATGACAGGCGCGACCCGAAGGGGACGCGCGACGCAGTTGCGACGCTGATTGCGAAGCGTAGCGCCGCCGAGTGGAAATCGGTTCTGGCACAAGCCGACTGCTGCGCGACCATTATCGTGCCGCTGGAAGAGGCAATGCGCGACCCTCATTTCGTCGCGCGCGGGTTGTTTGCGCATGAGCTCGAAGGGGCGTCGGGAAAAACGATCCCGGCGTTGCCGTTGCCGATCGTCCCGGAATTCCGTGAAGTACCGCGCGCGAAGAAATCGCCGCGTCTGGACGATTAAAGTGAGTCTCCCCGCATCAGGCGCGGTCCGTTTGCAGCAGGCGTTATCCCTTCACGCATCACCGCGCGGCGCAGCGGACCGATGCGGTCAATGAGATAGAGACCGAGGCCGCGCGCGCCCTGCACCGGCAAGAAGTCGGACAACAGGCTGCGGTTGAGGAGATCAACCGCCATACTGCGGCTCGCTACATCCGTACGGCGTTCTTCGTTGTAGCGATCGAGCAGGCTCATATGGCCGAGGTCTGCATGCCCCCGGTGCGCGGCCACGACGAGTTCACCGAGCGCGGCGGCGTCGCGTAATCCAAGATTTAATCCTTGCGCGCCGATTGGCGGAATGACATGGGCGGCTTCGCCTATCAAAGCAATGCGTCGGTCCGCAAAGCGTCGCGCCTTGGCGCTTGTGAGCGGAAACAACCCACGGCCTTGCTCGACCGAAATCTTGCCGAGCATCGAATGCGATCGTCGTTCAATTTCGTTTGAAAGCGCTTCGTCATTGAGTGCGACGACCTCTTCGGCCTTGGCGGGATCGAGGACGCAGACCAAGCTCGAGCGCGGGCCTGGCAGCGGCACCAATGTGAACGGGCCGGACGTGGTATGAAATTCGGTCGAGATGTCGCGGTGGGGTCGCGTGTGGCCGACGCAAACCGTCAGCGCGCTTTGCGGATAGCGGCGTTTCTCGATAGCGATGCCCGCCGCAGCGCGGGCGAACGACCTGCGTCCATCCGCGCCGACTACAAGCGCCGCTGCGAGCGTCTCGCCATCCTTTAGGCGGACAGAGACCTCGCGTTCGCCGGCTTCGATCGCGCTGACCTCGGCCTCGATCAGTTTCAACGAAGTCAAAACTCGCGCGCGTTGTTCCAATGCGGCAATCAGATGGCGATTCTCGATGTTCTGCCCGAATGCATCGAGTCCGATCTCATGGGATTCGAATTTGACTTCCGGGGCGCGCCACAGGCGGCCCGTGTCGTCAACGATCCGCATCACCCGCAATGGTGCGGCATGTTCGGCGCAAAGATCCCAAACCCCGAGCGTCGTAAGTGCCGTTACGGAACCCGCGAGCAGGGCGGTCGTTCGATTGTCCGGGCGGGTCGGGCGCTTGCCGACCAGCACTGTCGGTACGCCGGCCGCCGCTAGCGTGATGGCCGCCATCAGCCCCGCTGGACCGCCGCCGACGATTATTACGTCGCTCCGCTTCACTTCGCCGCTCATGACGCGCCAATATAGTCGATAGTTTCGCCGGATTAACCCGGGTAGCACGGCCTTAGGTCAGGCGGAAACCATTGTTGCCGCTTCGAGTACCGGCGCGAGGGCCGATGGGCTATGCAGGGAAGGCAGTGCAAACGGATCGCTTATGACCGACACAACCGATGACACGCCCACTCGGCGCCCGCTTGCGGCGGCCAATATCGGCTACGTATTCGGGCGGCCGAAGGCGGTTGCAGCCGCTTGTGTGATTGTGCTCGCGGCGCTCGGTTGGCTCTATCTCGGATTGCTGACCAGTGGCGTGAGCGACGCGCCAGGGACACTCTTCGATGTGCTTTGCCGGACATCGTCGTCCGCAAGTGGCACAACCAACCTTGTATTCGCCCTGCCAATGTGGTCCGCGATGGCGCTGGCGATGATGCTGCCTAGCACAGCGCCGATGATCCTCACCTATGCCGAGATTGCCGAGACAGCCGCGCGCAAAGGCGAACCGATTGTCTCTCCGCTAGTGTTGGCATCTGGGTATGCCACGGTGTGGCTCGCTTTCGCGCTCGTCGCAGCGCTGCTCCAAGTGCTGCTTGCGCGCGCGGCCTTGCCCGCGGGAATGACCAGCAGTCTCTTCTCAGGCGCGATTTTTATCGGCGCGGGCCTCTACCAGTTCTCCGCGCTCAAGCATGCCTGTCTGCATAAATGCCAGCATCCCTTTCCTTTCTTTTTCGCCAACTGGGCGACGACGCCGCGGGGCGCGTTCCGCCTCGGCGTCAAGCAGGGCGTCTATTGTATCGGCTGCTGCTGGGCGATGATGCTGATGATGCTGGCAGTCGGGGCGATGAATGTGATCTGGATGGCGCTGCTCGGCGCTATAATGACAATCGAGAAAATGAGTTCAGGTTCGCGCTTTTCCCGCGCGGTCGGCGTCGCGCTGATCGCAGCGGGAGCAGTGTTCGCGTTCACTGGCTTCGCGGGGCTATAGTTAAACAGGAAATCGGGAGTTGGCGTTGAGCGAATCCTGGAGCTTGAAAGGCGAGTTGGCGTTGTCGTGCAGTTGCACGGTCTTTTGTCCTTGCGTGCTGTCGCTCGGCGAGCACCCGCCGACGGAAAGCCGTTGTCAGACATGGGCCGGCATCCGCATCGACGACGGGCACTTCGACACTATCGACCTTGCCGGCGTCAAAGTCGGCCTGATGATGGATCTCCCCGGCATCATGTCGCGCGGCAATTGGACGGCGGCACTTTTTGTCGACGACGCGGCGTCCGCGCAGGCGGTCAAAGG
Organism: Pseudolabrys sp.; assembly: GCA_035546875.1. Classification (GTDB taxonomy): domain Bacteria; phylum Pseudomonadota; class Alphaproteobacteria; order Rhizobiales; family Xanthobacteraceae; genus Pseudolabrys. Next base: position 13,107 of record DASZVZ010000122.1, read on the forward strand.
CCTGACGCGCATCTTCACCGGCCGTGTGGGAGGCACCACGCATCTGCTTTCTATTCTCGTCGGCCAGTTTCTCGGCGTGAGGCAGGTGCCCATAACTTACGAGACGCAAGGGGAAACCCGCATCGTGCGGATCGAAAAATATGTCGATGGCGCAATCACGCCCGTTCGCGGCAAGGAGACCGGGCAGAATGTGATCATTCGCAACAGCCAGTATTGGATCGGCCCCGACGTGATCGTCTCGCGTGCGGACAAATCTCGCTTCCGCGGTTACGGACGGAACTGGAATTTGGCCGGAAAATCGGCTGAGATCGTCAAGCTCGACTGGGGCAATCAGTAGTCCGATAGGGGCTTCGCGATTACGCGGATTATCGGCGCCTTTTCTGTTCACGTCTTCACCGCCTGCGGCGCGGCGCTGGCGCTGCTCGCGCTTATCCTGGCGACCGGTGGCCATTGGGCCGCAATGTTCTTTTGCCTGGGGCTCGCGTTGATTGTCGATGCCATCGACGGACCTTTGGCACGGGAACTCAAGGTCGCCGAAGTACTGCCGCGCTGGTCGGGCGATGCGCTCGACCTTGTGGTTGATTTCACCACGTACGTCTTCGTTCCCGCCTATGCGATTGCGGCCAGTGGCCTGTTGCCGCAGGCGCTTTCCGTTGCAAGCGGAATTCTCGTGGTCATTACCGGCGCAATCTACTTCGCCGACCGCGAGATGAAGACGGCGGAAAATTATTTTCGCGGTTTTCCCGGTCTGTGGAATCTCGCCGCTTTTTATCTCTATGTGTTGTCGCCGCCGCCGTGGCTTGCCGCGGCGATGGTGGTTATACTCGTCATACTGACCTTTGCTCCCATCCGATTCATCCATCCGTTGCGGGTCGCACGGATGCGGCTCTTCAACATCGCGCTGATGGGCGCATGGTCGGTGCTCGCGCTTGTGACCGTAAGCGCCAATCTCGAACCCGAGACATGGGTTAAGGGAGCGCTCGCCGTCATCGGTGTCTATTTCTTTGGCTTCGGCTTCATGCGCTCGCGTGGACAGTGATGCTCGAACTTCTGATCGATCCCCATGCCTGGGTCGCCCTGTTGACGCTGACAGTGCTCGAGGTCGTGCTTGGCATCGACAATCTCGTTTTCATCTCGATTCTGACCACGCGTCTGGACGCCAAGCGCTCGAAGCAGGCGCGCGCAGTCGGCCTGTCGCTGGCATTCGTGTTCCGGATTGTGCTTCTGGCCTTTCTGAGCTTTCTTATCGGACTCACACAGCCGATCTTCGAGATTCGCGGCTTTTTCTTCTCTTGGCGGGACATAATCCTCATCGCCGGCGGTTTCTTCCTCATTGCGAAGGCGACGCATGAAATCCACCACGAAGTGGAGGGGCAAGACGGTGAAGACATCGACGCGCCGAAGCCTCGCAAGCAGGCGCTCGCGGCGGTGATAGCCCAACTTGCCGTCATCGATCTGGTGTTTTCCATCGACTCCATCATCACGGCGATTGGCCTCGTCGATGATCTCGAGGTGATGATTGCTGCCATTTCGATTTCGATGATCGTGATGTATGCCGCGTCAAATCCGGTCGGCGCCTTCATCAAGGCGCATCCGACAACCAAGATGCTGGCGCTTTCGTTTCTGGTCCTGATCGGCGCGGCATTGTTCGCCGACGGCTTTCACTTCCATATCCCGCGCGGCTATATCTACTCGGCAATGGCGTTTGCGGCGGCGGTCGAAGTCTTCAATGTGCTGGCCGGCCGGAATCGCCGCAAGCGCGCCAACCGCCGTTGATCTTTGTATCAGGAGATATCGATGTCACGATCTGTGCTTCTTATCGCCGGCGGCAGCCGTGGCATCGGCGCGGCCACCGCGCGACTCGCGGGTCAGCGCGGTTACGACGTTGCGGTGAACTACAAGAGCAACGCGGCGGCAGCCGAGAAGGTCGTCGCGGCGGTAACAGCGGTCGGCGGCAAGTCCGTTGCCATCCAGGGCGACATGAGCCGCGAGGAAGAAATCGAACGGGTCTTCAAGCAAGCTGAAAAACTCGGGCCTTTGACGCATTTAGTGCACAGCGCCGGCATCACCGGCAAAAGTTCGCGACTCGACGCGGTCAACGCCGACACTGTGCGTGACGTTCTTGACATCAATGCATTCGGAGCGCTGCTGTTCTTGCGCGCAGCCATCCGACGCATGTCGACAAAGAACGGCGGCAAAGGCGGCTCGATCGTTCTTCTGTCGTCGATGGCAGCGGAGCTCGGCGGCACCGGCGAATATACCTGGTACGGCGCTGCGAAGGGCGCCGTGAACACCATGGCCCTCGGCGTCGCGCGCGAGGTTGCCAAGGAAAGCATCCGGATCAACGCGATTGCACCCGGCGCGATCGATACCGAAATCCACGAGCCGGGACGGATTGAGCGCATCCTGCCCAATTTGCCCATGGGCCGGGTCGGAACGGCGGAGGAAGTCGCCGAAGCGATCCTGTTTCTTTTGTCGGATGCTGCGTCCTACATCACGGGTGCGGTGCTCAAAGTGTCGGGCGGCCGCTAGCCTTGTGTTCGCGGCTTGGCTGCCTATGATCGCGGCCGAAATAACAGACTGAGCGATTTTTCACGTGTAGGGAGTTTAGTCATGGTTGCGGCAATTCGCGTTCACAAGCACGGCGGTCCGGAAGCGCTCACGCTCGATGATGTCGACGTGCCGGCCCCCGGCCAGGGTCAGGTCAAGCTCAAGCAGCACGCGATCGGGATCAATTTTATCGACGCGTATTTCCGCATGGGCATGTATCCGTCGCCGGTCGGCCTGCCGTTCGTGGCGGGCAATGAGGGTGCGGGCGAAGTGACCGCTGTCGGGCCAGGCGTAACCGACATCAAGGTCGGAGATCGGGTCGGCTATGTTGCGCCGCTTGGCGCCTATGCCGCCGAGCGCCTGCTCCCGGCCGATCGCGCGGTAAAGTTGCCGGACAACATCAGTTACGAGCAGGCTGCCGGCATGATGCTCAAGGGCATGACGGTGCAATACCTCGTCAATCGCACCTACAAGGTTGGCAAGGGCACGATATGCCTCATTCACGCCGCTGCCGGTGGTGTCGGCCTTATCGCGTGTCAATGGGCGAACCATCTCGGCGCCACCGTTATCGGGACCGTCGGCTCGAAAGACAAGGCGGAGATCGCCAAGAAGAATGGCGCGCACCACGTCATTCTCTATCGCGACGAAGATTTCGTCGCGAAGGTCAAGGAAATCACGAGCGGAAAGCTGTGCGACGTCGTCTACGACGGCATCGGCAAGGCGACGTTTCCGGGCTCGCTCGATTGTCTGCATCCGCTCGGCTACTTCGTGAGCTTTGGCAGTGCCTCTGGCCAGATCGACGCGTTCAACATCAACATCCTGCAAACCAAAGGCTCGCTGTTCGCGACGCGGCCGACGCTCAACCATTACACGGCAAAGCGCGAGGACCTGCTGATGACGGCGAACGATCTGTTCAAAGTTGTCGGCTCCGGCGTGGTGAAGATTCCGGTGAACCAGAAGTACGCGCTCAAGGATGCCGCCAAGGCCCACAAGGACCTCGAAGGTCGCGGCACTACGGGATCGTCCATCCTGTTGCCTTGACGTTCACCACGGTCGCACGATGACTGCGATCGATTCCCGGGCATTGGGTGCGCGCGCCGAGGCGATGATCAAGGCGCTCGCGCCAATTTCGGCCGAGCCGCAACGGCTCGTGCGTCTGTTCCTTTCGCCGGAACATCGGCGTGCGGCTGACCTGACCACGGGGTGGATGCGCGACGCCGGTTTACAGGCGAGCGAAGACGCGCTCGGCACGGTGCGTGGCCGCGTCGGCGAGGGAAAGCGGCTGCTCATCGGCTCGCACCTCGACAGCGTCATCGACGCCGGCAATTACGACGGTCCGCTCGGAGTCATTGCCGGAATCCTGGCGGTCGATCATTTCAAGGGCAGGCCGCCGGTGCCGATCGACGTGCTCGCCTTCGGCGATGAGGAGGCGTCCCG
>DASZVZ010000123.1:0-5816 GCA_035546875.1 Pseudolabrys sp.
AGCTTCTTGCGCAGCTTGCAGATGAAGACGTCGATGATCTTGAGCTCGGGCTCGTCCATGCCGCCGTAGAGATGATTGAGGAACATCTCCTTGGTGAGCGTGGTGCCTTTGCGGAGCGAGAGCAACTCGAGCATCTGGTATTCCTTGCCCGTCAGATGCACGCGCTGGCCTCCGACCTCGACCGTCTTGGTGTCGAGGTTGACGACGAGATCGCCGGTGTTGATGACCGATTGGGCGTGGCCCTTGGAGCGGCGCACGATCGCGTGGATGCGCGCGATCAGCTCGTCCTTGTGGAACGGCTTGGTCATGTAGTCGTCGGCGCCGAAGCCGAGGCCCTTGACCTTGTCCTCGATGCCGGCAAGGCCGGAGAGGATCAGGATCGGCGTCTTGACCTTGGAAACCCGCAGGGAGCGCAGAACCTCGAAACCCGACATGTCGGGCAGGTTCAGGTCCAAGAGGATAATGTCGTAATCGTAGAGTTTGCCGAGATCGACGCCTTCCTCACCAAGATCGGTGGTGTAGACGTTGAAACTCTCGGATTTGAGCATCAGCTCGATCGACTGCGCCGTCGCGCTGTCATCTTCAATCAGCAAAACGCGCATGCCAGTCCCCTTCCTCGCCGCTTAAGGGCAAAAGGCGCGCGGAAAACAGCGGCGCCCCTCTGAAAAACACTGTGGGACAAAACGATTCGACACTATCCGCGTATGGTTAACAAAACCTGATTCGCGTCTGCAAGCATCGGCTGGGCAATTTCGCCCGAATCGCCTTAAGATGTTGCTCCAGAGTGGTTTTTTAGCCACGGCCCGGCTCATGCTACACGTTAAGAGTCGTTTCTAACCGACTCCGACTGCGCCCCTTACCGGATACTTGGCCGGGCTGGGGACAGTCCTTGTCCCTCGAACGGTGACGCAATGATTAACGACGCGGGTAAACACCGGGTTAAAGGCGTCACTAAGTCGGTAAGCCTAAGGGCAAGTTTACGGCGAAGGTTCCGCCCCTGCCGGCGGACTTGCTGAAAGCGGCCGCATGAAAGCGCTCGCCGAGCAGATCAACGATCTCGACGCGGTCGAAATCTACGGCCGCGTGGTCGGCGTGCGCGGGCTGATGGTGGAGGTCGCCGGCCCGATCCACGCGATGTCGGTCGGCTCGCGCCTCAACATCGAGACCGCGCCGGGCCGCCTGATCGCCGGCGAGGTGGTCGGCTTCTCCGGCGGCAACGCGCTGGTGATGCCGTACGCGGCGCTCGACGGCGTGCGGCGCGGCTGCCGCGCCCTGGTCGCGTCGGGGGCGGGCACCATCCGCCCGTCGGAGGCCTGGCTCGGCCGCGTGATCAACGCCATGGGCGAGCCGATCGACGAGGGCGGACCGCTGCCGCTCGGCCCCGCGCCTTATGCCTTCAGGAGCTCGCCGCCCCCGGCGCATGCCCGCCGCCGCGTCGGCGAGCCGCTCGACCTCGGCGTGCGCGCGCTCAATACCTTCATCACCGTGTGCCGCGGCCAGCGCATGGGCATCTTCTCAGGCTCCGGCGTCGGCAAGTCGGTGCTGCTGTCGATGTTGGCGAGAAACGTCGCCGCCGACATCTCCGTCATCGGTCTTGTCGGGGAGCGCGGCCGCGAGGTGCAGGAATTCCTCCAGGACGACCTCGGGCCGGCGGGCCTTGCACGCTCGGTGGTGGTGGTCTCGACCTCGGACGAGCCGGCGCTCAAGCGCCGGCAGGCCGCCTATTTGACCATGGCGATCGCCGAGTTCTTCCGCGACGCCGGCAAGGACGTGCTGGTGCTGATGGACTCGGTCACGCGCTTTGCCATGGCCCAGCGCGAGATCGGGCTTTCCGCCGGCGAGCCGCCGACCGCCAAGGGCTATACGCCGACCGTTTTCACCGAATTGCCACGGCTTCTGGAGCGCGCCGGGCCGGGCACGGAGCAGGGCACCATCACCGGCATCTTCTCGGTGCTGGTCGACGGCGACGACCACAACGAGCCAGTGGCGGACGCCGTGCGCAGCATTCTCGACGGCCACATCGTGATGGAGCGCGCCATCGCCGAACGCGGGCGCTATCCGGCGATCAACATCCTGCGCTCGATCTCCCGCACCATGCCGCGGGCGGCCGACCCGCAATACCTGCCGGCCATCAACCGGGCCCGCCAGGTGATGGCGACCTACGCCGACATGGAGGAGCTGATCCGGCTCGGCGCCTACCGCCCGGGCTCGAGCCCCGAGGTCGACGAGGCGATCGGCCTGCACAAGCCGCTGGAGGCCTTCCTCGCCCAAAGTAAGGAAGAAGCAACCAGTATGGCGGAGGGATATCAACGGCTTGAGCGAATCCTCCAGGGTTTGGAAACCGAAAACTAACGTTATTGGGGCACCTTACCCCCCTTGAAGGGTCCAGGCCGTCCGCGCGGCTGCCGTTTGTATGGCGGGTGCGGGCGAATGTTCGGGGCTTCGGGGGAGTACGAGTCGATGAAGTCACGCGAAACCCTCATCCGCCTGAAAAAATTTCAGGTCGACGAGAGACGACGCAAGGTCGCGCAGATCGAAGCGATGATCGCCGAGTTCGACCGCATCGCGGCCGATCTCGACCGCGAGATCAAGACCGAACAGGACCGCGCCGGGATCCACGATCCGGCCCATTTCGCCTATCCGACGTACGCCAAGGCGGCGATCAGCCGGCGTGAGAACCTGCGCCGCTCGGCCGGCGAGCTCAAGACGCAGCTCGACGACGCCAAGGCGCATCTCGGCGAGGCGTTCGAGGAATTGAAGAAGGTCGAGATGCTCGACGAGCGCGACCAGGCGCGCGAGCGCGCCGAAGCCAATGCGCGCGAACAGACCGAGCTCGACCGCATCGGCGCGATGCGCTTCCACAACACGACGCCGGCGTAAGCGGCGGGTAGTTTCAGGTTGACGGCGGCGCCGGCGACGGCGCCGCTTTCGTTTGCGCGCCCGAAGTTGCCAGCCAGATGCCGGCGAACACCGCGACGAGGCCGGCGACGAGATTAGGCGTGATCGGCTCAGCGACGAGCAAAGTCGCGAGCAATCCCGCGGCAATCGGATTGACCGTCATGGTGTTGGCGACGAGCGTCGGCGTCGTGCGTTGCAACGCCATCACCCACAGGATGAAGGCGAGCGCGCCGCCCCCGACGCCGAGATAAACGCCGGCGATCCATTGATGGGGCCCAAAGCCCGCGAGCGCTGCGATGCGGCCGGTCGCGACGCCGAGGACGATAAGCATCGCCGCGCCGGCGCCCATGCCGACGCAGAGAAAGCCGAGCGCGCTCGAGCGCGCGATGAATTGCCGCGACAACACATTGTAAAATGACATGCAGAGCACGGCGCCGGCCATGATGACTTCGCCGCGCCAGGCGCCTGCCGGCGCGGCGGTCAGACCCGAGGCAAGGGCGCCGAATACCCCGAGCATGGCGACGGCGACGCCGAGCGTCTTGCGCAGCGTCAGCGCCTCAACGCCGAGCAAGGCGCCGACGAGCATCGTCTGCAAGGGCAAGGTGGAGAGCGCGAGGCTTGCGCGCGCGGCGGTCGTGTAGCTGACCGCGATGTTGTAGAGGATGAAGAACAGCCCGAAGAAGCAGACGCCGAGCAGAACGACCGCCGGCCAGTCGGCGCGCGGCGGCCATTTGGCGCGCATCAGGAACGTCGCCGGCAGCACACAGAGAAAGCCGATGCCCCAGCGCAGGATGGCGAGCGTCACCGGATCGGCATTGACGGTGAGATAGCGCGTCACAGCGGCGGCGGAGCCACCGAGGCTGCTCGATACGATCGCGATCAGCACGCCGATCGTGTGGTCCACCGGTTCCCCCGACGCCAGGCGGTGGCATCATGCAGCAGCGGGCGGTTTGAGCAACCGGGATTGCCGATGCATTTCGGGCTTGTGCACCCCATATCGCAAGCATGCAGACCGCCCAGCTCAGCCTGTTCGAGACGCCTTCCGACTTGCCGCGCGGCTTGCGATATCGGCCCGACGTCATCACGTCCGCCGAGGAGGCAGCGCTCGTCTCTTTCATCGAGACTTTGCCGCTCAAGCCATTCGAATTCAGCGGCGGTTTTGTCGGCAATCGCCGCATCGCGTCGTTCGGCTGGCGTTACGATTACAATGCGCAAAAGCTGAACGAGGCGGGTGAGATGCCGGCACCGCTTCTGGGATTGCGCAAAGCGGCGGCGAAATTCGCGCGCATGCCGGCCGAAGCGTTCCAGCAGGCGCTGGTCACGGAATACGCGCCGGGCGCCGGCATCGGCTGGCACCGCGACAAGCCGATGTTCGGCGAAATCGTCGGCGTGTCACTGCTCGCGGCCTGCCGCTTTCGGCTGCGCCGCAAGGAGGGCCGCGGCTGGCAGCGCGCCTCGTTCGAGGCGGAGCCGCGCTCGGCCTATCTCTTGAGCGGAGAGGCGCGCGCCGTCTGGGAGCACAGCATTCCGCCGCTCGATGCGTTGCGCTACTCGGTCACCTTCCGCAACTTCGCGCGCAAGTAACCAGCGCTTGCGGCCGGCGTTCCCCGGCGCCCGGCAGCCCCCGTTGCCGAGCAAAGGCGAAGGGAAGATGATTGCCTTGAAGGCGACGGTCTCAAGTCACCAACTGCGGGGGAAAAACATGCAAACCAGGAAGCTTTTTTTGCTCTCAATTTGCGCCGCCGCGCTGTTTGCGGCGGCGAATGCAAAACCGGTGCAGGCTGCGCCGTTCCTGATCGTCGGCAATGACGAAAAACTTTTGTGGGACGATCAGGGCAAGCCGGTCGTCTATCCGGCCGGCAAGGACACGGTTGTCATTCTCGATCTCGCCGATCCGGAAAATCCGAAGACGGTTGCCACGCTGCAAATGAAAAATTCGGTGATCGGTCCGCCGACTAACGTGGCGATCGACCCGACCAACTCGATCGCGCTGGTGGCGGATTCAATCAATGTGACCAAGCCCGAGCCGGCGGCGGACAAGAACGGCGCGAGCGCGCCGCCCGCCGCGGCGGCGCTGAAGATGGGGCCGGACGACAAGGTTTACGTCATCGACATGAAGGCGAACCCGCCGAAGCTCGCCTCGACCGTCACGACCGGCAAGCAGCCTTCTGGCGTGTGCTTCGACAAGACCGGGAGTATGGCGCTGGTGACCAACCGCGCCGACAAGACCGTGAGCGTGCTGTCGATCAAGGGTACCGACGTGAAAGTGGCGGACACTGTCAATATCGAGGGCGTTGCCACCAGTTGCGCCTTCACGCCGGACGGCAAGCACGCGCTGGTGACCAAGTTCAACGAAGGCAAGGTCTCGGTGCTCGACGTCAACGGCGACAAGGTCACCTACAGCAAGCTCGACCTGCCGACCGGCCCGTGGCCGTACAACGTCAGGGTCTCGCCGACCGGCATCGCGCTTACCTCCGACAACGGCAATGCCGGTAACTCCGACGGCAGCGTCGACACCACGAGCGTTATCGATCTCGACGCCAAGCCGATGCGCATCATCGACCGCGTCGTGGTCGGCGACGGGCCTGAGGGGCTCGCGATCTCGCCCAAGGGCAACATCGCGGTGTCGGTGATCCTCGCCGGCTCGAACAACAAGCCGGCCTACTTCTATCACCGCAACGGCTTCCTCGCGGTGCTGCACATCCGCGGCAAGAAGGTGCGCAAGGTGGCGGAAGTCGAGGTCGGCGGCTTGCCGGAAGGCGCGGCGTTTTCGCCGGACGGAAAATATCTCTACGTCGGCAATTATCTCGACTCCGACCTGTCGATCCTGCGCGTCAAGCGCGGCCGGATCACGCCGGTGAAGCGCTTCAAGCTGCCCGGCCATCCGGCCTCGGTGGGGATGAGCGAGAAGTAAGAGC
>DASZVZ010000124.1:0-65053 GCA_035546875.1 Pseudolabrys sp.
CGCCAGCGCCACCATCGGGTCGGCGAACTACGCGATGTACACCCAGAATGACGGCGCCTGGGTCAAGAACGCAGCCGACGAGGCGGCGATGGTCGACGCGATGCGCAAAGGCGCGGACGTCGTGATCAAAAGCGTATCCACGCACGGCACCAAATCCACCGACACCTATTCGCTCAAGGGCATCGCCCAGGCGCTCGACAAGGTGGCGGAGGAGTGCAAATAGCCACCGGGCTTCCTACATTCTGCTCTTAGCATCGCGCTTGCCGCCCGTTTTCACTCTCCCACGAGGGGAGAGGGAAGCATGCCTGGAGCCGTACCCGTGCTAGATTGAATCGCTGATGACAACGATCACCATGCAAGATGCGTCCGCGGCCGCTTCCATCGAGAAGGCGCCGCTCGAGCGCTATGTCGCGCCGGCGAAGCCCTCGCTGATCGGCTTGTCGCGCGCGCAGCTCGCCGATGCGCTTGGCGAGATCGGCGTGCCGGAGCGGGCGCGCAAGATGCGCGCGCAGCAGCTGTGGCACTGGATCTACTTCCGCGGCGTGACCGATTTCGAAGCGATGACGAGCGTGTCGAAGGAATTGCGCGCGACGCTCGCCGAGCATTTCACGCTGGCGCGGCCGGAAGTCGTGGCCGAGCAGGTTTCAGTCGACGGCACGCGCAAATGGCTGTTGCGGCTGCCCGGCGATCCGGAGAGCGGCCTGCCGCACGACGTCGAGTGCGTCTATATCCCCGACGCCGAGCGCGGCACGCTGTGCGTGTCGAGCCAGGTCGGCTGCACGCTCACTTGTTCGTTCTGCCACACCGGCACGCAACGGCTGGTGCGTAATCTCACCGCCGGTGAAATCGTTGGACAAGTGATGGTCGCGCGCGACCGGCTGGGCGACTGGCCGGGCGGCGTGCGCCCGACCGACGGCGTGATCCCAGCGGGAGACCGTTGCATCACCAACATCGTGATGATGGGCATGGGCGAGCCGCTCTACAATTTCGAGGCGGTGCGCGACGCCTTGCTGATCGTCGCCGACAACGAAGGCATCGGCATTTCCAAGCGGCGCATCACTTTGTCGACCTCGGGCGTGGTGCCGAACATCGAGCGCGCGGGCGCCGAGATCGGCTGCCTGCTCGCTGTCTCGCTGCACGCCGTGCGCGACGAGCTGCGCAACGAGCTCGTGCCGCTCAACCGCAAATATCCGATCAAGGAATTGCTCGAGGCCTGCCGCAACTATCCCGGCGCGTCGAACGCCAAGCGGATCACGTTCGAGTACGTGATGCTCAAGGGCGTCAACGACTCGATCGAGGACGCCAAGGCGCTGGTGCGCCTGCTCAAGGGCATTCCGGCCAAGATCAACCTCATCCCGTTCAATCCGTGGCCGGGCACGAAATACGAATGCTCGGACTGGGGGCAGATCGAGAAATTCTCGCAGGTGGTATTCGACGCCGGTTACGCTTCGCCGGTGCGCACGCCGCGCGGACGCGACATTCTCGCCGCCTGCGGCCAGCTCAAGAGCGCGACCGAAAAGCTCTCCGCGCGCGAGCGCATGGCGTTGCGTGCCATGGCGATGACGGACTAGCGTGCGCAAAGAAAGAAGCTGATGACGCTCCTCGGCCGCATCTTCGTCATCCTGTTCGCCTTGGTGATGGCGGTCGTCGCTTCCGCGATTGTGACCGCAATCGCGCTCGTCATCATGGAGTTGCGCCTGCTCGGCAGCGATCCGCTCGAACACGCATTCTTCTGGGCGATCGCGGCATTCGGCACCGGCGTTGCCATCGTTGCGGGCTTCCTGCCCACGCTGATCGGGGTCGTCCTGGCCGAGGCATTTTCCGTCCGCTCGGTGCTTGCCTACGCGGCGGCAGGGGCGGTCATCACGCTGCTCGGCTATTACGGGGCCGGCTTCGCCTGGACCTACGACGAGCCGATCGATCGGACGCCGCCGCCGATCTCGCGCGAAGGCGAAATCGCCGTCGCCGCGGGCGTCGTGTTCGGCTGCACCTATTGGCTGATCGCGGGCCGGCGCGCTGGCGCATGGCGCAAGCAGAGCTGACTTTCCTTCTTGCCGGGCCTCGGATAGATCGGTGCCGATGAACCGCACCGGTCTGCTGATCGCGCTCGTCATCGCCGTGATCGTCGGCGTCGTCTTCGGATTTTATCCGGAGCTCGATCCGCGTATTTCGCAGCCGTTTCATCAGATCGTCGATTCGCGCAACAACGTCTTCGCGCTGCGCTTCTATCCGCCGCTGATGATCGCGCGCGATATCGGCGTCTGGATCGGCGGCGTGCTGGTTGCGCCGGCGGTGATCGCGCTGGTGCTGAAACTTTTTGCGCCGCGCCGGAAGCTGCTCGTCTCCGCGCGCGCGATCGTCTTCTTGATGACGACGATGGCGCTCGGCCCCGGCCTTCTGGTCAACGGCATCCTGAAGGATCACTGGGGCCGGCCGCGCCCGGTCGAGGTCACGCAATTCGGCGGGCCGTACAAGTTCGTCGCCTGGTGGGATCCGCGCGGCGCGTGCCCCGGCAACTGCTCGTTCGTCTCGGGCGATATTTCCGGCGCGATGTGGACGATGGCGCCGGCGGCGCTCGCGCCGCCGCAGTGGCGCATTGCGGCGTACGCCGGCGCGCTGGCGCTGACCGCGGGCATGAGCGCGCTGCGCATCGCGGCCGGCGGGCATTTCTTCACCGACGCGATCTTTGCCGGCGTCTTCACGTTCCTGATCGTGTGGTTCGGCTATGCGCTGATCTATCGCTGGCCGCGCACGCGGCTGAGCGACGCGGCGATCGAAAGCGCGATCGAGCGCATCGCGACGCCGCCGCACGATTTCGTGCTGAGGCTGCTCGGCCGCAAGCCGCGTCCGATCCCCTGAAACAAAATCGCCGGGCGGTGAAGCCCGGCGATCGGTATTTCGCTTTCGGAAGCGATTAGCGCTGCGCGCGCTTGTTGTGCGGCGGCTTCTGCGCCGGTTTCCTTGGCGCGGTCTCTTCCGCCGACTTGGCATCGCCGTCGAGCTTGTGGGCGAACAGCGCAATGGTGCGGGCGTAGACGTCCGCCTTGTTCCACTCCTTGATCACCTCGAAGTTCGGTTCGCCGGGATTCCAGCCGGCGCCGCGCTGCCAGCCGTGGCTCTTGAGGTAGTTGGCGGTCGAGGCCAGCACGTCGGATGAGCTGCGGATCAGGTCCGGGCGGCCGCGGCCGTCGAGGTTGACGGCGTATTTGACGTAGGACGACGGAAGGAACTGGGTCTGGCCGATTTCGCCCGCCCAGTCGCCCTTCATGTCGGCCGACGCCATGTCGCCGCGGTCGACGATGCGCAGCGCGTCGGCAAGCTCGGCCTGGAATTTGTCGGTGCGGCGGCAGTCGTAGGCGAGCGTCGCGACCGAGCGCACGACCGACATCTTGCCCATGTTGACGCCGTAGTCGGTTTCGAGGCCCCAGATCGCGACCACGACCGAGCCGGGCACGCCGTATTTCTGCTCGATGCGCTTGAGCGTCGCGGCGTTCTGCTGCATGTGGCGCGCGCCTTTGACGAGGCGGTCCTTCGAGATCATGCGGCCGGAGAATTGCTCGAAGCTTTGCTTGAACACGCCCTGGCGCTTGTCGGCGGCAAGCACCGCCTGATCGAGCGTGACGCCGTCGAGCGCGGCGAGACCGCGCTTCGAGATACCCTTGCCGGCGGCTTCTTTCTTGAAGTCGGCGATGAAGGCGTTGAACCCGCCTTTGTGATTGCACTGCGCGGCGAGCGCAGGGGCGGCGGTGAGCGTGAACGCCGCGGCTGCAAGAGCGGCGGCAACGGTGACGTTAACTTTTGACATCGGCTTGCTCGCAGTTGACAGCACGGTTTCCACGCAGGCTTATCGCATCCGGCGCGAAGGCCGAGTAGCGCCATCGGACGATGAGGTTAATTGGCATGCGCACTTTGCGGCGTTTACCTTTGGCCCTATAGTCCGCGCGCATTTCTGCACGACGATCGAACCGGTACCGAAAATGGCCGCCGACGCGAAAAGGAAAGACGTTAAGAAAGTCGTGCTCGCCTATTCGGGCGGGCTCGATACGTCCATCATCCTGAAGTGGTTGCAGCAGACCTACGGCGCGGAGGTCGTCACCTTCACCGCCGATCTCGGCCAGGGCGAGGAGCTCGAGCCGGCGCGCAAGAAGGCGCTGCTGCTCGGCATCAAGCCGCAGAATATTTTCGTCGAGGACCTGCGCGAGGAATTCGTGCGCGATTACGTTTTCCCGATGTTCCGGGCGAACGCGCTCTACGAAGGGCAATATCTTCTCGGCACCTCGATCGCGCGCCCGCTGATCGCCAGGAAGCAGATCGAGATCGCGGAAAAGGTCGGCGCCGACGCGGTGGCGCACGGCGCGACCGGCAAGGGCAACGACCAGGTGCGTTTCGAGCTGGCGTATTACGCCTTGAAGCCGGACGTGACCGTGATCGCGCCGTGGCGCGAATGGAATCTCACCTCGCGCACCAAGCTGATCGAATTCGCGGAACAGCATCAGATCCCGATCGCCAAGGACAAGCGCGGCGAAGCGCCGTTCTCGGTCGACGCCAACCTGCTGCACGCGTCCTCCGAAGGCAAAGTGCTGGAGGATCCCGGCCAGGAAGTGCCGGACTACGTCTATTCGCGCACCGTGGATCCGGAGAAGGCGCCCGACAAGCCGACCTACATCACCGTCGATTTCGAGCGCGGCGATGCGGTCGCCGTCGACGGCAAGAAGATGTCGCCGGCGACGCTGCTCGCGCATCTCAACGAGCTCGGCCGCGCCAACGGCATCGGCCGGCTCGATCTCGTGGAAAACCGCTTCGTCGGCATGAAGTCGCGCGGCATGTACGAGACGCCGGGCGGCACCATCCTCTACGCCGCGCACCGCGGCATCGAGTCGGTCACGCTCGACCGCGGCGCCGCGCATCTGAAAGACGAGCTGATGCCGAAATACGCCGAGCTCGTCTATTACGGCTTCTGGTATGCGCCGGAGCGCGAGATGCTCCAGGCGGCGATCGACAAGAGCCAGGAATTCGTCACCGGCCGGGTGAGGCTCAAGCTCTACAAGGGCAACGTCATCGTGGTCGGGCGCGAGAGCAAGTACTCGCTCTACGACCAGGAACTGGTGACGTTCGAGGAAGGCGCGGTCGCCTACGACCACCGCGACGCGGAGGGCTTCATCAAGCTCAACGCGCTGCGCCTGCGCACGCTCGGCCAGCGCAAGCGCAAACTGAAAACCTGACCGCGCCGGCTACAACGTCACCTTCTTGTGCTCCCCCGCGTGCCGCGGCACGTCGCCTTTCATCAGCGCGAACGCCACCTTGATGCTGCTGATGACGTTGCCCGGCGAATCCCAGAATTCGGCGTCGTGCGGCGTCACCTTGATGAGACGCAAATTGGGATTGTCGGGGGTCTTCCACCACACCTTCGCCGGAATGGCCCACAGTTCCTCGATCTTCGCACGATCCGTGCTGATCTCGGCGCTACCGGACACCGAGACGTAGTTTTGCCCGCCCGGATCGGCGAAGGCGACGCACACCTGCGGGAAGCGCTCGATTTCACCGTCCTTGTGGGCGCGCGCGTCGGTGAAGAAATAGATCGCGCTTTCCGCGCGCCGCACGAAGGCGCCCATCGGCCGGGCGCGCAGCCGTTTGCCGTCCCAGGTCGACAACATGCAGAAGCGGACCTGCTCCATCAAATCCCATACGCGCTCGATGTCAGGTTGCGGCATGGCGTTCGCTCGTTTCGGTCCTTGAGAGAAACGAGCGACGCGGGCGGCCGTTCCAGCGGGCCTTGAGACAAAGCGGCAGTAGACAGCGGAACCTGAGGCGGTAAAAATAAGCCCTCGCATGGCCGGGTATTTTCGTTCGAGGGGCATCGTTGGAACAGGCGCGTTGATGGCGCTCGCCGTCGCGCTCGCAGCCTGCTCGACCGACAAGCCGCCGACCGGCGTGCAGAACATTTTCCCGCCGAAATACAAAGACGAGATCCTGCAGACGTTTCCGAAGCTCGTCGCCGATCCGACCAACGTGCGCGATGCTTACGTGACCGATCCGGTCCTCAACGAAAGCGGCCCGGTGAAGGTCTATTATGTCTGTGTGCGCGGCAATGCGCGCGACTACAATCACCAATATACCGGCAGCAAAACCTGGGTCGGCTACTTCTACGGCGGACATCTCGGCCAGCTGGTCGAAGCGCCGCCCGACCTGTGCGCGAAGGCCGTCTACAAGCCGTTCCCCGAGCTGGAAAAGCTCTGCCTCGGCAACACCTGCAAATGAAAAGAGGCCGGTCGCCCGGCCTCCTTTGCCTCGACAGCGGCAGGCGTAGTCAGCTCTTGCCCATCAGCAGCGGCGTGATGCGCCGCACGGTGACGCGGCGGTTGCGGCGTTCCGGGCCTTGCACCGGCACTTTCAGGTTTTGCTCGCCGTAACCTTGCGTAGTGAGATTTTCCGGCGGGATGCCGAAATTCTCGCTCAACACCTCGGCCACCGCTTCTGCGCGCCGGTCCGACAGCGACAGGTTGTCTTCCTCGGAGCCGACGGCATCGGTGTGACCTTCGATCAGGTAGATCTCGTTCGGATTCTTGTCGATCGCTTCTTTCATCGCCGCCGCGATCGGCGCGAGCAGCCGGCCCTGATCGGGCGTCAACTCCCACGAGCCGGTGTCGAAGGTCACGGTGTCGAGATCGATGCGCGGCATGCGCTCGCGCACCGCCGGGCTGTAGCGGATTTCCTCGAGCGTGTAGGGCCGTTCGATGCGATCGACCGGCGGCGCGATCAGCGTCGCGTAGAGCAGGGCGCGGTCGGCGCGGTCCGCTTCGACGATGTAATGGTCGCGCGGAATGCGGATGACCGGCGGCGGCAGCGTTACGATGAAGCTGAAGCCGGGCCGCGGCGGACCGTAGTTGTTGTTGATGAGGATGATTTCGCGGCCGTTCACCCAGCGCGAGCGCCGCACCAGGCGGCCATGCGAATCGACCACGTCGACGACGCGCACACCGCCGGGGCGCACGATCGTGTTGACCGTTTCGGTGCCGCGCTTGGTGACCTGCACGTTGCCGCCGCTGCGGCGGAAGCGCTCGACCTCGTCATGGCGGATGATGGTGCGCCCGTTTTCCTTGATGATGGTGCGTGAGCTTTCGCGGATGACGGTGCGATTGCCTTCGCGCGTCTCCTTGCGCTCCTTGCGCACGTCTTCGATGCGGCGATTGCGCTGAGCCGTATCGGCGCGCTCGCGCTGCTGATCCTGCGCATCCTGGCGTTGCCGATCCTGCGGCCCCTGGCGTCCGCGCGCGTTCTTGTCGTCGCTTTGCCGCGGCTTCTGCTGCGCGGCCGGCTTCTGCTGCTGGGCGGGCTGCGCCGCTGCGGGCTTTTGCTGTTCAGCCGGCTTCGCAGCAGCCGGGCGCCTCGGCCTTTCCGCAGGCTTTTCCGGCTCGGCATTTTGCGCGGCCGGCGCGCGGCCTCTTTTCCCGTCTTCCTTGCGGTTGGCGGCAGGCTGCTGAGCCGCGGGCTTTGTGTTCTGGGCGGCCGGCTTGGTGTCGGGCGCGGCAGGCTTTGCGTTTTGCGCCGCCGGTTTGGCGGGTTGCCTTCTATCCGGCTGCTTCGCATCCGGGCGCTGACGTTTTTCATCGTCGCGCTTGGCGTCGGGCGATTGCTGTTGCGCAACCACGATCTCGGATTGCCGTTCTGCCGCGACGCCTATCTGCGGAACGGCAACGAACGGAGCGATGGCGCCGACGAACAGGAGCGACTTGAGTTGCATCAGGTGGCCTTTCCTCTCAGAGGGGTCAATTATGCAGTTCAAAGCTGTTGATTGGATCGTGCATCGCGCGGCGCACGGCACGTGGATGACGCAAGGCAGGCAAATCAAAGGTGCCTAAAGGAAGGCCGACTCAAATGGCGCAATTGTGGTAGCCGGGCGGGCATGCGCCATCATGTCGCCACACGGATTGCCCGCGAATTTCTTTTGCGGCAGCGCGCGTTGCCCGAGAATCAGAGCTGACGGTCGACCATGGCCTTTTTCAACTCGGCGATTTCTTTCGCCGGATTGAGGCCCTTCGGGCACGCCTTCGAGCAGTTCATGATCGTGTGGCAGCGGTAGAGGCGGAACGGATCCTCGAGGTTGTCGAGCCGCTCGCCGGTATGCTCATCGCGGCTGTCCTTGACCCAGCGGTTGGCCTGCAACAGCGCGGCTGGACCGAGGTAGCGGTCGGAATTCCACCAGTAGCTCGGACACGACGTCGAGCAGCACGCGCACAGGATGCACTCGTAGACCCCGTCGAGCTTCACGCGGTCCTCGTGGCTCTGCGTCCATTCTTTTTCCGGTGTCGGCGAGTCGGTTTGCAGCCAGGGCTGGATCGAAGCGTATTGCGCGTAAAAATTATTGAGATCGGGAACGAGATCCTTCACGACCGGCTGGTGCGGCAGCGGATAGATTTTCACCGGCGCTTTGGCGTCGTCGATTGCCTTGGTGCAGGCGAGCGTATTGGTCCCGTCTATATTCATGGCGCAGGAGCCGCACACGCCCTCGCGACAGGAGCGGCGGAAGGTCAGCGTCGGATCGATGTTGTTCTTGATCCAGATCAGCGCGTCTAGAATCATCGGTCCGCAAGCGCCGCGGTCGACGTAATAGGTATCGATCGAGGGGTTGGCGCCGTCATCCGGATTCCAGCGATAGACGCGGAATTCGGTTTCGTCGTTGGCCTTGGGCGAGTGTGGCCAGGTTTTGCCCTGCGTGATCTTGGAATTCTTCGGCAGCGTGAGTTGGACCATGCTCGTTGGCTCGTGTTCGTTCTGTTGCGCCCGACGTCAGTAGACGCGGGCTTTTGGCTCGATATAGGCGACGTCGTTGGTGAGCGTGTAGGTGTGCACGGGACGGTAATCGATCGTCACCTTGCCCTTCTCGTCCATCCACGCCAGCGTGTGCTTCATCCAATTCTTGTCGTCGCGCTCGGGATAATCCTCGCGCGCATGCGCGCCACGGCTTTCGGTTCGGTTTTCCGCCGAATCCATGGTGACCACGGCCTGCGCAATCAGGTTGTCGAGTTCCAAGGTTTCGATCAGGTCGGAATTCCAGATCAGCGAGCGGTCGGTGACGTGCACATCCGCCATGCCGTTGTAGACGTCGTGGATCAGCTTGTGACCTTCCTCCAGCACCTCGCCGGTGCGGAAGACGGCGCAATTGCTCTGCATCACCTTCTGCATTTTCAGCCGCAGTTGCGCGGTCGGCGTACCGCCGGAGGCGTTGCGGAAGCGGTCGAGGCGCGCCAGGGCCTTGTCGGCGGAATCCTTCGGCAGGTCGGGCTGGCTCTCGCCCGGCGTGAGAATCTCGGCGCAGCGATGCGCGGCGGCGCGGCCGAACACCACGAGGTCGATGAGCGAATTCGAACCCAGTCGGTTGGCGCCGTGCACCGAAACGCAGGCCGCCTCGCCCAGCGCCATCAGGCCGGGAATGACGGTCTCGGCGTCGCCTTTCTTCTTGGTCAGCGCCTCGCCGTGATAATTCGTGGCGACGCCGCCCATGTTGTAGTGCACTGTCGGCAGCACCGGCACCGGCTCGCGCGTGACATCGACGCCGGCAAAAATGCGCGCCGACTCCGCAATGCCGGGAAGGCGCTCGTGGATCACCTTGGGATCGAGATGATCGAGGTGCAGGAAGATATGATCCTTCTCCGGGCCGACGCCGCGCCCTTCGCGGATCTCGATCGTCATCGCGCGCGAAACCACGTCGCGTGACGCCAGATCCTTGGCCGACGGCGCGTAGCGCTCCATGAAGCGCTCGCCTTCCGAATTGACCAGGTAGCCGCCTTCGCCGCGTACGCCCTCGGTGATGAGGCAGCCCGCGCCGTAGATGCCGGTCGGATGGAACTGGACGAATTCCATATCCTGCAGCGGCAGGCCGGCGCGCAGCACCATGGCATTGCCGTCGCCGGTCTGCGTGTGCGCGCCGGTGCAGGTGAAATAGGTGCGGCCGTAGCCGCCGGTCGCGATGATCGTCATGGCGGCGCGGAAGCGATGCACGCTGCCGTCTTCGAGATTGAGCGCGATCACGCCGCGGCAGCGGCCTTCCTCGTCGACGATCAGGTCGATGGCGAAATATTCGATGTAGAACTCGGCCGAATGCCGCAGCGCCTGGCCATAGAGCGTGTGCAGCATGGCGTGGCCGGTGCGGTCGGCGGCGGCGCAGGTGCGCTGCGCGGTGCCCTTGCCGTAATGCGTGGTCATGCCGCCGAACGGACGCTGATAGATCTTTCCGTCTTCCTCGCGGCGCGAGAACGGCAGGCCCCAGTGCTCGAGCTCGTAAACGGCATCGGGCGCGTTGCGGCACAGATATTCGATGGCGTCCTGGTCGCCGAGCCAGTCGGCGCCCTTGACGGTGTCGTACATGTGCCAGCGCCAGTCGTCTTCGCCCATGTTGCCGAGCGCGGCGGCGATGCCGCCCTGCGCCGCGACGGTGTGCGAGCGCGTCGGAAATACCTTGGTGATGCACGCGGTCTTGAGCCCGGCCTCGCTGCAGCCGACCACGGCGCGCAAGCCCGAGCCGCCGGCGCCGACCACGATCACGTCGAAGGTGTGATCCTCGATCGGATAGGCGCGGCCGTTGCTCGCGGGCGCAGCTTTTGCTTTTCCGTTTCCGGCCATGCCTAGACTCCGAACGAGAGCTTGAGAATGGCGAACACACAGGCGAGCGCGACCGCGACGACGAAGAACGTGTTGGCCATCAGCAAGCCGAGCTTGATGTATTCGTCGTGGAAATAGTCGAGCAGGATTTCCTGCATGCCGATCCACATGTGATAGGCGGTGTTGATGATGAACAGCAGCATCAGGATCGCGACCACCGGCGAGCCGAGAATCTGCACCACCGCGGCGTGATTGCGTCCGAGAAGGCTGACCGCGATCACCACGAACGCGATGGTCAGCCCGATGCCGGCGACGGAGGTGACGCGCTGGTGCCAGAAATACGTCGTGCCGGAATGCGCCGAGCCGAGGCCGCGCACGCGGCGCAGCGGCGTCATGCGGCGGATGGGCATGGTCATCGCGGGCCTCCCATGGCGAGATAGCCGATCGCCCAGAGAATGAGCGTGAGTGCGATCGAGCCGATCAGCGTCGAGAGCGTAAGCAGCTCGCGTTCGGCAGGCTCGAACCCGTGCAGGGTGTCCCAGATCAGATGGCGCACGCCGCCGAGCATGTGGTGGATCAGCGCCCAAGTGTAGCCGAACAGCACGAGCCGCCCGAACAGGCTGCCGATGAAGGTCTCGAACGTCGCGTAGGCGTTCGGGCCGGCCGCGGCCGCGATCAGCCACCAGGCGAGCAGCACCATGCCGTAATACAGCGCGGCGCCGGTGATGCGGTGCACGATGGACATCACCATCGTCAGCATCGGGCGGTAAATTTGTAAGTGCGGCGAAAGCGGACGCGCGTGGGGCGCTCCACTTGCCGCGCGAGCGTCAAGCTCGGCCATCGCGATATCTCCAGACCGGCTGATTGGTAACGCCGAACGGCGGAAGCCGGCTACTTTATCAAATACGAAGCTTGAACCTGAGTTCGATGCGGTGCAATATGTGTTTTATGTAGCCTGCCTTCGCCAATTAAGAAGGGGCCCTTCGTGCACTTCGATTTCACCGACCTCAGCCTGTTCCGCCACATCGTCGAGGCGGGCAGCATCACGCATGGCGCCGAGCGCGCGCATCTCGCCCTGGCGGCGGCTTCGACCCGCATCCGCAAGATGGAACTCGCCTTCGGCGCCGAGTTGCTGGTGCGCGGACGGCAGGGCGTGACGCCGACCCAGGCCGGCCGCACGCTCCTGCAGCACGCGCGCGCGATCCTGGCGCAGTCCGAGCGCCTGCAGGAAGACCTCACGCCCTATGCGCGCGGGCTGGCCGGCCAGGTGCGCGTGCTGTCGAACACCAACGCGCTCACCGAATTTCTGCCGGAGAGCTTGAGCTCGTTCCTGATCGCCTACCCCGACATCAGCGTCGACATCGAGGAGCGGCTGTCCGACGAGATCGTCGGCTTGATCGCCGACGGCACCGGCGACATCGGCATCGTCGCCGGCACGGTCGACTACGGCGATCTGCACACGTTCCCGTTCCGCAGCGACCGCTTCGTGCTGGTCGTGGCGCGCAATCATCCGCTCGCCAACCGCTCGCGCATCGGCTTTGCCGAAGTGCTCGACTACGACATGGTCGGCCTTGACCGCGCCAGCGCCATCCAGCGCTTCCTCGCCGGCAAGGCCGCGCGCATCGGACGCCCCTTGCGCCTGCGCGTGCAGCTGCGCAGCTTCGACGCGATCTGCCGGCTGGTCGAATGCAACGTCGGCGTCGGCATCGTGCCGGAGACGACGGTCGAGCGGACGAAGCGCACGATGGCGATCAGCGCCGTCAGCCTCACCGATACCTGGGCGCGGCGCGAGCTGACGATTTGCGTGCGCAACGAGGAAGCGCTGCCGCCTTATGCGCGGCAGCTGGTCGATCACCTGCGCGCGGCGTGACGGGTCAGCGCGGGATCAGCACCCAGTAGTCGAGATCGAGGATCACCGCCGGATCGTAATCCTCGCCGCTCTTGAGCGGAAAATCCGCGCACGGTCTGTCTTTGGTGGCGACGGTGCGCACGCGCAGCGCGCCGACGTCGGTGCGCCCCGGCAATTCGCCGCGCGCAAGAATCTCCGACCACGCAAACACCGTGCCGCCGGCAAACAGCGGGTTGACGTGCCGTCCGCCGTTGACGGCGGCGACATGGAACGCGTTGGCAAGCCCGTTGAACGAGAGCGAACGCGCGAGCGAAATCGCATGCCCGCCATAGATCAGGCGGCGGCCGTAGCGGCCTTTGCTCTCGGTGAACTGGTTGAAGTGGATGCGCGCGGTGTTCTGATAGAGCCGCGTCGCCATCATGTGCTCGGCTTCTTCCACCGTCACGCCGTCGATGTGGTCGATCTTCTCGCCGACGCGATAGTCGGCCCAGCGGTGGGCGCCGCCCGCGAGCGCGAAGTCATAAGCGGCCGCCTTTATCGCCGGGCAGGCGGCGCCGATCGACGAGGCCTCAACGCTCTGCGCCGGCTCGGGCACTTTTTCCTCCGGCGCGGGCGCTTTCTCGTCGCGCTTGCGCACCATCACCCAGCGCACGTAGTCGAGCACCGTGTCGCCGTCCTGGTTGAAGCCGCGCGAGCGCACGTAGACGATGCCGGTCTTGCGGCTGGAATTTTCCCGCAGCCCGATCACTTCCGACACCGCGTTGAGCGTGTCCCCGGGATAGACGGCTTTCAGGAAGCGGCACTCGGCATAGCCGAGATTGGCCACCGCATTGAGCGAGACGTCCGGCACGGTCTTGCCGAACACGATGTGGAAGACCAGGAGGTCGTCGGCCGGCGCATGCGGATAGCCGATCGCGCGCGCGAAGGCGTCCGATGACTGCACCGCAAAGCGCGGCCCGAACAGCGCATTGTAGATAGCCACATCTCCCGCCGTGATCGTATGCGGCGTGGCGTGGCGGATTTCCTGCCCGAGCCGGAAGTCCTCGAAAAAATTTCCGGCGCAGTTCTTGCCGTCTGACGGGGTCGCTTTGCTCACCGCTTACGCTCCTTGTTCTGCCGGCGGCATTCTCACAAAACCGTGAGGCGGGCGCCAGTTCGGATCAACGGGAAACTGATGAGGACGTGTTCGAGCGATGTGTTAGCGGACTAATCGCAACGTCATTCCTCAGGAGAATTCCATGAAACAACGGATTGTGCTCACGGCGGCTCTTATCGGCGCGCTCGCCACCTGCTTCGCTTACGCTCCGGCATCCGCCGACGACATGAAGAAGGACAACATGAGCAGCATGTCGTCCGACAAGATGGATAAGTCCGGCAAGATGGACAACATGTCCGACAAAAGCGCGATGAAGAAAAAGGACAAGATGTCCGACAAGGACAAGATGAAGGACGGAATGGGCAAGTAGGTCGCGGCGGCCGGGCGCCTGCATCCGGGCGCCCGGCGGCTTCGTACGTCAGGAGGCGGCAGGCAAGGGAGGATGACATGGGTGCGGATGTGACGGCAGGACGCGGAATTGCCGTGGAAACGGCGACGATCCACCCCGGCTGGGTGCGCGCCTGCCACTGGATCAACGCCATCGCGATCCTGGTGATGATCGGCTCAGGCTGGCAGATCTACAACGCCTCGCCGCTTTTCAGTTTCACCTTCCCGCGCCAGATCGCGCTCGGCAACTGGCTCGCCGGCGCGCTGCTCTGGCACTTCGCAGCGATGTGGGTGCTGGTCGTCAACGGCATCGTCTATGTGACGCTTGGCCTCGCCACCGGCCGCTTCCGCCGCAAGCTGCTGCCGATCCGTCCGCGCGAGGTCTTCGCCGATACCAAAGCGGCGCTCACCTTCAAGCTCTCGCACGACGACCTCTCGCATTACAACGCGGTGCAGAAGCTGCTTTACGCCGGCGTGATCCTCTGCGGCGTCGTCATCGTTCTCTCCGGCCTTTCGATCTGGAAGCCGGTGCAATTCCAGGAATTGACCGCCTTGTTCGGCGGCTACGACGCCGCACGCTATGTGCACTTCTTCGCCATGGCCGCGATCGTCGGATTCCTCATCGTCCACATCGCGCTGGCGCTGATCGTGCCGAAGAGCCTGCGCGCGATGGTCACGGGAAAATAACGGATCAATCATGCGACAGAAAAAAATCATTCCCGGCGTCGACTCGCGTTTGCTGGTCAAGGACGCCGCAAAACTGATGCCGGATCCGACGCGGCGCGTGTTCCTGCGCTCGTTCGCGAGCCTCGGTGCGCTTACGTTTCTCACCGGCTGCGACATCATCGACGGCGACACGGCGGAAGGCGTGCTGCGCAAGATTTCCTCGTTCAACGACGGCGCGCAGGCGGCGCTGTTCAGCAAGACCAGGCTCGCGCCGACTTTTCCCGAAAGCGCCATCACCAGGCCGTTTCCGTTCAACGCCTATTATGACGAAGACGAGGCGCCGGAGGTGGACGGCAGAAACTACAAGCTCGAGGTCGCAGGGCTGGTCGAGAACAAGAAGCCGTGGACGCTTCAGGAGCTTTACGCGCTGCCCGAAGTCTCGCAGATCACGCGTCATGTCTGCGTCGAAGGCTGGAGCGCCATCGGCTCATGGCAGGGCGCGCGGCTGTCGGATTTCCTGCAACGCGTCGGCGCGGACACGCGCGCCAAATACGTCTGGTTCAAATGCGCCGAGGGCTACACCAATACGATCGATATGCCGACCGCGCTGCATCCGCAAACGCAGATGACCTTCAAGTACGCCAACAAGATATTGCCGCGCGCCTACGGCTTCCCGATGAAGATCCGCATTCCCACCAAGCTCGGGTTCAAGAATTCGAAATACGTGGTGGCGATGGAAGTCACCAATACCGACAAGGGCGGCTACTGGGAAAACCAGGGCTATAACTGGTTCAGCGGGCTTTAAGGTGCAGCCATCCCACGATGTCATCGGCCGCGACGCGTTGATCGCAGACAATTACTTCTTTTCCGCCACGTCGGTGATGAGACGCGCGCCGCGCTGGAAGGTGAGGTAGCTCCACAGCCAGTTGAAGGCGACGATGAAACGGTTGCGGACGCCGATCAGGAAGTAGATGTGCGCGACGCTCCAGAACAGCCAGCCGATGAAGCCCTTGAGCTCGAGCCAGCCGAGCTTCACCACGGCGGCATGGCGCCCGATGGTCGCCAGCTCGCCGAGATGCATGTAGCGAAACGGTTTTGCATCGCTTCGCCCCGCGACGCGCGCGGCGATCAGCTTGCCGGCGTATTTTCCCATCTGTTTCGCCGCCGGCGCGATGCCCGGCACCGGGCGGCCCGTGGCGTCGGAAATCGCCGCGGTATCGCCGATCACGAATATCTCAGGATGCCCCGGCACCGTCAGGTCCGGATCGACCTTCACCCGCCCGGCGCGGTCGGCCTCGACGCCGAGCCAGCGTGCGGCGGGCGAGGCCACGACGCCTGCGGCCCAGATGATGGTTGCGGCATCGATGCGCCCGCCATCGGTGTCGACGCCGCGCGAGTCGCAAGCGGTCACCATCGTTGATGTCTTCACCTCGACACCGGCATGCGTCAGCGCGTCGCTGACGTATTTCGACTGCTTCTCCGGAAATGACGGCAACAGCCGCGGGCCGGCCTCGATCAGCACGATGCGCGCGGTGCGCGGATCGATGTGACGGAAATCGGCGGCGAGCGTTTGCCGCGCGACCTCGGCGATGGCCCCCGCCATCTCGACGCCGGTCGCGCCCCCGCCGACGATGACGAAAGTCAGCAATGGCCGGCGCGCGGCTTCGTCGTGCGTCAGCTCGGCGCGCTCGAAAGCGATCAGGATGCTGCGCCGGATGCGGGTCGCGTCCTCGATGCGCTTGAGCCCTGCGGCGTACTCCGCCCAGTCGTCATGGCCGAAATAGGAATGCATCGCGCCGGTCGCGAGCACCAGATAGTCGTACGGTACCTCGCCCGAATCCGTTCGCAGCATTTTTCGTTGCGTATCGACGCCGCTTACGTCCGCCATGAGCACGGTCGCGTTCCGCTGGTCGCGCAGGATGTGCCGCACCGGCCAGGCGACGTCCGCCGGCGAAAGCGCCGCGGTCGCCACCTGATAGAGCAGCGGCTGGAAGCAGTGGAAATTCTGCCGGTCGATGACCGTGAGGTCGATCGGAGCGCGCCGCATCGCGCGCGCCGCCTCGAGCCCGCCAAAGCCCGCGCCGACGATCACCACTCTCGGCCGAGATGAAGGCACGGTCGCGTCGCTGGTCAAAACGGCTTGTCGCCGATGATGGTGCACCGGCGCATGACCCGGATGTACTTCGATTCGTCGAAGCCGGTCGCCCGGTGCAGCGTGCAGCGATTGTCCCACACCATGCATTCGCGCGGCTGCCAGATGTGCGAGTAGACGTTTTCAGCCGGCGTCGTCAGCACGTTGATCTCCTCGATCAGCGCGCGGCCTTCCTCGTAAGGCATGCCTTCGATGTATTCCGCGTGATCGCCGAGAAAGATGGCTTTGCGGCCTGTCTCCGGATGCGTGCGCACAATCGGATGCGCGACCGGCGGCACCTTCGCCGATTGCTCGGCAGTAAGCGGATCTTCTTCGTGCCGGCGCTTGCGCGAGAAGGTGAAATTATGGATCGCGCGCTTGCCCTCGATCTTCCTCTTGATGTCGGCGGGCAGCAGATCGTAACCGGCATACATGTCGGCGAACTGGGTCTCACCGCCCTTGCCCGGCGGCGGCAGCTCTTCCGAATACATCATCGTCGCCTGGCCGGTGCGCTCCTTCCACGAGCCGTCGGTATGCCAGTAGAGCGTGCCGCGGTCGGGGTGCTTGCCGGAAGGTTTGCCGTCCTTGTCCTTGTTGGACAGCATGTAGATTTCCGGGTGCTCCCTGTAGCCGTGGTACTGGCTGAGCACGTGCACCTGCACCTCGCCGAAATTCTTCGCGAAGGCGACCTGTGTCGCCGGCGGCAGATCGACGTCGCGAAACAGGATCAGCTCGTAGTCGAGAAAGGCCTCGTAGACCTTGGCGAACATCGCCGGCGACACCGCTTCTTCGAGCGTGATGCCGGTGATCTCGCAGCCGAGCGCCGGATGCAGCGGCCTGACCTGAAAGGGCCAGTCACGCGCGGTGTTTTCGGATTTGCGTTGGACCTGTGCCATGGCGTCCTCCGGCACGTTGTGGCGTAGGGCGATTATGGCAGCGCGCGAGGATGCCTCCTAGCCCATTCGCCGCTTGCCGGCCATCCGCCTTGCCAAGTGCTGCCGCGCGCTTTAGCAATTCGCCGCACCGTCGTTCCGGGGCGCGAAACGAAACCCGGAATCCATAACCCCTGCTTTTCCGTAGTCTCCTGGGCCGGGATTATGGATTCCGGATAGCCTCGCTTTGCTCGGCTTCCGGAATGACAAAGAGAAGCTCAAGTGAACAAGGCAACGCGTATGGCGACCCATAATCTCCTTTTGATCCCCGGCGACGGCATCGGCCCCGACGTGATGGGCGAGGTGAAGCGCGTCATCGACTTCTTCAACCAGAAGGGTCCGGACAAATTCAGGACCGAAGAAGCGCTGGCCGGCGGATGCTGCTACGACGCGCACGGCGTTGCGATCACCGACGAGACGATGGAGAAAGCGAAAGCCGCCGACGCCGTGATTTTCGGCGCGGTCGGAGGGCCGAAGTGGGACAAGGTGCCGTACGACGTGCGGCCGGAAGCAGGCCTGCTGCGGCTGCGCAAGGATCTCGATCTATACGCCAACATTCGCCCCGCCATCGTCTATCCCGCGCTGGCCGAGTCGTCCTCGCTCAAGCGCGAAGTGGTCGACGGCCTCGACATCATCATCCTGCGCGAACTGACCGGCGGCGTTTATTTCGGCGAACCGAAGACCATCACCGATCTCGGCAACGGACAGAAGCGCGCGATCGATACGCAAGTCTACGACACCTTCGAGATCGAGCGCATCGGCCGCGTGGCCTTCGAGCTTGCGCGCAAGCGGCGCAACAAGGTCACCTCGATGGAAAAGCGCAACGTGATGAAGTCAGGCGTGCTCTGGAACGAAGTGATGGGGCAGTTGCACGCGCGCGAGTTCAAGGACGTGCAGCTCGAGCACATGCTGGCGGATGCCGGCGGCATGCAGCTCGTGCGCTGGCCGAAGCAATTCGACGTCATCGTCACCGACAACCTGTTCGGCGACATGCTCTCCGACATCGCCGCGACGCTGACCGGCTCGCTCGGCATGTTGCCGTCCGCTTCGTTGGGCGACGTCGATCCGAAGACGAAGAAACGCCGCGCGCTCTACGAGCCGGTGCACGGCTCGGCGCCAGACATCGCCGGCAAAGGCATCGCCAATCCGATCGCCATGATCGCCTCGTTCGGCATGGCGCTGCGCTACTCGTTCAATCTCGGCAAGGAAGCAGACATGATCGACAAGGCGATCGCCGGCGCGCTCGCCAAGGGTCTGCGCACCGCCGACATCGCCGAGAAGGGGGCGAAGTCGATCGGCACCGCCGAGATGGGGACGGCTATCCTCGCGGAACTGGAGAAGTTGTCGGCCTGAACGGCGCCGCTAGACAGAAAAGCGGGAAGAAGAAACCGTTCGCCATCTTCTCCGCGGGGGTTCGCGGAGAAGAAAGGGATGTTCTACCACTGCCAGGGATTGTTCTTGCTCGGGATATCGAACGGCCCGTGCAGCGGCGAGCCGAGCCGGCCGGTCGTCTTGTCGATCACGCTGGTCGGCGAATAGGTCGGCGGCACCGCGTAATCGAACGAACTGTCGGTATAGGGCCGGACTTCCGTGCCCGGATCGAGATACGAGCGGCGCTGCACGATGATGCGGGTGCGCGCCCGGCCGTTTTCGTCGTGCATCACGACCACGGTATCGCCGCGAGCGACCACCGTGCGCTTTTTCTTCGTCGCCGCATCGGCGGGCGCGGCGAGAAGGGCCAGCGCAGCGACGGCGGCAAGGGCGGCGGCGAACTTCGGGATCATTGGCTCCTCGCGTGGTTTTATCGAGAACGCAGTCTAGCCGTGTTCCGTTCACCGCAACAGGGCTTCATCACAGGCATTTGTTGAGCGCGAATCGTTAAAAAAGGCCCCGCCGCGAGGGCGGGGCCTTCGTTTCGTGCGGCCGGACAGGTCAGCCGCCGTAGTTCTTGGCGAGGTAGTCCTTGATGGCGCTGGCGTCGGCGTCGTCGATCGGTGCGCCGTAAGCCTTGATCATCTTGGTGACCTCGGCGTCCCAGCCTTTGGCATCGAGGAACGGCGAGTTCATCGGGATATACGCGAGCGTGTGACAGGCGGCGCAGTTGCCTTCCACCTTGTCCATGCCGGCGCCCTGTTTGAGCTTGATCGCCTGCTCGTCGGCGAAGGCCGGAAGCGCCACCAGCGCAGCGGCAAACGCGATTGCAAATGTCCGCATGGTGCCCTCCCTTTAGCCCGCGTGGAGCGTGATGTTCTGCATCACGTTGTTGTGGTAGCCGGCGCCGTTGAAGATCAGCTGCGAGACTTGCGTCTGGCCGAGCTTGTTCGTCGCGTTCACCATCACCGTGTGCTTGCCGCGCTTGGCATTGAGCGCGAAAGACCAAGGCCGGAACGCGAAGCGCCCGAGATCCTGGCCGAGCGCCGCGCTTTCCCAGCTCTTGCCGCCGTCGGTGGAGACGTCGACCGTGCGGATGCCGTAACCGCCGTCCCATGCAATGCCGCTAACCGTCACCCTGCCGCGCTTTATCTTGTCGCCGTCGCGATGGCTGGTGATGAGCGAGTTGACCACCATTTCGGTGATCGGTGTGTTCGGCGCGTATTCCTGCGACGTGAAGCGCGCGGCGACCGGGAAGATTCCGACCGGAATGCGGTAGGCCGGATTCATCCAGAAGCTCTTGAGCGGGCTGGTCAGCGCGGTGATCGAGTTGACGTGCTTCATCCAGTACGTGCCGGTCCAGCCGGGCACAACGATGCGAGCCGGGAAGCCGTTGAAGTGCGGCAGCGGCTGTCCGTTCATTTCGTAAGCGACGATGGTGTTTTCATCCATCGCCTTCCACACCGGGATGCTCTTGACGAAATCGGGCGTCTTGTCGACGACCGGGCCGTCGGCGCCGGCGAAGGCAATCTCGATGGCTTCCTTTTTTACCCCGACCTTGTCGAGCACGTCTTTCAGCCGCGCGCCTTTCCAGCGCGCGCAGCCCATCGCGCCGTAGCCCCACTCGACGCCCGCCACGTGCGGCTTCGAGAGACCGCGCCGATTGCCGGAGCATTGATTGACGGCGACGACCTCGACCGCCGGCATTTTCTTGATGTCGTCGAGCGTGAGTTCGGCCTGTCCGTTGGCGCCGTCGCCGCCGACGGAGATTTTGTAGCTCTCGACCTTGATTTCGGGAATGTCGGCGAGGTGGTAGCGCACGAAGAACTGATCGTTCGGCGTAATCGGCGTGCGCAGATATTCGAGCGGCGATTCGTAATTCGGCGGTCGGTCGGCAAGCTGGATCAGCGGTTTCTTGCCCGGCAGCGTTCCCATCTGCACGTAGGTGGAGATGCCGCTCGGCACCCCCGGCGTCAGCGCGACGCCGGCGGCTTCAGCTTCTGAGAATTTCGGAAAAGCCAGTCCGGACGCGGCGAGCGCTGCACCCGCGCCGGCCGTTCCCAATAGGTGACGTCGTGTGATCATTGTCCTCTCCCCGGAGGTACGACAAGCTTCCGGTCATCACCGGCGCTTCAGATAGGCAGACGCGAATATGATCCGCCGAATTGTTTGGGCGGTCAATCAGGCTGGGGCGTGTGGGGGAAGCTATGCGGTGCGTACGCAACCGCCGGTCCCAGTAAATGAGATTCAGCGGCCGATGCGGCGCGGCTCGCGGCGGGTGGCGAGCGCTTTCCAGAGCTGGCGGTATTTCGGCGTCGCGGCGATGATGGGATCGCGTTGCCCGCAGAACGTGCGGTTGCGCTCGGCACGGGCGAAAAGCTCCTGCACCTTGGGCTCGCTGCCGGCCGCGATCAGGGTCAGCCGGTCGAGCGCGCAACTGAGCGTGCTGCTGGCGATGAATTCGTCTCCGGGACGGCAAAACAGCCCGGCAATCTGCAGGCGCGGATCGTCGAATGTCCGTGCGAATCCGAGGCAGCGGTATGTGTCTCCGCGATCGGCCTTGAATTGCGCGATTGCGACCGGTCCGAATTTGCTGCCCGCTTCGCCCGCGTTTCGCACGTCGGTCGCCTGTCCGACGTCCGCGCTCAGCGCGGCGATTGTATCCGCCGGACCGGCAAATCGCTCGAAATCCGTGCCCGGCCGGTAGATTTCGACCTGGAGATACGGAGTCGCTCCGTGCGGTTCGCCGACCGTGAGGATGTCCTTGCGTCCGCCGTTCTCGGTGTTGCGGCGAATGGCATAGCGCTGCGGTGCGTCGGCCGCTTCCGGAATGGTGAGCGCGAAGGCCGGGAACGGTCGCTCGACGTCGATCCATTCCGGCTGCGACATGGGCGTTACCGCGGCGACAACCGGCGGTGCCTGCATCATGCGCGCGGCCGCGATTGAAAGCACGGTAATGCCACCCAGATATGCGAGGACGCGCACAAGGGTGGTCCGCAGACTGTCTCGCCACGAAGTCAGGGCCGGCTGCACAACTTGATCTCCGGCAGGCTGCCGTTGTGTTCGCGCCGGTTCTCGCTTAGAAGGCGCTTCCGTCCGGTTGTGCTGGAACACAGTTGGCCGGGGATTTATTTCGGAGAGTTAACAATGGGTTACAAGGTCGCCGTGGTGGGCGCCACCGGCAATGTCGGGCGCGAAATGCTCGCGATCCTGGCCGAGCGGGAATTCCCCGCCGACGAGGTGGTCGCGCTTGCCTCCCGTCGCAGCGTGGGGACGGAATGCTCGTTCGGCGACAAGACCCTGAAAGTGAAGGCGCTCGACCATTACGACTTCTCCGACGTCGACATCTGCCTGATGTCGGCCGGCGGCGCGGTTTCGAAGGAATGGTCGCCGAAGATCGCGGCGGCGGGCGCGGTGGTGATCGACAATTCGTCCGCCTGGCGCATGGACCCCGACGTGCCGCTGATCGTGCCCGAGGTGAATGCCGAGGCGGTCGCCGGATTCACCAAGAAAAACATCATCGCCAACCCAAACTGCTCGACCGCTCAACTCGTCGTCGCGCTCAAGCCACTGCACGACAAGGCGAAGATCAAGCGCGTCGTGGTCGCGACCTATCAATCCGTTTCCGGCGCCGGCAAGGACGCGATGGACGAACTGTTCTCGCAGACCAAGTCAGTGTTCACGCTCGACGAAGTCGAAGCGAAG
This sequence comes from Pseudolabrys sp., assembly GCA_035546875.1. GTDB lineage: Bacteria > Pseudomonadota > Alphaproteobacteria > Rhizobiales > Xanthobacteraceae > Pseudolabrys. Next base: position 22,737 of record DASZVZ010000124.1, read on the forward strand.
AAATTTTCCAAGCGGATCGCCTTCAATGTGATCCCGCACATCGACGTTTTCATGGACGACGGCTACACCAAAGAAGAGTGGAAGATGGTGGTCGAGACCAAGAAAATTCTCGATCTCAAGATCAAGCTCACGGCAACTTGCGTACGCGTGCCGGTGTTCGTCGGCCATTCGGAAGCGGTCGACATCGAATTCGAGCAACCGATCAGCGCCGATGAAGCGCGCGAGATTCTGCGCGGCGCGCCCGGCTGCATCGTCATCGACAAGCGCGAGCCCGGCGGTTACGTCACGCCGTACGAGTCGGTCGGCGAGGATGCGACCTACATCAGCCGTATCCGCGAGGATGCGACCATCGAGAACGGTCTCCAGATGTGGGTCGTCTCCGACAACTTGCGCAAAGGCGCCGCGCTCAACGCGGTGCAGATCGCGGAAACGCTGATCAACCGCAAGCTGATCCAGGCGAAGAAGAAAGCGGCGTAAGCAACTTGTCATGCCCGCGAAGGCGGGCATTCAGTAAACGCCGGCGGTCCTTTGTGATCGGCGGCGTTTGCGTTTGCAGGGTCCCGCTTTCACGGTGACGGCGACCTAAATCTAAAACCGCGGCTTCTCGAAAATCTTCGCGTGCTCGTCGGCCGCGATCTGCACGAATTGACCGCTCGCGGGATCGCGCACGAAAAGCCGCCCGGCGGCGACGCCGAAATAGGCGGCGTGCAGCGCGAGCTTGCCGCGCTCGACCAGGATCTTCACGCAAGGGAACGTCATCAGATTGTCGAGCGTGGCGACGACGGAGGCCTGCTCCAGCTTCGTCAGGTATTCATCCATCGGCATGTTGCCGCGCGGTCCAACCGCCTTCGCCGCCGGCGCGATCAACGACATCCAGTGGCCGATGAAGTCGCCCGGCGAGAGTGGCGCGGCCTCCTCGGCGTAGGCACGGATGCCGCCGCACTGCGCGTGGCCGAGGACGACAATGTGTTTGACCTTGAGCGCCTGCACCGCGAATTCGAGCGAAGCCGAAACCGCGCGCGTCGCGCCGTCCGGGGTATAGGGCGGCACCAGTCCGCTGATATTGCGCGCGACGAACAGCTCGCCAGGCCGCGCGTTGAAGATGGTTTCCGGCGCGCAGCGGGAATCGCAGCAGGAAATCACCATCACCTCGGGGGATTGGCCGCTCTCGGACAGCTCGCGGTAGCGGTCCTGCTCGGCACGCAAGCGGCCGCCGAGAAAGGCGCGATATCCTTCGATGAGTTGGTTCGGAAACGGCATGGCGACGGCCCTATCAACCATGCCCGCCTGACTATTGGCAATCCGCCGGTATCCCGCGATAGGTTAGGGCGGAAGGAAATCGCCGATGACCGTCCGCCCGCGCCGCAGCGTGCTCTACATGCCCGGTTCCAACGCCCGGGCGATTGAGAAGGCGCGCACCCTACCGGTCGACGGCGTCATCCTCGACCTGGAGGACGCGGTCGCGCCCGACGCCAAGGAGGCCGCGCGCAAGCAGGTCGCCGAGGCCGTTAAAACCGGTGGCTTCGGTTCCCGCGAGGTTTTCATCCGCGTCAACGGTATCGACACGCCGTGGCACGCCGAGGACCTTGCGGCCGCAGCGCACGCCGCGCCGGACGCCATCCTGGTCCCGAAGGTTTCGGCTCCTGACGCGCTTGAATTGATCGGCCGCCGGCTGCTCGACATGGGCACCAACCACAAGACCCGCGTATGGGCGATGATCGAAACGCCGCTCGCGCTTTTCAACATCCTGGCTATTGCAGCGGAGGCACGCGATTCGGAAACGCGCCTGAGCGGCTTCGTGATGGGCACCAACGATCTCGCCAAGGACACACGCGCGCGGCTGGTGCCGGGGCGCGCGCCGATGGTGCCGTGGCTCTCGATGTGCATCGCCGCGGCGCGCATCCACGGCATCGTCATTCTCGACGGCGTCTACAACGACATCGCCAATACGCAAGGCTTCGCCGCCGAATGCTTGCAAGGCGTCGATCTCGGTTTCGACGGCAAGACGCTGGTCCATCCAAACCAGATCGAAGCGTGCAACAAGGCATTTTCGCCCTCGCCGGAAGAAGTCGCGCAGGCACGCAAAATGATCGCCGCATTCGACCTTCCGGAGAACAAGGACAAAGGCGTCGTCTCGATCGACGGACGCATGGTCGAGCGTATGCATGCCGAGATGGCGCGCCGTACCGTGATGATCGCTGACGCGATCGCGGCCCGCTAAGCGCGCGCCGGTCTTTGTCGCGCTAGCGCGGCAAGGTGTAGACGAACACGGCGCCGCGGTGCACGCCGCCGTACAGGCAAATGAACATCACCTTGCGCGTGCCGTCGGACGTTTCGTAGGTCGCGCTGCCGGAATAAATCGACGGAATAAATTGGTTGCCGACCATCGCCGCGTAATGGTCCTCGCTCACGCTGGCGCGGTCGATGACGAAGCGGCGAAACGACGTGTCGCGGCGCTTGAAATGCGCGCCCGCGAAATGCGTGCAGTCCGAGATCGCGCGCTGGCTCGTCTGTTGCGCGGCGGCCGGCAAAACGGACGTCAGCACGATGAACGAGACGGCAGTCAGCGCCCTCACGCCCACGGGCGCGCGGCTTTCATTTTCGACTCGTAGCTCGCGATCTTGGTTTGCTTCTGCTGCGTGAGCCCGATGTCGTCGAGCCCGTTGAGCAGGCAGTGCTTGCGAAAGGCGTCGATCTCGAACTTGACCACGCCGCCGTCGGGACCGCGGATTTCCTGTTTCTCGAGGTCGACCGTCAGCGTCGCATTGGCGCCGCGCTCGGCGTCGTCGAACAGCTTCTCCAGATCTTCCGGCGAAACACGGATCGGCAGCACGCCGTTCTTGAAGCAGTTGTTGTAGAAAATGTCGCCGAACGAGGTCGAGATGACGCAACGGATGCCGAAGTCGAGCAGCGCCCACGGCGCGTGCTCGCGGCTCGAGCCGCAGCCGAACTTGTCGCCGGCGACGAGGATCTTGGCCTTGCGATAGGCCGGCTTGTTGAGCACGAAGTCCGGGTTCTCGCTGCCGTCGTCCTTGTAGCGCTGCTCGGAGAAAAGGCCCTTGCCGAGCCCGGTGCGCTTGATGGTTTTCAGGTACTGCTTCGGAATGACCATGTCGGTGTCGACATTGATCAGCTTCAGCGGCGCGGCGACGCCTTCCAGGGTGGTGAATTTTTCCATAGCTCGGATTCCGGCCATTTCCAGGTTGGAACGTTCTGTTTCATAGAGCGTCCGGTGATCCGGTCAATAGCAAGATCATGCAACCGTGGAGGTTAGCCATGCGTGCTACCGCTTTGATGGCTGCATGGGGTGTGTGCGAGCGCCGCCACACGCCGGCCGCGCGCCAAGGGACGAAGCGCGGCCGCTCTCGATCAGCCGGCGGCGCGTTCCTCGCTGTTGAACTTCGACTCGCGCACGACCTCGCAAACCTGGACGGAGTATTCGGAGTAATACGTCTCGCGCGCCTTACGCTGCGCCGCGCGATGCTCCGGGTTCATGCGCCAGGCGCGCATGCCTTCCTCTGACTCGAATTCGACCACGGTCACGCGCTCGCCGTCGTCGGCGAAGAACCCCTTGTGCGAGATGTAGCCGGGCATGGTCTTTGCGAGCTCGTTCATGCGCTCGGCCAGCGCGACATATTCCTCGCGCACACCCGGCAAGAGGCGCGAGCGGAAAACGGTGACGATCATGGCGAATCCCCCTTCAGCGGCGCGAATGATTTAGTCGTATTTCGGCGCCTCACAAATCTATGTTTTGAATGGGCATCATCGCTCGCCTCGATGGATCGCCCAGCCTTTTGCGCGGCGGGTTGCATGTGCTTGGCCGGCAAGGCGAATTGGCGCAACGCGTGCCTTGATTTCCCCTGCGGGTCGCGATCTCCTAAAATAAGACATCGGCGTTTCTTTCACGGGGGTGACGAATGCCGATCGATCTTTCGCAGACCTATGGGAGCGGGCGGGCGCCCGATCTCGACCTTCTCGATTCCAAGAATGCGCTTTACGCCGTCTGGCATACGGGCGGTGCAGGCACCGTGATTTTCCAGCGCATCGACCGCCAAGGCTCTCGCATCGCCGCGGAGCAAGAACTGAGCGACGAGAAGGGTGATCACTTCTGGGCGCAGGTCGCCGCCGGCACCGGCACCCGGCGCAGCGAATGCGTTTACGTCGCGTGGGTGCGTAGCAAACCGCGCACGACCGGCCAGCTCGAACTTCTTTACCGGCGCTCGATCGACGCAGGCGATAATTTCGAACCGGAAGTTTCGCTGTCGGGCGTTGTGCCGGGCATTTCCGCGCCGCTCATTCGCGCACGCGGCAGGCTTGTCCTGATCGCGTGGTATCGCAACGAACCCACCGCGGGAAATCCAAGCCGCAAGCGCGTCTGGCTCGCGCGCTCGACGGACTATGGCGCGAGCTGGGAAAGAGCGCGTGTGGGATGCGAAGATGTCGACTTCGATATGCTGAACACGCTGCCCGCTTCATTCGGAGAGCTGCACGACGTGCTCGACGTGGCGGTTTCCGACGACGGCCGCATTGTCGCGCTGGCGTATCCCTACTTGCCCGCGAAATCGAAAACGCCGGGCATGTTCAGCATCATGCTCGCGCTGTCGAAGGACGCCGGCGCAACATTCAAATGCTTCGATGTCACGGGTCCCGGCTTCCTGCCGTCCGATCCCGACTGGTTCACGCTGGTCAACACTTGCGGCCGGCCGCGTCTCGCGATTGCCGGCCGCGTGTTGCACGTGAGTTGGCAGCGCGGGTTCGACGGCGGCATCCTCTGCTTCCGGAGCTTCAGTCTTCCCGCGTTCGACGCGACGCCGGAGCTCGATGAGGCGCCGCAGATGCTGTTCATGTCGGAAAATATCGACACGCATTCGATCGCGATCGGGCAGCTCTCGTTCGGCACGATGACGTTCCGCGAGTTCGATGAAGCTGGGCATCATGCGCAATGGGTCACCATGGTCCGCGGCGGAACGGCATTCGTGACAGCCGAACTCGACGTTGGCGAATTTCGCGATTGTCCGCTGGCGCTGCCGAGTTCCGCGATTGCGGCGATGCCGCTGGCCGAGCCGCGTGTCTGCATCATCGGATTGCGCACGGCGAGCGGCGGCAAGATCGCGATCCGCTCAACCGTCGTCTTGCGCAGCTCGCAAACGTCCTACGAGCAGCAGTCCGCGACCGTTTACTCGCTCGGCGCAGGCGAATGGGCGAAGCTCTATCAAGTCCATTCGGACCCCGCCTCTCCCAAAGCCTTGTTCGTCATCTGGGAAGGCGGGAGTGGTCCAAGCGGCGGCATCAAGCTCGCACGCTCGCTTGACGGAGGCCGCGCGTTCAACTGATCGCGGCGCGCTAGTCCACGCTCGCCTCGATCGCCTCCATGTCCTCGTCCGACAGTCCGAAGTGGTGACCGATCTCGTGCACCAGCACGTGCGTGATGATGTCGTCCAGGCTCTCCTCGTGCTCAGCCCAGTAGTCGAGGATCGGCCTCCGGTAGAGCCAGATCATGTTCGGCATCTGCATCGGCGCTGATTCCGACTGGAACGGCAGGCCAACGCCCTGAAACAGGCCGAGCAGGTCGAACTCGCTCTCGAGCTGCATGGAGGAAACGACATCCTCGGCCGGGAAATCCTCGACCCGGATGATGATTTCCGCGGTCAGCGCCCGGAAATGTTCGGGCAGGCGGCGATAGGCCTGCGAGGCCATGGCCTCGAATTCGGCGAGCGAAGGCGCCTTGGCGCGGCGCCAGTCCACCGGGGGATCGACCGGACGGCTCATTGTTCCGTTCTAGGCGGGAACGGGGGGCCGGCCAACCCGTTGACGGGGAACCGGGAATGCGCGAGTTTAGCGGGGAAATATGGTTAACGAGGCGTATATGGCTGGTAACAGGGCGTTTTTCGCAGCAGCGGTACTGGGGTTCGGCGTGTTGATCGCCCTGTCCGGGCCCGCTTCGGCCGAGTTCTTCGGCTGCAACGACCAGCATTCGAGCCGGACCTATACGCGCAGTTACACCCCGCGCGCGTCCAGCCACAGTTACGTGACGCACAGTTACGCGAGCCAGAGATACGCGAGCCAGAGGTACGCGAGCCACGCGTTCAGCGCGCAGCGCCGGCCGAGCTACGCGCAGGAACATTACAATCCATTTTACACGCCGCGCACCGGCTTCCATTGAGGGAAAGCGCCGCTTTGGCGTTGCGCTGGCCGGCCCGGCACGCGATCATCGGTTGGCTGGCGGGGACCGGGAATGTTCAGGTGTAAAGCCGCATTTGCTGTGCTCTTGGCATTCGGCCTGATTTGCGCCGACGCGACCGCAGTCTTCGCTCAATCCGACAAGAGCAACACCACGACGGCCTCGTCGCGCCGCACGCGCATTACGGTTTATCCGAACCGCATCGAGCCCGGCCCCAATGCCAAGCGGCTATGCCGCTCCTGGCTCGTTCAGGAATATCGCGTGAGCGGTACCGTGATCGTCCCCCGCATGACGTGCTGGTGGGAATAACGAGCTTTTAAGGCGGGCCTGCGCTATAATGCCGCTCCTGGGGTGGCATCGGAGGCATCGATGTCGAAAGTTCTCAAGATTCTCGCAAGCGCGGCTTTGGTCGCCGGCGCGATCGCGTTTGCGTCCGGTCCGGCAGCCGCTCAGCACAGCTGGCACGGTGGCGGTGGTCATAGCGGCGGCAGTTGGCATGGCGGCGGTGGCGGCAACTGGCATGGTGGCGGGAGCTGGCATGGCGGCTGGCATGGCGGCGGCTGGGGTTATCGCGGCTGGGGTTGGGGCTATCGTGGCTGGGGCTGGGGATGGCCCGCCTACTACGGCTACGGTCCTTACTATGGGCCGTACTATTACGCCGGCGGACCGGCGAACTGCGGCTGGGTGCCGGTGCAAGTGTGGCGCAACGGTTATCTTGTGACGCGACGCGTATGGCGTTGCTGGTAATTCGGCCGCACAACCAAATAAAAAAGGCCAGCCGCGAGGCTGGCCTTTTTGTTTCGATGAACGCGCGCCGCTACTTCCACTCGCGCACGTCGACAAAGTGTCCGGCGATCGCCGCCGCCGCCGCCATCGCGGGCGACACCAGATGCGTGCGGCCCTTGTAGCCCTGACGGCCTTCGAAGTTGCGGTTCGATGTCGACGCACAGCGCTCGCCCGGCGCCAGCTTGTCGGGATTCATCGCAAGACACATCGAGCAGCCGGGCTCCCGCCAGTCGAAACCGGCGGCCTTGAAAATCTTGTCGAGCCCTTCCGCTTCCGCCTGATCCTTCACCAGGCCGGAGCCCGGCACGATCATGGCGTTGACGTTGGCATTCACCCGCTTGCCGTCGACGACGCGCGCGACCTCGCGCAGATCCTCGATGCGCGCATTGGTGCACGAGCCGATGAAGACGCGATTCACAGCGATGTCGGTGATCTTCTCGCCGCCCTTCAATCCCATGTAGCCGAGCGAGCGCTCGGCGGCGGTGCGCTTGTTCTCGTCGGCAATGTCGGAGAGCACCGGCACGCGCCCGGTGACCGACACAACCTGCTCGGGGCTCGTGCCCCAGGTGACCAGCGGCGGCAGTTTTGCCGCATCCAATCTGATCTCGCGGTCGAAATGCGCGCCGTCGTCCGAGCGAAGCGTCTCCCAATAACGCATCGCCTCGTCCCACATCTTGCCTTTCGGCGCTTTCGGCTTGTCCTTGAGATAGCTGTAGGCCTTCTCGTCGGGCGCGATGAAGCCGGCTTTGGCGCCGCCTTCCACCGACATGTTGCAGATGGTCATGCGCCCTTCCATGGAGATCGAATTGATCGCCTCACCGGCATATTCCAGCGCGTAGCCGGTGCCGCCGGCGGTGCCGATCTCGCCGATGATCGCAAGGATGATGTCTTTCGCGGTGACGTTTGCCGGCAACTTGCCGTCGACCGTCGCGCGCATGTTCTTCGATTTCTTCTGGATCAGCGTTTGCGTCGCCAGCACATGCTCCACTTCCGATGTGCCGATGCCGTAGGCGAGCGCCCCGAATGCGCCGTGCGTGGCGGTGTGGCTGTCGCCGCACACGATGGTCGTGCCGGGCAGGGTGAAACCCTGTTCGGGACCGATGATGTGGCAGATGCCCTGGCGGCGATCGAATTCGTCGAAATATTCGATGCCGAAATCCTTCACGTTCTGCGCCAGCGCCGCGATCTGTTCGGCGCTTTCCGGATCGGGATTGGGCTTGCTGCGGTCGGAAGTCGGCACGTTGTGATCGACGACGGCGAGCGTTTTCTCCGGCGCATGCACCTTGCGTCCTGACGAGCGCAGGCCCTCGAACGCTTGAGGAGACGTTACCTCATGCACGATGTGGCGATCGATATAGAGCAGGCAGGTGCCGTCCGGCTGTTCGTCGACCAGATGATCTTCCCAAATCTTGTCGTAGAGGGTACGCGGCTTCGCCATCAAATTCTCCAACTCAACTCCGTCACCCTGAGGCGGTCGCGCTTTTCGCGCGGTCCTCGAGGGCCGACGGCCCCGGGCCGTTCATCCTTCGAGGCTCGCTTCGCTCGCGCCTGAGGATGACGGATTTGGGCTTTATCTAGCCTTGTCGCGCAATAATAAAAAGGGCCGCGCGCTGCGGCCCCTTCATGCGTTCCGGAATGGCTTAACGCGTCATTCCTTGGAAGCGGCCTCTTGCGCGCCCATCTCTTCGCCGCCGGCTCCCTGCGCCTCGCTGATGCGGGCCTTCTTGCCGCGGCGTCCGCGCAGGTAATAGAGCTTCGCACGGCGGACCTTGCCGCGACGCACGAGCTTGATCGAGTCGATCATCGGCGAATAAAGCGGAAACACGCGCTCGACGCCTTCGCCGTACGAAATCTTGCGCACGGTGAAGTTTTCGTTGAGGCCGCGGCCGGAGCGGCCGATGCAGACGCCCTCGTAGGCCTGCACGCGGCTCTTGTCACCTTCGACGACCTTCACGTTGACGAGCAACGTGTCGCCGGGCGCGAAGTCGGGAATGTCCTTTCCGGCGGACAGCTTCGCGACCTGCTCTTTTTCGAGCTGTTGAATGAGGTTCATCGGTTCAATCTCCGTCGGCAGCGCCAGCATCCGGCGCGCGGTCCTTATCAGGGGCTGAATGGGTCGGGCGAGCTTTTAGACTATCGAATGTGGCTTGTCACCCTTTAAGGCTGTCATTCCGGGAGTCCCGAAGGGGCGGACCGGGCGCAGCGCTGGGTTCATCGATTCCGGGTTGTCTCACTTCGCTAGAGCCCCCGGAATGACCGGCCTAAGGCTTGTTTCGGGCCTTGTGCGCCTCCCAGAGATCGGGCCGGCGTTCGCGCGTTAACCGCTCTGCCTCGGCCCTTCGCCATGCCGCGACCTTGGCGTGGTCGCCGGACGTCAGCACCTCGGGAATGGCCTTGCCCTCGAACAGGGCAGGACGGGTGTATTGCGGATACTCGAGCAGGCCTTCCGCGAAGCTCTCCTCCGTGGCGGAAGCCTCCTTGCCCATGACGCCGGGGATGAGCCGCACGCAGGCGTCGATCAGCGCCAGCGCCGCGATCTCGCCGCCCGAAAGCACGAAATCACCGAGCGAGACTTCCTCGAGCTGGCGCGCCGCGATCAGCCGTTCGTCGACACCCTCGAAGCGCCCGCACACGATCGTCACTCCGGGACCTTTCGCGAGCATTGCGACACGCGCTTGCGTGAGCGGCGTGCCGCGCGGGCTCATCAGCAGGCGCGGGCGGCCATCGTTCGCCGTCGCGTCGAGTGCGCGCGCCAGCACGTCGGCGCGCATTACCATGCCGGGCCCGCCGCCGGCCGGTGTGTCGTCGACGGTACGGTGCTTGTCGGTTGCGTGCTCGCGGATGTCGATTGTGTCGAGCGACCAGATGCCGCCCGCGAGCGCCTTGCCGGCGAGGCTCACCGCCAGCGGGCCGGGAAACATCTCCGGAAAAATTGTCAGCACGCTCGCGCGCCACATCGCACTAATCCGTCTCGTCACTCGACACCGCCGGCATGTCCACGACGATCCGCCGCGCTTTCAGGTCGACCGTCGGTACCGTCGCGGTGGTGAAAGGCAACAGCAGCGGCTCTCCGCCGTCTGTCGGCGCGATCTCGATAACGTCTCCGGCGCCGAAATTATGCACCGCCGTGACGGTGCCAAGCGCGGCGCCGCTGCGCGTGATGGCCGACAAGCCGACGAGATCGGCATGATAGAACGTATCGGTTTCCTCGATTTCCGGCAGACGGTCGCGCGGAATGTAGAGCTCGACGTTGCAGAGCGCTTCCGCCGTGTCCCGGTCGTTCACGCCGGCAAGCCGCGCGACGAAATGATCCTTCGCCGCGCGCAGTGACTCGATTTCAAGTGTGCGCTTGCCGTCTTTCGTTTCCAGCGGGCCGTAGGTCGCGACGGCCGCCGGATCTTCCGTGAACGACCACAGCTTCACCTCGCCGCGAACGCCGTGCGCGGCACCGATACGTGCGACGCAAATACGGTCGGCCACGGCGCGAAGCGGCGGTCGTTAGCTCGCCGGCGCTTCGGCGGGCTTCTCCGCCTTGGCGGGCTTGCCGGCCGGTTTGGCGTCGCCGGCAGGAGCGGCAGGCGCGGCGCCGGCAGCCTTGGCGGCCTCTTCTTCCTTTGCCTTGCGTTCCTTGCGCGGGATCGCCTTCTCCGGATTGTTGCGCGGCTTGCGCTTGGCGATGCCGGCGGCGTCGAGGAAGCGCATGATGCGATCTGAGGGCTGCGCGCCTTTCTTCATCCACGCCTGCACCTTGTCCAGGTCGAGCTTGAGACGCTCGGTCTTTTCCTTCGGCAGCAGCGGGTTGAAATAGCCGAGCCGCTCGATGAAGCGGCCGTCGCGCGGCGCACGCTTGTCGGCGACAACGATGTGATAGACCGGCCGCTTTTTCGTTCCGGCGCGGGCCATTCGAATCACGAGAGACATTTCAGTTTTCCTTTCAGGTTCAAACTTGTTCGAAAATAAATCCGTCACCCTGAGGTGCGCGCCATGGCGCGTGAAAGATGCGCGTAAACGTGCTCATGCCGCGCCTCGAAGGATGAACGGCCCGGGCCGTCGCCCTTCGAGGCCTTCGCGGTGCGACGGCACCTCAGGGTGACGGCGAGAGGTCATGTGCTGCTCGCTCATTTCTTCTTCCCCAATCCGGGCGGCAGGCCGCCCGGCAATCCGGGAAACTTTCCGCCGAGACCGGGCAGGCCGGGAATTCCAGGCCCGCCGGGAAAATTCGGCGGCAATTTCGGCATGGTCGGCGGCAACTGGCCGCTCGCCTTCGCCTGCTCCGCGAGCTTCTTCAGTTCTTCGGCCGATGGCATGCCGCCGCCGAAGCCCATCGCCTGCGCGATGCCGGCCATCGGGCCGCGCTTGGCGCCGCCCATCGCCTTCATCATATCGGCCATGCCGCGATGCATTTTGAGGAGCTTGTTGATCTGCTCGGGTGACGTTCCCGATCCCGCCGCGATGCGCTTCTTGCGGCTCGCCTTGAGGATATCCGGGTTGCGCCGTTCCTTCGGCGTCATCGAGTCGATGATCGCGATCTGGCGCTTGAGCACGTTTTCATCGAGCCCGGCATTGGCGATCTGGTTCTTCATCTTGGCAATGCCGGGCAGCATGCCCATCAGGCCGCCGATGCCGCCCATCTGCTGCATCTGCATGAGCTGCTCGCGCATGTCGGCAAGGTCGAACTGACCCTTGCGCATCTTTTCCGCCGCGCGCATCGCCTTTTCGGCGTCGATGGTCGCGGCGGCTTTCTCGACCAGCGAAACGATGTCGCCCATGCCGAGGATGCGGCCGGCAATGCGCGCCGGATCGAAGTCTTCCAGTGCGTCGAGCTTTTCGCCGGTTCCGATGAGCTTGATCGGCTTGCCGGTCACGGCGCGCATCGACAGCGCCGCGCCGCCGCGGCCGTCGCCGTCCACGCGCGTGAGCACGATGCCGGTCAGGCCGACGCGCTGGTCGAACGATCGCGCGAGGTTGACGGCGTCCTGGCCGGTGAGGGCGTCCGCGACGAGCAAAACCTCATGCGGATTGGCGGCGTTCTTCACCTCCGCGGCTTCGCTCATCATCGCTTCGTCGAGCGTGGTGCGGCCAGCGGTGTCGAGCAGCACCACGTCGTAGCCGCCGAGGCGGGCGGCCTCGAGCGCGCGCTTGGAAATCTGCGCCGGCATCTGGCCTTCGACCACGGGCAGCGTGTCGATGCTGGCGTCGCGGCCGAGCACGGCGAGCTGTTCCATCGCCGCCGGGCGGCGCACGTCGAGCGAGGCCATCAGGACCTTGCGCTTGAGCCGGTCGGTGAGGCGTTTCGCGAGCTTGGCGGTGGTGGTGGTTTTGCCTGAGCCTTGCAGGCCGACCATCATGATGGCGACCGGCGGAGGCGCGTTGAGATCGATCGTCTGCCCGGACGCGCCGAGCGTTTCGACGAGCTGGTCGTGCACGATCTTGACGACCATCTGGCCGGGCGTGACGGATTTGAGAACCTCGACGCCGACTGCGTGTTTCTTCACCCCGTCGGTGAAAGCGCGCGCGACGTCGAGCGCGACGTCGGCTTCCAGCAACGCGCGGCGCACTTCACGCATCGCCGCATCGACGTCGGCCTCGCTGAGCGCGCCGCGGCGGGTGAGACGGTCGAGAATGCCGCCCAATTTTTCCGACAGAGTGTCGAACATGCGCCTGCAAACACCTTTGCGCCCGAGGGCGCATTGCGCTGTCGGGCGGTTGCCTCCGGCCTCTCAAGGACCGGGCGGCGAGATCGGTTACTTTACGTCTCTTGTCGAGAGCGGCCGGAACGTAGGGGGCCGGCAGACCCAAGTCAAGGCAAGCCGCATCAAGGGGTTAGCTCATAAGTCACGGTCACTGCGGCGCGCAGCATCTGCTCGCCGGGGGCAACCGGAACGGCGCCGGCCCGCATCGCCGCCATCGGCCGGGGCGGCGGGGCGGCGTTCTCGTCGGTGATGGCGACGGCGGCGCCGAGTTTCACGCCGGCGGCGCGGGCGTAAATCTCGGCCTTGCGATGCGCATCGGCGATCGCGTCGGCGCGCGCCTGATCGAGCAGCGTCGATTGCTGCGAAACCACGAACTCGATGCCCGACATCTCGTTGGCGCCGGCGCCGATGGCGTGATCGACGATCGCGGGCATGTCCGCGATCGTGCGGATGCGCACGGTGACCTGATTGCTTGCCTGGAAACCGGTGAGCCGAGGCGTGTTGCCCTTGGTGGTGTCGTATTGCGGCTGCAACGACAGGCGCGAGGTCTGGATGTCGCGCTCGGCGACACCGTTGTCCTTGATCGCCGCGATCACCTTGGTCATCTGCTTGGCGTTCGCCTCGCTCGCCTCGCGCGCGTTCTTGGCGGAGCTCGAAACGCCGATACGGATAATCGCCATGTCGGGCGGGACCCCGACGGTTGCCTCACCGGTCACCGTGACGATCTTGTCGATCGCATGAGCCGGCAGTGGCAGAGCGGCGGCGAGAGAAAATGCAAGAACCGATAAAACGATGCGCGTTGAAATCATCGGATCAATTCACCGGCACATAGACGTTGATCACCAGCTTGTCGGACGGGGTCGTCGTCGGATCGGTGACATATTCCTCGACGAAAAGGTCCTTCGCGTCGAGCCGCTTGTCGTCAAGATAATTGGTGATCGCCTCATAGGTCGAGTCCATCGCGTCGTAGGGACCGCGGTGCACGAATTTCAGCGCCTTGCCGGTCGGCGCGCTGCCGATGGCAATGTCGCCGCGCGGCGGATCCTTCGGAGTCGTGGCGATCGGCAGCGCCGCGTTGAACTTGAAGCCCGTGTCGTCGGTCTGCGTGTAGATCGTCATAGCGGGTCCGGCCGGCTTGATACCCTGCTTGTCGAGGTACTGTTTGAGAAGCTTGAACGACTCGACCAGCGTCGCGAAGGCGTTGTCCCAGGTGCTCTGGCCCTTCACGTAGATGATGGTCTTTTCCGGCAGCGTCACCTGTTCGCCGAAGGCGTCGCCCGGCTGCAGCGCGCCGGGCGCGGCGGGCATTTGCAGCGGCTGTTTGTCGGGGGGCGGCGGTGTCTGCGCCAGGGCCGGCGCCAGGCCGAGCGCCGTGCACAGCGCGAGCGATCCGACCAAGCGATACCACGACATCACGTTTCTCCGTCTTCAGGCGCGGCGCCCCGGCGAATCGCAGCGTCGTTACCGGCGCACTCTAGCACGGCCTCTGGTCAATCTGTGCTAATTCGCCATATAAACCGGGCAGAACTGGGCCGGACCATGGCAGCGCTCGCAAATCATGCTTTCGTAAAGATGAACGGTGTCGGCAACGAGATCGTCGTTGTCGACATGCGCCACGAAGGCGGTCCGATCAAGGCCGAGGAAGCGCGCGCGGCGGCAAAGCCGGAAGGCGCGCCCTACGATCAATTGATGGCGCTTTATCCGCCGCGCACGCCGGGCACCGACGCGTTCGTGCGCATCTATAACAATGACGGCTCGGAGGCGGGCGCCTGCGGCAACGGCATGCGCTGCATCGCCGACATCGTCGCGAAGCAAAGCGGCAAGAACGCGCTGACCTTCGAGACAACTGCCGGCGTGCTCAACTGCTGGAAGAACGCGAACGGCGAATTTACCGTCGACATGGGCGTGCCGCGCTTCAAGTGGAACGAGATACCGCTGGCGGAAGAATTCCGCGACACGCGCGCGATCGAATTGCAGATCGGGCCGATCGACAAGCCGGTGCTGCACTCGCCGTCGGTGGTGAGCATGGGCAATCCGCACGCGATCTTCTGGGTCGACGACGTGAATGCCTATGACCTGACGAAATTCGGCCCGCTGCTCGAAAACCATCCGATCTTTCCCGAGCGCGCCAACATAACGCTCGCGCACATCGTCTCGCGCGAGCACATCGTGGTCCGCACCTGGGAGCGCGGCGCGGGGCTGACGAAAGCTTGCGGCTCGGCAGCGTGTGCAACGGCGGTGGCCGCGGCGCGATTGAAGCGTACGGAGCGCAAGGTGCGCGTGACGGTGCCGGGCGGCGAGCTCGTCATCGAGTGGCGCGCGAGCGACGACCATGTGCTGATGACCGGGCCGGTTGAATTCGAGTACGAGGGCCGCTTCGATCCCGCGCTGTTCGGCAAGGAAAGCGTCGCATGAGCGTCGACGTCGCCACCTTCGGCTGCCGGCTCAATGCGTTCGAGTCGGAAGTCATTCGCCGCGAGGCGGCTGCGGCCGGTGTGCGCGATGCCGTCGTGGTGAATACCTGCGCGGTGACGGCGGAAGCCGTGCGCCAGGCGCGGCAGAGCATCCGCCGCATCCGCCGTGAGCGGCCCGGCGCGCGCATCGTTGTCACCGGCTGTGCGGCGCAGACAGAAGCGGCGAATTTCGCGAACATGCCCGAAGTCGACCGCGTCATCGGCAACGAAGAAAAGCTCGACGCGCGCCACTGGTCGGCAAACGAGAAGATCGTCGTTTCCGACATCATGGCGGCGCGGACGATGAGGCCGCACGCGATCGACAGCATCGAAGGCCGCGCGCGCGCCTTCGTGCAGGTGCAGAACGGCTGCGACCACCGCTGCACGTTCTGCATCATCCCGTATGGCCGCGGCAATTCGCGCTCGCTGCCGGTCGCGGATGTGGTGGCGCAGGCGCGCCGCCTTGCGGAAAACGGCTACCGCGAGGTCGTGCTTACCGGTGTCGACATCACAAGCTACGCCAGCGAAGGCGCGCGCCTCGGCGCGCTGGTCAAGCGCATCCTGAAGGACGTGCCCGATCTTGCGCGCCTGCGGCTCTCCTCCATCGACTCGGTCGAGGCCGACGCCGATCTCATGGACGCCATCGCCGGCGAGCCGCGGCTGATGCCGCATCTGCATCTGTCGTTGCAGGCCGGCGACGATCTCATTCTCAAGCGCATGAAGCGCCGCCACTCGCGCGCCGATGCTATCGCGTTTTGCAAGCAAGTGCGGCGCCTGCGGCCGGACGTTGCTTTCGGCGCCGACATCATCGCCGGTTTTCCGACTGAGGACGAAGGCATGTTCGCGCGCTCGCTCGATCTGGTTGATGAGTGCGGGCTCACGCAGTTGCACGTGTTTCCCTTCTCGCCGCGCCCGGGCACGCCGGCCGCGCGCATGCCGCAGGTCGACCGCGCGCTGGTGAAGGACCGCGCCCGCCGTTTGCGCGAGAAGGGCGAGGCGGCGCTACGCCGCCATCTCGATGCGCAGGTCGGCGCGCGCGTCCGTGTGCTGGCGGAATCGCGCGGGCTTGCCCGCACCGAGCAATTCACGCCCGTGCAGCTTGCCACGGAGTGCAAGCCGGGCATGATGCCGGACGTCACGATTTCGGGACATGACGGGCGGCAACTGCTCGCCGCCTGACTTTGGGGAGCCGAGCATGGGTTACCGGGACCATCTGATCACGACGATGGAGCAGCTTCAGTCGCTCTATGGCGAGAGGATGCCGGCGGCGATCGCCAAGGAAATCGATTTCATCAATGGCGCCTACCGCAAGCTGATCGAGGCGGCGCCGTTCGTGGCGATAGCAACCAGCGGCCCGGAAGGCCTCGACTGCTCGCCGAAAGGCGATCCGGCCGGCTTCGTGCGCATCCTCGACGACAAGACGCTGGCGATTCCGGATCGTCCCGGCAACAACCGCATCGATGGTTTCCGCAACATCGTGCGCGATCCGCGCATCGCGCTCCTGTTCCTCATTCCGGGCGTCGGCGAAACCTTGCGCGTGAACGGACGCGCGTCGATCTCTATCGACCCGGAGCTGATGCGGAGTTTCGCGGTCAACGGCAAGCTGCCGCGTTGCGTACTCATCGTTCACGTCGAGAGCATCTATTTCCATTGCTCGAAGGCGATCGTGCGCTCGAAGCTGTGGGACGAGGCGACCAAGATCGACCGCAAGAGCCTGCCGTCGACCGGCGCGATCATCGCGGAACTGAGCCAGGGCAAGCTCGGCGGCGAGGATTACGACCGCGCCGCGCCCGAGCGCATCAAGGCGCAGCTTTACTGAAAGCGCCGTTTGCCCTCCAGCCAGTACACGACGATTGCAAAGACGACATACAGCCCGAGCGCGGTCAATGCGAAGGCCGCATCTGCATTCGCGACCTGTCACTCATCTAAGCACCACCCGCAGGTGCGCAACGTCTCCCGCATATGTTCCGGCACGGGCGCGGTGACCTTCACCGCCGGCTTGTTCTTTGAGATCGGCACCACGATCTCGCGCGAATGCAAATTCAATATCGGTCCGCCGCTGCGCGGCGCGCGGCCGTAGATGTTGTCGCCGACAATCGGCCAGCCCATCTCGGAACAATGCACGCGCAGCTGATGCGTGCGGCCGGTGAGCGGCTCGAGCGCAAGCCACGTGCGCCCAGCGCCGCGCCCCATTACTTTCCACGTCGTCACCGACGGCTGCCCCTTGGGATCCGGCTTCATCCACCAGCCGCGCGTTTCGTCGAGCCGGCCGAGCGGAATGTCGATGCGGCCTTCGTCCTCCGCCGGTCCGCCTTCCACGACCGCCCAATAGGTCTTGCCGACCTTGCCCTGCTTGAACAGCTTGCCGAGCAGTGCGAGCGCCTTGCGGTGGCGGCCGAGCACGAGGCAGCCGGACGTGTCCTTGTCGAGCCGGTGCGCGAGCGCCGGGTTGCGCGGTAGGCCGAAGCGCAGCGCGCCGAAATCGTCCTCCAGGCTCGGCCCGCCCTTCGGCCCGCGATGCACCGCGATTCCCGCCGGCTTGTCGATCACCAGCATCAGGCCGTCGCGATAGAGCAGGCGGGCGAGTATTTGTTCAGGGGTCATGGCCTTCGTCACCCTGAGGTGCGAGCGAAGCGAGCCTCGAAGGGTGTCGGCCGTTCATCCTCCGAGGCCTGCCTTCGGCAGGCACCTCAGGACGACGGATAAAGGTCGTCACCTTTCGGGACCACCCTGAAACCGCTATCACGGGCCTCGCATGAACGACAGCACGCAACAAAGCTGGTGGCAGCGCCTGAGCGGCGGGCTCAAGCGCACGTCGGCCTCGCTCGGCGGCGCGATTTCCGATCTCGTCACCAAGCGCAAGCTCGACGCCGGCACCATCGAGGATCTGGAAAGCGAATTGATCCGCGCCGATCTCGGTCCGGAAACCGCGCAGCGCATCGCCGATGCGTTCGGGCAAGGCCGTTACGAAAAAGGCATCGCCGCGGATGAGGTAAGGGCGGTACTCGCGGCGGAGATCGAGAAGACGCTGGCGGACGTCGCAAAGCCGCTGGAAGTCACAACGCGGCCGTTCGTTATTCTGGTCGCCGGTGTCAACGGTTCCGGCAAGACCACGACTATCGGCAAGCTCGCGGCCAAATTCCGCGCCGAAGGCAAGACGGTGATGCTGGTCGCCGGCGATACCTTCCGCGCCGCGGCGATCGATCAATTGAAGATCTGGAGCGAGCGTAGCGGCGCTAGCATTATGTCGCGCGAACCGGGCAGTGATGCCGCGGGTCTCGCCTTCGATGCGTTGACCGCGGCGAAGGCGCAAGGCGTCGAGATCGTGCTGATCGACACCGCCGGCCGTCTGCAGAACAAAGCCGAGCTGATGAACGAACTCGAAAAAATCGTGCGCGTGATGCGCAAAGTCGAGCCGACCGCGCCGCATGCTGTGCTGCTGGTGCTCGACGCGACGGTCGGGCAGAATGCGCTCTCGCAGGTCGAGATTTTCCGTAAGACCGCAGGCGTCACCGGCCTGGTGATGACCAAGCTCGACGGTACGGCACGCGGCGGTATTCTTGTCGCGATCGCCGCGAAATTCGGCCTGCCGGTGCATTTCATCGGCGTGGGCGAGGGGATCGACGATCTCGCGCCGTTCACCGCGCGCGATTTTGCAAGGGCGCTGGTGGGGCTGGACAATTGAATGCGGCTGTCATCATCCGCGAAAGCGGATGATCCAGTAAATACAAATTCTCATGAAGGCCATAAACGCCTGCGACTAGTGGATGCCCCGCTTTCGCGGGGAATGACAATCCGTTACACACCGATTCCATGCCCGCAAAGAAACAACTCAATCCCGCCCTCAAGCTCGCGCTCGACATCGGCCCGCTGGTGCTGTTCTTCGCCGCCAATGCGAAGCTCGGCATTTTCGAGGCGACCGCGGCCTTCATGGTCGCGGTGCTGATCGCGCTCGGCGTGTCCTACGCGATCACGCGGCACATCGCGATCATGCCGGTGGTAACCGCCGTCGTCGTTCTGATCTTCGGCGGCTTGACGCTGGTGCTGCACGACGAATTGTTCATCAAGCTAAAGCCGACCATCATCTACGTTCTGTTCGGCGGCGCGCTGGTGGTCGGGCTCGCGTTCGGCAAGCCGCTGCTCGGCATCGTGTTCGATTCGGTTTTCAATTTGACCGAAGAAGGTTGGCGGAAGCTCACTTGGCGCTGGGCGATATTTTTCTTCGCGCTCGCGATCCTCAACGAGGTCGTCTGGCGCACGCAAAGCACGGATTTCTGGGTAGCGTTCAAATTGTTCGGCGTGGTGCCGCTGACGTTCGTTTTCGGCGCGCTGCAATACCCGCTATTGGTGAAATACAGCGCGGATCAGAAGCAATAGAACTTTGTCATCTCCGGGCTTGCGCCGTTGATCCCGCTCAGGAAGGCAAATCGTCGCTAAGAGGGACGGCGGGGGCCGAGCCCGGCCATGACACTCATTGAGATTTTGACGCCTTCTCGATCTCCGGATCGAGCACGCGTACGAGATTATCGGCGGTGATCGGCCCAATCAGCTTGTAGGCGATGCGCGCGTCGCGGCCGACCACGAACGTCTCCGGCACGCCATAGACGCCCCAGTCGATCGAGGTGCGGCCGTTGTCGTCGGCGCCCGCGGCTGCGAAAGGATTGCCGTAGCGATTGAGGAAGCGCCGCGCGTTGTCCGGCTGGTCCTTGTAATTGATGCCGACGAGCTGGATGCGCTTGTCTTTCGACAGCTTCTCCAGGAACGGCACTTCGTCGTGGCATGGCACGCACCAGGAGGCCCACACGTTCACCACCGTCACGGCGCCCTTGAACGTCGCGTTGGTGAGGCCCGGTACCGGCTTGCCGTCCCGCGTCAGGTCCGCGATTGGCGGCAGGTCGGTCGGCGGAACGGGATGGCCGATCAGAGCGGATGGAATACGCGACGGATCGCCGATGCCGAGGCGGAAGAAGAACAACGCCGCCAGTGCAAGGAACACCACCAGCGGCAGCAGCAGAAAAAAATTGCGCCGCGCACGTTTGCCGGAACTTTCGGTCGCGCTCACGGCTTGCTCTTGCCCGCGACGTGCGAGCGCCGGGCGACGCCGCGCTCCTCGAGATCGCCGAGGATCCGCCGCTGCGCCGCATAGTCGAGCACGATCCAGGCTGTCAGCGCGGCGACGATGAAGATCGCGACCGCGTAGGACGCGATGATGAAGTCGGCGTGCGGCCCGAGATTCATGATCTGGCCTCGGCGTAACCCTGCGCCTGCATCAGCCGCATCGCGCGCACGCGCCGGCGCAGGATTTCGTTACGCATGGCGGCAAGATGCAGCGTGACGAACAGCAGCGTGAACGCGATCGCCATCGCGAACAGCGGATGCAGGATCGACGGGTCGATGGTCGAGCCGCCCATGCGGAAAACGGACGCGGGCTGATGCAGCGTATTCCACCAGTCGACGGAGAACTTGATGATCGGAATATTGATCGCGCCGACCAGTGTGAGGATCGCCGCAGCGCGCGAACCGCGGCCGGGATCTTCCGCGGTCCAGTAGAGCGCGAGCACGCCGAGATAGAGCAGAAAAAGAACGAGCACGGAGGTCAGCCGCGCATCCCATACCCAGTAAGTGCCCCACATCGGCCGGCCCCACAGCGAGCCGGTGATCAGGCACATCAGCGTGAACGCGGCGCCGATCGGTGCGACCGCTTTCGCCGCGACGTCGGCGAGCGGATGCCGCCATACAAGCGTGCCGAGCGCCGCGACGCTCATCAGCGCCCAGCTGAGCATGCCGAGCCACGCCGACGGCACATGCAGGAACATGATCTTCACGGTTGCGCCTTGCTGGTAGTCGTCGGGCGCGTGCAGCGCGGCGTTGAGCCCGTACGCGAACGCCAGCACCGTCGCGCCGGCGAGCCAAGGCAATAGCCGGCTCGTGAGCTTCAAAAAGCGCGTCGGGTTGGCGAGATCGATGACGGCCATCGGCAGACTTCTAGTTACATCGGTGATCGCGGGCAACGTGACGCATCGTGCGGCTCATTCCATCGCGTGACGCAACGCCGCCGCGGCGGCAACCGGGCCGATCACCAGGCTCGCGAGAGACAGCGCGCAAAGAATGGTGAAAGGTGGGCCGAACGGCCCCGGTCCGGCTATGGCGGCATTGGCGGCAATCACGCCGAAGATCAATACCGGGATCGTCAGCGGCAGCACCAGCACCGCAAGCAGAAGCCCGCCGCGCCGCAGTGCGACGGACAACGCGGCGCCGATGAGGCCGATGAAGGTGAGCGCCGGCGTTCCCGCCAGCAGCGTCAGCGCCAGCCATCCGAGCGCGCGGGGCTCGACGTTGAGCATCACGCCGAGCAGCGGCGAGATCACCACCAGCGGCAGGCAGGTGGTGAGCCAGTGCGCGACGGCCTTGGCGACGATCGCAATCTCGAGTGGAATATCCCCGGTGCGGATCAGGTCGAGCGATCCGTCCTCGTGGTCCGCGACGAACAGCCGGTCGAGCGCAAGCAAGGTCGCGAGCTGACCGAACAACCACAAAAGAGCCGGACCAAGAATTGCGAGCAGCTTGAGATCGGGACCGACGGCGAACGGCGCCATCACGATGGCGATGAGGAAGAACATCGCGCCCATCAGCGCGCCGCCGCCGGTGCGCACGGCAAGCTTCAAGTCGCGCGTCAACAGCGCCGCGAATGCGTTCATGGCCCCAGCCTCAGTTCGCGCGCCCGTGTCAGGCCGACCGATCCGTGCGATGCCGCGACGATGAGGCCGCCGGCATCGAGGTGCGCATGCATCAGTTCAGCAAGGCGCGCCTGCGCAGGCGCATCGAGGCTCGACGTCGGCTCATCGAGGAGCCATAGCGGCCGCTTCACCGCGACGAGGCGCGCGATTGCGAGCCGCCGCTTTTGGCCGGCTGAAAGGTAGGCCGCCGGTAACGTTGAGAGGTGTGCCAGGTCGACAGCGTTTAGGGCCGAAGCGACGTTGCCCCCGTTTCCGAGGTAGCGGGTCCAGAAAGCGAGATTTTCGCCTACCGAAAGCGAGGCTTTGATCGCATCCTGGTGGCCGAGATAGTGGGTCTGCTCGGCAATGCTCGCATCATCTCGGCCTTGCTCAAGGCTGATCTTTCCGTCCGCGAGGCGGACCAGGCCAACAATTGTGCGGAGCAGCGACGATTTTCCTGCGCCATTGCGACCCGTAACCATCAAGGCCTCGCCCGCCGAAAGGGTGAAGCTAAGCCCGGCAAAGACCCGGCGGCCGCCGCGCACGCACGTGAGGTTTTCGGCGCGAAGTTGCATCAGCGGGTTGATCCCGCCTGATGGGAAAATCGCCTAAGTGTGCCCATGATCTTTAAGATTTCCCGTCAATATGGCGTCCGGCGAGAAAAGACCTTATAAGCCCGCCATTACGGCGCTTCGCACGGGAATTTCCGACGCAAAACTCACCAGCACGAAAACCGTTGTTTGGGCAAGAGCTTAGCGCGGACACGCGCCGATGTCCCGGCCTGGAATGGAAACAGCCGATATGACTTCGCTCGATAGCTTTAGATGCTGCAAGACGCTTCAGGTCGGGTCCAAGACCTACGCCTATTTCAGCCTGCCCACCGCCGAGCGGAACGGTCTCAAAGGCATTTCACGCCTGCCGTTCTCGATGAAGGTGTTGCTGGAAAATCTTTTGCGCAACGAGGACGGCCGTACCGTCACGAAGGACGACATCAAGGCGGTCGCCGACTGGCTCAAGACGAAATCGTCGGACCGCGAGATCGCATTCCGCCCGGCGCGCGTGCTGTTGCAGGATTTCACCGGCGTGCCTTGCGTGGTCGATCTCGCCGCGATGCGCGACGCGATGAAGAATCTCGGCGGCGATCCGAAACGCATCAACCCGCTGGTGCCGGTCGATCTCGTCATCGACCATTCGGTCGCGGTCACCTTTTTCGGCAACAATCAGGCGTTCAAGAAGAACGTCGAGGAAGAATACCGGCAGAACCAGGAGCGCTACACGTTCCTCAAATGGGCGCAGCGTTCGTTCAACGACTTCCGCGTGGTGCCGCCCGGCACCGGCATCTGCCACCAGGTCAATCTCGAATACCTCTCGAAGGTCGTCTGGAGCCGCAAGGACAAGGTGAAGCTCGACGGCAAGCAGGCGACAATGGAAATCGCCTATCCGGACACGTTGGTCGGCGCGGATTCGCACACCACGATGGTGAACGGGCTGTCCGTGCTCGGCTGGGGCGTCGGCGGCATTGAAGGCGAAGCCGCGATGCTCGGCCAACCGCTGTCGATGGTGCTACCCGAGGTGATCGGTTTCAAGCTCACCGGCAAGCTCAAGGAAGGCGTCACCGCCACCGACCTCGTTCTCACCGTGACCGAGATGCTGCGCAAGCGCGGCGTTGTCGGCAAGTTCGTCGAATTCTTCGGCCCTGGCCTCGCGCATCTGACCATCGCGGATCGTGCCACGCTCGGCAATATGTCGCCGGAATACGGCGCCACTTGCGGCTTCTCGCCGATCGACGACGACACTATCCGTTACCTGAAAGACACCAGCCGTCCGCCCGAAGTGGTCGCGCTGGTCGCCGCCTATGCCAAAGCGCAAGGCATGTTCCGCGTGAAGACCACGCCCGATCCGATGTTCACCGACGTGCTCAAGCTCGATCTCGGCACCGTGGAGCCGTCGCTTGCGGGCCCCAAGCGTCCGCAGGACCGCATCGCGCTCAAGGAAGTCAAGGCCGGCTTTGCCTCATCCATGGATAAGGAATTCGGCAAAGCCTCCGAGATGAAGAAGCGTGTGCCGGTCAACGGCCGCAAGCACGATCTTGGCCACGGCGACGTCGTGATCGCGGCGATCACCTCGTGCACCAATACATCGAACCCCAACGTGATGATCGGCGCGGGGCTGCTCGCGCGCAAGGCGGCGGCGAAAGGCTTGACTTCGAAGCCGTGGGTGAAGACGTCGCTCGTGCCCGGTTCGCAGGTGGTTGCCGAATATCTCGACAAGTCCGGCCTGCAAAAAGATCTCGACAAGCTCGGATTCAATCTCGTCGGCTTCGGCTGCACGACCTGCATCGGTAATTCGGGTCCGCTGCCACCGGAGATCTCGGAAGCGATCAACAAGAACGATCTGGTCGCCGCCGCCGTGCTCTCGGGCAATCGCAATTTCGAAGGCCGCGTCAATGCCGACGTGCGCGCCAACTATCTCGCCTCACCGCCGCTCGTCGTCGCCTACGCCATCGCCGGCTCGATGACCGTCGATCTGGCGAAGGAGCCGCTTGGCGTCGATCAGAAAGGCAAGAAGGTCTTCCTGCGCGACATCTGGCCGTCGAACCGCGAGATCGGCGATTTCGTGCGCAAGAACATCACACGTCAGATGTTCGCGAAAAAATACGCCGACGTGTTCAAGGGCGACGCGACCTGGCGCAAAATCAACGTGAAGGGCGGCCTTACCTACGATTGGGATCGCAAGTCCACCTACGTGCAGAACCCGCCGTACTTCAGCGGCATGGCACGCCATCCGCAGCCGCTCGAGGACATCGTCGACGCGCGCGTGCTCGGCCTCTTCCTCGACTCGATCACCACCGACCACATCTCGCCGGCCGGCTCGATCAAGGTGGACTCGCCCGCGGGCAAGTATCTTGTCGCGCACAAGGTCAAGCCGATGGACTTCAACCAGTACGGCACGCGGCGCGGCAATCACGAAGTGATGATGCGAGGCACCTTCGCCAATATCCGCATCAAGAACCAGATGGTTCCAGGCGTCGAAGGCGGCTTCACCATCCACTATCCGTCGAAGGAGCGCATGACGATCTACGACGCGGCCATGCGCTACAAGACCGAGCGCGTTCCGCTCGTCGTGTTCGCCGGCAAGGAATACGGCACCGGCTCCTCGCGTGACTGGGCCGCGAAAGGCTCCGTGCTGCTTGGCATTCGTGCGGTCGTCGCCCAATCTTTCGAACGCATCCATCGATCGAATCTGATCGGGATGGGGGTGATGCCGCTGGTATTCGAGGAAGGCACGTCCTGGCAGACGCTGGGGCTCAAGGGCGACGAACAGGTAACCATACGCGGCCTGCATGGTGAGCTTAAGCCGCATCAACGCCTGATTGCCGAAATCGTCGCCGGCAACGGCACGCTCAAGCGCGTCCCGTTGATTTGCCGCATCGATACGCTCGACGAACTCGACTACTTCAAGAACGGTGGCATTCTGCAGTACGTGTTGCGCCATTTGGCCGCTTGACGTTAATCACTCACCGCGAAGTGAGTGGCGGGTGAACGGCGGGACGCTTATTAATTTCCTGCGGCGGCCGGGGACCGTGGGACTGTCATGAAGACTCGTCACATCGCCGTATCGGCTGCGTTCGTTCTTTCGGCGGTATCGATCGCCCTGCCGGCAGGCGCGGGTGAAACGCGCGCGGTCATCGAACTGTTCACCAGCCAGGGATGCTCGTCCTGTCCGGCGGCTGACAAGCTGCTCGGCGAATTGTCGAAAGACCACTCGCTCATAACGATGAGCTTGCCGGTCGATTATTGGGACTATCTCGGCTGGAAGGATACGTTGGCTTTGCACGGCCATTCGACGCGCGAGCGCGCCTACGCGGATGCGCGCGGCGATCGTGAGGTTTACACGCCGCAGGCGGTGGTGAACGGACTAGCGCCGGTCATCGGCAGCGACAAGGCTGCGATCGAAAAGGCCATCGCGCAGACATATCAGAAGTCGACGCCGCTGGTGCTTCCCGTGACGCTTGCCGTTGCCGACGGCAAGGTGACCGCCAGCGTTCCTGCCGCCAAGGACAATCGTCGCAACGCCGAAGTCTGGCTGTGCCCCATCACGCACAAGGTCAGCGTCGTCATCGAGCGCGGCGAAAATTCCGGAAAGACGTTGACGTACTACAATGTTGTGCGGCGCTGGGTGAAGCTCGGCGACTGGGCCGGCACGGCGCAGAAATTCAGCGTGCCGCTCGCAGATGTCGCAACGCCCGACATCGATTCATTTGCCGTCGTGGTTCAGAGCGGCGTTGCTGCGAAGCCGGGCGTCGTGCTGGGCGCCGCCGCCACCGATCTGCACTGAAAATCAAATTCTCGCGCGCAAAAAAAATCGGGCCGGCAACTAGCCGGCCCGAAGTCTTTGGGGATTGAACCGTACGCGGAACTCAACTGACCCGGTCGACCGAACCCCGGGGGGCTGGGGGGCTGAGGAATCCGGAGCTCTAGCCGGACCGGGCCTTGAGGCAACGATGCACTTATCCCAAGCCAGCATGTCCGGCGATTGACCGAAATTGGGCACTTTTGTGGTTCTCCTAACGTGTTCGTGATCGTGTTTTCGATGTTTTGCGCGCCATTTGCTTCCGAATTGCGTTGCTCACCGAACCCCTTGCGGCGAACCCTGCTCGGCGCAATCATAATCGCGATTACAAAAGGAGGCGCCGCATGACGTTCGGTTCCGGCGACACTGATCCAAGCCAGCCTTTCGGGGGCGGTGCCCCGGTGCGTCAAGCTGCCGCCCCCGTAAACCAGGTCACCTTCAGCCGGCGCGAACTCAACCGGATTCTCGACCTCTATGGCCGTATGGTCGCGGCCGGCGAATGGCGCGATTACGCAATCGACTTCCTGAGAGATCGCGCGGTGTTCTCGGTATTCCGCCGCACGTCGGAAGTGCCGATCTATCGCATCGAAAAAAATCCGAAGCTCGCGCGGCGGCAGGGCGCCTACAGCGTCATTTCCGCGACCGGCTTGATCGTGCGGCGCGGACACGAGCTCGATCGCGTTTTGCGTTCGATCGATAAATCGCTCTCGCTGGTCACGAACTGACGCTCAGCGTCGGTGCAGCTTGCCGGCGGATTTTGCGTCAACAGACGGGTTGGCGTCCGCTGCATCCGGCGGACTGGCGCCGCCCGGTCCGAGCGCCAACTGCATCAGCGGCGTGTCGAGCCAGCGCCCGAATTTCCAGCCGATATTTCTGAGATTGCCGGCAGGCTCGAATCCGCAGGCCTTGTGGACCCCGATCGAGGCGGCCTGATCCGAGTCGCCAATGACCGCGATCATCTGGCGGAAGCCGCGCGCAGTGCACTCCTCGATCAGCTTCTGCAGCAGCAACTTACCGATGCCGCGGCGGTGCATCTCCGGCGCCACATAGACGGAATTCTCCACCGTGAAGCGGTAGGCTGGGCGCGTACGGTAGAACGACGCATAGGCATAACCTGCAATCGTCCCTTCGATCTCGGCCACGATATAGGGAAACTTGCCGGCCAGGATTGCGGTCATGCGCCGCCCCATCTCCGCCTCGTCCGGCGGCTCGAGCTCGAAGGACGCGGTGCCGTGCCTGACGGCGTGCGCGTAGATGCGGGTTATTGCCGGTACGTCGGTTGGCCGGGCCGGTCGAATCGAAATGTTCGACATGGTCTCCTCGTCATTCAAACCCGGCGGCGGCATCATAGCCAAAAGAAAACGCCCCGGCAGCAAGCCGGGGCGCGTATCACTTATGCGTTTGCCGTTAGCGGCGATCGCCGAGGAAACGCAGCAGGAACAGGAAGAGGTTGATGAAGTCGAGATAGAGTGCCAGTGCGCCCATCACCGCCTTGCGGCCGGCGACGGTGCCGTCATCCTGCACGCTATACATTTCCTTGATCCGCTGCGTATCCCACGCCGTTAGTCCGGCAAAGATCAGCACGCCGATCGCCGAGATCGCGAAGTCGAGCCCGCTGCTCTTCAGGAAGATGTTGACCACCATGGCGAGGATCAGCCCGAAGAGGCCCATGATCAGGAATGAGCCGATCGGCGAGAGATCGCGCTGTGTGCTGTAGCCATAGAGGCTGAGCGCACCGAACGAGGCCGCCGAGATGAAGAAGGTGCGGGTGATCGACGCGCCCGTATAAGCAAGGAATATGGACGACAACATCAGCCCGAGCAGGCCCGCATAGAGCATGAACAGCGCGAGGGCGGTCCCTGGCTGCAAGCGGTCGATGCGGAAGCTCATGAAGAACACGATGCCGAGCGTCGCGATGAAAAGAATGATCGCGAGCGGGCCGCTGAAGATCGCCTGGCCGAATGGAGTGAGCCCGGTGATCTGGCCATTGGCGCCGGTGACGACGGCAGCGCTGTAGGTCAGCCACGCGACGACGCCTGTAAGCGCCACGCCGGCCGCCATGTAGTTGTAAACGCGGATCATGTAGGCGCGCAGGCCTACATCGATCGCAGCCGCCCGATCGGCAAAGCCACCGCGGGCAGCTATGTTCCGGTCGTAGTCCGACATTTCAGTGTCCCTCTCTATGTCCGGCGCTGAGGCCGGGCATGGTTGACGCGCCGGCGAAGGCCGTCGCGTACGTGTGACTGAATCTAGTGTGGGTTGGGCTTGCGCGCCAGATAGGCCATCCGCCATTGCGGAACGTTAACAATCCGAAGATCGGCATTATAGGCGAAAACGCCCGTCTGCGCCCGCAGTGCGCCCGCCGCGCGGCGGAATGTCGCGAAAATTAGAGATTCCGCAGGACGGGGGCCGGTTTCCGGCCCAAAGCCGTAAATGTCCCGATCAACCCTAACGCAACTGTGACCGCTACAGCGCCAAGCGCCGCTGCAATCGCCGGTAAAGGCAGCCAGGCAAAGCGCAGATTCATCAAGTTTGTGACAATCAGCCAAGCTGCGAGCGAACCGCTGATCATGCCGAAGAGCGCGGTAGCGGCGCCGAGCAACAGGTACTCAGTCACGTAAGCGCTGAGCAGCTTCAGGCGGGTAGCGCCAAGCACCTTGAGAACGACCGCGTCGTAGACACGGTGACCATGACCGGCGGCAAGCGCGCCGCCGAGCACCAGTGCCGCCGCGAGCAGCGTTACGGCGCTCGCCGCGCGGATCGCCAGCACCAGGTTCGCGATGATGGAGCCGATCGCGTCGAGGGCGTCCTTGACCCGCACGGTCGTCACCGTCGGAAACGTATCGGCGACCGATTTGATAATCGCACTTTCCTGCTCCGGCGAGCCGCCGCCCGGATAGGTCAACGTCGCAAGATGCGTATGCGGTGCGCCGGCAAACGCGTTCGGCGAAAACACCATCACAAAATTGATGCCGAGGCTTTGCCAATCGACCAGCCGCAAATTGGCGATGCGCGCGGTGATGTTGCGGCCGAGCACGTTGACCACCACCGGATCGCCGAGCTTGAGGCCGAGACCTTCGGCGATACGTTTCTCGAACGAGACCAGCGGCGGACCGCTGTAATCCGGCTTCCACCATTCGCCCTCGGCCAGTCGCGAGCCTTCCGGGATCCGGTTGGAATACGTCAGGCCGCGGTCGCTCTGCAGGACCCATTCGGCGTCCGGCTTGGGCTTGAGATTTTCGGCGGCGATGCCGTTGGCGGAAATGATGCGCCCGCGCAGCATCGGCACTTCCTCGAACTTCGTATCTGGCGCACGTTCTTTCACGAATGTTTCGAAGCGTGTGGCTTGATCGGCCGGAATGTCGAGGAAATAGAACGACGGCGCCTTGTCTGGCAGCGCTGCCATGAATTGCTTGCGCAGCGTGCCGTCGATCTCGATGACTGTGACGAGCAACGCGATGCCAAGCCCGAGCGACAGCACGATCGTGGGCGTCAGCGCTCCGGGCCGGTGGATATTGGTGACTGCCATGCGGAGGGTGGTGGAGCGGGCGCGAGGCGCGCGGCGTGCGATCAGCATCAATCCCGCGGCGACGAGCCGTAGCAGCGCGAATACCGCGGCCGCGGTGGCGACATAGATCATGGCGACGCGCCGATCGAATGCGAGCGCGATTGCGAGCGTGGCCAGCGCGGCAGCCGCCAGGGCGGTAAGGGCGATGTAGCGGCGGCGGGGCCAGCTCGGCTGCGGCGCCACGGCATCGCGGAACAGGGCGCCGACCGGCACATCATGCGCGCGGCCGAGCGGCCAGAGCGCGAAGACAAGCGCCGTGAGCAGGCCGTAGAGCAGGGCGAGCGCCAACTCGCCTGGATGGAATGACGCCTCGATCGGCAGCGGAATGATCGCGCCGAATATCCAGGTGACGAGATAAGGCAGTGCCGCGCCGAAGATCGCGCCGATCACGCCGCCGAAGAGCGCCAGCGCCAGCACCTGCGTGAGATAGACCGCGAACACACGGCTCCCGGTCGCGCCCAGCGCCTTCATGGTTGCAATGGTTTCGCGCCGGCGGCCGAGATGGCTCTTCACCGCGTTGCCGACGCCCACGCCGCCGACCAGCAACGCCGTCAAGCCGACGATGGTGAGGAACTGCGTGAAACGCTCGACGTCGCGTTCGAGCCGCGGCGTAGCGTTGCGCCACGTGCGGATGTCCCAGCCGGCTTCCGGCAATTGCGCCCGCGCCGCCGCGGCGACGGCATCGGCCGCCTTGTCTGTCGTGTCGTTGGCCGGCAATCGCAGGCGGTAATGCCAGCGCACCAGGCTGCCGGGCTGAATGAGTCCGGTCGCGCGCAATGCGGTCTCGCTCATCAAGAGGCGGGGGCCGAAGCCGATGCCCCCCGCAAGCTTGTCGGGCTCGTTCGCGAGCGCGGCCCGGATTTCGATCGTAGCGGCGCCGACGGTGACGCGATCGCCGGCCTTAAGATCGAGACGCGTGAGCAAGGCCGGGTCGGCGGCCGCGCCGAAAGCGCCGTTGCGTTCGGCCAGCGCATCTCCGAGCGTGCCGGCTGGCGTCAGTTCGACCTCACCGAACAGCGGATAGGCGTTGTCGACGGCCTTCGCCTCGACCAGCGCGGCCTTGCCGTCGGCGGTGCGCGCCATCGCGCGCATGGTCGCTGCGACTGAGACATCGCCCCGGCTTTTCAGGAATGTCATTTCGGGCGCGGTCGCTTCGCGCTGGATCAGCGTGAAGGCCAGATCGCCGCCGAGAATGACCCGGCCTTCGCGCGCCAATCCCGCCGCAAGACTGCCGGCGACCGAGCCGACGCCGGCAATCGCCATCACGCCGAGCGCAATGCAGGCGATGAATACGTAAAAGCCGCGCAGGCCGCCGCGCATTTCACGCAACGCGAAACGCAGCGCGAGTGGGGTGCTGGCACCGTGCGTCTGAGATGCGGTGGCCGTTGCGACGCTCATGCGCCGTTTCCGTCGATCCGGCCGGAGCGCAATCGCACCACGCGGCCGCAACGTTCCGCGAGCGCGTGGTCGTGTGTGACCAAAACAAGCGTGGTGCCGTGCTGTTTGTGGCCCGCAAACAGCAGTTCGATGATCTGCTGCCCCGTCTCCTCATCGAGATTGCCGGTCGGCTCGTCGGCGACGAGAATTGCAGGATTGGGCGCGAGCGCACGCGCGAGCGCGACGCGCTGCTGTTCGCCGCCGGAAAGCTCCGCCGGATAATGATGCAGCCGTTCCGCAAGCCCGACGGCAGCCAACTCACGGCGCGCCGTCTCATCCGGCGCGGCCGCACCCGCAAGTTCGAGCGGCACCGCGACATTTTCCAGCGCGGTCATGGTCGGGATCAGGTGGAAGGACTGGAAGACGATGCCGACATTTCGTCCGCGGAAGCGTGCCAGCGCGTCCTCATCGAGCTTGCCGAGGTTTTCGCCCGCCACCGTTATGGTGCCGGTGTCGGGCCGCTCCAGCCCTGCCATGACCATCAGCAGCGTCGATTTGCCGGATCCGGACGGACCGGTGAGGCCAATCGCCTCGCCGCGCCCTATATTGAGGTCGATATCTTTGAGGATATGAACGCGGGCCGCCCCCTGCCCGAGCGAGAGATTGATACCGGCAAGCGCAATGGCCGGTCCCGCCTGGGAGAGATCATTCATGTGGCCACACCAACCACGCTCATATGGGACAAAGGCCGTCCTGGTCCAGCGTCTTGCGTTGGCTTTGCTGCTCACGTTTGCTTGCGCGGCCAGCGTCGGCGCCGCGCCGGAAAACGGCGGGCCGGTAAAGATCGTGGTACTCGGAGATTCCCTGTCGGCCGGATATGGACTGCCTGTCGAGGCGGCTTTTCCCACAAAGCTCGCCGCCGCGCTCAAGGCGGAAGGCATTGCGGCGACCGTCGCCAATGCTGGGGTGTCGGGTGACACGGCATCCGGCGGGCTTGAGCGGCTCGGCTGGTCGGTGCCGGACGGCACCGATGCGGTGATCGTCGAGCTCGGCGCCAACGACGCGCTGCGCGGCATCGACCCGAAAGTTACCCAGGCCGCGCTCGACAAGATCTTGCGCCAACTGGAGCAGCGCCGCATCGCCGTGCTGCTTGCCGGCATGCGCGCGCCGCGGAACATGGGGACAGAGTACGCGCGAGCCTTCGATGCCATCTATCCGGCGCTTGCCTCGACTCATGACGTGATCTTTTATCCTTTCATCCTCGACGGGGTGGCCGCCGATCTGAAACTCAACCAGCGCGACGGCATGCATCCGAACGCCGCCGGTGTCGACGTGATGGTGGCGCGTATCCTGCCGAAAGTGGAAGAACTGATCGCTCGCGTGCGTGCGTCGCGCGGCTAGATACGGAAGACGCAATGCCGCGGCTTTTCACCGGGGTCGAGATTCCATCCGAGGTAGCGCAGGCGCTGGCCTCGCAACGCGGCGGGCTTCCCGGTGCGCGCTGGATCGACCCGGAAAATTATCATCTGACCTTGCGCTTCATCGGCGATGTCGACGACACGACCGCACGCGAAGTCGCCTCCCTGCTCGACAAGGTGAAGCGCGCGCCTTTCGACCTTCACCTCGATGGGCTGACGTCTTTTGGCGGCCGCAAGCCGCGCGCCGTCGTGGCGACGGTGTCGTCCTCGCAGGCCTTGCTCGACGTGCAGGCGGAGCATGAAAGACTGATGCAGCGCATCGGACTCGATCCGGAAGGCCGTAAGTTCACGCCCCACGTCACGCTCGCGCGGTTGCGCGATTCGTCGAGCATGCAGGTTGCCGAATATCTTTCCGCGCGCGGCTATTTCCGCACGGCGGCGTTCCGGGTGTCGCGCTTCGTACTGTTTTCCTCGCGCGCCTCGGTCGGCGGCGGACCTTACGTGGTGGAAGCGAGCTATCCGCTCGCCGCCTAGGCCGGGTGCAGAAGGCGCGCTTGTGCCTGGAAGAAAGCGGTGGCGAGATCGTGGCTATCCGCGATCATCTCGCGCGCGAACGACAGCGCGGTAAACCGCGGCGGCGTTACTTCCCCCACCACGCTTCCGAAATCGAACGACAGATCGGCGGCAAACTTGCGCGCGAGCTGTTGCATGCGGCGGTTGTCGGATAGGCAATGCATATGCAGCGACTTGATGCCGCGATTGCGCGCCGTGAGCAGCGTGCGTTCGAGCAGGAGGGTGCCGACGCCCAGGCTTTGCCACGGCTGCTCGATGCTGAAGGCGGCTTCCGCCTCCTGCGCGAACGGTAAACCGACGCGCCGCAATTCGGCGGCGCCGCGCAGAACGCCGTCGACGAAAAATCCATGGATCACGACGCCGACGCCGCGCGCGGTCGCGGCATGGCGGCGCACGAAATCGTCCGACACCGCGCCGGAGAAACGTCTGTTGCGGCTCTCCATATCGAGCCGCAGCAAGTGGTCGCGATAGGCATCGGTTTCGCCGACCCAGAGTTTGCGGATGTGTCCGCCGTCCGGCAGCAATTCTTGCTTCGTCATCACGTCGATCCCGTAGCTTTTGCCGGCGCAGCCGCCTCCGGCCGGCGAATCAACAATCCAAGGCTATATATGTTGCATTGCAGCAGAACCGAGACAGCCCTGATTTTAGAGGGTAGCGCGGCGGCAAAAATGCATGGCTAAACAATAAATTACCCGCGATGCGCCGGAATTCGGCATTGCAGTAGGGCGGCCCAGGCATCGGATGAATTTACAAGCGGCGCGATATCGCCCTAGGTGTTGCCAGCGGCCCGGCGGCCGCCCTGTCTCAAAGGGGCGACGTTCTTCGCCCTAGCTCACCCATGTCCGAACTGTTTCGCACGCGCTATGCGGCGCTGATCGCGTCGGGAAAGATCGAGGCCGATCCGGGGCAAGCCGAATTGGCGCGGTACTTCTCGCGTTTCGAAGAACGGCTCGATCAGCATCGCCTTGCGCGCAAATCGTCCTCACTTGGCTGGTTGTTCGGCCGCAGCCAGAATTCCGCTGCGCCGGTGCGCGGGCTCTACATCTACGGCGAAGTCGGCCGCGGCAAGACGCTGCTGATGGATCTGTTCTTCGAGACGAGCACGGTGCGGCGCAAGCGCCGTGTCCATTTCCACGAATTCATGGCCGATGTGCACGAGCGCGTGCATGTCTACCGCCAGGAGCTGAAAAACGGCGAGGTCGCCGATGCCGATCCGATTATCCGTGCCGCCGCGGCGATCGCGGAGGAATCGTGGCTGCTATGCTTCGACGAATTTCACGTGACCGACATTGCCGACGCGATGATCCTCGGCCGGCTGTTCACGCAACTGTTCGAGCGCGGCGTGGTCATGGTGGCGACCTCGAATCTCGCGCCGCGCGAGCTCTACAAAGATGGCCTTAATCGCGGGCTTTTTGTGCCGTTTATCGCGTCGCTCGAGAAGCACTGCGAAGTCGTGGAGCTCGACGCGCGCATCGATTTCCGGCTGGAAAAGCTCACGGGCGTACCGACCTGGTACGTGCCTGACGATGCGAAAGCCGACGCTGCGATCGAAGCCGCCTGGCAGCGGCTGTCGGCGGGCAACGGGGGTGCGGCTCTCGATCTGATGGTGAAGGGCCATGTCGTGCATGTGCCGAAAGCGGCAATGGGCGTCGCGCGGTTTTCGTTCCGCAACCTCTGCGGCCAGCCGCTTGCGGCCACCGACTATCTCAAGATCGCGCACGAGTTTCACACGATCATTCTCGAGCATATTCCGGTCATGGATTTCGATCGCCGCAACGAAGCGAAGCGCTTCATCATCCTGATCGACACGCTCTACGATCACGCCGTGAAGCTTCTGGCCTCGGCGCAGGCGGAGCCCGATGCGCTCTACATCGCGACCGACGGCTACGAGGCGCAGGAGTTCAAGCGCACCGCCTCGCGCCTGATTGAGATGCGCTCGCAGGCCTATCTTGGCCTGCCGCACGGGCCGCGCGCTGCCGACGCGGTCGCAGCGGGCAAAATCGTCGAGACCTGAGGTCACCTGAGGAGACCGCGCTCCTCAGCCGTCGGCGCCCCCAAAAACATTCCGAAAGCTATGCACAACAGGGCTGGACTCTGGCCCGAGGCTAGTGTGGTATAATGTATACAAGAAGGGGACGCGGGCAGTTCGCTGTGTCCCGCGGCTTGTGAGCGCAAGCGGGACCGGATAACCACCACAACGCCGCGCTCGGCGGCGTTCCCAAGTCGAGAGTTCTCCCACCATGGCTCGTAAAAAAATTGCGTTGATCGGTGCCGGCCAGATCGGCGGCACGCTCGCCCACCTCATCGGCCTCAAGCAGCTCGGCGACGTCGTGTTGTTCGACGTGATGGAGGGCATCCCGCAGGGCAAGGCTCTCGACATCGCGGAATCCTCGCCGGTCAACGATTTCGACGCGCGCTTTTCCGGCGCCAACTCCTACGAGGCGATCGAAGGCGCCGACGTCTGCATCGTCACCGCCGGCGTGCCGCGCAAGCCGGGCATGAGCCGCGACGATCTGCTCGGCATCAATCTCAAGGTGATGGAGCAGGTCGGTTCCGGCATCAAGAAATACGCGCCGAATGCGTTCGTGATCTGCATCACCAACCCGCTCGACGCGATGGTGTGGGCATTGCAGAAGTGCTGCGGCCTGCCGCAGCAGAAAGTCATCGGCATGGCCGGCGTGCTGGACTCGGCGCGCTTCCGCTATTTCCTCGCCGACGAATTCAACGTGTCCGTGGAAGACGTCACCGCCTTCGTGCTCGGCGGGCACGGTGACAGCATGGTACCGCTCACGCGCTACTCCGCGGTCGCCGGCATCCCGGTGCCCGATCTCGTGAAGATGGGCTGGACCACGCAGGCGCGCGTCGACGAGATCGTCAAACGCACCGCGAACGGCGGCGCAGAGATCGTCAACTTGCTCAAGACCGGCTCGGCATTCTACGCGCCGGCGGCTTCCGCGATCGCGATGGCGGAAAGCTACCTGCTCGACAAAAAACGCGTGCTGCCTTGCGCCGCCTGGCTCAACGGCGAATACGGCATCCACGATCTCTACGTCGGCGTGCCCGTCGTGATCGGCGCCAAGGGCGTCGAGCGTGTCGTCGAGATCGAACTCAACGGCAGCGAGCGCGACGCGTTCGAGAAGTCGGCGTCCGCGGTGCAGAGTCTGGTCGAGGCCTGCAAGAAGATTGCGCCGAATCTCGGCAATTAAAAAACTGACTTGGGCGGGAGCACTGCATGAACATCCACGAGTATCAGGCCAAGGCATTGCTGCGCGAATTCGGCGTGCCGGTGCCGCGCGGCATTCCGGCCTTCACCGTGGACGAGGCAATCAAGGCCGCCAACGAGCTCGGCGGGCCGGTGTGGGTGGTCAAAGCGCAGATCCACGCCGGCGGCCGCGGCAAGGCCGGCGGCGTCAAGGTCGTGAAGTCGGTCGACGACGTGAAGAAGGAGTCGACGCGCATTCTCGGCTCGACGCTGGTCACACACCAGACCGGCCCGCACGGCAAGAAAGTCGGCCGCCTCTACATCGAGGAAGGTTCGGCGATCGACCGCGAGTTCTATCTGTCGGCGCTGATCGACCGCGAGACCTCACGCGTGGCCTTCGTCGTATCGACGGAAGGCGGCATGGATATTGAGGAAGTCGCGCACAAGACGCCGGCGAAGATCCTCACTTTCTCGGTCGATCCGGCAACCGGCGTGATGCCGCACCACGGCCGCCGCGTCGCGCAGGCGCTCAAGCTGTCCGGCGATCTTGCCAAGCAGGCGGATGCGCTTCTCGGCAAGCTATATGCCGCGTTCACGCAGAAGGACATGAGCCTGTTGGAGATCAATCCGCTGGTGGTCACCAAGGACAACCAGCTCATCTGTCTCGACGCTAAGGTGAGTTTCGACGGCAACGCTCTCTATCGCCATCCGGAAGTGGTGGCGCTGCGCGACCTGACCGAAGAAGACGAAAAGGAAATCGAGGCGTCGAAATTCGATCTCAACTACATCGCGCTCGACGGTTCGATCGGCTGCATGGTCAACGGCGCCGGTCTCGCGATGGCGACGATGGACATCATAAAGCTTTACGGCATGGCGCCGGCGAACTTCCTCGATGTCGGCGGCAGCGCGACCAAGGAGCGCGTGACGGCGGCGTTCAAGATCATAACCTCCGATCCGAACGTGAAGGGCATCCTGGTCAACATCTTCGGCGGCATCATGCGTTGCGACGTGATCGCGGAAGGCGTGGTTGCCGCGGTGAAGGAAGTCGGGCTGAAGGTGCCGCTGGTCGTTCGCCTCGAAGGCACCAATGTCGACCTCGGCAAGAAGATCATCGCGGAATCGAAACTCAACGTGACGTCGGCGAACGATCTCGACGACGCTGCGCAAAAAATCGTCAAGGCCGTGAAGGAGGCCGCGTAATGTCCGTCCTCATCGGCAAGAACACCAAGGTCATCTGCCAGGGCTTCACCGGCAAGAACGGCACTTTCCATTCCGAGCAGGCGATCAAGTACGGCACCAAGATGGTCGGCGGCACCTCGCCCGGCAAAGGCGGCTCCACGCATCTCGATCTGCCGGTATTCGACACCGTCGCCGAAGCCGTCGAGAAGACCGGCTGCGACGCCAGCGTGATCTATGTGCCGCCTGCCGGCGCGGCCGACGCCATCTGCGAGGCGATCCAGGCGGAGATTCCACTTATCGTCTGCATCACCGAGGGCATCCCCGTGATGGACATGGTCAAGGTCAAGCGCGCGCTGTCCGGCTCGAAGTCGCGGCTGATCGGACCGAATTGCCCCGGCGTCATGACCGCAGGCGAATGCAAGATCGGCATCATGCCCGGCAACATCTTCAAGGCGGGCAAGGTCGGCATCGTCTCGCGCTCCGGCACTCTGACCTATGAGGCGGTCTTCCAGACGAGCCGTGAAGGGCTCGGCCAGACCACCGCGGTCGGCATCGGCGGCGATCCGGTCAAGGGCACCGAGTTCATCGACGTGCTGGAGATGTTCCTTGCCGACGACAAGACCGAGTCGATCGTCATGATCGGCGAGATCGGCGGTTCGGCGGAGGAGGATGCGGCCGACTTCCTCAAGAGCGAGGCCAAGCGCGGCCGCAAGAAGCCGATGGTCGGCTTTATCGCCGGCCGCACGGCGCCCCCCGGCCGTCGTATGGGCCATGCCGGCGCAATCATCTCGGGCGGCAAGGGCGACGCCGAGTCGAAAATTGCGGCAATGGAATCGGCCGGAATCAGGGTATCACCCTCGCCGGCCCGGATCGGGAAGACGCTGGTCGAACTTTTGAAATCCTGATTCAGTTGTTAGGTCTTTCGTAGACTTACAGACGTCATAAATAGCGGTAGAACGTCGAATCAGCCGGTTGCGCGGGCCCGTCGGGCCATGCCGCCGGCCAAGCGGGTATTCCTGCCCCGCAAGGATAAGTCATCATGTCCCGCCAGGACGCCAATGCCGCCTTCGCCCGCACGTCTTTCCTCTACGGCAGCAACGCCGCCTACATCGACGACCTCTACGCCCGCTACGAAAAGAATCCCGCCTCGGTCGATGCCGAGTGGCAGGAATTCTTCAAGAGCCTGAAAGACGACAGCGGCGACGTCACGCGCAACGCGCGCGGCGCATCCTGGAAGCAGCCGGATTGGCCGCCGCGCGGCGACACCGATTGGGTCGAGACCGAGAAACAGGTCGGCGACAAGATCAAGGCGAAGGCGAAGGAGCGCGGCGTCGAGGTTTCCGCCGGCGACGTGCAGCAGGCAACGCGCGACTCGATTCACGCGCTGATGCTGATCCGCGCCTACCGCATCCGCGGCCACTTCTACGCCAACCTGGACCCGCTCGGCCTCGAGCCGAAAAAGGACGAGGAAGAGCTCGATCCGAAATCCTACGGTTTCGGCGAAGCCGACATGGACCGTAAGATTTTCCTCGACAAGGTGCTCGGGCTTGAGTTCGCGTCGATGCGCGAAATCGTCGCCATCCTGCGCCGCACTTATTGTCAGACGCTCGGCGTCGAGTTCATGCACATCTCCAACGCCGCGCAAAAGAGCTGGATTCAGGAGCGCATCGAAGGCCGCGACAAGGAAATCAGTTTCACGCGTGAAGGCAAGCGCGCGATCCTCAACAAGCTTGTCGAGGCGGAAGGCTTCGAGAAATTCCTCGACGTCAAATACACCGGCACCAAGAGATTCGGTCTCGACGGCGCCGAGGCGCTCATCCCCGCGCTCGAGCAGATCATCAAGCGCGGCGGCAATCTCGGCGTGAAGGAAATCATCATTGGCATGCCGCATCGCGGCCGGCTCAACGTGCTCACGCAAGTGATGGGCAAGCCGCACCGCGCTCTGTTCCACGAGTTCAAGGGCGGCTCGGCGCAGCCCGATGACGTCGAGGGCTCAGGCGACGTGAAATATCACCTCGGCGCGTCGTCGGACCGCGAGTTCGACGGCAACCAGGTGCACCTGTCGCTCACGCCCAATCCGTCGCATCTCGAAATCGTCGATCCGGTGACGCTCGGCAAGGTGCGCGCCAAGCAAGACCAACATGGCGCCACGCCGGAGGAGCGCACGATGGTGATGCCGCTCCTGATCCATGGCGATGCCGCATTCGCGGGCCAGGGCGTGGTGGCCGAGTGCTTCGGCCTGTCGGGGCTGAAGGGCTACCGCACCGGCGGCTCGCTGCACTTCATCGTCAACAACCAGATCGGCTTCACGACTTATCCCCGCTACTCGCGCTCGTCTCCGTATCCGTCCGACGTCGCCAAGATGATCGAGGCGCTGATCTTCCACGTGAACGGAGACGATCCGGAAGCGGTGGTGTTCGCCGCCAAGGTCGCCACCGAATACCGGCAGAAATTCCAGAAGCCTGTCGTGATCGACATGTTCTGCTACCGGCGCTTTGGCCACAACGAGGGCGACGAGCCCGCGTTCACGCAGCCGCTGATGTACAAGAAGATCCACGCGCATCCGACGACGCTCGAGATCTACGGCAAGAAGCTCGCGGCCGAAGGTGTGGTGAGCGAGGGCGAACTCGACAAGATGAAGGCCGAATGGCGCGCACGGCTCGACCAGGAATTCGAGGCGGGTCAGGGGTACAAGCCGAACAAGGCGGACTGGCTCGACGGCCGCTGGTCGGGCCTGAAGGCGGCGCGCGACGCCGACGATCCCCGGCGCGGAAATACCGGCGTAGAGCTCGCGACGCTGAAGGAAATCGGCAGCAAAATCACCAAGGTGCCGGAAGGTTTCCACCTTCACAAAACGATCCAGCGCTTCCTCGATCATCGCGCCAAATCGATCGAAACCGGCGCCGATATCGACTGGTCGACCGGCGAGGCGCTCGCGTTTTGCTCGTTGTTGCTCGAAGGCCACCCGGTGCGTTTGTCGGGGCAAGACAGCGAGCGAGGAACGTTCTCGCAGCGACATTCTGTGTTGTTCGACCAGGAAACGGAAGAACGTCACACGCCGTTCAACCATCTCGGCAAGGACCAGGCGCGCTACGAAGTCCTGAATTCAATGCTCTCAGAAGAGGCAGTCCTCGGCTTTGAGTACGGCTATTCGACCTCCGAACCCAATGCTCTGACGCTCTGGGAAGCGCAGTTCGGCGACTTCGCCAACGGCGCGCAGGTCGTGTTCGATCAGTTCATCTCTTCCGGCGAACGCAAGTGGTTGCGCATGTCCGGCCTCGTATGCCTGCTGCCGCACGGCTACGAAGGGCAGGGGCCGGAGCATTCCTCCGCGCGGCTCGAGCGCTTCCTGCAGATGTGCGCGGAAGACAACATGCAGGTCGCGAACTGCACGACGCCGGCGAATTATTTCCATATTCTGCGCCGGCAGTTGAAGCGCGAAATCCGTAAGCCGCTGATCCTTATGACACCGAAGTCGCTGCTCCGCCACAAGCGCGCGGTGTCGCGGCTCGACGAAATGGGGCCGAACACGTCTTTCCACCGGCTGCTTTGGGATGATGCGCAGCTTCTTCCGGGCCAGAAGATCAAGCTCGTCTCCGACGACAAGATCCGCCGCGTCATCATGTGCTCCGGCAAGGTCTATTACGACCTTTACGAGGAGCGCGAGAAGCGCGGCATCGACGACATCTATCTGCTGCGCATCGAGCAGCTGTACCCGTTCCCCTCGAAGGCGCTGGTCGCCGAACTCGCGCGCTTCAAGCAGGCCGAGATGGTCTGGTGCCAGGAAGAGCCGCGCAACATGGGCGCGTGGTTCTTCGTCGATACCTTCCTGCAATGGGTGCTCAACCAGATCGGCGCCAAGCACCGCACGATGCGCTACGCCGGCCGCCCGGCGTCAGCCTCGACCGCGGTCGGCCAGATGTCGAAGCATCTTTCGCAACTGAAACAATTGCTGGACGAAGCGTTGGGATAATCGGTTACCTCCGTCATGCCCGGCTTCAGGCCGGGCATCCCCGCCTTGGCGGAGTCCTGTGGTGTAAGACGTGGATGGCCGGGAAAAGCCCGGCCACGACGAAGAGGGAAGATCATGCCTGACATTCGCGTTCCAACGCTCGGGGAATCCGTCACGGAGGCGACCGTCGGCAAATGGTTCAAGAAGCCGGGCGACGCGGTCGCCGTCGATGAGCCGCTGGTCGAGCTCGAGACCGACAAAGTGACGCTGGAAGTGCCGGCGCCCGCCGCCGGTGTGCTCGGCGACATTGCGGTGAAGGAAGGCGACACGGTCGCGGTCGGCGCGATCCTCGGGCAGATCAAGGACGGCGGCGCTGCCGCAGCTGCGAAGCCTGCAACGGCCACAAAGCCGGCCGCCAGCACGACCGGCGCGCCTGACGAGAAGACGGCAAAGACCAAGCCGATCGGTGCCGGCCCCGAGCATCCGCAGCCGCGCGAGATGCCGCAAGCCGCGCCAACCTCGATGCCGGCGCCGCCATCGGTGCGCAAGATGGCGGCGGAAAGCGGTATCGATCCGTCACAGGTTGCCGGCACGGGCGTGCGCGGGCAGGTCACCAAGGGCGACATGATGGCGGCAATCGAGCGCTCCGCCGCGCAGCCGACGCCGGTTGCCGCGCAAGCGCCGGTGCAAATGCGCGCGCCGTCTCCCGCCGACGATGCCGCGCGCGAAGAGCGCGTGCACATGACGCGGCTGCGCCAGACCATCGCGCGGCGGCTGAAGGATGCGCAGAACACAGCGGCGATGCTCACGACCTACAACGAGGTCGACATGAGCGCGATCATGCACATGCGCAGCCAGTACAAGGA
>DASZVZ010000125.1:0-11782 GCA_035546875.1 Pseudolabrys sp.
CGCAGCAGCTCGAGGCTGCCGAGAATAGCCATCAGCAGATTGTTGAAGTCGTGCGCGATTCCGCCGGTGAGACGGCCGATCGCCTCCATTCTCTGCGCATG
Organism: Pseudolabrys sp.; assembly: GCA_035546875.1. GTDB lineage: Bacteria > Pseudomonadota > Alphaproteobacteria > Rhizobiales > Xanthobacteraceae > Pseudolabrys. The sequence goes on from DASZVZ010000125.1 coordinate 102, forward strand.
CACGAGCGCCTCGCGCGCCTGATCGAGTTCGATTTGCGCGTTCTTGCGATCGGTAATGTCGCGCGTGACCTTAGCGAAGCCGATGAGTTTGCCGTCCTCGTCACGAATCGCGTCGATGATGACATGCGCCCAGATTCGCGTGCCGTCCTTGCGCACCCGTACGCCTTCCTTCTCAAACCGGCCTTCGCGCGCGGCGGTCTCCAACCCGCGCTGGGGATCGCCGCGCTGGCGATCCTCTTCCGTATAGAAGCGGGAGAAATGCTGGCCGATGATTTCCTCCGGCCGGTAACCTTTGATCTTCTGCGCGCCCGCATTCCAGTTGGTGATGCGGCCTTCCGGATCGAGCATGTAGATCGCGTAGTCCGTCACGCCCTCGATCAAAAGCCTGAGTTGCCGCTCGCTTTTCTTGAGAGCGTCCTCCGCCGCCTTGCGTTCGGTAAGGTCGCGCGTGATTTTGGCGAAGCCGATGATCTGACCGTCCGCGTCGCGGATGGGGTCGATGATGACGTGCGCCCAGAACCGACCGCCATCCTTGCGGACACGCCAGCCTTCGCTTTCAAAGCGGCCCTCCTGAACGGCGCGCGCGAGAGCGCGTGTGGGCAAGCCGTTGCGGCGGTCCTCCTCGGTATAAAAGCGCGAGAAATGCTGGCCGATGATTTCGTGCGCTTCGTAGCCCTTGAATCGCCGCGCGCCGGGATTCCAGCTCACGATCGTGCCGCTCGGGTCGAGCATGTAGACCGCGTAGTCGGTGATCGCGTCGATGAGCAGGCGGTACGGCCCCTCCTCGATCAACGGCGGACGCGGCGCTTCAAAACTCGACATTTACCTGGCCCCCGGGGGGATTATTGCACGGATACATCATCCCCCAACCCGTCTAAACGCCGAGCAAACAATTACGTTCCTGAAGCGGCAGGCGTATTTAGGCAGGTTATTTGGTAGGAATGGTCGGAGTGGCAGGATTTGAACCTGCGACCCCCACGTCCCGAACGTGGTGCGCTACCAGACTGCGCTACACTCCGACTGAGGGCCGGACTTATAACCCCGGGTCCCTTAAAGCCGCAAGCCGAGAGGAAAAATGACCGCGGAGCCGGGAACACGGGTGCTCAAGGCCGATGCCGGCGCCATAGGGGCGGCGGTGCGCTGCCTTGCCTCGGGCGGGCTGGTCGCCTTCCCGACCGAGACCGTCTACGGCCTCGGCGCCGACGCCGGAAACGGCGAGGCGGTCGCACGCCTCTACGCGGCCAAGGGAAGGCCACATTTCAACCCGTTGATCGTCCATGTCTCCGACCTTGACGCTGCACGGACGCTCGCCCGCTTCAGCGAAGCTGCGGGAAAGCTCGCGACCGCATTCTGGCCGGGGCCGCTGACGTTGGTGCTCCCGCGGCGTCCCGGCGCGGCCGTATCCGACCTTGCGCTCGCCGGCCTCGACAGCATCGCCCTGCGCGTGCCGGCGCATCCGGTCGCGCATGAACTGCTGGCGGCGTTCGGCAAGCCGATCGTGGCCCCTTCCGCCAACCGCTCGGGCCACGTGTCGCCGACCAGTGCCGCGCATGTGCTGGGCGACTTGCGGGGCCGCATCGACATGGTCATCGACGCCGGCGCATGCCCTGTTGGCGTGGAATCGTCCATCGTTTCGTGTCTCGGCGAGCCGACGCTGTTGCGGCCCGGCGGCGTCGCGCGCGAGGACATCGAACGCGTGCTCGGCATGACGCTTGCCGATGCGCCGGCGAGCGACGATGCGCCGCTCGCGCCCGGCATGCTCGCCTCGCACTATGCGCCGAAGGCGAAATTGCGCCTCGACGCACAGACGGCGCGCGAGGGCGAGGCGCTACTCGCTTTCGGCCCTGCCGCCTCCGGCAGCGCGCGCATGACTCTCAACCTCTCGCCGCGCGGCGACCTTGTCGAAGCCGCGGCCAACCTTTTTTCTCACTTGCGCGCACTCGATGCCTCTGGCGCCAAGACCATCGCCGTGATGAAAGTACCCGGTGAAGGCCTGGGCGAGGCCATCAACGATAGACTCAAACGTGCGGCCGCTCCGAAATCGTAAGACCTGAAGAGACTGGAAATGAACCTGCATACCAAGCCGCAAGATGTTCCCGCCCTCTCGCCTGACCTGCTGAAGCGCTTCGTCGCGATCGTCGGCGAAAAATACGCGGTGACCGATCCGCACGACCAGGAACGGTACCTTGTTGAAATGCGCGGCATCTACCACGGCCATACGCCGGTGGTGCTGCGGCCCGGCTCGGTGCAGGAAGTCTCCGCGATTCTCAAGCTCGCCAACGAAACGAGAACCGCGATCGTTCCGCAGGGCGGCAATACGGGTCTCGTCGGCGGCCAGATCCCGCACAACGGCGAAGTCGTGCTGTCGCTGACGCGTCTCGATAAGGTGCGTGAGGTCGATCCGGTCTCGAACACGATGACCTGCGAGGCAGGCGTCACTCTGCAGCGCGCGCGGGAAGCGGCCGCCGATGCAGACCGGCTCTATCCCCAGCTTCTGCCGTCGGAAGGCACCTGCACCATCGGCGGAAACCTTTCGACCAACGCGGGCGGCATTGCCGCAATCGCGCACGGCATCGCGCGCTCGCACGCAATGGGGCTCGAAGTCGTGCTCGCCGACGGCCGCGTGCTCAACAATCTCAACAAGCTCAAGAAGGACAACACGGGCTACGACCTGAAGAACCTTTTCATCGGCGGCGAAGGCACGCTCGGCGTCATCACCGCCGCGGTTCTTAAACTCGTTCCTCGCCCGCGCTCGGTCGAGACCGCCTACGCCGCCGTGCCCGATCCGGATGCCGCGATCGCGCTGCTCAAGCTTGCGGAAGAGCGAACCGGCGGCAGCGTAACGAGCTTCGAGATCATGGGCCGGCTCGGCATCGACGCCGTGCTCAAGCACGTGCCGACGTCGCGCGACCCGCTGGCGAAGGTCTACGAGTGGTACGCGCTGATCGAACTATCGTCGCAACAGCGCGAAGGCCTGCGGGAAGTGATGGAAGACCTGCTTTCCGCCGGAATGGAGAAAGGCCTGGTCATCGACGCCACGATTGCCGAGAGTCTCGAGCAGCGCAAGGCGTTCTGGCACATCCGCGAAATGTTCGGCGAAGTGCAACGCCTGATGGGCGCCTCGATCAAGCACGACGTCTCGGTGCCCATCGCCGCTATCCCGGCTTTCATCAAGGAGGCGAACGCAGCGGTGGTGAGACTGATCCCGGGGTCCATCCCGATGCCGTTCGGCCACGCCGGCGACGGCAACATCCACTACAACGTCAACCAACCGCCGGGCGCCGACAAGAACGAGTTCCTTGCGCGCTGGGACGACGTCAATGCGGTCGTCTTCGACGTCGTGATGAAATTCGGCGGTTCGATTTCCGCCGAGCACGGCGTCGGCGTGATGAAGCGCGACAAGCTGCCGAGATACAAGGACAAGACCGCGATCGAAGTCATGCGCGCGATCAAGCGCACGCTCGATCCGAACAACATCCTCAATCCGGGCAAGGTGCTGTAGCCCGTCATGGCTGAGGCGGCGCGGACCCCGGTCGCCATTGCCGGCGGCGGACCGGTCGGGATGATGCTCGCGCTCTTCCTCGACAGGCACGGCGTGCGCTCGGTGCTGTTCAACACCGAAGAGACGACGCGCTGGCATCCCAAGGGCAGCACCGAAGGCTCCCGCACCATGGAGCATTTTCGGCGACTCGGCATCGCCGGCAAAATCCGCAAGCTCGGCCTGCCGACCGATCATCCGACCGATGTCGCCTATTTCACGCGCTTTGCCGGCCTGGAGCTTGCGCGTCTGCGCATGCCGTCTGCCGACGAGGTCGCTGCGCACATTTCCGCCGCGCCGGCGACGGATCAGGTGCCCGAGCAGATCCACCGCGCCAACCAGATGTACGTCGAGCGTTTCCTGCTCGATCACGCGCGCACGCGAGCGAACATTACCGTGCGGTTCGGCTGGCGCGTGGACGCATTCGAGCAGGATGCGGATGCAGTCCGGTTCACCGCCATTCGTGAAGCCGACGGCGCGCGCGAGGAATGGAACGCGCAGTATCTCGTCGGCTGCGACGGCGGCCGCAGCGCGATCCGCCGCGCGCTCGGCTTCAGATTTTCCGGCGAGGCGGGGCTCGAGCAGCGCTATTTCGGCGGCCGTACCTTCTCGACCTATCTTCGCTCGCCGGCGCTCTACCGCGACTTCCTGAAAGGCCGCCGCGCCTGGCAGTATTGGGCGGTCAATCCCGAAATCCGCTCCACCCTCATCTCGATAAACGGCACCGACGAGTTCCTGCTGCGCACACGCGCGAACGCGCCCGATCAGCCGCCCGAAGACGCAGTGGTCGCCGACGCGTTGCGGCGCTGCACCGGCGCCGATGTGGCGGCCGAGATCATCGCGCACGAGCCGTGGACCGCCGGAGTCGCGCTGGTCGCCGAGCGTTTCGCCGACCGGCGCGTGCTGCTCGCAGGCGACGCGGTGCATCTGTTTACCCCAACCGGCGGCTTTGGGATGAACACCGGCATCGACGACGCATCGAACCTCGCATGGAAGCTCGCGGCGGTTCTGCAAGGCTGGGGCGGCGGCCGGCTTCTCGACAGCTATGAAATAGAGCGCCTGCCGATCGCCGTGCGCAACACCGACGCGGCACGCAAGCTCGCCGTCAATATTGGCGACACCGACATTGATCCCGCGATCGAGCAGCAAAGTGCGGCCGGCGAGAAGGCGCGGGAGGCAGCGCGCGCCATGTTGTCGACCTTCGCGGAGCAATTCGCCTCGATAGGCGTGCAGCTCGGCGCGCGTTACGACGGTTCACCGATCCTTTCCGAAGACGGCACTGCCCCTGCCGACAGCTTTACGGACTACACGCCTTCGAGCGTTCCCGGCGGCCGCGCGCCGCACGCCTGGCTTGGCGAAGGACGCGGGGTCGGCAACTCGCTCTATGACCGGCTCGGCGCGGGCTTCACCCTCATCCGGCTCGGTCCGCATGCGCCGGATGCGGCTCCTATCGTCACGGCGGCCGCACAGGCGCGGATTCCGCTGACGGTCCTCGATTTCCCCGAGACCCACGTGCGCGACCTCTATGAGCGCGATCTCGTTCTCATACGGCCTGACCAATATGTCGGCTGGCGCGGAAATGGGCCGCCGGCCGATTGTGACGGCCTGTTTGCGCGTTTGACTGGCCGTTAGAACAGCGAGGCTTGTCCGTCGTCCTTCTTGGTGCGCGGTGGGCGTGGCCGCGGTGCCGGCTGCGGCTCCGATTCACCGGCCGATGGCTCGATCAGCTTCGGATTGTCATTGGCGACACGGTTCACCGCCGTCGAAACCTCGTAGGCCTCGAAGAAATTTTCCGGCGCCGGTGCGATCAGCGCCGCGGCGGTCTGCGCATCGACCGCCGCGCAATTGAGCCACAACTCGAATGCATCCTCCGGCACCACGACCGGCATGCGCTCGTGGATGGGTGCGAGCGTCCGGTTTGCCGCGGTGGTCACGATCGCCGCCGTCTCCATCTCCTCGCCGTTCGGCCCCGTCCAGGTTTCCCACAAGCCGGCGAAAGCGAAGGGCTTGCCGGATTTCGGCCGCACGAAGAACGGCCGCTTGCGCTCACCCGCCCGCTGCCACTCGTAGAAGCCATCGGCCGGGATCAGGCAGCGTCGGCGGCGCATCGCGTTGCGGAAGGCGGGCTTCTCGAGCACCGATTCCCCGCGCGCGTTGATCAGCAGCGTGAAGGTTTTCGGGTCCTTCACCCATGAGGGCAGCAGGCCCCAACGCACCAAGGCAAATTGCCGCTTGCCTTCATGGAGGCGAACAATCGCGATCGGCTGGGTGGGCGCCACGTTGTAGCGCGGCGGGAAGTTCGGCAGTTCCGCATAGCGAAATAAAGCCCGGAGCAACTCCGGTGACGAGGTGACCGCATAGCGCCCGCACATTTCGTTTGCCGAATCCCGCTAAAACTTAATGACGATTTAACCATAGGGCATAACACTGCAGCCGGGGCAGTTTTCGGGCGGCGCCAGGCGATGAAATCCAGGGAAAACGTCGAGCCGGCGGTGCCGGCGTCCGCTGACGGGTCCGCGCGGCTAGACGACACCAACATCAATCCGGCGACCGGGCTCGCCACCGACTATCTCAACCACTTCAACGAAGCGGTTATGCTGCTCGAAATGTTCGCGAGCTGCCCGGATTGCATCGATGATTTCCTGGCCTGGAAGCCAAAGAGCTACCGCCAGCATTTCGACGGGTCTAGATTTAAGGATCGGCAGGCCGCCATCATCGCCTACGAGGCCGCCGATCCGGAGGTCCGCAAGAACCTCGATGCGCTCGCCAACACCATGAACGCCCTGCTCGAGGGCACGCGCGTCGCCATGCGCTTGAACCTGCCGCGCGCGAAATCGCGCAATCTGGCGGACCGCACGGCTCGGGCGTTGAAGCCGCTGATCGCGCACGCCGGCGCGGTCATCAACGGCGATCCGGCCGCCGAAGATGTGCAGCCGGAGGTATTGCAAGCCACAATCGACGCGCTGCTGAAGCGTTGACGCCGTGGCCGACGCGCGAACCTATCCCACACGCCCTTTCCTCGCCGTCAGCGCCGCCATCATCCATGACGGCAAGGTGCTGGTGATCCGCCGCGCGCGCCAGCCGGCGCAGAATCTCTACACCTTGCCGGGCGGCGCGGTCGAAGCAGGCGAAACCTTGTTCGAGGCCGTCACGCGCGAAGTCGAGGAGGAAACCGCGCTGATCGTCGAGCCGGTCGCGCTCGCCGGACACCGCGAGGTTATCTCGCGCGACGACGAAGGACAGGTCGAACGGCATTTCGTCATCCTGTGCTTTGCCGCCCAGTTGATCGACGGCGAATTCATGCCGAACGAAGAGATCGCCGAGGGCCGCTGGCTAAGGCCGCGCGACCTCGTCGGCCTGCGCACAACCGAAGGTCTCGCCGAAATCGTCGCCGCCGCCTTCGAGCAGATCGAGGATCTGGAGGGATGAGGCCGGGAAGCGGATTAACCTCAACGCCGCCCCGGCAGGCTTTGCCTTGCGATTGCCACTTCGCGAGAGCATATCAACCGCGCAATCGAGCTTAACGCCGATGTTCATACGCTTTCTGGTACTTGCGTTTATCCTGTCGTGCCTTGCCGGCGCGCCCGCGCGCGCGGTCGAAGGCGGACCCGCGCCCTATGACGGTGACCTGCAACGGCTCGCCGAAATCATGGGGGCGCTGCACTATTTGCGCGGCGTCTGCGGCTCGAAGGAAGGGCAGAAGTGGCGCGACGAAATGCAGTCGCTGATCGACGCCGAAGCTCCGAGCGGCGAGCGGCGGCAGAAGATCGTTGCGAGCTTCAATCGTGGTTACCGCGGCTTTCAACAGACCTACCGCACCTGCACGCCCGCGGCCGATATTGCAATCCGCCGCTATCTCGACGAGGGCGCCAAGATCGCCCGTGAAATCACGGCCCGATACGCCAACTAAAGCCCCGCCACTATTAACCTTTCTCCGAGTGCGCGCTTCGAGGAATACGGGCGCGTGCTAACGTCCGCTCGTGGTTGGGGTCGGGCGTTGTGGACGGCGCCCTTGGTTGAGACGGGTTATGGACACAGTGGGGCGGACAACGAGCGCGCGCAGCGCTGATCCCGACACCGAGCAGAAGCGGGTCGCGCTCGGCTATCTGCAGGAAGCCTGGGCGGAGGCGCGGCTCGACGGCATCGACGGCGATTGTCTCGCGCAAGCCTGTTTGTTCGCCGCCTTCGCCGAATTCGTCACCACATACGGCGAGGAAGCGGCCGCGAATTTCGCCGAAGGACTCGGCGCCCGCATTCGTAATGGCGAATTTTCAGTCGAGCAGGCTCGGCAGTAGCGCGTTCGGGCTTGGCTCAACCGGCAGGCCGCATCACTTTATCGGCGCGTAGAGTCCGTAATAGCGCTGCAGCACTGCATCGATGTCCGCCGGGTAGAACGGCTTTTTCAAAAATGCCAGGGCACCCGCGGCGTGCGCGCGGTCACCCATCACGTTGCTCACGGTCGAGGTCATCATCACGACCGCGACTTTGGTGTTCTCGCGCTTGATCTCCGACAGCGTCTCGAAGCCGTTCAGGCCCGGCATGTTGTAGTCGAGGAAGACCAGATCGAAATTGCCGGTGCGCAGTTGCTCCAGCGCGGCGATCCCCTCCTCGGCTTCAAAGATCTCCATCGCGAAGTGACTGGCCGAGAGGATCTTGCGCACGATACTGCGCATCGTCCCGGAATCGTCGACGATCAGCACGCGTGTCGCCACCTTCACGCGGATACATAGTTCGACCAGCTTGCGTGCGTCTTCGACCGTGGACGGCCGGACGACGGTGCCATCGGACCCATCAAAGCGCGTAGCGCCCGGCGGCGCCGCCATGATGATGAACGGCGGCGGCTGCACCGAGCGCGCGAACTTGACGACCTCTGTCTTCTTTTCGTCGGGCACCCCGGTGTCGACCACAACGATGTCGATACCGCCGCGCGACAGAGCATCGCCCGCACCGGTGACATTGGAATCGAAAAATTCGATCGGGACCGACGCCAAGCCGGCGCCTTGACGCCATAGCTCGCGCTCCGGCCGTCCGGCCGCGATCACGACCATGCGGAGCGAAATTAGATCAGTCATGTCCCCATCACCCGCCGTGCCGGCGCATTGGCGCCGCCGAACGCGGAGGGTGCCCACGCGTCGTTCTTAAACCCCGCTTCGCCAATTTCAATCCACATGGAATTTCGCGGAAAATTGCCTGGGGAAAACTCAAAGCGCCGAAATAAACGGCGGGTAATTTTCTTAATCGCCGCAATGTCATTTTAGCTGGCGAGCGTTTCGAGGAAGTGAACTCGTTCGCCTTGGGCGCCGTCGACCAAAGTTCCCTCCCACATGACTTTGCGCCCGCGAATCACGGTACCTACCGGCCATCCTGTGACGCTCGTGCCGTTGTAGGGGGTCCAGCTAGACCGGGAAACAGTCCATTCGTCTGTGATGGTTTCTCGCTGCTTGAGATTAACCACAGTGATGTCGGCATCGTAGCCGACTGCAATGCGCCCCTTGCGCGCGATGCCGAAAATGCGCGCCGGCCCGGCGCTTGTGAGGTCGACGAAGCGCGCGAGCGACAGTCGCCCCGCGTTCACGTGATCGAGCATAACCGGCACCAGTGTTTGCACGCCTGTCATGCCGGAGTGCGTCTTCGGATAAGGATGCGCTTTTTCCTCGCGCGTGTGTGGCGAGTGATCGGAACCGACGCTGTCGATGACGCCTTGCGCGACACCGCGCCATATTCCTTCTCGGTGTACCGCATCGCGGATCGGCGGATTAAGTTGCGCCAGCGTGCCGAGCCGCTCGTAGCAATCGGGCGCGGCAAGCGTGAGATGCGCGGGCGTGGCCTCCGCCGTGGCGACGTCCTTGTGCTCGCCGAGGAAGACTGCCTCCTCCTTCGTCGTGACATGCAAGACATGCACGCGCTTTCCGGTCTCGCGCGCGAGCGCGATCAGGCGTTGCGTGCTCATCAGCGCAGCGGTCGCGTCGCGCCAGACCGGGTGCGACCGCGGATCGTTTTCGACGCGCAGGTTCATGCGTTCGCGAAGCCGGTATTCGTCCTCGGAGTGAAAGGCAGCACGCCGATTGATGGCCTTGAGCACCGCGCGCACGCCTTCGTCATCCTCGATCAGCAGGGAGCCGGTCGAAGCCCCCATGAACACCTTGACCCCGGCGGCGCCGGGCAGGCGCTCGAGCTGGCCGAGGTCGCGGGTGTTCTCGCGCGTTGCGCCGACGTAAAACGCAAAGTCGCAGTGCATGCGATGATGCGCGCGCCGGACCTTGTCGGCGAGCGCTTCCGCGCCGGTCGTCAGCGGGTCGGTATTAGGCATCTCGAACACCGCCGTGACGCCGCCCATGACGGCGCCGAGCGAGCCGGATTCGAGATCTTCCTTGTGCGTCAGGCCCGGCTCGCGAAAATGAACATGGCTGTCGATCACGCCCGGCAAGAGGTGTAGCCCGCGGCAATCGATCGTCTCCCCCGCCGAGGCGCGGGACAGGTCGCCGATCGCGGCAAAACGGCCGCCGCGCACACCGATGTCGCGCACGCCCTCGCCGTCCTGGTTAACGACGGTGCCACCCTTGAAGATCAGGTCGTAGGTCTCGGCCATGTTCGAGCCGTTCTCAACTGAGACTTGAGCCTGCCGCAACAGCGCTTACGTTTCGCCGCAAGTTCTGGCAAGGCCCGTCAACGCTTTTCCGCGCGGCCAATAAAATCAGCGGTTTTATGCCGCATCAGGAAGATTACGGCGTTCCGTTGCAACGCTGTTGCAACGGTTCTCACCCTCTAAGGGAATTTCCTTAGTTGCGGTTTAGTGAGAGGCTGCCATGTGTAGAGCATGCCTCCTGTCGTCGCCGCGCCGCCCAAGCCTTGCCCTGTGTGCCGGGTGGCGATGCAAGTGATCGTCGACGAAAAAGGCACCACCTATTGCTGTGGGCGCTGCGGGCTGACCATAACCATCGCGCCGAGGGTCGAACACCCCGAGGGTCAAGGCTTGAGCGCACGCCCTTAATTTCTCAAACGCTTCGCGTTTTCGAGCCGGTGCAAGGCGGCTATATTGTTACTTGTCACCATCTGAGGGAGCGAAGATGTCGAAATCTCTAGCCGCCGGACTAATCCTATCGATCATCTGGACGATGCCGTCTTTTGCCCAGAACGCGACCGCAACGTCGAACGCGCCAAGAGAAAAGGCGACGATCATCAAACTCAAAAAAAACAAGGTTTATAAAGGCGAGTGTACGCCGGGTTGGACTTATTGTAATTGCAGCGCGGGCTTTAGATGTTGTGCGCCGGGCCACGCCTGCGGTTGTCAAAACGGCGAGTGGCCGGTCTGCGGCTAACAAGCCAAAGAGGCCGCCCTGATCGGCGGCCTCTTTTATTTTCTCCGCGCGCTCCTTCACGCGGCCAGCAAAAGCTCGTCGATCGGTCTCTCGCCGGCGCCATCGATAATCGCGTCGACCTGGCGCCGGATTTGCCCGGTAAGGCCGGCCCGCACGTGCGCGAGCACGTCGAGGGACTGACCCTCACCATCTTCCGCTGCGGCGTCGCCGAGCCTGTCGAGGTCGATGATCAGCAACGCGGCCGCGGCGTTGACCGTCGGCGGCAGCGCTCGGATGCTGTTCTCGATCGACAAACGCGCCTCGTAGTTTTCATCGTACTCGCGCTCTAGCCGGTGAAGGGTCTTCCGATCCGCGGGACTATCGATCGCGGCGCAGATCCTTTGGCGCGCCGACAAGAGCTCGACGTAGCGCGACCACAGGCGGTCGAATTCCGAATTGCTCGCGATCGCCGGCGCCGCCGGGATGAGGGTAGCGGCCGCGCCGAGCGCGGCGAAAGTGCGACGGGAAATGGTAGGCATAGGGCATTCCTCTACGTTGTGGCTTCTCACAGCCGCAGCCGGCGGCGGGCCGGCAAGCCGGGGGTTGAGAACCTGCGTAGAGACAGGTCGGCGGCTTTTAAGCTTGCGCTCTGGACATGGCGCACCGCCCCCGGCCATAATGGCCAGGACGGCGCGCCTCGCCAAAGGCGCGACCCTAAATCGGCGGCGCCGGTCGCCAAACCGGCATGCGGCCTTATCTACGTCCAGGTTCTCACACCCGCGGACAGCTTTCCTGATTTGCGCTCCGCAATCAAGAGTCCCGCCGCCCCGTGCGGGCGGCGACCC
>DASZVZ010000126.1:0-22497 GCA_035546875.1 Pseudolabrys sp.
GCCCGCGGCGAAAGCCGCGGAGTTAAGGCTGGCGCGGCGCCCGCGCGCGGGACTCGTAACCCCGCACCCGGGAGGCCCCGGGGCCCGATCGGCCGGCACTAGGACCGGTCCGCGAGGAGCTCGCTGGACGGGGACAGGCAAAGGCGGGTAACGCCCGCGCGCGCCGCGTCCCCGGAAACGCGGACCTGGGGACAGAAATCGCCGCACTGGAGCGCCGGAAGGCGCCGCGCGTCTCGGTTAGACGCGCGCGCCGCAAGGCGATGTTGAGATGTGGCGCCGTCCGGCGCTCCACCCCTCGGCGTTTGCGCTTTGGGCTTGCCCGATGCGCGCCGGAAAAACGCGCTGGGGCGGAAGAAAAGGCTACGACGCACCCGGCGTCGCAAACAACACGGGCGCCGGCGCTTGGCTGTTTGAAATTTGAATCGAGGCACGCGCAAAACATTCGGCGTCATCACCGGGGTTCGCCCGGCAATGACAGCAAGCGGTCAAAACGGACGTGGCGGAAAAATTACCTGTGCAGCCCGCGCACCAGCTCGCCGAGTTGCACGATGCCGTGCTCGATCTCGCGCGCCTGCGCGTCGCGCGCGCTCTGCTCGAAGCGGTCGGCGGCGTTGAGCATGCGCTCGCGCGCAAAGTCGAGACGCAGCCGGGCGGCCAGCACGCGGCATTCGCGCGCGCGGGCGCGGAAGCGCTGGCTCTCCGGCACGAGGCTCGGCGAGGTTACGAATTTCGGCGCGTGGTCCGGCAAGGGTGCTGGCATGTCCTATCTAACCGCGCCGCGCGCCGTCGGTTCCCCGGCTTGCAAGTCCCCGCTGCACGCGATTACCACCGCTCCGCCCTCGCGCCGCGCGAGCCGGCGGACGCGTCGTGAGGGCGTCATGCAACTCGCGCATTGACGCGCGCGTTGTCATCTGGCATCGGCAGCCTTCCGTTCGAGCCCTCAAGTCCCGTTCGCAATGCCCAGGAAGCCCTACCGCATCGGCCGCTCGTTCACCGGGTTCGGCCTGTTCGCCACCGCCCCCATCAGGAAACGCCAGTTCATCGTGCGCTACAGCGGCAAGGTCATTTCCGCCGCCGCCGCCGACAAGCTCGAGCGCTACCGGCGCAACCGCTATTTGTTCGAGCTGAACAAGAATTGGTGCATCGACGGCACCACGCGCAGGAACATCGCGCGTTACGTCAATCACGCCTGCCGCCCGAACGCCGAGGCCGTCATCCGCCGCGGCAAGAAGCGCATCGACTACGTCGCCGCGCGCCGCATCAAGCCGGGCGAGGAAATCACCGTCGATTACGGCAAGCAGTACACCGAGCTGTTCCTGGAAGAAGGCGGCTGCAAGTGCGCCACCTGCCGCCGGCGCCGCGCGAAGAAGCGCCGCGAGCAGCGCGAAGCCGCGGCGCGCAAGAAAGTCTTCCAGAAGCGCTCGCAGCCCAAATCGCGCGCGCGATCGAAATCCCGCTCACGCAAAAACCCGCGCCGGTGACTTTTCCTTCGCCACCGCGAAAGCGGGGATCCGGCTCTAGAGCACCAGCGCGAGGCGCTCCTCGCCGAGCGGCCTGAAGCCGAGCCGCGCGTAATAGCGCGCCGCCCCCGGGTTGCGCTTGTGCACCGCCGTGTCGATGCGGCCGACCTTCCTTTTCTTCAGTTCCTTCTTGAGCGCCGCGATCATCTTCGTGCCGACGCCCTTGCCGCGATAGCCGTCGGCCACGAACACGTCGTCGAGCTTTGCCACCACGCCGCCGACCGAGGTCGAGATCGCGTAGCAGACGATGCAGACGCCCGCCGCCTTCCCGTCCGCATAGGCGAGCCACACGAAGCCGATCTCCGGCTTGCGCAAGAACAGATCGACCGCGCGCTCGAGCGCCTTCGGCCCCTTGTCGCCATAGGCCGCGCTGCTGTCGAGGTAATGCTCGTCCTCACGCAAGAATTTTTGCAGCAGTGCCTGCGCGTCGGCGCTCGTGCGCCTCGTCATCTTGCAGTAACGGATGTTCATGGGTCGCCTTAAACCGCCCTCACCTTGCCGCACTCGCCGATCGCGCAGTCCAGCGCCTTGCGGTCCCACTTTCCTAAATCGGCCGCCGCGTCATAGGTGCTTTGCAAGAATTCCATCAGGGCAGCATCCGGATCGCGCGCATTGCGTACCGCCTCGTACGGCAATAAAAACTCGCCGAGCTCCTTGGAGAAAAACGCCTGCACCGGCTTCACCTTCGCATCGCCGAAGCCCTCCGGCGCCGGATACGCGTAGGAATAGAACGCCGGGTAGTCGATCGGCGCCAAGCCTCCACCCGGCCAGAAGCCCGCGCTCGACACCTCGTGCGAATAGGCCTCCTGCGCCACCGCATCCGGCATGTGCGGCACCCCACCCGGGTGGCGCGGCGCCCGCCGCCCTGAAAAACGCGTCACCGCAAGATCGAACGAGCCCCAGAAGAAATGCACCGGGCTCGTCTTGCCGAGAAACCCGGTGCGGAAATGCGCGAGCACCTGGTGTGTCGACAGCAGCACGCGCCAGAAGCGGTTGGCGTACCCGTGGTCATAAGCCTTGTGCGCGGTATCCTGATCGAACGGGATGCAGTCGATGAGCTCGCACGGCATGGTGTTGATGCGCGCCGCGATACCGAGCTCGGCAAGCGCGTTCATCAGGTCGGTGTAGAACTCCGCCACCGGCATCGGCGCGAGCATGAGCTGGCGAAAATGCCCGTCACTCGTCCTCACCCACAGCACGTCGTCGATGAAATCGAAATCGATCTGGAAGCTGCGCGCGCCGTAGGGGATCGGCGACGTCGTCAGCCCGCGTGCCGTGACATAGAGCGCGACATGCCATGAATGGTTGAGCCAGGGCGTAAGCGAAAGCCGCACCTTGCCGACGATCTGCGTCCACAAGTGCAGCGTGTCACGCGTCTCCTTCCATGCCGCGTAAGGTAATTCGGGCCAGCGATCGCTATGTCCTGACATCGGCAACCTCTTGTAGCGCCTGCAACAATAGCGGCGTTCCCGTCCTCCGCCAGAGCCAGATCCAATGGGGTTGCGCCGGCCAAGGTGCATTCATCTTACATTTGTCGCAATCGCCGACTTTCTGGACCGGGTTCCGGGGTCGCCAGGCACCAAATGCTCGACCAGATGCGTCAGCGGCTGCACGTTCAGCGCAGCTTCGAAGCGGCCGTCAAGACCATCCTGAGCGACGTCATCGCGCTGCACGGCGCCGAATACGGCAACATCCAGCTGCCGCATGGCGATCACCTCCTCATCGTCGCGCAAAAGGGCTTCTCCGCCCCGTTCCTGCGCGCCTTCAGGGAGGTGCGCAAGGACACAAGCAGCGCCTGCGGGCGCGCGCTCCGCAGCGGTGACACGGTCATCATCCCGGACGTCAACGACGATCCTGAATACGCCGAGTATCGCGACGCCGCCAAAGCCGCCGGCTATCGCGCGATGCAGAGCACGCCGCTCATGACGCGCGAAGGCCTGTTGCTCGGCATCGTTTCCACGTATTTCGCCAATCCGCATCAGCCGACGCCGATCGAAATTGCGACGCTGAAGTCCTACGCGCGCATGGCGTCCGAATACCTGCGCATGCTGCTTGCCGGCGCCAAGGTCGCAAGCAAGGCCGAAGAAATGAGCCGCGCGCTTTACGCCACGTTCGAGGCGGAAGACGCCTGATCAGCCCACTGCGGGCACGCGGGGTGCACGAATCAAAGAGCGTCTAAAAAATCGCCCCGGCCGGAGCCGGGGCGATATTGCATCTAACGCAAGAGTTTGCACCGGCGGTCAGTGGCCTTCCGGTGCCTGGCCGCCGACCTCGCCCTTCGAGGTGCCGCCGGCCTTGATTTCCGAACCGGAGCTGCTCTCGTCCCTGCGCGGTACCGCCGCGCCGCCTGTGCTGCTTATGCCGCTGCCCGTCGTCGCGCTGCCGTTGATCGACGGATTCTTCACCGACCCGCCCGGCGCGCCGTTCGGGTTGCGCTCCTGCCCTTGCGCAGCCTGTGCCTTGTCGTCGGCCGGACGGCCGTCCATCTGCGCCGCGGCGGCCGTCACACCGGCCAGCAGCGCCATCGCGGCGCCCGTCGCCAAAAGAATTTTCCGCATCTCGTTCTCCTTGTGTCGCCTTGATTGTCATTTCCACGTTGGCTGAATTGCCAACCTTGAAAAAAACTCGCGACGTCGGGGCGCGGTTCAAACTCTCGCGCGCACAACAAAATGAGGGAACGTTGTGCAGGCGTTCTGATTGACCGACACACCGCGCGACAAGCGCTGTTCCATGAGTGCGCGATACGCTTCGAGCATCCCGATAATCGGATGCGGCCGATTACGCGCGCCGCTCGCAAGGCGACCGGATAGCGGCCATGCGTCCAGCGCTGTGGTGAAGTTCCATTTTCCCGCTGCCTGCTACGGTGCGCCCGTGCTAGGGAACCTTGCCCGCCGCGGAGCAGAAACCCCGTTGACCGCCGACAGCCTCGACCAGCGCGCTTCCGCATCGCCGACGCGCGCCGACCATGTCCCGCTCGGCATCGCCTACATGCTGGCGGCGACTGTGCTGTTTTCGGCGTCGAGCGCCGTGTCAAAATGGCAGGTGGCGAAGTATTCCTTTGTCGATGTCGTGTTCCTGCGCAGCGTCGCCGCGCTCGCCATCTGCACGCTGCTCATCCTGCCCCGTACCGGCCTTGGCGTCTTCCGCACGCGCAAGCTTGGCGCCCACATCGGGCGCAATGTTACACAAGGGATCGCGCAAGCCTTCATCGTCATCGCCTTCGGCCTGATGCCGCTGGCCGGCGCGGTGGCGATCAATTTCTCGGCGCCGCTCGTCGCCACCCTCGCCTCCGCCCTGCTGCTCAAGGAAAAGGTCGGCCCGGTGCGCTGGAGCGTGCTGATAATCGGCTTTCTGGGCGTGCTGGTAGTCGCCGCGCCCGGCGCCGACAGCTTCCGACTTGGCGCGCTGTTCGCACTCGCTAATGCGGTGATGTACGGCACTGTCATCGCCGCGGTGCGCGGCATGACGGCGACCGAATCGACCGAAACGCTCACCATGTATCAAATGGTGATCCTGTGCGCCCTGTTCGCGCTAATGCTGCCGTTCAGCTTCACCATGCCGAACGCACATGACGCCGGCGTGATGCTGTTCAATGGCGTATTGTACGGCCTTGGGCAATATGTGTGGACGCGCTCGCTATCGCTCGCGCCGACCTCCGCCGTAGGCCCGTTCTATTATTTCACGCTGGTCTGGGCGATCGTCATCGGCTTCATCTTCTGGGGCGACATGCCGACGCTCCCGCTGCTCGCGGGCTCGGCGATCGTCGTCGGTTCTGGGCTTTATCTGCTCTGGCACGAAAGCGGCCGCAAGCCGATGACCGCCGAATGACAAAGCGCGCCGACCACGTTCCGCTCGGCATGCTGTTCATGGTGCTGTCGACTGTCGCATTCGCTGTCTCGAGTGCGATCTCGAAGTGGCAGGTCTCCAGCTATTCGTTCGCGGAGGTCCTGTTCTTCCGTGCCATCGCCTCGCTCGTCACCTGCGGCGTGCTGATCCTGCCGCGCACGGGTCTCGGCATCCTGCGCACCGCCCGCCTGCGCGATCACGTCGGCCGAAACCTGATGCAGGGGGTCGCGCAGAGCGCGATCGTCATAGCCTTCGGCATGATGTCGCTCGCCGGCGCGACTGCAATCAACTTTTCCTCGCCGCTGTTTGCCGCACTGTTCGCCGCCATCGTGCTGCATGAAAAGGTCGGGCCGGCGCGCGCCGGCGCGCTGATCGTCGGCTTTCTCGGCGTGCTGCTGGTGGCGGCGCCCGGCGCCGACATTTTCCGTCTCGGCGCGATCTTCGCGCTCATCAACGCGGTGTTGCTCGGCAGCGTGACCATCGCGGTACGCGGCATGAGCACGACCGAGTCGGTCGAGACGCTGACCATGTGGCAGATGATCATCCTCGCCATTTTCTTTACCCTCGCCGTGCCGGTATTCGGCTTCGTCTGGCCGTCTCGCGACGACCTCGCCGTGATGCTGATCAACGGAACGGTGAATGCGGCCGGGCAATATCTTTGGACGCGCTCGCTATCGCTCGCGCCTGCTTCCGCGGTCGCGCCGTTCTATTATTTTTCGCTGGTGTGGGCGTTGGTGCTCGGTTTTCTGTTCTGGGGCGATCTGCCGACGCTCGAACTGATCGCCGGCTCCGCGATCGTGGTAGTGTCCGGGCTGTATCTGCTTTGGCACGAATCCAGCCGCAAGCCGGTGACAATAAGAAATGAAAGTGGAGGATGAGCGATGAGCCTGACCATTCGCCGCGTCGTGACCGGCCACGACGAAAACGGCCGCGCCAAGGTGCTGATCGACGAGCAGACCAAGAACGTGTTCTCGCACCGGCCCGGCGCATTCTACAGCGTGATCTGGTCGACCGAGGGCTTCCCCGTCAGCAACGATGGCGATCAGGATCCTTCGGGCAGGAAAATCGGCACCACGATCGACAATGGCACCGTGTTCCGCGTCGTCAGCTTCGGCCCCGGCGTCGCGCCGCGCAATCACCGAACCGATTCGATCGACTACGCGGTCGTCATCTCCGGCGAGATCGACATGGAGCTCGACATCGGCAGCGTCCACCTGAAGGCCGGCGACGTGCTGGTGCAGCGCGGCACCATCCACAACTGGGTGAACAAGGGCAAGGAGCCGTGCGTGATCGCCTTCACGCTCGTTTCGGCAAAGCCCGTCGCTGCCGGCGGCAAGGCGCTTCAGGCGCAGGGATGACGCGTCAGGCGTCGAGCTCCTTGTAGCGGCGGAAGATGCCCCATTCGTTAAACGCTATGCGGCGCTTGGAGTTGAGATAGCGCTCGATATTGGGTCGCGCGATCACGCGATCATGCACCTCGACCGCGCGCGGCACCTTCGTCTCGATGCGCTTCATCGCGCTCGGGAACGAATAGCGCAGTCCCGCGACGATCTGGAAGAGCGAGAGGTCGGCGTAAGTGAGCTTGCGTCCTGTGAGAAACGGACCGCCGCTCTTGCCGATCACGCGTTCGAAGTATCCTAGATATTTCGGTGCGCGCTCCTTGAGAAAGTGCTCGGTATAGCGTTTCGCCTCCGTCTTCTGATCGTCATAGTAAAGCGAGGAAGCGATCGGATGGTGCGTGTCGTGGATCTCCTTGACGAAATCGGCGACGGTGAGCTGGAGCTGGTGCACCCACAGCCGTCCCGGCTCCGCCTTCGGTGCAAGACCGTGCCGCGCGCCGAGGTAAAGCAGGATGTTGGCGCTCTGCCCGATCACGAGCCTGCCCGCCTTGAGAAACGGCGGCGCATAAGGAATCGTCTCCGTTCCCCTGCCCTCCATCAATCGCATCATCCTTTCAGTTCCGCCCTTGCCGCGTGCAACATCGACATAGGAAGCGCCGGCGTCTTCCAGCGCGAGCCGCACGAATTCGCCGCGGCCCTGAATTTCCGGCCAGTAGTAAAGCTCGTAACGCATGAGGGACCCCTTGAGCGCGCCATCGTCACGCGCGAGCTTCGCGCGCCCGCGCCGATAACCGCAAGAGGGGTATTCAGTTCGCGTGCGCGAGGCGCACTGGATTGGCGGTCGAGGCTACGCGTTCGCCGATCACGCGCCGCCATTCCCCACGGCCAGTTAAAGCTCCAAAAGTTGAGAAACCCGCCGGGCCGGAACCGCTTGCACCAAGGAAATTTCCGTAGAGACAAAAAAAGACGGGCGCGCCGACAGCGCGCCCGCCCCATTCGATTGCTTCAGACGTCAGTTGACCGCGAAGCAGTACAGGAGCCCGTCGCCGCCGGTGCTGCGCAGGTCGGCTTGCGAACAACCGCCATCCGGGCCGCGCGAGGGATGCGACGAGTTCCACGAGCGCGACGGCTCGTCATCGCGCAAGCCCTGCCGGTCCGCGTGACCGAGCATCACAGCGCCTTGCGTGCTGCTCGTGTAGTTCTTGCAGGTCATGTCCTTGTCGGCCGGAAAAGCGCGGCCATCGGGCTGCGAGCCGGTCAGGATGTCATGCCGGTTCGGCGTGTCGCCACGCCCGTTGGTGACCGAACCCTTTTCCGACAATGCGGTCTGTTTGGTGAGCTTGTTGTTGGCGCTGTGCAGGTCGTCGACGCTGGCGGCAATTACCTCGCCCTTGGCATTCTGCCACGGGCCGTTGCCGATGCGGTCGCGCGCATTCACGGCGCCGGCCCCCTGCGTGCTCAAATAGGCATGCCAGGTTTTGCCGCCCGCGCCAGCCGCCTGCGCGAGCGACTGGCAGTGACGGTCGGCGCCGGCGAGCCCGCCGAGATCGGCACCTTTGCCCGCCCCGACGCTCGTGACGAAGAAGCTCATATTGGCCTGTTGGGCGTGCGCGCTCGCGCCGAAAAGCAGCGCGAAGGCTGCGGCAATCGGCAAACACGTCCGCATTGTCATGGAGTCCTCCCGAATAAGGCACGGCGAATGCTGTGCCACCGGCCCTGCAGAACCCCGCTAAACGGAGGGTATTCCCGCCGATCCGATCACCAACCGGTGAAGCGCCAATCTGCCGCAACCCTCTGAGCGAGCGGCGTCATTTTGAAACCGCGCCGTTGTATTGCTCGTCGGTCACGGGCTCGAGCCATTTCACATGCTCGCCGCCCTGATGTTCCTGCATCGCTATGTGTTCCAGCGCGGAAGTCGGCGTGCCGCCGTGCCAATGCTTCTCGCCCGGCGGAATCCAGACCGTGTCGCCCGGCCTTACTTCGCGGATCGGCCCACCCCAGGTCTGTACGCGGCCGACACCCGCGGTGATGTGTAGCGTCTGGCCGAGCGGATGCGTATGCCAGGCGGTTCGTGCGCCGGGCTCGAACCGCACCCAGGCCGAGCGCAGGAGTGCCGGATCGGGCGCCTGAATGATCGGATCCTGCCACACCGTCCCTGTAAAACTCGGCGCGCCCATCTTCTTCGACGGCCGCGAGCCGCAAGCAATAATGTCCATGACGTTCTCCCTGTTGGATCGGCCGCAGGTTAGCGGGACACATCGGAATCAAAAAGCCCGGCGTCGCCGCCGGGCTTCTCGTCAATTCTGTAACCGATCGGCTCAGACCGGGGCCAGATTGCCGGCCGCCTGCTTGCCGCGCTCAGTGACGATCTCGTAGCTGACCTTCTGGCCTTCAACGAGCGAGCGCATGCCGGCGCGCTCCACCGCACTGATATGCACGAACACGTCCTTCGACCCGTCGTCAGGCTGGATAAATCCATAGCCCTTCTGGGTATTGAAGAACTTCACAGTTCCGACAGCCATCATAGTTCCTTTCACGCTTTGCGTTGTACGCCCGCGCGCTCATCGCGAAGGCGGCAACTATCCAAGTTTTGGGGGATCACTTGAGTTCGCTGGCCCAAACCGGGTGCGTGCAAGCTAAGCCGAAAACCAGGTTGCGGGCGGCCACATAGACGGATTTGCCTATAAGGTCAACGGCCTGCACGGGCCGCAAAGCTCCTCTTGGAAGTATCCATAACGGGCCGTGATGAAGGCTCATCTGTTCCCGTTTTATGAATTGGTAATGGCCCACTTTTATAGTCAACGGGCAAAAGCGGGGCGTTTGTTAACGATTCATAAACGCACCTCCGCCGCTGTGAGAGTGCAACCGTGACGCTAACGAATAAAGAAAACCGCCGTGCGCCGCGCCGGCCGATGCGTTACACGGCGTGGATTACCGTCGACGGCAAGGACATGCACGGTTGCGCCTTGGCGGATATTTCCGACACCGGTGCGCGGATCGACGTCGAGAACGCGAAAGATCTGCCCGACCAGTTTTTTCTTTTGCTGTCGCGCCGGCACAACGCGTCGACGCCGCGCCGCATATGCCGCGTCGTCTGGCGCAAGGAAGGTCAGGTCGGTGTAAAGTTCGAACGCCGATTCATTCCCGCCGAAGCAGCCGCCAGCGTCTGAGCGCCGTCGCGGCTTTAAGCCTGCTGGATCGCCGACAACAGCCAATCGCCGCCGTGATCGCGCCGGAACGTCCACACTTCAGTGGCCTCGGCCGGATGCGAAGCATCGCCCTCGACGATGCGCCCCGTGGCACGCTCGACCATGAGATCGATCAGCGAGAAACGCATCGCAACCGTCGCGTAATCGGTTTCGCCCTCGCGCCAGGCTTCGGCGAGATCGCCTTGCAGCAGTTTCGGTTGTGAAATTTCATTGACGACGCCGCGGCTGGCGTTCTTCGCAAGCTCCTCGGCGAAATATGAGACCATTTCGGGCGTCGCGAGTTCGCGCAGCTTTACCAGATCTTCCGCGCCATAGGCGCGCTGGACCTCGCCAAGCAGACGCTCGAACGCATCGTAGTCGCTTTTGCCGATCGTGAGCGGTGCGGCGGCCGCGGCGCTTGCGCCGAAGCCGGCCGCGCCAGGGCCCGAATCGAAATTATGTGCCGGCGCTCCGCCTGCAAATGCCGGCACGTTGCGCCGCTGCCACCAGCCGATCACGAGGCGTGCAACGAAGAAGATCAGCGCCAGTTGCAGCAACAGGCCAAGCACCGAACCGAAACCGGTCATGCCGCCGAATAGTCCGTGGCCGAACAGCAGACCGAACAAACCGGCGCCGAGGAATCCGGCCGCGAGGCCGCCGAGCAAGCCGCCGCCGAAGAAGCCCGGACGTGAACCCGATTGACCGAACAGCGTCGAAGAAGACCGCTGCCCGGGTTGCGTCATGCTGCGTTGAATCGGCGAAGCCGCGTTAGGCGCGGTGCGCGTCATTGGCGGCGGTGAAAAAGTGCGCATGCCGCGGCTGCCGCCGGAGAAACCACCACCCGCGCGTGCATCCGCTTCACCGGCCGTAAACGCCAGTGCGACGGCAAGCATCACAAATGCCAGCAAGGATCGGCGTCGGATCATGGCATTGGTCTCCCCCACATGACGCCGGAACACCTAAGCATAGTTCCGGGCATTTGTAAGAGGCGCAAATCGTCGCCGCTCACGTCCTTGTCATTCGCGGCCCGGAACCTCCGGTAGAGCCCGCAATTGGATATTCGAGACAATGAATGAGGTCGGCCATGAAAACGCTGTTGGCGATCGCCGCGCTGTCGATTTCCGTCGCCAGCGCGTCGGCGAGTTTGCCGCCGATGAAGCAGAGCCTCGGCGGGCTTTCGGTAAGCGAGGCCCAGGTGTATGCCGAGCTCGAAGCGGCCATGCGCGAGGCCAGTTACTTTCAGGCGCCGCAGCGGACCTCCGGCCAGTTTTTCCCATGCCGGCGCAGCCAGATCCTGTTCTTCAACGGCCTGCTGAGAGACGCGCACGCCTGTAACTAGCAAGGCACCGCACGCCAAATTCTCGCCGCCGCATTGCCTCGCGGCGGTCACACGGAATCAGGAACGATTAACTTCGCGGTCCATTGAACGACTGTGCGTATTTCATCACCCATGAATGCGCGCCTTGCGAATATGGGAGGTGCGATCATGAGAAAGACGATCCTTTCGATGACCGCGGCCGGCGCGCTGGCGGTTGCGGGCGTCACAGCCGCATCGCGACCCGCACAGGCATTCTGGTGGGTCATCCCGGCCATCGTCGGCGGTGTCGCGGTGGGCGCGGGCGCCGGTGCCGCGGTTACTGCCGCGAACGGCCCCAACGCTTTGGAGCCGGATCGCAGCGTCTATATCGAGCCGAACGGCTGCCATATGCAGCGCGAGCGCGTGAACGGCGTCTGGCGCAACGTCCAGGTTTGCAACTGACCACTTGAAAGAGAATTAGCGATGCCGCGTGCGAGGACGCCCTCAACGCCGCGTCTGCGTGCGTCCTGGTTCCGCGACATGGAACAAAGACGGGGAACATCCGTTGAGGAAACAATCTGATCCACCGGCGGCTCATCGCCGTGCATTTCTCAGGGGCGCACCATGCTTGGAACAGTCCTCATCGTCCTGCTTATTCTTATTCTGGTCGGCGCGGTACCACGCTGGCGCTACAGCGCGAACTGGGGCTACGGCCCGTCAGGACTCGTCGGCATCATCCTGATCGTGGTGCTGGTGTTGGCGCTGACCGGACGCATGTAGCGTCAACCGGTCTCGCTCATCGTTTCCTTTACCGCCGCAACAAGCTGCTTGAGCGTAAACGGCTTGGGGAGGAACGAGAACTTTTCGCCTTCCGGCAGACTCTTCTGGAATGCGTCTTCCGCATAGCCGGACACGAAGATCATCTTCAGATCCGGATTGCGCCGGCGCATCTCCTTGAGCAGGGTCGGCCCGTCCATCTCCGGCATCACGACGTCGGAGACGACGAGATCGATAGGACCCTCCCGATCCAGCACCTCGATCGCTTCGACGCCGTTGCCGGCTTCGAGCACGGTGTAACCGCGTGATGCGAGCCCGCGCGCGTTGAGCGCGCGCAGGCCTTCTTCGTCCTCGACCAGGAGGATGGTGCCCTGCCCGGTGAGATCGGTGGTCGCGGTGCGCACAACAGTGTCGGCCGCGGACATGGCGCCGGCGATAGCGGGCGCCTCCGCACCGGGGATTTCCGGGACCGCCTCTTCTGCGCCCGGCACGTAACGCGGCAGAAAAATCCGGAAAGCGGTGTTGCCGGGCTTCGACTCCGCATAGATGAAGCCGCCGGTCTGCTTGACGATCCCGTACACGGTCGAAAGCCCGAGCCCGGTACCCTTGCCGACTTCCTTGGTCGTGAAGAACGGCTCGAAAATCTTGTCCATGATTTCGGGCGGAATCCCGCTTCCGGTATCGGCCACCTCGACCAGCACATAGTCGGCGATCGGCATGCCCTTGTAGCCGAAGTTGCTGCTTTCGGCGGCCGGCACATTGCTGGTGCGGATGGTAAGCGTGCCGCCGTCCGGCATGGCGTCGCGCGCGTTGACCGCGAGATTTACAATCACCTGCTCGAATTGCGAAATATCCACCTTGACCGGCCACAGGTCGCGGCCGATGACGACGCCCGAGAACGTCACTTTCTCGCCGATGAGCCGCTTGAGCAGCATGCCGAGATCGCTGACGGTCTCGCCGAGGTCCAGCACCTGCGGGCGCAAGGTCTGCTTGCGCGAGAAAGCCAACAGCTGGCGCACCAGCGCCGCAGCGCGGTTGGCATTCTGCTTGATCTGGATGATGTCCTGGAACGACGGGTCGGTCGGCTTGTGCGCATTGAGCAGGAAGTCGGTCGCCATCATGATTGCGGACAGCACGTTGTTGAAGTCGTGCGCGATTCCGCCGGCGAGCTGGCCGACCGATTCCATCTTCTGCTGCTGGTTGATGCGGTTCTCGAGCGTGCGCTGCGCCGTGGTCTCGAGCGCATAGACGATCGCCGACTCTCCGTCGCGATCCTCCTCCTCGACGGCGGAGACGAAAAAAGTCGCCCAGCGTTCGCCCGGACCGACCAGCGCCGCTTCCACCGGCGTGATGTCGCCCTGGCCCTCAGCCGCCTTGCGGATCGCCGCTTCGAGCTCCGGACGCTCGCGCTCCGCGACGCAAGCGAGAATCGAGCGTGCATCGCCCATCAGCACGTCGGAAAAAGTATGCGCGAAGCGCGCGTTGCTGCGCGCAATCTTGCCCGCCTTGTCGACGGTCGCGATCGCCATCGGCGTATTCTGGAAAAAGCGCATGAAGCGCACTTCCGCAGCGCGCTGCGGGTCGGTGCCGTCGTCGCGCGCGCGATTGAGCACCAGCGTGCGCGAGGCGCCGGCCTCGCCGTCCGCGCCGAACGCGATCTTGTGAAAGAGCCGAACCGGCACCGGCTTGCCGCCGCGCGTCTTGAGATCGAGGTCGAGCACTTCGGTCTTCACTTCGCCGGGCGCCGCATTGAGCGTGGTGAGCAGCGCAGCGCCCTCGCCGGCAACGATATCGGTGAGCTTGAGCGAACCGGTCGCGACCTGGGCCAGATCGTGATCGAGCCAAGCCGCGAGCGTGGCGTTGAGATAGACGATCGATCCCTCGGCATCGACCGAGAAGAAACCCGCCGGCGCATGGTCGAGGTAATCGATCGCATGCTGGAGCTCCTGGAAGACGTTTTCCTGACGCTGCCGGTCCCGCGTAACATCCGCGATCGACCATACCGTCAGCTTGGAGTCATGCTTACTGTCGCCTAACGGCCGCACGCGCAGACGCAGCCAGCGCGCGCTCGCGGCTTTGTCGCCGGCGATCCGCACCTCTTCCTGCAGGCGGCGGCCTTCGCGGCCTGCCTTGACCAGGCGATAGATCGATTCCGAAACTTCCGGATCGCCGATGAACACGCGCTCGATCGGCCGCACGTCATCCGAGCCGGAGGCGTCGATCAGGTCCAGATAGGTGGCGTTGGCGTAAAACACCCGCCCGCTCTGATCGGTGACGACGATGCCGTCGAACGCATTGTCCGCCAAGGTCTTGAGCAGGGGACGGCCCTGCTCCTTGCCCGCAAAGCGCAGGATGCCTGCGGCCATCGCGAACAGCGAGAACACGCCGATGGTGGCGAGGAACGCCAGCAGCGCCATGATGTAAGGCTGGGCGTGGTCACGACCGATATAAATGAGGCCGGCGGCAGCTCCGACCAGCAGGATCGCGACCAGCAGCACCATGCCGATGCTGCCGCTGCGGGGTGCGCTCTGGCTGCGGTCGAACGCCTCCCGGCGCTGTCCCTCATTGCGGTCAGGCGCGGGCGTCTGTGCTGGCGGTTTCTGCACTGCCATGTGGTCTCGAGCCTCGACGCGCTGGGGCGAGAGCTGCACCTGTCCCTCAGTGCCTTAAGCCGGGCCTTCGGCGCAAGTGTCGAATATTGAAGGCCTTTGGATAATTATCGGACGACCGCCCGCCGGAGGCGCAGCACGTAGCCGATAACCTCCGCCACCGCCTTGTAATGCTCGACCGGAATGGCCTGGTCGATCTCGACCGTCGCGTGGAGAGCGCGTGCGAGCGGCGGATTTTCCACGATTGGAACCGCGTGCTCGGTCGCGATTTCCCGGATCTTCAAGGCCAGTTCGTCGACGCCCTTGGCGACGCAGACTGGCGCCTCCATTCCGCGCTCGTATTTGAGGGCGACCGAGTAGTGGGTCGGGTTGGTGATGATCACGGTTGCCTTCGGCACCGCCGCGATCATGCGCTTGCGCATGCGCGACTGCCGCACCTGTTTCATCTTGCCGCGGATCGTCGGGTCGCCTTCGCTCTGCTTGAATTCGTCCTTCACCTCCTGCACCGACATTTTCTGCTTCTCGAACCATTGCCGGTACTGGAACAGATAGTCGGCGGCGGCGACGACCGCGAGCATGGCGACGACGGCGCCGAGCATCTTGAGCGCGAGGGTGCGCGTCAGCGGCAGAACGGCGGAAAGATCGGTCCACGCGAGGTTCTGTATCCTCGTCCGATCGGGCCACATCAACGCGGTCAGCACCGTGCCCATCACCACCAGCTTGGCGATGCTCTTGGCGGAATTGGCGAGTGCCTGCACGGAGAACAGACGCTTGAGACCGGAACTGGGCGAGATGCGGCTGATTTTCGGCATCAGCACCTCGAACGACCAAACCAGCCGGTGCTGGATCAGGTTGCCGCCAAGCGCCGCGATCATGAGCACCAGAAACGGAATCGCCACCGCGGCAAGCACCGCGAGGCCCAACGTTTGACCGAGGTGCACGAGCGCAATGCCGTCCACGCGGATTTGATACGAGTTCTCGATCAGGCCGCGCAGTGTTCCGGCGAGATTGAAACTCACCGTGCTTGAAAACGCAGTCAGCGCCAGCGTGCCGCCGGCGATGATGAACCAGGTATTGACTTCCTGGCTCTTGGCGACGTCGCCGCGCTTGAGTGCTTCGTCCAACCGTTTTTGGGTTGGATCTTCTGTCTTTTGACCGTTGTCGCTGTCTTCGGCCATGCACGCGTCCTGCGCTTAGAGGGCCGCATGCGGCGCGAGCGCGCCGAGAACGTTTTCGAGATAACCGACGAAGGTCCCCATCATGGCGCCGACCACCAGCAACAGCAGCACGAGGCCGAGCATGATCGACAACGGCAGGCCGATGAAGAAAACCTGCATCTGCGGCATCAGCCGCGACAGCACGCCGAGACCGAGATTGAACAGGAGGCCGAACACCAGAAACGGCGCGGCAAGCTGGATGCCGATGCGAAACGATTGCGCGACGATGCCGGTGATCATCTGCGCCATGTCGCCGGTGATCGGAATCTCGCCCGGCTGGAACAGCGTGTAGCTGTCATTGAGCGCGCCGATCACCAGGTAGTGAAGATTGGTGGCGAAGATCAATGTGATGCCGAGCATGGTCAGAAAGTTGCCGACCAAGACGCCCTGCTCGTTCTGGGTCGGATCGACCGCCGTGACGAAACCGAGGCCGAGCGAATTGGCGACAACGAAGCCTGCGATCTGCAGCGCCGAAATTGCCAGCCGCGCGGTAAGGCCGAGCACGGCACCGATCAGGATTTCTTCGGCGGCCATCATCAGCACCGGTCCGAGCGCCTGCAAATCGATGGTATAGGCCGCGCGGTGCAGCGGCAGCAGCACCGCCGTCAAGGCCAGCGCGATAAGCAGGCGCACACGCGTCGGCAAATTCAGTTCGCCGATGCCGGGCAGAAGCATCACCATCGTCCCGATACGCGCGAAGACCAGCATGAACGCCGCGGCCAGAGCGGGAAGAAACGAGATGTCGATGTGCATGAATCAGCTGCCACTGGCGATGCGGGCGGCGATGCGGATCATCTCGGCCTGCAGTTTTTCCGCCATGAACGGCAGCGCGATCAGCAGCGAGATGAAGATCGCCAGGATTTTCGGCACGAAAGCGAGCGTCATTTCCTGGATTTGCGTCACCGCCTGCAGCAACGAAATGACGACGCCGACCACAAGCCCGACCAGCATCACCGGACTTGCGACCAGGATGAGCGTCATGATCGCTTCGCGCGCAACGTCGAGTACTTCAGTGCCGGTCATGGTCGCGTGTTTCCCTCGCCGCCTGCCGCAAATCGGTCAGATCGGCATCTTCATGATGTCTTCGTAGGCCTGGATGACGCGGTCGCGCACCGCGACCACGGCATCGATCGCGACTTCGGTTTCGGCCACCGCGGTGACGACATTGACCATGTTGCCCTTGCCGGCGACCATTTCCCTCGCCTGCGCATCGGTCTTGCGGCCGGCCGCGCTAAGCGAACCCATCGCGTCTTTCAGAACGGTGGCAAAGCTGGTGTCGCCGGCGCCGGCCGCGGCGGTTTTTCCGGCCAACGCAAGCGCAGGATCGGCGGCGAGACGGGCGGCGCTGGCATAAGCGCCGGCAGCAGCAAGCGGAGTGGGCATGGTTCAAGCCTCGTTTAGATTTTAAGAATGTCGAGCGTGCGCTGGATCATGCGGCGCGTCGCGCTGATCACGTTGACGTTCGCCTCGTAGGATCGCTGGGCATCGCGCATGTCGGTCATTTCGATCAGCGGATTGACGTTCGGATATTTGACGTTGCCGTTGGCATCGGCCGCCGGATGCCCCGGCTCGTATTTGATGCGGAACGCGGAATTGTCGGTGGCGACGCGGCCGAGCTCCACCGTGCGGGCATCGAGCGCGCGGTCGAACTCGGAATGAAAGGTCGCGATCTTGCGCCGGTAAGGGTCGGCGCCGGGACGCGACGGCGTCGAGTCGGCGTTGGCGACGTTTTCCGAGATGACGCGCATGCGGCCGGCCTGCGCGCGCAAACCGGATGCTGCGATGGCCATGGTCTTGAGGAAGTCCACGATGCGTCTCCTTGGCTAAGCGTCGCCGTCTCGAGTCGATCCTTCGCCTACGAGCTCTTGCCGAGAGCGGTCTTCAGCATGTTGAGGCTGCGGGTGTAGAGCGCAGTCGCGGCCTGATAGTCCATCTGGTTGGCGGCGATCTTCATCATCTCCTCCTCCAGGCTCACCGCGTTGCCGGTCGGGCGGATTTCGTAGCCGGCATCGGTCCGGCTGCGGAATTCGGAGGAGCCGCTCGCATCAATGCCGGCGATGTGGCCGGGCTCCGTGCGGGCCAGCATGACCTGCGGCGCCGCATTGGCGGATGCCTTCGGGGAATCGAATTTTGGCGGGGCGAGGTCGCGCGGGCGGAAGCTCGGCGTATCGGCGTTGGCTATGTTTTCGGCGAGGACACGCTGGCGTTCCTGCCCCCACTGCAGGCGTGTGCGCAGCATCGAAAAAATTGGGATATCCATGATCGCCATGGCGGCCTCGCCTTCCCGCGGCCCGCGCCGCGCTAGGCAGACTTTGCCGGGCGTATGGTTAATGACGGGTAAAGGAAGGCGACCGAGCGCCGGTCACGTTCAGGTCACGTTTACCATGCGAAGTATTTGGGAACCGGCCTAACCGCGGAATACAGGTGCATTCTGTTAATCATCTGTTAGGAATACGGGCGGCAAATAGTGCCTACGGCATTAACCATTCAGGCGATTCCCGCCGGTGGGCCGTGGCGCGGAGTATGGAGCGCTTTGATGTTCGAGACCTTGCTCGGCTACGAGATTCCCCTGGCAGCGCGATTCTTCATCGCGTTCCTGGTCGTGCTTGGCTTGATCGGACTGACAGCGTGGCTGGTACGCCGTTTCGGCGCCAACCGTCTCGGCGGCTCGGCGCGCGGACGCCAGCCGCGTCTCGCGGTAATCGATGCCGCGTCCGTCGACGGGCGCCGCCGGCTCGTGCTTATCCGCCGCGACAACATCGAACATCTGTTGATGATCGGCGGCCCGTCCGACGTCGTCATTGAACCCAACATTGTGCGCGCGGTGGGCGCGCGTGAGGTCGCGCGCGATACCGTGCGTGCCGCCGAAACGCCCGCGCCCGCACCAGCAGCCCCGACGCCGGCCCGCGCATCATCCGCCGCGCCGGAAACATCCTGGCCGCTGCAGCCGGCGAGCGAGCCGGCGCCGCGGCCCTATCGCACCAATGTCACCGACGAACCGTGGCTTGCGCCCGAGCCGGGCGCGCGCGCGCGGCCCGCGTCATCCGACAGCCTAACCGGCTTTGCCGCCGAATTTTCCGCGCGCATGAACCAGCGCGAGACTGCAACGCCGCCGGTGCAGCCGGAGCCGCAGCGCATCGCGCCAGTCGCGCCGGCTGAGCCGATCGCGCCGCCGCAGACCGATCACAACCTTGCGGAAATGGCCCTGCAACTCGAAGCCGCGCTGCGCCGTCCCCCGGAGAATCGCCCGCCGGTCACCGACCCGCTGGCCGTGCCGTCGGCGCCCCCAGTCGCCAAAGCACCGGAGCCGCCGCGCGCGCGAGAGATCAAGCCGCGCGTCGAACCGCGCGTTGAGCCCCGCATCGAGCCGCGGGCGGAGCAGAAGGCCACCAAGACGTCCTTCGATAACCTCGAGCAGGAGATGGCGAGTTTGTTGGGCCGTCCTTCAGGAAAAACGTGATCGGCACTTCCGACCGCCGTGTCCGTCTTGTGACGGTGGCGGTTGGAGTAGCGGTGGTGATGATGGCAGCGGTGACGCCCGCTGCCGCGCAGGATATCAGCGTCAACTTCGGGCAAGGCAGCGGACTGACCGAGCGCGTGATCCAGATGATCGCGCTGCTCACGGTGCTTTCGCTTGCACCGTCCATTCTTGTGATGATGACGTCGTTCACGCGCATCGTCGTGGTGCTGTCGCTGCTGCGCACTGCGCTCGGTACGGCCACGGCGCCGCCGAATGCGGTAATCGTGTCGCTCGCCCTCTTCCTGACGGCTTTCGTGATGGGCCCTGCGCTGCAAAGCGCCTACGACGCCGGTATCCGGCCGCTGGTCGCCAATCAGATCACCACCGAGCAGGCATTCGAGCGCGGGTCGCAGCCGCTGCGCGCCTTCATGGAAAAGAACGTGCGTGAGAAGGACCTGAAGCTCTTCGTCGATATGTCGAAAGAGGCGGTGCCCGCCAAGCCCGAGGATCTTTCGCTGCGTGTGCTGGTGCCCGCTTTCATGATTTCCGAGCTCAAGCGCGCCTTCGAGATCGGATTTCTGCTGTTCCTGCCCTTCCTCATCATCGACCTGGTCGTGGCATCGGTCTTGATGTCGATGGGCATGATGATGCTGCCACCGGTCGTGGTGTCGTTGCCCTTCAAGCTGATCTTCTTCGTGCTGGTGGACGGCTGGAGCCTGGTGGCCGGCTCGCTGATCCAGAGCTACGGGACTTAGAAGGCCAAGCCCTATCGATGCGCGATCATCCGCGGCTTCGGCCGCGGCATCGGCACGCGCGTGATCGAGCCGGTCGGCGCCGGATCGGGCTTCAGCGGCTTGCCTTCGGGTATTTTCTGCGGCGGGTGTGACGCATCCGGTTTTTTAGCCGTATTGGCCGCCGCATCGGACGCCGGCTTCGGCTTTTCATCCGGCTTGGCGGGGGCGGGCTTGGCGGCCGCAGCTTGCGGCGTGCCAGGTTTTGGCAGCGGCGACGCGCCGGGAGACAACGCACTCGCATCCGGATAGCGCTTGCGCATATCGGCCAGGAACGCATTGAGCGTATCGAGACCGGCGACCTTGCGTGCGATAGCCCGGAATTCGTCGCCGCTCGTTCCGATCGGCGCAGTCACCACGTCGAACGCGCGGCGGTCCGGACCTTCGGCCATTTTCGCGGCGTATTTCTCGCGAAAACGGTCGAGGCCGATCGGCTCCTCGCCAAGCGCGTAGCCGATCGCGGCGCGCAAGATATCGTTGCGCTCGCTCTCGGTCAGCGGCCTGAAGTCCTTCCAACGATCGCCGTAGAGCAACTCGATCTGCTCGGCTGCCTCGCGCCAGCGCCGCGCCGCCCAGAGGATGTCGGACCGCAGCCGTATCGCCTCATGGCTGTCCAGATTGGCGATCACTTCGAGCGCGAGCGAGTGGCGCCCGACTTCGGACAGCGCGCGCGCTTCCAGCAGCAGACGCTGATCGCGCAGTTCGTTGGAAAGTTCGCCCGACCGTGTCGATTGCAAGGTCTTGATGGCGCGATCCGGCTTGTGGTTCAGCAGATAGATGACGGCAAGACGGGTCGCGACCTGCGCACGCGCCGCGCCTTGCAGGCGGTGGTCGATCTGGTGCTGCAGCAGTTCGGCCGCCTGATCCAGCAGATCGACGGATACCAGCCGGTCGGCAAGCTTGCGGATCATCTCGTCGCCGCGCCGCCCTATCGGCGTCAGTTCGCGATAATCGTAGAATAGGCCGAGCGCCTCGACCGCCGGCATCGCATCGCCTTTGCCGTCAAGGAACAGGCTGTCGAATGTGGTCGCCGCTTCGTCCTGGATCTTGCGCGTGAGGTCCGAGTTCGGATGCGCCAGCATCGCGGTGCGCATCACGTGGAACGCATCACGATAGCGCTGCTCCTCGGTGTAGAGGTGCGCGAGCAGCTTCAGGCCTTCGACTTCCGTTTCGTCGCCGCGCCACACAGTCGTGAGAGTCTCGAGCTGACCGATCGCGTCGGGACGCGACATTTCACCGGAGGAGAACCGCAATTCGATTTCCCGCAAACGTCCTTGCGCGCCCGCGCGGCGGTCCTTCGAGTTGGCCGCTTTGTGATAGGCCGCGAGCGCTTCTTCATTGCGGCCCAGACCCTGATCGAGACGGCCGGTGAGAACTTCGACCGTCGGCTCCAGTTCCGGCGGCACGCCGATGGTGGCGATCTCATCGAGCAGCTTGGCCGCGCCGCTGAAGTCGTTGAGCTCGACGGAAGCTCGCGCCGCCTTCATCAGAGCGAGCCGTTGCAATTCGATGGGCAATGCCGCGATCGACGCCTCGACGTTCTTGAAGCCTTCGCGCGCGTCGTCCCACTTTCCCTGCTGCGCATAGGCGATTGCGCGCCAGATCGGCGCATCGTGCTGATTGCCGATTTGCGGATTGGCCAATGATTTGAGCGCGTCGGCAGGCCGGTCGAGCAGCACATCGGCCACAGCCTTGAGCACCGAGCCGGTCACCTCGTCGCCGCCCGACTTCTGATCCTTGAGCGTGACCTCGGCGACCGCCCTCGCCTCCGCCGACATGCCGCGCGCGAGATAGAAGCGCGCGAGATTGTAGCGCGCGAGGTTGCGTCGCGTTTTCGGCGCCGACGCCGCCATGCCTATCAGTTCGGACTGGCGCGGACTGAATTGGGCCTGGCGGTTATAGCCCCACAATTGGGTGTCGAACGTGAGCGCACGGAACATGCCGGAAACGCGGCCATTGAGTTCGATCGCCGAGATCGTCAAGCCCCCCGGGCGGCTGAGGATGATCTTGTCGACGGACAACTCCGCGGTGATGTCGTCGGCGATCGGCTGCACCACGACTCCGTGCGCGGACGCGAGCGCACGCAACTCGACGAACTCCTGCGGCTTCAGGAACCCGCGCGCCGGACCGAGCGCCGTCACCACCATCAACGTATCGCCCATGTCGGGGTCGACGATGCGGTGCACCTTGCCCGGCTCTTCGAACGGGATCGTGATGCTGGCGCGGTTGCGGCCAACGATATTGCGGGCGATACCGAGCGGCTTCGTGCGCTCGATGACGGTGTCGCCGATACTCAAATTCCATCCCGGCCCGTCCGGCGAAATGCCGGCCAGCCGCGGCCGCGTCAGCTTGATACGAACGATCGCTTCGCCATCCTTGCCGTGCTCGAACGCGACCGAGCGAATGATCGTGCCGGTATCGGCGTTGAGCGCGCTCAAATCCAGTTTGGCCG
>DASZVZ010000127.1:0-23032 GCA_035546875.1 Pseudolabrys sp.
AACAAGGAATATCACGCGCTCGCGGATTGCGGCGCGCCGCTGGTGCAAATCGAGGAGCCGGCAATCCATCAGGTGATCGCGGATCCGAACCAGAAGATAAAGCCGCAGCAATGGGTCGATGCGTTCAACGCGGAGGTCAAAAGCCTGCGCGGCAAATGCGAGGTGTGGTGCCACACATGTTGGGGAAGTCCGGCGGCGCAGCGCGTCGCGAGCAAGGATCAATCCTACAAAGCGGCGCTGCCTTATCTCGACCAGCTCGACGTCGACGTCATCACGGTCGAAGGCGCGTTCAACAAAGGCATGGACTTCGAGCATTTCGGCACGATGATCTCGAAGGACAAAAAGGTCGCGCTTGGTGTCATCAGCCACCGCACGCTGCAAGTCGAGCGCCCGGAGGAAGTCGCCGATCTGATCCGCCGCGCGCTGAAATACATCGAGCCGGAGCGGCTGATCCTGACCAGCGATTGCGGCTTCGGCCGGCAGGCGGCAAGCCGCATGCACGCTTTCTACAAGATGGTCGCGCTGACGCGCGGCGCCAATATCGTGCGGCGCGAGCTGGGCCTGCCGGAAGCGCACATTCCGGCAACCGACCGGAATCTCTCCATGGTGCCGTTGAGCCAATGACAGAAAAGGTCATGAACCTGCGCGGCCTGAAATGCCCGCTGCCGGCGCTGCGGGTGAAAAAGATGCTGGGCATGCTCGAGAGCGGCGATCTGATCGTGGCGGAGTGCACCGATCCGCTGGCGGCGATCGATATTCCGAACCTGCTGCGGCAGACCGGCGACACGCTGGAAGGAAAGGCCGAGGCCAAGGGCGTGCTGACGTTTCGCATCCGGAAGAAATGACGACGTTGCGCGTCCGGCCTGATTGTGTCGAGGTCATGCCCGGCCTTGTACCGGCCATGACAATGGAGAGAAATTCCTCAATAACAGCACAGGGATGTCACGCGCTGGCCTTAGCACTAGCGGACCAGGTTGTGCTAACCTAGAAATGAAATGACCTCCGCAATACGAGAGCTTCCTTGAGCAATTTCGTCCCGCCCTATCCGCCCCGCATGGCCGAGCCGCCGTCGAGCTTCCGCCGGCTGCAGCTCGCGCGCCGCAACTTCCTGGCGATGTGGGAGGAAGTCGCCTTCGAACTCGACTTCTCCAACACGCGCGTGTTCATGCGCGAGACGTTCCTGTGCAACAGCCCGGACTCGGTGCAGTTCGCGTTCAGCACGCACAACCCGAGCTTCGAGCGCAAGGCGCCGCAGATGCGTCACGCGCTCGAGCCGCTGCTCGGCGACGGCCTTTTCGTCAGCGACGGCGCGACCTGGCGCAAGCGCCGCCGCATGATTGCGCCGATCGTGCATGTCTCGCGGCTGTCGCAGTTCGCGCCGGTGATGGTGGAAGCGGCGGAAGAAGTGCGCGACCGCTGGGCCAAATCCGAAGGCCAGATGGTCGACATGCTGATGGAATCGG
This sequence comes from Pseudolabrys sp., assembly GCA_035546875.1. GTDB lineage: Bacteria > Pseudomonadota > Alphaproteobacteria > Rhizobiales > Xanthobacteraceae > Pseudolabrys. The sequence goes on from DASZVZ010000127.1 coordinate 1,464, forward strand.
CGACGCTCACCGCCGAAGTCATCTGCCGCTCGCTGTTCGGCCGCAAGCTCGGCCACGACTACGCGCGGCAGATCGTCGAAAGCTTCAGCGAGTATCAAAGCAAGATCGGGCAGATCGACCTCATCTCCCTGCTCGGCTTTCCGGAATGGTTTCCGCGCTGGCACGGGTTCGGAATCCGCAAGTCGGTGAAGCGCATCCATGACGTGCTGAAGCAGGTGATCGACGATTACCGCAGCCAGAAGAAGGACGAAGGCTCGGTGATCGAGCAATTGCTCAACGCGCGCGATCCGGAGACCGGCGAGCCGCTCGATCCGGAAGCCATGCGCAACGAAATCGCCGTGCTGTTCATGGCGGGTCATGAAACAACCGCCAATTCGCTGACGTGGACATGGTATCTGCTGTCGCAGGCGCGCGACGTTCGCTTGAAGCTGCAACATGAGTTGGACACGGTTCTCGGTGGCCGTTCCCCAACGCTCGCGGACGTGCCGAAGCTCGTCTACACCCGCGCCGTGTTTGAGGAGGCGCTGCGGCTTTATCCGCCGGTGCCGATCCTGCCGCGCCAGGCGGTGCGCGACGAAAGTTACAACGGCGTGCGCATTCCGAAGGGTTCGCTGATCTTCGTCGTGCCGTGGCTCCTGCACCGGCACAAGAAACTCTGGGACCAACCCGATCACTTCATCCCGGAACGCTTCCTCCCGGAAAACGCGGCGAAGATTTCCAAGTTCGCCTACATCCCATTCAGCATCGGCCCGCGCATTTGCGCCGGCATGTCGTTCGGCCTGACCGAAGCGATCCTGTGCCTCGCGACGCTGGCGCAGAAGTTCGAGCTGCGGCTCAAACCCGGCCACGACGTGCACCCGGTGTGCCGCCTCACGCTGCGGCCGGAGGGCGGCCTGCCGATGACGGTGCACGCGCGGGCGCCGCGCGCCGGCGTGACGGCGACAGCGGCGCCACAAGCCGTGACAGGCTGCCCCGTGCATCATGGCTGACCAAGCGCCGCGGCCCGGCTGGTTTCAATATTGGGTGCTGGACGTCTTCTTCGGCCTCATCAACATGGGGCTGCATTACGCGCTGCGCCTGCTGCCGATCGACGTCTGCTCCGGTTTCGGCGGCCTGATGGGACCGCTGGTCAAATACAAGTATCTGCCGAGCGACGCGCGTGCCCGCAAACTCTGGAAACGCGTGCGACCGGACGAAGCCGATGAAGCCTCGACCAACGCGGCGATGACGCGGCTATGGCGCTGCGTCGGGCGCACAATGGCGGAGTTTTCCGTGCTCGACCGGCTGTGGGCGGCTGGCCGAATTTCGGTCGAGGGGCTTGAAAATCTCGAGGCCGCGCGCGCGACCGGCAAGCCATTGATGTTTCTCGGCGTGCATCTCGGCAATTGGGAGACAATCCCGGTCGCCATGCTGGCGCAGGGCCTGCGCGGCGCGTCGATCGCCATCGTGCCGGAAAACCGTTTCGATCACATGCTCGCCAACCAGGCGCGCGATCGTCTCGGCGGCGACTACATTGTCGCGGACAAGAACGCAGCCTTCGAGGCCGTTCGGTACCTCAAAAAGAAAAAGCAGGGCATCCTGATGTATGTCGACGAGCTTGCGCGCGACCGCGTGTGGGCGCCGGCGTTCGGGCGTGCGCTGCGCGCGGAAGGCAATATCGCCTATATACAGAGGCTGGCGCGGCTCGCCGGCGCGGTCATCATCCCGCTTTACAGCGTGCGCGTCGATGGCAGGGCGCGTTTCAAGGTGACCGTGCTTCCGCACTTGAATCTGATCGACACCGGCGGCCGCGAAGCGGACCTGTTGGCCAATGTGGCGATGATCGACGCCCTGATCGACCCGATCATCCGCGCGCATATCGATCAGTGGTACTACGCGCTCGATTTCGAGTTCGACGACTGATTTTGCAGTTCGGTCTCCTCCATGGAGACGAAATAACGTTTAATAGCAACCGCTTGGCCGATATTTTGGTTTGCGGCCTGCAGCTTTGTCATGATACTTTTACGGTTGCGGCAACGTGCAGTTGATCTTCTGGTGGCGGGGGCACGTTGTCATGGCAAATCCGTCGGGGGACGGCTGCCGGACTAAAAATACAGAAAGCGGGATGCGGTTTTTATTTCGACGCAAGCAGCCGAAGGCAGCGCTTGCGCAGGCGATCGAGTACCGCAAGACCGGGAAGCTCGAACGCGCGCAAAGAACTGTCTCGGACGCACTCGAGCAGGCTCCCGAAAACGTGGCGCTGCTTGTGGAGGCTGGAAGAATAGCTTTTGCGCGGCATGATTGGGCTTCCGCGATTACGTATTTCATGCGCGCGTGCCACAACGATCTTGGGCAAGCGAGGCCCGGCCTAATTCTGAAGATCGCGGCCGCCTATCGACATTTGAATCTTTTCGGTGCCGCAGACTCGGCAACAAAGCTTGTTCTCGATCATGATCCTTTTGACCAGCGCGCCTTGACCGAATACGCGGCTATCGCGACAAAACGTGAGGATTGGCCGGCGGCAGCGGCCCGCTGGGTGCGGCTGGCCGAAAGTCAGGCGGCCAAGCTGATTTCAGCGACTTTTCCGCAAAATGCCAAAAGCGAGGCAGTGTTGATCGAATTCGGAAAATTCGCATTTCTTCGTCAGGATTGGACGTCGGCTCTTGCCTATTTTCTGCGGAGTTGTGGCAACGACTTAAGCAAAGCCAGCCGTGATACAGTCTTGAAAATAGCCGCTGCCTACCGGCGTACGGAAAATTTTGCGGAAGCGGAATCGGCCGTAGATCAAGTCCTCCAATTCAACCCGATTCAACCCGATGCTCTGCGGGAGAAAGCTGAGATCGCGACCGCACGCGAAGATTGGCCAGTTGCGATCGCCCGTTGGTCTCGTCTTGCGGAAGTTTCCAAGCGCAGAAATGACCAGGAACTGGCAGCGAACAGGCTATTGCGCGTATATGCCCTTCAGCACGACGGCACGGCGGTCGAACGTATACTGCACGATCAAATCGGTCACGATGAAACGCCGATATTGAAGGAAATATTCGGAAGCGACAAATGGCAAACCGAACTTGTTCCGAAAATCGCCGGCGGCCACATTGTTGCGGCCAAAATCCATCGTACCGGCGGCCAGGCAGTGTTCGAGAAAATTCGCTTCAATGACACTTCCGCGCGGCGCGAGAGATTATTCAACTCGACGTTCAATCAACAGATGCTGGATAAAGGTGTTTCGGCACCGAAATTCTATGGTTCGATCGAATCTAGCGCGTGCATCTCGCTGTTCTACGACGCGATCGTTCCACAGCGAGTGGACTTCAACGAAGAAACCGTGCAAGAAATTATTCATAATATAACCACCCTCAGCCAAGTTCGATCTGATTCCAACCTGCAAGAGCTGCACGGTCTCGGAGCTGAGAATGACCAAACCAAGCCCAGCCCCAAGGCATTTGCTCAAGTGTCACGCGAGCTAAAAAGCAATCCGCGTCGCGGTCTCGCCACTCTGCGCGGCGCGACACACAGATTGCAAAGACTCGACACCAACTTGCGGGGCCGCTTTGGGGGTTTCTATCGGATGGTCGATGAGCGTTCGGACCGTTTCGAAGAAATTTTCGCAAAACTGCCGAACTGCCTCAATCACTATGATATCAACCGTACCAATGCGCTTCGATGCCGCGAAAGAAAAAAGATATTCCTGATAGACTGGGAACTCGGGGACCTCGGCCCTCTCGGCTACGACTTCGGCTACTTTCTTGCGACGGCGTCGACGCCTTTCCGGCGCGTCCTTTCGCTATTCGACACGGAAATCGCAAAAAATATCGGAGCGACACAAGCGGAAAAGGACGCAATCCTGTTTTCCATCGTTTTTCACTACGTCCTATGTTCTCCAATTACCAGCGCGGTGTGGATTTCTGCAAAGCCGGATGAGTCGGTGATACCGGCGCAGAAATACATTGCAGAGCGTCTTGCCGCCTGAGCACTCGTTGGTTCGCAGTGAATGTTTTTCCTTGTAGCATCGAATAAGTGCTAAAATTAGCTTGCTAAAAGGGTCGACGGATGATGGCTTTCAAGTGGCATGGAGTTGGCAATTGAGCGCGCAAAAAGGCCAGGAACCGTCGGACCATCTGCATCGCGCCAAGTCCGCCATCCAGAACAAAGACTGGAAAAAGGCCGTTGAACTGCTGACCGACGCCGTTTCGCGGAGCGACGGCCAAGCCGCGACCGCAACGAAGATCGAGCTCGCGCGCGCGTATCGTGGCCTAAAGAATTACCGACAAGCGGAAAGCTATACCCAGCAGGTGCTCGACACCGAGCCGAATAATTTCGATGCGTTAACCGAGCATGCCGACATCGCAATGGCGCGCAAGAACTGGAAGGAAGCCGCGGAGCGGTGGCGCGTGCTGAAAGCGCGGTGTCCGCGTCAGATAACAAAGCCGGTGCTGCGCCGGATGGAAAAAGCCGCCAATCGCTTGAAGCAGGACCGATTTGCGCGTGTCTTCGACAGGCTGATCAAAAAGCGCGTGGAAATTTACGAAGGCTATCATCCGATCTGGGTGGGCGGCATCACATCGAAAGGATCGTCGAGAGCGCGCGATACGCGCTGGGACATGGTCGAAACCCAAATCAAGGCCTGCAAGGTCGGCAGCCTTCTCGATATCGGCTGCGCCGAAGGTTATTTCGTCCGCAAAGCCGCCGCAGCCGGCTGTTTCACAATAGGCATCGACGCCAACAGCTCGATATTTGCTCTCAGTCAGGCGGCCAGCACGCTCGACAAAGACTACAATTGCGGCTTCGTGCATGCCCCCCTCAGTCTCGATCTGCTTGAGCGGATACCCAACTTCGACATGATCATATGCTTGTCGATGATGCATCACGTCTTGCGGATACAAGGCATTGATAAAGTCAGAGGTTATCTCGGCAAGATGAGCGCGAAATTCAACAAATGCGCCATGTTTGACATGGCCACGTCGATCGAAAAGAAATTGCAGCCGCCTCTTCCTGACATGGGATCCGACCCAGCTGCGTGGATCAAAGATCTACTCTCCTCGAGTGGTTTCCCGAACGTCGAACAGATCGGTATCAGTCTTTCGCCAAACGGGGACCCGCGCCCCATGTTTCGCAGCATGCGCTAACGTAAGCGAAGAGCGGCTCCGGCGCGCTAGTTCGGATCCGATACCGTGAAGCGGAATGGACCGTTTACCCAGCGCCGCAACCTGTCCGGCAGGATGCCGCTGAGCCGCGTCGACAGGCCGAACCAGAACGGAAACACGATGGTCGCCTTGTTGCGCGCAAGACCGCGGCGGATGATTTCGACGGCTTTCTCCGGCGCCATCTCGAACGGCTTCACGCCGGATTCGCGCTGCATCATCGGCGTCGTCACGTAACCGGGGCAGATCACGCTCACTTTGACGTCGCGCTCGGCAAGCAGCGCGCGTAGCGACATGCCGTAGCGCAAGACCGCCGCCTTGCTCGCGCTGTAGCTCGGCGCGTCGGGCAACGGCACAAAGCCGGCGAGCGAACTGACGATGGCGATGTGCCCTCGCCTGCGTGCCATCATCGAGGCCATTAAAGGCTGCACCGTATTGAGCACGCCGAGCACGTTGATCTCGATCAGGGCATGGGCGAGATCGGGAGGCTCGATGTCGCCGCCGGGCCGCGTGCCTTCCATGACGCCGGCATTGGCGAACACCAGATCGACCGGGGAAGTGCGGTCGAAAGCTGAAATCCATTTCGCCATCTCGGCGCGGTCGCGCACGTCGATCACGGCGCTGACCACGCCGGCGCCCGCAGCGCGGCACTCTTTCGCCACCGCTTCGAGCCGCTCGAGATTGCGGCCGATGAGGCCAAGCGTGCCACCTTCGGCGGCGTAGCGCAGCGCCAGCGCCCTGCCGATGCCGCTCGATGCTCCCGTGATGAGGACGGTGCGCGCCATGAATCATTCCGCGCCGCCGGACGGCGCCCAATGCACTGAGAATATCGGCTAATTCAACCCGGGTAACCGGGGAATTTCATGGCGCGCAGGTTTTCGGGGATTTTCGCCAATTCCTCGGCGGTGAGATCGATCGCCTGCTCGATGTCCTGCTCGGTGTGCATGGCGGTGAGAAAGAAGCGCAGCCGCGAGGTCTTCGCCGGCACGGCCGGATGCAGCACCGGCTGCACGTTGACGCCGCGGTGGAAGAGCTGCTGCGACAGCAGGACCGCCGGAATGGAATCGCCGACGATGATCGGGCACACCGAGGTGTGCTGGCCGGTGCCGGTGTTGAGCCCCTGCTTCTTGGCGTAGGCGTCGAAATAGCGCCCGTTGTGCTGCAGCCGTGCGACCCGCTCGGGTTCGCGGTGCAGGATTTCAAGCGCCTTCTCGACGGTCGCCGCGATCACGGGGGGCATGGCGACGCTGTATACGAACGCGCCGGCGAGGCAGCGAATGTAGTCGACCATGACCCCGGTGCCGGCGATATAGCCGCCGCAGCCGACCAGCGTCTTCGACAGCGTGCCCATCCAGATGTCGACCTCGTTCGGGTCGACGTTGAAATGCTCGAACACGCCGTTGCCGTTCGCGCCCATTACGCCGAGCGCATGCGCCTCGTCCACCATCAGCCAGGCGTCGTGCCGTTTCTTGATCTCGATCAGGCGTGGCAGGTCGGGGAAGTCGCCGTCCATGCTGTAGAGTCCCTCGACCACGATCAGCACGCGCTCGAATTTTGCGCGGATCGAGGTGAGGATGCGGTCGAGATCATCGAGCTCGTTGTGCGCGAAGCTGCGCCGGGTCGCGCCGGATAACACCGCGCCCATGACCGCGCTGTTGTGGATGACGGAATCGGAAATCACGAGATCCTTGGCGCCGCAAAGCTGGCCGATAACGCCGACGTTCGTCGCATAGCCGCTGACGAAGACGACCGCCTCCTCGGCGCCGTAATGATCGGCGAGCGCGCGCTCAAGCGAACGATGCACCGGCCGTTCGCCCGAGACGATCCGGCTTCCCGAGGCCGAAATGCCGTAGCGGTCGATCGCGGCTTTCGCCGCCGCGACGATCTCCGGGTGACCATTCATTCCGAGATAGTCGTAGCAGGAGAAGTTCAGCAACGTGCGGCCGTCGATGACGGTGCGCGCGCCGGCCAAACCCTCGTGCATGCGGAAGTAAGGATTCTCGATCTTGAACGTTTCGCCGATCGAGCGCTGGAAGCGCAGCTCGCTATAACCGGGCAGCGTCGAAAAGTCGGTGAATTTCGTGAAACGCGGGGCCGGCGCAGGCGTTTCAGCCAGGCGGGGCTTCGCCATCTTTCGCATCGAATCGACGCGCGAGAGCAGTTGTTCGCGCGCCTTTCCAGCGAGTGGCGATTCGTTCGTCAATTGAGCAGCCTTTTGACCTTCTGCGTTTCCTCGCCGACCATCGTCTTGAGCGCCTCGAACTGGCCTGGATCGACCGTCTCGGCGTGCTGTTCGGCGAGCGCCGTGCTGGCGACTTCTTCGCGCGGATGGTCCGCATTCAGGTGCGCGATGATTTCCTCGGCGACGCCGGAGATGGTCAATACGCCGGCCGAACCGGACAGCGCAATGCGCATGCCGAAGCATTCTTCGAGATTGAGCACCAGTTCGAGAGCCATCAGCGAGTCAAGGCCGATCTCGCCGAGCGGCCGCGTGCGGCTGATGTCCTCCTCGCGGGCGTGCAGCACGCGCGCGAGCTGCGACACGATCGTACCGGTGACCTTGTGGCGCACCGCCTCGAGGCCCTCGCTCTTGAGCAGCGCGCGCAGGTCGACGCGGCCGACGTCGCTTTCGCTGCCTTGCGAATTCAGGATGAAGCTGGCGTAGGTCGGCGAACGCAGGACCGGCAAGCGGTCGCTGCTGAACGAGGAGTTGTTCGGCGAAATTGTCAGGACAGCAAGCTCGGCTTGCGTCGCCGGCTGCTCCAGCGCCTGCGCCATCAGGTCGAGCGCTTCGCGCGCGCGCATACCGGTGACGCCGGTCAGTTTTTGCAGGTTGCTCTGCAAGCGTTGGTTCCGCGCCACGACACCGACGTCGGTGATCGGGCCCCAGCCGATGGCCAGCGCCGGCAGGCCTTCCTGGCGGCGGCGGCGCGCGACGCCTTCCATATAGGCGTTGGCGGCAACGTAGTTGCCCTGACCCGGATTGCCGATCAGCGTCGTCACCGACGAGAACAGCAGGAAGTAGTCGAGCGCCATGCCGCGCGTGATCATATCGAGATTGTTGACGCCATCGACCTTCGGCCTGAGGACGGTGTGGAACTGCTCCTCGTCGAGATTGGCGATGATCGCGTCGCCGAGCACCATGGCCGCGTGCATGACGCCGACGACCGGCGGCATGGTCGCGCGGATCTTCTCGAACAGCTTTTGCAGCGCGCGGGCGTCGGTCACGTCGCACGGATCGGCGAGAACCTTCACGCCGTGGCGCGTGAAATAGTCAACGGCGGCCTTCGCTTCCTCGGTCGCGGCGCCCTTGCGGCCGACCAGCACGAGGTGCTTGGCGCCGTGCTCGACCAGCCACTTGGCGGTCTCGAGGCCGAAACCTCCGAAGGCGCCGGTGATGACATGCGTGCCCTGCGCGCTGATCGTGAATGGCTTGTTAGCCGCCCGCACCGAGCCCGGCGTCGGCGGACGAACCACGATCTTTCCGATGTGGCCGGAGTGCTGCATGAGATGGAACGCTTCGAGGACGTCCGTCGCCTTGAATACGCTGTAAGGCAGCGGCCGGTACGTGCCCTTGTCGAACATCTTCATGACGTCGGCATAGGCCTTCTCGCCCACACTCTTGCGGCCGACCATCAGTTGGTCGAGGTCGACGCCGAAATAGGTGAGATTCTTGCGGAACGGCCGCAGGCCGATATGCGTGTCGGTGACGTAATCGCGCTTGCCGAGCTCGACGAAGCGGCCGAACGAACGCAGGCAATCGATCGAACGCTCCATAGCCTCGCCAGCGAGGCTGTTGAGCACGACGTCCACGCCTGCGCCGGTAATCTCGCGCACGTCGTTGACGAAATTGGTCGAGCGAGAGTCGAGAATGTACGTGACGCCCAGCGCCTTGAGCAGGTCGCGTTTTGCCTTCGAGCCGGCCGTTGCGATCACCTTGGCGCCGCGCGCCTGCGCGATCTGGGTCGCGGCCATGCCGACACCGCCGGCGCCGCCGTGGATGAGCACCCACTCGCCGCGCTTGAGGTTGGCGAGCGTGACCAGCGAATAATAGGCCGTGACGAAGGCGACCGGGATCGTGGCCGCGTCTTCGCTGGAAATGCCGTTCGGCAATTTTACCGCCTGGGCGGCCGGAATGGTGACGTGCGTGGAGAACGCGAGGCCCGCGAAGGCCGCGACGCGATCGCCGACCTTGAGCGCCTTGACCGCGGAGCCGACGCGCACGATGCGGCCGGCGCACTCGAGCCCGAGATTCGGGCCGGTGTAGCCGTCTTCCAGCATGTCGTCGGGCAGCAGCGACAGCATCCACATCAAGTCGCGGAAGTTGACGCCGGTCGCTTCGACCGCGATTTCCACTTCATCGTCGGCGGGCCGCTTGCGTTCCGTCGGCTGCCAAGCCAACCGGCGGCCGACCGAAGACCTGCGCTGCAAGTTCGCCGCGGCAGCCGGCGGGACCGGCAAATGATCGAGAGTGCGATTGAGCGATTGCACGCGCACCGCCCGCGTCGTCGTGCCGTCGATCTGCAGCTCCGTTTCGGCCGTGCCTGACACAATGACGGCCTTGATTTTTTCGGCAGCGACATCGGGGGCAAGTTCGGGCGCGAGATCGATGCGCCGCACATCGAGCTTCGGAAACTCGTTGGCGAGCGTCCGCGAGAACGCCCACGCGCCGGTTTCTACGGGGCGAACGGGCGAGGACCCGGTTCCGAGCGCACCCGAGAAAACGAGCCACAGCGTCGACGGTCCGGCGACCTTCTCGGCGAGCTGCTTGAGGTCCATGCAGCGCCGGGTAAGTGCCTTGACCGCATCGATCGGGTCTTCCTCCGTCACCGGAACGAAGATGACCGCGTTCGGCACGACCGCCGGGACATCAGCCAGCGCCGCCAGGCTGGCGACAATTTGCGATGAATCCATGGGCTCGGCGAGCTTCGCCGCGAGCGGCGACGCGTCTGCCGGCACGACCACCAGCGCCGGCTGCGCGGCCACCGGCTGCGCGTCGATCGGCACTTCCTGCGCCAGAACTTGCGTGGCCGCCGATTCGGCGACGAGCAGCGACGCGAAATCGGAGCCGCAAGCGACCAGATTTGCTTCGGTTTGTGCAAAGCCGGCGCGTTCCAGCGCCGCGGCCCATTGCTCCGCCGATTGGAGCGGCCCGACCGGCATGTCCGCAGCACCGGGCAGGAACCACTTCGAGACGAGCCCAAATACAATGTCCTTGAACAGCGACGGCTGCGGCTCGATCGCGACCAGAAGGCCGCGCGGCGCCAGCAAGCCTTTAAGCTCGGGAAGACCGAGCTCGGACGGCAACCTGTTGAGCCCGTCGACCGCAACGATGAGGTCGTAGTTCTCGAGCTTGGCAATGTGCTCCATGGTGAGCACGGGGAACTTGTGATTGCCCGCGAGCCCCAGTTCGGCGTGCTCGTAGCGGCGGCGGTCGGGCTCGAAAATCGTGACCTGGACGTTGTCGCGCAGCCTGTCGAGCGCCTGCGCCAGAGGGCCGGCGCCGACCTGCAACACGCGGATCATGCGATCTTCCGGCCAGATCCGGTCGATGCCGAGGATCAGCCCAGACAGCACGTCGCTCGCTTCGGCGGTCGCGATATTGGTGCCGTCGTAGAAGTCGAACGCGGCTTTCGGGAAAATGGAATCGGTTGTCGGCGGAATCGCGCCTTTGCTGGCGATGTCCTCGACAAATCCGGTAACCGCGCCGGCCAAAAGCAACTCGGCCGCGCGCGAGCGATGTTCGGCGGCGAGCGCCTTGACGACCGAAGCCGACTTCGGCAGCGAATTGTCCGAAACGAGCGACCAGACGCCGCCTTCCTGTTTCGCGAGATTTGCCGCCTCGAGATTGAGCAGCAGATTGAGCAGCCACGGACGCAGATTCTCCGGCACCTTCCCGTCCGCAACGAGCATATCGACGTCGACGGTACCGCCATCGGCGAGGCCGGAAGCGATTTCGTAAGCCGCCGCCGTCGCCCAACCTTCGACCAGCAGGACGCCGTCATCCGGACTCGAACCTTCGGTCGACATGAGGCCGCGGTCGCGCGCGGCGGCAACGACGTCGCGGGCGGTCGCCGGCACGCCGGTATTGGCCGAAATCGTTCCGTCGATGAGCTGCACGCGTTCGATAACGGCGACGCTGCCGATCGAGCGCAGGCGCTTGACCGGAACGGCCTGACACTGGACGCGGCGGAACACGGCGGAAATCTCGCCGCCGGCGCCGTAGATGTAATAATTGGCGATGACCGACCGTTCGGACTTGCTGATGATCTCGATGACGGCGCGCTCGGGCGTCATGCGCGGGCGGTAGAGCGTCGTCTCTTCCATCCGCACCGGAATATAGGTGACGCCGCGTTCTTCGACGCGCAGCTCCGGGAAAATCGTGAACAGGCCGTGCGAGCAGGCGTCGAGCCGCATCGGATCGATCAGGAACGGCGTCGATGCGTTTTGCCGCTTGAGCTGCACGCTGATCAGGCCGTTCTCATGCGTCACCGCCTCGTCGACAAGGCGGAAGGCCGGGCCGTAATGCAGGCCGCTGCCGTCGGCGATGCGATAAATCTCTTCGGTATCGAGGCGGGAGATCGCGGGCCCGAGCACCGGCTCATGCGTCGCTTCGGTCGCCGTGCCGTGATGCATCTTGCCGCGCGAATGCAGCAGCCACGACGCATTCGACAGGCGCGGACGGCTGAAGATCTCGATCGTATTCGACCCTGGCGAAACGCGGGTCATCACCTCGCGGGTTTCGCCGTTGGTCAGATCGAGCGGTTTGAAGATTTCGAAGTTTGTGATGATGACGTTTTCGGTGCGCATCCACTGTTGCGCAACGGCAAGCGCGACCTCGAAGAACGCGGTGCCGGGGAAAATCGTCTGCTCACCGACGACGTGATCTGCAAGCTCGGTATAGAGCGAGGTGTCGATATGGGCATGCCATTCGAGCGTATCCGCGCTGATGCGCGCGCCCGCGAAAGGATGCCGCTCGAGTTCGACGCCGATCGCCTCGGGCGTGGCGGTGTAACGGAACTGCTTCTGCTGCCAGGGATAGAACGGCAACTTGATTTCGGGGCCGGGATCGCTGCCGAAGGCGGTGCCGAGATCGATCTGAGCGCCGCCGACCAGCGCCTTGGCAAAAGCCTTGTCGAACGGATCGACATTCTGATCGTCGGCACGGTCGAGTACCGACAGCGTACCGAAGCTGCCGATCTCGCCGGTCAGGCTATCGCCAACGTGCTTGAGCAGCGTCGGACGCGGGCCGATTTCCACGAAATAGCGCGCGCCGAGCTTCGCCGCCTCGCGCACGGCGTCGGCGAAATGCACCGGCTCACGCACGTTGCGCCACCAATAGTGGCCGCCAAGCCGCGAGCCGGGCACGCAGGCGCCCGTCACAGTCGACACGAACGGCACATCGGCGTCGCGCGGCTGGATATTCTTGAGGTCGCTGATCAGGCCCTTCTCGACCGGCGCCATCAGCGTGGAATGGAACGGGTAGTCGAGATCGAGATCGACCATCACGATGCCGCGCGAGCGGGCTGCCGCCTTGAACGCGGCGAGCGCGTCGGCCGAGCCCACGATGGTAACCGCGCGCGGGCTGTTTATCGCGGCGATTTCGACCTGCTGTTCGCCGATCTCCTGCAACAATTGCGTGACGGCTTCCGCAGAGGCGAGAACGGCGGCCATGCGACCGGCGCCGCGCACCAGTTCCTGGTGCGTGCTGCGGTAGTAGATGACCTTGATCGCGGTGCGCAGATCGAGCGCGTTGGCAGCCTCCGCGGCCGCAACTTCGCCGACGCTGTGCCCGATCACCGCCGCCGGATGCAGGCCTCGCGCGCGCAACGCCGCGGTGGCGGCGCTCTGGATCGCGAACAACAGCGGCTGGCCGATGCTGGTGAGCGGCAGGCGGTCGGTCAGGGTGTCGCTGAACAACGTATCTTTCAGCGACCAGCCGGCGATCTGCTTGAAATAGCTGTCCACATGGTCGAAATGCGCGCGGAAATGCGCGTTGTTGTTGTAGGCCGTAACGCCCATGCCGACCCACTGGCTGCCGTTACCCGAATAGACGAAGGCGACCGCGCTGTCGGTCCCCACCGCTTCGCCTGCGGTCAGATTTGAATCTTCTTCGCCGGCGATGTAGGCGGACAGCGCCTTGACCACGTCCCGGCTGCGCGCGGTCGAAATCACGGCGCGATGCGTCAGGTGATCGCGCCGATACACGATCGCGCTGGCAAGCGTTGCGGTGTCCTGATCGGACAGGTGCTCGACCCGCTCGGCGTATTCGCGGGCCAGTTGCGCGAGCGCGCCGCGGCTTTCCGCCGAGATCGCGAAGAACCCGGCTTGCGATCCATTGCGTGTTTCGGCCGGCTGCGATTTGCGGCCCGCGGCGACGATCGCGTGCGCATTGGTGCCGCCGAAGCCGAAGGAATTCACGCCGGCGAACGATTGCGAGGCATTCGGCAAAAGCAGCGATTGATCGCAAACCTTCAGGTTCAGGTTGTCGAATTCGATATGCGGGCTCGGCTCATCGAAGTGCAGCGATGGCGGCAGGATGCCGTGATTGAGCGCCATCACCGCCTTGAGCAGACCTGCGAAACCGGACGCCGGCTCGAGATGGCCGATGTTGGTCTTGATCGATCCGATCGGCAGCGGATTGGTGCGCGCGCGACCGATGCCGCGGCCCAACGCGTTCGCTTCGATCGGGTCGCCGGCCGCGGTACCGGTGCCGTGCGCCTCGATGAAAGCGAGACGATCGACGTCGATGGCGGAGCGGGAATAGATGCGCTGAAGCAAAGCTTCCTGCGCTTCCATGTTTGGCAGCGAAATGCCGTTGGTACGACCGTCGGAATTGACGTCGGTCGCGAGCACGAGGCCGTGCACCGGATTCTTGCTCGCTTGTGCGGACGCCACCTTGCGCAGAACGAGGACAGCGCCGCCTTCGCCGCGCACGAATCCGTCAGCCTTGGCTGAGAACGCCTGGCAAAGTCCGGTCGGCGACAACATCGAAGCTTGTGAAAACGCGATGAACGATGCCGGGCTGGCGATCAGGTTGATGCCCGCGACAATCGCGGTGTCGATGCGGCCCGATTGCAGCGCCTCGACGGCCTGATGCAACGCGACGAGCGACGACGAGCACGCGGTGTCGATGGTGACGCTCGGCCCGCGCAAATCGAAAATGTAGGAGATGCGATTGGCGAGAACCGCAAGTGCGGTGCCGGTCGCGAATTGCGCGTCGGCGATCGCGTAATCGGTGAAATATGCATGCCCATAGTCGGTCTGCGACGCGCCAACAAACACGCCGACATCGGCGCCGGCGATCGACGACGGACGAATGCCGGCGTCTTCGAGCGCTTCCCAGGTGAGCTGCAGCAGCATGCGCTGCTGCGGATCCATCTGCTCGGCTTCGCGCGGCGAGATTCCGAAAACGCTCGGATCGAATCCCCAGATGTCGTCGAGAACGCCCGCGGCCCACGTGTAGCTCTTGCCGGGTTCGCGGCCGCGCGGATGACCGAAGCGTTCCAGCGAAAAGCGGCCCTCAGGAACGCGCGTTACCGAGCAGCGTCCTTCAAGCAGCAGAGACCAAAGTTCAGTCGTGGATTTCGCACCGGGAAATCGAAGGGCCCAGCCAACGATTGCAATTTCATCGCGTCGATGAAGGTAATGTATCGAGCTCACGCAACGAACCCCCGCCCCTGTTTCGCGTCGTTTCGCAAGCCGTTCTGGCCACACTCTACCGGGTTAACCAGCGACCGGTTACTGCAATCCGTAGCGGTGTGTATACAGTACTACAAGCGTTTGTAAATGTAAGATCTTTTCCGTTCTGCGGGCGAGCGGACTTGACAAGAGGCATAGCGGTTGGGAAGGCCGAAAAGTGTCCGTCGTCCATCTGACGCGCGGACCATTGGCAGCTCATTTCGACAAAAATATGCCGCGCGGCAAAATGTTGAGGGGGGACACGTCCATGGCTGAGGCTGTCACGATCAGCCGTTCAAACAGCGGTTGGCTCCAGCCGCTCGAACAACCCGCGCTGGCCTGGCTCGTGCGCCGCCTCCCCGCGTGGGTAACCCCCAATCATTTGACGGCCCTGGGTTTTGCCGGCGCGGTCATAACTTCGGCGGCCTATGCGCTGTCTGCATGGAACTCGACCTGGCTGTGGGTGGCCTCCGCCGGACTTGCGGTGAACTGGTACGGAGATTCGCTCGACGGTTCGCTCGCTCGCTTTCGAAAAATCGAACGCCCGCGCTTCGGCTATTTTTTGGACAATACGATCGATGTTATTGAGCAATTTGTATTTTCAGTAGGCATCGCGATG
The DNA here is from genome assembly GCA_035546875.1 of Pseudolabrys sp. GTDB lineage: Bacteria > Pseudomonadota > Alphaproteobacteria > Rhizobiales > Xanthobacteraceae > Pseudolabrys. The sequence continues at coordinate 16,884 of DASZVZ010000127.1, forward strand.
TCCGGGATAGTCCGCTGGGACCTCTCATTTCTCGCGCTCGCTGCCTTCCTCGCCATATCGATCTTGTCTTTTATTCGCGGCCAAGTGTGCGGCGAATTCCAACTCGCATACGGCGGCTTCGGTCTTACCGAACTGCGCGTCATGTTCTTGATCTTGAATGTATTGGTTTTCTTCTACCCGCCGCATCCGCTCACGCAATACGGCATAACGTGGAGCTATCCGAACGTCCTCTCGCTGATATGGACGGGCCTGACGCTGATCACGTTCCTGGTGAGCTGGTCGTCGCAGTTGCGCCAACTCTCGACGGAAGATCCGCCACGCCAGCGCTGACTATTTGCGCGGTGCCGGCTCGTAGAAGCGCGTCCACGCCTGGCCGTGCGTATCCTTGAGGTCCATGAACCAGATGTTCAGGGCCTGACCGAGGTCGACGTAGAAAACCGCCGGGTTCCAGGCGAACAATTTTGCGATGAGCCAATAGGCGAGCGAACCGCCACATTGCATCAGCACAACGGGGCGCGCACCCGGCTCTTTCACGATGCCGGAGAGCGCCGACTGCAACTTGTCGAACAACACATGCCGAATGAGCTGGCTGAGCTGGCGCTCGATGGTGATGTGAGTGAAGCGCGATAATTTCCAGCGCATTTTCAAATCGCCGAAGTAATCGCGCGCGAGCAGAACGACGTGCCGGTCGTGGCACAATGCCGCTAACCGCTCGAGATCGCCGGAGTAGGCATAGCGTTTCCAAACAATCGCATCGAACAGGCGCTCGTAGGGCGCGAAAGTTTGCGCAAGCAGCGCGAGGCGCTCGGCACGATCCTGCGGCGACGTGCCGGGATCGAACAAGTCCTCGTCCGGCGTCGGAAAACCCTTGAACGCAACCGATTTCAAGAAGTCCGGATTGTTGCGGTGCTCCGGAATGAGTGCCGCCATTTCTGCATCGAAGCCTTCGACGAACCCGCCATGAAACGGCTTCGCCAGTCTTCCGATGCGGCAGGCGAGCAGACGGCGTTCGGCAAGCGGAACCGACGCAAGTTGCGGCTCGGCGGCGATCTGGTCGCGCATGACCAGCGCATCCCAGAATCCGTGCGGCAGCCGCGCAAATGCAAACGGTCTATCGTTGCGCAGACGGTCGAAGAAGAAATTCGGCGACGGCGATTCGATGCGATAGCGGCGGCCGGCGATCTCCACTTCCGTCACGCGCTCGTGCGCGAATTGGGCGCGATAGGCGCGATGCTTCTCCAGCTGCTCTGGCGTCGGACGCGGCGCGGGCTCGCCCTTCTTGCCGTACTTCGCAATCAGGTCCGGAAAGGCCGCTGCGTCCGGCAAAGTCGCCATCAGGATTGCTTTCTCAGCGCCCGCACCACTTTCGCCGGCTCATTCCACATGAGCACGTCGAGAATGGAAAGGTGCTCGACGAATTGATACGGCGCACAGTCGTAGGTGAAATCCGGCATCTCGGTAAAGCGCAGCCTGATGCCGGCGGCGTCCCATTCTTCCTGCCGGAAAATGTCGCGCCCGCCGGGCGGATTGAGATATTCGGAAGCGCCGAGTTGCTTCGCAATCGCCAGCGCCCATTGGCCGGCGTGCTCGACATTGCCGAGATCGAGATTCATCGCCGAGCACAGCGAATAATCGAAGCCGATGCCGAGATATTTGCAGACCGCGGCAAGCGTTGCGACGTTGACGTCGACGAGGCGATCCGACGCTCCGCCAAACGCAGCGCGCACGATCTCGGTGACGTCGCGGAAATGCGGTGCGCGCTTGCGATAATGCTCGAGCTGCCCGAGCACGCGCGTCAACGCCGCCGCCCGATCTTTTACCACGATGTCCTTGATCGGCGTGCCGTGCGGCGCGTGATTGACCGGTACGTTGATGTATTGCCAGCCTTGCGTCGGGTGCAGGATGCGATTGCGGTTCATCCAGCTCTTGGCGTTGTACTGCACCACGTCGAACACGACCCACTTGTCGGTCCGCGCGATCAGCTCGAAGTAGCCGAGATACGGGAAGAAGTACGGCTGCATGATTCCGAGCTTCATCGGATCAGATTATTCCGATCTTGAAGCTGGGCGCGCGCCGCGCGGATGGCGCGGATGCGCTCGCAGATGCGCGCGATGTCGTCCGTCGACACTGCCTGCCCGGTAGGCACCTGCAGCAGGCGCCCGCACAGGAAATCGGTGTTGGGCAGCGACACCTTCTGCTCGGAGAAGGGAGAGATCTTGTGCACGCCCGGATAAAAATGCCGGCGGCACAGGACGTTTTCCGCGCTCAGCGCCTGATAGACGTGATCACGCGTCAGCCCGAATTCCTTCTCGTCGACCTCGAGCACGACGTACTGGAAATTATTCTCTTCCTTGTCGTCGTACTTGATGACCGCCATGCCCGGCAGTCCCGCCAGCCCCTGCTTGTAGGCGGCATAGCGCGTCTTGTTCGCCGCGATGTTCTCGTCGAGTTCGTCGAGGCTGAGCAGCGCGAACGCGGCCTGCGCCTCGCTCATCTTGCCGTTGAAACGCACCGGCACCTGCGCGAATGTCTGGCTCGCGTGAAAACTGCGGATGGTGCGGAGCCGGTCGGCTATACGCGCGTCGTTCGTCGTCATGCATCCGCCTTCCGCGCCGTTCATCACCTTGGTCGCGTGGAACGAAAACGCCTCGCCGCCGCCGAAGCCGCCGATGCGTTTGCCGTTATGCGTGCAGGCGATCGCATGACAGGCGTCGAAGAACAGCTTGAGCCCGCGCCGTTCGCACAAAGCGGCAAGTCCGTCCGGATCGGACGGGCGGCCCCACAGATGCGTCCCGAGCACGGCCGAGGTGCGGCTGGTGATCTTCGGCTCGACAGTTGCCGCCGAGATCATCTGCGTGTCGCGCTCGACGTCGCAAAACACCGGCTTCAAATTGGCCCACACGAGCGCCTGCACCGCCGCCGGGAACGTGAACGCCGGCACGATCACCTCGCCCGACAACTCGAGCGCACGCGCGAGCAGCATCAGCGCGACGGTGCCGTTGGTCACGCACACCGCGTGCTCGACACCCGCCGTCTCGGCGAACGCCTCGTCGAGTTTCTGCACCAGGGGGCCGTGATTGGCGAAATAATGCCGCTCGAAAATACCGCGGAACGCCGCCTCGACTTTCTCCCACGGCGGCAGGTTGACCTGCGCGACGTGCAGCGGGCTCGCGAAAGCCGGCGTTCCGCCCAGGACTGCGAGTTGCGGCGTGCTGCTCATGTCAGGCCGCCTTGCGCATGCGGGGGGAAATCTCCGCGCCATGTCCGTGCAGGAATTTCAGGAACGCGCCGACCGCAGCGACATCGTCGAGCGTCACCATTTCACCGACCGGCAACTGCACGAATCGCGTCGCGAGGCTCTCCGACACCGGCAGATCCGGCGGCGTCATCCCGGCAGGACTGTGCGGCGACTTGTGCAGCGGCGGGCTGTAATAAGGACTGATCGCTGCGCCTTCCGCCTTGAGCAGCGCCAAAATCTGGTCGCGCGTCAACGGCCAGCTCTTGTCCACGTCGAGCACCGCCATCTCGTAATTGCGCTTTTCGGTCTTGTCCTCGAGGTAAGGCATCAGCGAAAGGCCCGGAATGCCGGCAATCGCAGCCTTGTAACCCTCGTAGCGCGCCTTGTTGCGCTCGATCACGCCGCCGAGCCGCTCAAGGCAAGCAAGCGCCATCGCGGCATGCAGTTCGTTCAGCTTGGCATTCAGCCCGAGGCCGTGCGGCCATTTGTCGGCTGCGGGCGGACGCAAGCCGTGCAGGCAGAACGTGCGCTGCCAGCGCAGCATGGCAGCAAGATCGTCATCGTTGGTGGTGATGTAGCCGCCTTCGAAACCGTTGAGCAGCTTGGTGGCGTGAGTGCTGAACACCTCGGCGTGCGCGAATCCGCCGAGCAGCTTGCCCTTGTAGCTCGAGCCCAGACCGTAAACGGAGTCGAGTATAACCGGTATGTTATGCCGCGCGCCGACCGCGCACAGTTCGTCGATCAGACCCGGACTGTTGAAGTTGCAAACGACGAGGATCGAGGTCGTCTTCTCGCTGATGCAGCTTTCGACGGCGGCAGGATCGAGCCCTTGCGTGACAGGGTCGACGTCGCAGAATTTCGGCATCTGCCCAGCCCATTGCGCGAAGTGCGGCAGCCCGCGATAGGAAAACGCGGGCATGATCACCTCGCCCTGCTTCCCCTGTCCGAACAACTGCATCAGCATCGTCAAGCCGAGCGCCGCATTGGCGACCGCAAGGCAATGGCGCACGCCGTGATACTCGCACAGCTTGTCTTCCAGACGGCGGACGAGCGGACCGTCGTTCGACAGGTAGCGCGCGTCATAGGGAATGCGCAGCAGCGCGAGATAGTCCTCGACGGGCGGCGCGTCGAGCTGCCCGACCGGCTTCGGCGTCGTGAAGAGCCGCGGTCCGCCGAATATCGCCAAATCTGCGACGGTGTTCTTGCGCATGAGAGTCAAGCGACCGCGCTCATCGCACGCCGCGGGTGAGGACGGCGTCGTAACGATATTCCGCCGCATAAAATTGTTTCGGCATCCGCCGGAATTCGGCGCTCCAGCCGCAGCCGCGCGCAAGCGCGCTGAATTCTTCTTCGGTGCGCCAGATGCCGATCGCCGAACCGGCGTCGTTCTCGTCCATCGCCGCATCCGGACGCTTCTTCAAGAAGTCGCCCATCTTCGCCTTGTCCGGCAGGTTGCCGACGAAGAACCGGCTTACCTGCGGCATCCGCTTGTACAGCAGGCCCAGCACGTTTTCCGCCATCGCTTGCGGCAGATACTGGAACGCGCCGTAGCAGAGCGCCTTGGTGAAGCGCGCGGTGTCGTCGGTCGTCTGTAAAAACGACTCCGCATCCTGCAATCGGTAGACGCGCGCCGGCGGCGCCTGAAAATATTTCTGTGCGACCGCGATCAGCGGCTCGGAGAAATCGACGCCGAGGCCGCCCTGGCAACGCGAAAAAATGCGGTCGCTGAGCGCGCCGTTGCCGCAGCACAGATCGAGCAGCGTGTCGCCTTGCTCGATCTTCAGCCCATCGAGGACGGCGCCGACGATGAGTGCGATCTGGTCCTCGCCCACCGGCTTGCCGTTGACGGTGCGCTTAACCTGCGACCAGAAGTCGTCCGGCGCGCATGTCTTCGGATGCTCTTTGTGAATGTAATCGCCGACGTTGCTCATGATGCTGCCGACCGCCCCTAATCCTTGTACGCGAGCAGCCAGCCGAGGATATAGACCATTTTCTTGTCGGTGAGACCGGCCTCGACCCGCGGCGCCAAGCCGGCCGCTTCCCGTGCCCGTTCCGGCTGAGCCGGGAACAATGGATCGCCTCCGAAATACCGCTTCGCGACCGCCGCGTTGCCGGCGGCGTAACGGGCCATGATCGCCTCTCGCTCATCCCTCCCGAGCAGCGGCCGCTCATCGAACATGCCACGGCCCTTCGCCCGCTCGCTCAGCGTCATCAACTCGCGGTGGAAGCGCCGCTTTTCCTGGGGCGTGAGTGGCAGCCGGTTGAGTTCGCGCTGGAAACTGAGGATGTCGCGGTTCTCCCGCACGTTGACGCTCTTTTGCGGCAAACGCGGGACGAAATCCGCCAAACCGAGGGTATCAAGGATGCCGTCGAGCAGCGGCGCATCGCCCGATGCCGGCGGGTAGCGTTTGACGATCAGCGCGTCCTCGCCGAACACCTGCGCCCATAGCGCGAGCTGACGCTGATAATCCCAAAGATCGTGAAAGCTTTCGAGACTTTCCTCGATCGTTCCGGTTTCGCCCTGCGCCTTGACGCGCTGGTTATACCAGGACTCGTGCGCATCATCCTGGCGGCGGATGTAGACGACGATGCGCGCCGTGCGACCGGACAGCGCGCCGCTATTTTCGAGCAGATCCTTGAGCGCGCCGGGCGCCGGAAAAAGATAGAAGTTCTCCGAGCTAAACAGCAGCGAGCCCCGGTGTGCTGCGATCTCCGCGGCAAGATCGGCTGTCAGCGTGGAGAGCGGCTTATCCTGCTTGGTGGCCCACTCCGGATAGCCGCCGGCGATGAGGAAGGCGATGTCGTGATGTCCGAAGCCGCGGATATTGGCCTCCGGATAAAGCAGCCCACGCGTGCGCAGTTCGCCCCGGTTGTCGTAGAAGACACGTTGGAGAAATGTGGAACCGGTCTT
>DASZVZ010000128.1:0-3682 GCA_035546875.1 Pseudolabrys sp.
AAGCACCTGGTTGAAAATCCACAACACGGATTCGCCGCGTCCGAATTCGACCGGCATCGGCCCGACGATCGAGACCCGATCGGGTATCCGGCCGTCATAAAGCTCGTTGACGATGCTGAGCTTGATCAGCTTCTGGTCGAGATCGAGCCCGCCGGGAATTTTCGCGCTTAATGTGTCGGTAAGCTCGGTGATCCGCTGCATCTCGGCGCTGGTCAGCAACCGCTCGCGCAAGATCGTGTCGATCGCCTTGTTGATGCCGGATACGCAGATCGACCTGAGCTCCTGCGGGCGCACGAATGCGGCCTTCGTGGCCGCGAGCAGCAGGTCGCTGAACCGGTCGGCGGAAATCGGGCTGCCGATCACTTCGGTAAAAAACCGCGGCACAAGGTCCAGCACCTTCTTGTGCCGCTCCTCGCATTCCGGGTGGCGCTTGCGCAGAAAGCCCGCCGGTTTGCCGCAATATATGCAGTTCGCCATCGTCAGCCCTTCGGTCGTGGATTAATAGAAGAAGCCTGAAAGACGCGCCAGAGCCAACGGAACGCGGCATTTCGCGGCAGATTCCGCCTTGCATTTCCGGCGCCGGGCGGGTTGCTATCATTTGCGCAATGAACAAACCGATCGCCACGCTTGATGAAACCAGCGAGCCGGCTGGCGTTTTCCGGAAGATTCTGGACTTCGCGGGCTATTGCCTGTACTGGGCCGGCTACTGGACCGAGCACCTGCTGGTGCTCGAACTCGAGATTGCCCGCCGCGCTCTGCGTCTTGCCGACCCGCGGGTCCATTCCGAAGCAAAGCGCATCAAGAGCATCGAGGAAGGCCGGCTGTCGAAGCAGACGGGAAAGTTCTTCATTCTCGTGCTCTTTCCGGGCGCCACGTTGCCGGGATTCACGCGGAGCCTGATCGCCGCACTTAAAGCGAGCCCGTTCAATCTGGTCGTCGTGCTCAACGCAAGCCTGCCCGCCGCTACGAGAGAAGAGCTGCGCGACGCGTGTTGCCTGATGATCGAGCGGGAAAACGTCGGCAGCGATTTCGGTGGCTACAAGGACGCGATCAGCGTTGTGTCGAAGCGCTTCGGCGAGCCCGAGCGCCTGGTCATTGCGAACGACAGTGTCTTTTACTTCCGCGACGGCCTTGACAAGCTCATCGCCGACCTCGACGGGCCGCAGGACTTCATCGGCGTGTCGGAAGTTTTCGACCATCACTATCACGTCGCCTCCTTCCTGATTTCGTTCGGGCCGTCGATCGTGCGCAGCGAGGCGTTCAGGAATTTCTGGGCCGGCTTCAGACCGCTCGGCACGCGGCGCTGGAATATTTTTCACGGCGAGGGCGCGCTGACGGAAAATCTGGTCGCAGCCGGCTTCAGGCCGCACATCCTGTTTCGTGCCGAGCCCTTGCGTCCGCACGTGCGTGCGCGCAACCGCGCCGAGCTCGATGCGGCGCTGGCCATGTTGCCGACCAGGCACCGGGACAAGGTAATCAAGCATATGCGCCGCGAGTTTGCGCCCGACCATCTGGCGGCCATCCGGGCCGGCACGACACAGTTCGATGCGGCACTCAGCGACAGGATCGCGGATGCAATTGTCGACCAGATCATGCAGCGCAACCAGATGCACGCGGCCGGATTCCTGTTCCGAAAGAATTTTAATCTGCCGGTGATCAAGCGCGACATCTTTTATCGCGAAATCTATCCGCTCGACGAAATTGCCGCGAAATTTTCCGATCTCGATCCGGTCACGAAGGAAGAAGTCATGGCCGACCTGCAAAGGCGCGGCACGGCGGCGAACCTCGGATTTCTGCGTAAATTTTTATACCGGCACAGCGCGATCTAGCCGCGCGATCATGCCAGTACGGGCTGTTGCGAAAATAGCGACAACCCGGGGTGGAAGAAGCGATCGTCCCGTATCGCCTCGACCCAGCGATGCATGAAATAGGTGCGTTCCTGCCGGTAGAGGTTGAAGGGGTCCTTGTCGATGCCGCGCGTTGCCGATTGCGCGTGAATCATGATCGCTTCCGGCGTCCAAAGATTCTGCCAGCCGCGTTCGGCAATGCGCAGGCAGAAGTCTATGTCATTGAGATCGACCGGAAGGTTGTCGGCATCGAAGCCGCCAATCGCGTCGAACTTCTCACGCGCGACGGCGATGCAGGCGGCGGTATTCGCCAGCGTTTCGCGCGGGCTTTCGAGCTGGTTCATGTAGCCGTGCTCCCGGAGCGGCGAACGGCGATAGACGTGGCCTGAAAGCCCGCCCATGCCGAGCACCACGCCGGCGTGCTGGATGCGGCGGTTCGGAAACAGAAGCTTTGCTCCGACCACGCCAATTTCCGGCCGCACAGCCCAGCGCACCATCGCCTTCAGCCAGCGCGGGTCGAAGAAGACGATGTCGTTGTTGAGGAAGACCAGCATCGGCGCCCTGGTCACCTGCGCGCCGTCATTGCACAGCCGCGAATAGTTGAACGGGATCGGCCGCTCCAGCACCCTGAAGCGCGGATCGTCGCGCAGGCCCCGCATGAGCGCGAGCGCTTCCGGCTGGGTACTGCCGTTGTCGACGATGACGGCGTTGAAATTGGGATAGTCTGTCTTTTCCTTCAGGCTACGCGTGCATGCGGACAACAGGTCGACGCGGTCGCGCGTCGGGATGATGACCGAAACCTCCGGCCATTGCGGCTCTGGCCCGCTATCGCTGCGTGCAAAGACCTGCGGCGCCGGATGGATCGACGGGGGCGGCGCGCGGCGATGGTAGAGAATGCGTCGGACGTGGCCGACGGATTTCGGATCGATGCCCGCGACAATGCGGCCGAGCGTTGCGCGTTCGTCATCGAGCAGATCGAAGATGTCGACGCCACCCATCGTGAGCGTATCATGCCGCAGGCAGGCAAGGCGGCCCAGGTACGGCACGGCTTGAAAGAACACCGGGCTCCAGTCGGGCTTGAGCACCGGGGAGTGCCAGACGCCGTTCGGCGCGATGGCATCCTCATCCGAATAGATCAGCGAAACCGTCGGCGTTTCCGCCAGCGCTTCCGCGAAAGCCGCGAGCGCGTAGTCCTGCAATAAATCGCCGCAACTGATGACCGCGATCCTGTCCTCGCCGGCGATGCCCGGCCGCGCGCGACGCTCGCCGCCGGAAACTTCCAGCAATCTTTCGTCGTCGCGCGCCTGTTCGCGATAGGCTTCGAGCAGTGCGGGCGTCGTTCGTTCACCGGTCACCGCGTGCAGAAACCAGCGCCGGTACACTTGCGCACGCAGCGAATCGAGCGTGGCGAGCAGATCGTCGGTCGATCCGTCGCCGAGCGGCATGAAGAGATGAAAAGCCGGCGTATGCGACCAGTCGGCACGCGGCCGGTCGATGTCCTCGAGCTCGAGCGGTCGCGAGAAACGGCCATGCCAGTCCCAGTAACGTGCGAAGACCGTGCCGCCGCGCGCATATTTGAGTGCCTGCCAGGCTTCCTCGCGAGAGTTGAGCAATCGCGAGCGGATCGACCACAGCGCCCACGGCGGATTGGCGAGAAATCCGGCGCGGATCAATTCGCGCCGCGTCATCGATTCAAAACGCTCGATGCGGAAAGCGATGCGCCCAAGACGGTTTCCGGGACTGATCGACACCGACACGGTGTTCATCGGGACGCGGCCGACCCATTCGGCCGTGCCGAGCACCGGGCCGTTCATTGCCTGGATCGAGACACGGCC
>DASZVZ010000129.1:0-18429 GCA_035546875.1 Pseudolabrys sp.
TGATGTTGCGTCAGAAGGTGCGCTGTTATTTCCCGGAAAATCTGCTCACTGATGTGTTCGAAAAATTCCGCAAGCGTGTCGAGGTGTCCGGCATCATTCACTACAGAAAGAATGGAATGCCCGTTAGCATTCGCGCAGAAACACTGACAGCATTGCCCGACGATAGTGAATTGCCAACAGTGGGGGACGTGAGAGGCATTCTCCGTAACTAAAGTGCCGGCTGAGATCGTTTATTGGGACAGCGATTGTTTCCTTGCTCTCTTTCAAAATGAAAAGGGCAAAGTCGAGCATTGCGAGGGCACTTTAGAAAGGGCGGAGAAAGGCGAGGTCGTGATAATCACCTCGACGCTTACGCTAGCCGAAGTGCTATGGCTTCGTGATGGTCCAAAGCTGGCTAAGGACAAGGCAGAAATCATTCGTAAGTTTTTCCGCCGCTCCTACATTCGTTTGCGCAACGTGACGCGTGTTACATCCGAATCTGCGCAAGACTTGGTTTGGAACGAGGGCGTAAGGCCGAAAGATGCGATTCATGTCGCCACGGCCTTAGAGGCCAAAGCTGACGCACTCGAAACTTTCGACGATGGCCTACTCAAGAAAAGTCGCAAGATCGGGGAACCAGCAATAGAGATTCGGAAACCAATTCCGCCGAGACAATCGAAGTTGTTATGACCAAACGCGCGAGAAAGCCAAAATACGATGACAAGGCGCAATCGGACGCCTTCATTAAGGCCGCTCACGCGAGCGGTGCAGATCAAAGCCGATCGGTAGCGGATAGCTTGCTCGGCAGGTTGGCCAAAAAGAAGCCCCAGCCCCGCGCTGGATCAAAGGGCAAAGCTGGGGCTTCAACCTAGTGGTACTGGACTAGAGCCGTCGCCAAGGCAGCCAGCGCGGTCGCGAGCCGCACCCAATCTGCCAAGGCGACATGCCGCAGCCCCATAAGGGTGCGCATGATTAAACCTCTCAGTTTGAGAAGGCAGCTCGGCGAGACCGCAAATACAGCCCGATGCCGATTTAGTTGCCGACTTTCAGCAGCTAGTCAAATCGTCCCGAAGGCTATGGCGATAGCCTCGTAAGCCTTTGGTCCGTCACATCAAATTGACTGTGTTTGGCAAGTATATATATGGGATTAATTACCTATATGATCGCCGAAATTGGGGCGACGGGGATAAGTTGCTCCCGATTTAGGTCAAGTTGTTGTAGTTTCTTGTATTACTGCGAAAAATAACGCGTGCCGGCCCGGCCGCTTTCCACAAAAACAGGAATTTTATCCGCAGAACTTTCGGCTATGCGGCCGCCGGTTTGCTGAAACTTACTTCGAGCGGCGGCGGCGCTGCTGGCCCAGTCCCATTTGCTTGGCGAGTTGCGAGCGAGCGGCGGCGTAATTCGGTGCGACCATCGGATAATCGGCACCAAGACCCCATTTGTCGCGATACTGCTCGGGCGTCATGTTGTACTGGGTGCGCAGGTGGCGTTTGAGCGATTTGAACTTCTTGCCGTCTTCAAGACACACGATGTAGTCGGGCGCGATCGACTTCTTGACCGACACAGCCGGCTTGAGCTGTTCCACCGGAGCCTCGCTCGAACCGCCTGAGACGCGGGTGAGCGCCGCGTGTACCTGATTGATCAGCCCCGGAATATCGCCCGCCGCTACCGTATTGTTGCTGACATAAGCGGACACGATCTCCGCGGTCAGTTCGATGAAATTTCCATGGGCGGATGTGTCGCTCATTATCGTCATCCTGCATGACGGCCCGTAAGCCGCGTGTTGTGCCGGCCGGCTGCCAGCACCAAAATCGCAAATATAGGATCGACAGTTGTATTTGCAGTAATGCTATTAGCGCACTGCAATCTCTGCAAGAAGTGATTGCATGAATGTGCGTCTATTCTTCGGCTTTTGCTGTAAAAATCAGCAATATACCGCCGCAGAGCGCGCCTTTGGGGCGGGCCAGCCTCAGCCCGCTTTATCAAGAACCCTTTTCGAGATGAGCGCGCAGCTCATTGATGGAGGCAAAGCGCAGCTTTCCCTGCGGCAACTCGGCTTCGATCGAGCCGTCGACATAGAGCGTGTAGCCCATTCCGTCGACCACGCCGGATTTCAGGATGGCAACCGTGTGCACATCGCCTATCGGAGCGCGCAGCGGCGGGCCGGCCTCCCGGTAGGGGACGGTCTCGGTCACGACGTCCGCGTTTTGCTCGTGCTGCGGCTCCTCGGCTAGCCGTGGCGCCCGTGGCGGTTCTGCCGGCCACATGTCGTCGAAGAATGTCGTTTGCGGAGAGCGCGTTGCCGGCGTCGACGCACGCCAATCCGTATTGGCCTCGACCACGGGAGCCGGATGCGTTAGCCGCGTTTGATCTGCATTTTCCGATGGGGTGCCAATAATCGGCGCCGGTGTCTGCTGGGGAGATGCCGGTGTCAGCTGCGGAGATAGTGACGTCTCGGCATCCTCGGCGACCATCGGAGGCTCATCGGGATTGCGTAAAGCAGGCGCGACCTGCACCTCTGGCGCGACGGACTCCGGTACTGGCGGCGAGACCGATGGCGCCTCAGGTGTCGGCGGTACCGGCCGCGTTGGGAATGGGACTCGTGCCGTTGCGGTGCGCGCCGCCGGCGCTGCCTGATCGAACGGCTCCATCGCGCGCCCGACACGCACAGGCGGGCGCGTCGCCAGCAGTGCGTCCATGACACGGTTGAGATGAACAACGGCAAGGCCGAGGCCGAACTGGATCAGGCCGCCGACAAAGGCGACCGTACCGCCCAAAATCAGCGTGTTCCCGAAGCTGAATTCTTTGACGGGGATCCCGAGCCCGATTGCCGCAGCGCCGCCCGCGATGCAGATGACGCTGCAGATAAATAACAACACGACCATACGCGGCTCTGCCCTCTTATACTTATTCGATCCCTCAACCCGCCTCGGCGGTTCGGTTGAATCTTGTGCGCTTACACTAAGGCCTTGTAACTACAATAAATTTTCGCATCTTGCGTCGGCGGCCACAACCGCCAAGGTTAAAATACCAGCCAAGACCTTCATACTCAATTAACACCAAGGATCGCCACTCCTACACCTTCAAGACTGTGGGACCGTGACATTATTGCAATCGTGACCCGCCGGCTTCGAGCCAAAGCCTGACCGTTAGCCGGTTGCTCCCGCGCTCAGCAGCGCCTAATTAAAATGGAACTCCCGCGAGGACGTGCCGGTTTCACTTGGCGGGTGGCTTATTTTACAGAGTTGCCGGACGAGGAGGATGCAATGGCGTTCACGCTGCCTGATTTGCCTTATGCCCACGATGCGCTCGCGCCCTATATGTCGCGCGAAACGCTGGAATATCACCACGACAAGCACCACAAGGCTTATGTCGACAACGGCAACAAGCTTCTGGAAGGCAGTGGTCTCGAGGGAAAATCGCTGGAAGAGATCGTGAAGGGCTCTTTCGGCAAGAACGCCGGGCTCTTCAACAATGCCGGGCAGCATTACAATCACACGCATTTCTGGCAGTGGATGAAGCCAAACGGCGGCGGCGACAAGATTCCGGGCAATCTGGAGAAGAAAATCGTCTCCGACCTCGGCTCGGTCGCGAAAATGAAGGAAGATTTCATCCAGGCCGGTGCCACGCAATTCGGATCGGGCTGGTGCTGGCTTGCGGTAAAGGACGGCAAAATCGTCGTCACCAAGACCCAGAACGGCGAAAGTCCGCTGGTTCACGGCGCAAAACCGATCCTCGGCTGCGATGTCTGGGAGCACTCTTATTACATCGACTACCGCAACCGCCGGCCGGATTACCTCAAGGCTTTCGTGGATCACCTGGTGAACTGGGACCACGTCGCCGAGATGTACGCGGCCGCCAGTAAGTAGCCGAGCACCGGTTGGCCGGCCAAAGAAGAGCAGAGTCTCCGCGCGGAATATCGGCAGAAAGAAGCGTTCTTCTGAACGTTCCGCGCGACTTGTTCTTTGCCGACCGCATCGCGGTATTCCTTCTCGTTATCCTCGCGCTCCTCGCGGGGATAACCTTCCGCGACTACGGCCTCGGCTGGGACGACTATACCCACTCGCAGTACGGCGACCTGCTGCTCAAGCTCTACGGCTCGGGCTTCGCCGACGCGCGCGCGCTGTCGTTCGTCAATCTCTACAAATACGGCGGCGGCTTCGACATGGCCGCCGCGCTCGCCGCCAAGGTGCTGCCGCTCGGCCTGTTCGAGACGCGGCGGCTTGTCGGCGCGATCGTCGGGCTCATCGGACTGATCGTGACGTGGCGACTTGCCCGCCGCCTCGGCGGACCGGTCGCCGGGCTTGTTGCGCTGACGCTGCTCGCAACCTGCCCGATCTATTACGGCCACATGTTCATGAACGCGAAGGATGCGCCCTTCGCGACCGCCATGATCGTGCTCGTTTACGGCGTCGTGCGCGCGCTCGAAGACTACCCGCGACCGGACGCCCGCGCGGTCGTATTTGCCGGCGTCGGCATCGGCCTCGCTTTCGGCTCGCGTATTCTCACCGTCGTCGCCGCGCCTTACGTTTTTTTCGCGTTGCTGCTGATCGTCGTCGAGGAAGCACGCGCGACGAGCTGGCGCGAGGCCGCCGCGCGCTTCGGACAATTCGTCCTCGCGATGCTGCCCGCGCTCGCGCTCGGCTACCTGATGATGGGATTGCTGTGGCCGTGGTCGATCGTCTCGCCGCTCAATCCGATCTACGCCACCGAATATTTCGACAAGTTCTTCGAGAAGCCCTGGAAGGAATTGTACGAGGGTAAGCTAATTCCGGTTCCAGACATGCCGGCGACCTACTTGCCGCATTTGTTCGCGCTCAAGCTGCCGGAAATCATGCTCGCGCTCGGCAGCGCCGGAACAATCGGCGCTCTGATCGCTGCTGCACGACACGCGCTGCCGCTCAACCGCCGCGCCATGCTGCTGATCATCGGATTTGCGGCGATCGTTCCGATTGCAATCGCGATGGTGATGCGGCCGGCGCTCTACAACGGCGTGCGCCATTTCGTGTTCGTGATCCCGCCGTTCGCGGTAGCGGGCGGCCTCGCAGGCGCCTGGCTGATACAGAAAGCGCGGGGCTTCGGTAACGCGGCTGCCGTCGCGCTCGCGCTGGTTTTCGCCGGCGGCGTGACGCTGCCCGTTATCGACATGGTGCGGCTGCATCCCTACCAGTACACCGCCTTCAACTGGATCTCGGGCGGCGTGCGCGCGGCAAGCGGACGATACATGCTCGACTACTGGGGCCTTGCGTTCAAACAGGCTTCGGACGCCCTGCATGCCTATGTCGCCGAACAACATCTGCAACCGCCCGCCGGGCGCAAATGGGTGGTGGCGTACTGCGGACCGTGGGCGCCGGCGGAAGTCGAACTCGGCAAGGAGTTCGACACGACGTGGGAAGTCAACGACGCCGACTTCGCAATGGAGCTCGGCGTGTTCTATTGCCGCGATCTGCCCGCACCGATTATCGCCGACATCGTGCGCGAAGGCGTGAGCTACGCACGCGTCTACGACCTGCGCGGCCGCACCGCCCCAATCCCGCCGCGGAAGGAGTTGCAATAAGCCGTCATCGCCCAGAACTCCCTGACGCGCACCGACGGCCGTGTTACAAACGCCGCAATTCATGTTCGCTCGTTTTCCTCACAGTGCCGAACCCAACGCAATGACTTGCCGCCGCGTGTTGTGCTTTCTCTTTTGCGCCGCGCTTTGCATGCCGCCAAGCGGCGCATTTGCGCAGGCGATGCAAAATCTGAAAATCCCGTTTTCGACTGACGCAGGACGACAGAATCCGAAAGCGGAGCCCGCGCCGCATGCCGCGCCCCATCCCCTGCGGCCGGCGCCGAAAACGCCTTCCGGCCGCGCCGCTTTCGCCAGACAATTCGCCGCCTCGTTGCTGGCGAGTGGTTATTCGGTACGCGTGTCGGCGCAGGAAACCGGCGCGGGCGAAACGAAGCTTTTCCCGAAGCTGACGATCGCCGGCGCGTTCGACGATCCCTTCGTCTACAAGATGCTGTCGGGCTGGAGATTTCTCGAGCCGGCGATGAAATCCGGCTTCCGCAGTGTCGAACTGCTGTCGACGCTCAGCCAACGCCACTATCTCTACGACATGTCGCGAACGCTGCCGAACTGCGACACCGCCGGACGGGTCTGCCAGTAACGATTCAACGGCGCGCGAGCGCGCGCTCGGCTTCCGCCACGATGGCATGAAGGATGTCGGCGGCGGGGCGCACGTCATGGATGAGGCCTGCGGCCTCGCCGACGAATACACCGGTGTTGTCGATGTCGCCGGATTGCCAGGCGGCGGCGTAGCGTTCGAGCTCGCGCGGCGCGTTGGCCGGCGCAGCAAGTTCGGCCTCACGGCCGTGCCAGTCGTTGACGAATTTGTTCTTCATCACGCGCGCGGTGAATTCCGCCGGCCATTCCTTCTTGCGCACGACGTCGACCACCGTGGTGCGGATGGTGGCGTCGCCATCGGCGTCGATCGCTGCCTGCTGAAAACGTTCGGGCACGATCGCTTCCCTGCTCGCCCAAAAGCGCGAGCCGACCAGCACACCGTCGGCGCCAAGCATCAATGCGGCGGCGAGTCCGCGGCCGTCCGCGACACCACCCGCCGCCGCGAGCAAAGTCCGCGGCGCGTTCCTGGCGAGATAATCCGCGATCTCCGGCACGAGCGTAAAAGTCGCGCGCAATGCGCCGTGTCCGCCTGCCTCCGCGCCCTGCGCGACGATAATGTCGGCGCCGGCATCGACCGCCTCGCGCGCATGCCTCATGGTTTGCACCTGACAAATCATCAGCGCATCCGCCGCCTTGATCGCCGCAGAAAACGGTCCCGGTGCGCCGAACGACAGCATGATCGCGGCCGGCGCGTGCGCCAGCACCTGATCGAGCACTTTGGGGTGACGCGCCAACGACCAGGTGATGAAACCGCAGCCCACACGCGTGTTGCCGGCGGCCTTGAACTGCTCCTCCAGCCATTCCGGCTCGCCGTAGCCGCCGCCGATGATGCCGAAGCCGCCGGCAACCGTCACCGCCGCTGCAAGCTTGCCGCCTGCGGCAAAGGCCATCGGCGCCGAGAGGATCGGGTGCTCGATCCCGAGCGTTTCGGTGAGGCGGGTGCGGAGCGTCATGCTTTATCGTGCGCGTAAGCCCAATAGAGCTCGCGCGCCTTGCGATAGAACGGACCCGGCTGGAGCGAGCGCTCGCCGATGCGCGTGCAGGGCAGCACCTTGATGTAATTGCCGGACTGAAAGATCTCGTCGGCGCCCTCGAGATCCTTGTAGCGCAACGTGGCCTCGACGACGCTGATGCCTGACCCACGCAGCAATTTGATCACACGCTGGCGCGTGATGCCGTTGAGGAAGGTGCCATTCGGCGCGGGCGTATAGACGACACCGTCCTTCGCCATGAACACGTTGGAGGTAGCGAGCTCGGCGACGTTACCGAGCATGTCGAGAACCACGGCGTTGTCGAAGCCGCGCGAGCGTGCTTCCGTCATGGCGCGCGCGTTGTTCGGATAAAGGCAGCCGGCCTTTGCATCGGTCGGCATGCTTTCCACCGTCGGCCGGCGATAGGGCGACAGCGTCAGCGAAAATCCTTCCGCCGCGCGCATCGGCGCCTCGTAGATCGACAGACACCAGTTGGTCGATTCCGGATCGGGTGCGATCAACAGCGAACCGCCCTGCTCCGCCCAATACATCGGCCGTATATAAAGAGCGGCATTCTTGTCGAAACGCTTTATCCCATCCGCGCAGAGGCCGAGCCATTGGTCGGTGGAGACGACAGGTTTCAGCTGCATCGTCTTCGCCGAGGCGTTGACGCGCGCGCAATGCAGATCGAGGTCGGGCGTCGTGCCTTCGAAGGCGCGAGCGCCGTCGAATACCACCGAACAGAGCCAGGCGGCATGAGTGCGCACACCCATGATCGAGACGTTACCTTCACGCCAATCGCCCTCAAAGTAGGTCCAAGTCTTCGACCACTTCTGCCCCGGCGCCATTCTCACTCTCCGTCGCTGCCATGCGCGTTCGCGCGGGCCCGCTCGTGCTACATTCGGCCCCTACGTTAGCATGGCGCCCGATGCCCAAAAGAACTAATGACAATTCCTGATCGGAGCAATCAATGGCGATTTTCGTGTTCGATGCCTACGGCACGCTGTTCGACGTGCACGCCGCGATCGCGCGCTTTCGCGGCGAGGCGGGACCTGATGCCGACCGCATGTCGGAAATCTGGCGCACCAAGCAGCTCGAATACAGCTGGACGCTGACGCTCGCGGGTCACTACGCGGACTTCTGGACGCTGACCGAGCGCGCGCTCGACTATGCGCTGGCGCGCGTGCCTTCGGTAAACATGGCGCTGCGGCCGAAATTGCTCGACGCGTATTTCAAGCTCGATGCGTTTCCCGATGCGCGCGCGGTGCTGCGCACGCTGAAGGCAAAAGGCCACAAGACCGGCATCCTCTCCAACGGATCCCCGGCGATGCTTGATGGAGCGGTCGACGGCGCGGACGTACGCGGCGACCTCGACGCGGTGCTCTCGGTCGATGTGCTGAAGATGTTCAAACCGCGGCCGGAGGTTTACGCGCTGGTCACGGATTATTTCAAATGCAAACCCGCGGACGTAACCTTCGTCTCGTCGAACCGCTGGGACGTGATGGCGGGCACATCGGTCGGCTTCGATGCCATGTGGATCAACCGCAGCAAGATGCCGGACGAATATCCCGATTTCGCCCCAAAGCGGACACTAAGCAATCTCAGCGCGCTCGTGTGAGTTCCACCCGCTTCGCGTGGAACCGGAACCGACCTCAGCCCAAACGGTTGGGGATGGCAACGGCAACCACGGAGGCCAGTTATGAGAAAGTTATCTCTTGCAACATTCGCGGGCGCGACACTGCTTCTGGCGGGCGCCGCTTCCGCGCAAACGACCATCGTCGAGACGACCGGCGTCGCGCCGCCGGACGAGGTAGTGACCTACGTCCAGCGCGAAACCGTGCCCTCGATCGCCGTCGAAGGCGACGTCGCGGTCGGTTATGTCGTGCCGCCCACGGTCGAGCTTCGCGCCATCCCGACGACACGCACCTACACCTATTCGGTGCTCAACAATCGCCGCGTGATCGTCGAGCCGAGGACGCGCCGCGTCATCCGCGTCGTCGAATAATCTCGCGTGATATTTCGGCTTGGCCGCCGCGGCATGACGCGCCGCGGCGGCTGTCATTTTTGCGGTCTGGCGATATGCCTCGCGGACCGCTATATGCCAGCGCACCCGCCCCCTTTTCCCAATACGAGCTCATGCGGTCCGTCATCTCCGTTCAAAACCTGTCGAAGACCTACGCGTCCGGCTTCAAGGCGCTCAAGGGCATCAATCTCGAGATCCGCCGGGGCGAAATTTTCGCGCTGCTCGGTCCGAACGGCGCCGGCAAGACGACGCTGATCGGCATCATTTGCGGCATTGTCAATCCGAGCGAAGGCATTGTCACGGTCGACGGCCACGACATCATCACGGACTACCGCGCGGCGCGCTCGCAGATCGGGCTGGTGCCGCAGGAGATCATGATGGCGCCCTTCGAGACCGTATGGGCGTCGGTCACGATGTCGCGGGGTCTGTTCAACAAACCGAAAAGCCCGGCCTATCTCGAAAAGACGCTCAAGGCCCTCTCGCTGTGGGACAAGCGTCACGCCAAGATCGTGGAATTATCCGGCGGCATGAAACGCCGCGTCCTGATAGCAAAGGCGCTCAGCCACGAGCCGGCGATCCTGTTCCTCGACGAGCCGACGGCGGGTGTGGACGTCGAATTGCGCAAGGACATGTGGCAGGTGGTGCGCGACCTGCGCGCCTCGGGCGTCACCATCATCCTCACCACGCACTACATCGAAGAAGCCGAGGACATGGCCGACCGCATCGGCATCATCAACAAGGGCGAGATCGTCCTCGTCGAAGAGAAAGCCGAGCTGATGCGCAAGCTCGGTAAGAAGCGGCTTGTTCTTCAGGTTGTCGATCGGCTGAACGCCGTTCCTCCCGGCCTTTCCGCCTTCAACCTCGCGGTCGCGGGCGACGGCCATGAACTCGTCTACGACTACGACACCCGCGCAGAGCGGACCGGCGTCGCGACGCTGCTCGGCGAGCTGAGCAAGGCCGGTGTGCGCATTCGCGACCTGCACACCGACCAGTCCTCGCTCGAGGAAATCTTTGTCGGCCTTGTCAACGAACCACAGGGTGCGGCATGAACTTTCGCGCCGTTCTCGCAATCTACAAGACCGAGATGATGCGAACCGGCCGTACGCTGGCGCAAAGCATCGTGTCGCCGGTTATCTCGACCGCGCTTTATTTCGTCGTGTTCGGCGCGGCGATCGGCTCGCGCATCTCGCATATCGAGGGCGTGAACTACGGCTCGTTCATCGTGCCGGGGCTCATCATGCTGACGTTGCTCACGCAGAGCGTGATGAACGCTTCGTTCGGCATCTATTTCCCGCGTTTCATCGGCACCATTTACGAGCTGTTGTCGGCGCCGATTTCCTTTCTGGAAATCACCCTCGGATTCGTCGGTGCGGCTGCGACGAAGTCGATCATCCTCGGCGTCATCATCCTGGCGACCTCGGTGCTGTTCGTGCCGCTGCACATCGCCCATCCGCTCTGGATGATCACGTTCATGGTGCTGACCTCGGTGGCCTTCAGCCTGCTTGGCTTCATCATCGGCATCTGGGCGGACGGCTTCGAGAAGCTGCAGATCGTGCCGCTTCTCATCATCACCCCGCTTACGTTTCTCGGCGGCACGTTTTATTCGGTGAGCGTGCTGCCGCCGCTCTGGCAAAAGGTCGCGTTGTTCAACCCCGTGGTCTACCTGGTCAGCGGCTTTCGCTGGAGCTTCTTCGAGATCGCGGACGTCAATATCGGCATCAGCGTCGCGATGACGTTGGCGTTCCTCGCCATCTGCCTCGTGCTCGTGTGGGTCATCTTCCGGACCGGTTACAAGCTCAAGAAGTAACGGCCGGTTTCCGCGCGCCGGGCGGCTATTTGCGGCTTCCACGCGCCGCTGCCCGGTGGTAGTGATGACAAATAACAACAATCAAAACGAGCCAATGGAGGATTCGCAATGCTCAAGCCATCGACAATTTTCCGCGCCTTGCTGCCGGCTGCCGCCGTGCTCATGGCCCTCGCCGGGGCCGGCCATGCCGCCGGCTACCCGGAACGCGCCATCAAGCTGATCGTGCCGTGGGCGGCGGGCGGCGACACCGACGTCATCTTCCGGCCGCTGCTGCCGCTCCTGCAGAAATACCTCGGCCAGCCGGTGATCATCGCCAACGTCGGAGGCGCTTCCGGAACCGTCGGCGAGCGTGAGGCCGCGAGCGCCGCGCCCGACGGCTACACCTTGTTCGGCGCGCACGACTACATCCACTCGGTCTATTTCGCCGCCATGACCGACATCAAATACAACAAGGCGTTCGAGCCGGTCTGCATGATCGCGTCGACGCCGTCGGTGATCACGGTCGGCGCCAAGACGCCGTGGAAGACGTTCAAGGAACTGGTCGAGGACGCCAAGAAGCGGCCGGGTCAGATCGTGGTCGGCGCCTCGCTCGGCTCGACCAGCCAGTATTCCATCGCGCTCGCCTCGAAGGCGGCCGGCATCAAGTTCAAGTACGTGCCGTATGACGGCACCGCCAAGCGCATGAACGCGCTGCTCGGCGGCCACATCGACGTCGCGGATTCGAACCTGACGCAGAAGGGCAAGGTCGACGCCGGCCTGTTGCGCTTCCTCGCCAACATGGCCGAAAAGCGCACGCAGGGACTCGAAAACGTGCCGACGCTGAAAGAGCTCGGCTACGACGTCGAGTATTCGGTCAACCGCGGCATCATGGTGCCGCACGGCACGCCCGCCGACGTCGTCGCCAAGCTCAACGACGCCTGCGCCAAGGCCGTGAAGGAGCCTGAATACGCCAAGGCGATGGCGCTGCAAGGCACCGACGTGCGCTACATGGATCCGAAAGGCTACACGGCGTACCTCGAAAAAACCGACGTGCAGACCAAGGAGATCGCGAAAGATCTCGGCCTCCTGAAGCGCGAATAATGTTGGGCCGCGACGGAATATCGGGGCTGGTCTGTTTCGCGATCAGCATCGCGCTGCTTTTGCAGACGCTCGCGCTGCCGCCGGCCGTGATGGTGCCGATCGGCCCGGCGTTCTACCCGCGCGTCGTGCTCGGGCTGATGCTGTTCCTGAGCGCGCTGCTGATCGCCCTCGATTTCCGCGCCATGCGCCAACTGCGCGCCGCCGGGGCTCCCGCTCCGGCGGCCGCCGGCGGCCCTGCGCCGAACTACCGGCTGGTGCTGCTAACCTTCATCGAGTTCGGGCTTTATATCGCGCTCTTGCCCGAGCTCGGTTTCCGTATCTCGACCTTCCTGTTCGTGCTCGCATTACAGATCACGCTCGAGTGGCCACGCGACGGCAAACGCTGGCTCATGGCGCTCGCCGTCGCCATCGCGACCGCCGCGGTCTGCCACTTCGTGTTTGAAGATTATTTGTCGGTGCTGCTGCCGCGCGGAACGTGGAGCGGAATGTGAGCCATTACGAGCTGCTCTTCGCCCATATCGGCACGGTACTGCATTTCGAGTACCTCATCCCGCTGCTCGTCGGCACCATCGCCGGCGTAATCGGCGGCGCATTGCCCGGCGTCACCATCACCATGACGGTAATCGTGGTGCTGCCGTTCACCTTCGGCCTCGATCCGTTGCAGGGCCTCGCGGCGATGATCGGCGTCTATGTCGGCGGCTCCGCCGGCGGTTCGATTACGGCGAGCCTGATCGGCATTCCTGGAACGCCCTCCGCCGTCGCGACCACCTTCGACGGCTTCCCGATGACCAAGAAGGGCGAAGCCGGACGCTCGGTCTGGGTCGGCGTCTGGTCGGCCTTCATCGGCGGCGCGCTCGGCGGGCTTTGCCTGATCGAACTCACCGGACCATTCGCCTCGCTCGCGCTCGAATTCGGCCCGTGGGAGTTCTTCGCCCTCTTCGTGTTTGCGCTGTCGATGGTTGCGGGCCTCGTCGGCAAATCGGTGACCAAAGGGCTTTTGTCGGGCGCGATCGGGCTCGTCATCACCATCGTCGGGCCGGATCCGATCATGGGCGTGCAGCGGTTCACCATGGGTATCCATCAGCTCGAGGGCGGCTTCCCCTTCCTGCCCGTGCTGATCGGCATCTTCGCATTCGCCCAATTGATGCCGGACGTCGAGCAGCTCACTTCAGATGATCAGACCAAAGCCGCGGCGGCGACAAAGATCAGCCTCAAGGTGTCGCATCTCTCGGTGCTTTGGGACATCTTCTGCCGGCCGTTCATTCTGTTATGGGTGACGTTCATTGGCATCGTCATCGGCGTGCTGCCGGCGATCGGCGGCAGCGCTGCCAACATCATGGCCTACGATCAGGCCAAGAAATTCTCCAAGCGGCCGGAAAAGTTCGGCACCGGCATCCCGGAGGGCATTGTCGCCTCGGAAGCCTCGAACAGCGCCAACGTCGCCGGCTCGCTGATGATGATCATGGCTTTCGGCATTCCGGGTGATGCGGTAACCGCGGTGATGATGGGCGCGCTGACGATCCACGGCATCCAGCCGGGCCCCCTATTCATCTCGCAGCATCCGAAGATCGCCTACGGCATCTATGCCGCCTACCTCGTGGCACTGCCGCTGATGGTCGCGGTGATCTGGATCGGATCGCGCGCCTGGATGCGCATCATCATGATGCCGAAGTCGATGCTGATCCCGATCGTTCTGGTGCTGTGCGTGATCGGCGCCTACGCGCTGAGCAACAGCATGAACGACGTCTATGTGCTCGCGCTGTTTTGCGTGATCGGCTACGCGATGGTGAAAGCGCGCATTCCGCTGGCGCCGCTTATCCTCGGTGTCGTGCTCGGCGACCAGATCGAGGCTAACCTCATCCAGGCGGTCTCGACCGATCCCAATCCCTGGCTGTTCCTGACACGGCCGATCTCGGGCGGCCTGATTGCCGCTTCGATTGCGTCGGTTGCGCTCGCGATCTGGCAGCACAACCGCGAAAGCAGGCGCGCGCTCGCCGGGGACGAAGAAGAGGATACGGACTTCTAAGCCGGGCCGCCCTGACAACGTATCCGACCGGCCGATGTGGAACCGCCCGGATAGGGGGCAAACGCAACCAACAGGAACAATTTCCCGATCCGGCTTGTTGTAATTCCAACCGTTACGTTGGAGTGCAACGCCATGTCGAAAATAAGCGCGATAGCAATCGTCGCGGCGCTGGTTGCGTCCTCACCGGCGTTTGCCTACACGCAACAGGATGCGAGCGCCTGCACGCCGGATGCCTTTCGGCTCTGCCAAGACGCCATCCCCGATGCCGGCCGCGTAGCGTCCTGCCTATTCCAGAACAAACGGCACCTCAGCCCCGCGTGCAGCGCCGTGTTCAGCCGTTCCCGCGATGCGCGCAGCACTCGCCAATCTTCGCAGTCGGCAGAGACGACCGGATTGGGGACAAACGACTAGGTCATCCCCCTTGCACGCTAGCCCTGCGACAGCGCGTGCAGGATGCGCGCCCACGACCGCATGCCCTTGTGGAAGCAGGTCAGATCGAACTTCTCGTTCGGCGAATGCACCCGATCGTCGTCCAGCGCAAAGCCGACCATCAGGGAGTCCATGCCCAACACGTGCTTGAAGTCTGCGACGATGGGAATTGAACCTCCGCCGCCGACGGCGACCGCCTTGTTGCCCCACTCCTCGCTCAACACCGCGCGCGCCTTGCCGAAGACGGGGTTGTCGAACGAAAGTTGCATCGGCGGCGCCAGCCCGAAATTGCCGAACTCGACTTTGCAGTCCTTGGGCATCCGCTCGCGCACAAAGGCGCGGAAGGCGTCGCGCACCTTTTCCGGGTCCTGCTCGCCGACCAGCCGGAACGACACCTTAGCGGACGCCTGACCCGGGATGACGGTCTTCGCACCCTCGCCGGTGTAGCCGCCGATGATGCCGTTGATCTCCGCAGTGGGACGGGTGGTTATCTGCTCGATCAGCATGCGATCTTTCTCGCCCGCCGGGTATTTCAGACCGATCGGGCCGAGGAACGTTTCGGGCGTGAGGTCGAGCGCCTTGAGGTCGGCTTTGATGTCCGCGGGAAGCTCTTTAACCCCGTCATAAAACCCAGGGATGGTGACGCGGCCGTTATCATCCCACAGCGCCCCGAGGATCTTGGCCAGCAGCCGGATCGGGTTCTGCGCCGCTCCGCCGAATGCGCCGGAATGCAAATCGCGGTCGGCGCAGGTTATTTTGACGTCCTCATAGACCAGGCCGCGCAGTGAACTGGTCACCGCCGGGGTTTTGGGGTCCCACATCGCGGTATCGCAGACCAGCGCGAGGTCGAGCTTGAACTCGTCGGCGTTGTCCCGGACGAAGGAAAACAGGTTCCGGGAGCCACATTCCTCCTCGCCTTCGATCATGGTGGTGATCGGCAACGGCAATTTGCCGGTGACCGCCTTGAAGGCGCGGCAGGCCTCGATAAAGGTCATCGCCTGGCCTTTGTCGTCACAGGCCCCGCGCGCGACAATAATCTTGCGACCGCCCGGCAGGGTCTCGATACGCGGCTCAAAGGGCGGGGTCTTCCATAAATCGAGCGGATCGACCGGTTGGACATCGTAATGGCCGTAAAAGAGGACGCGCGGCCCGGAAACGCCGTTCGACTTGCCCACCACGATCGGATGACCCGCGGTGGGGCGGATGCTCGCATCGAACCCGATGGATTTGAGATCGGCCGCGACGAATTCCGCAGCGGCGAGGCATTGCGTCTTGTAGGCGGGGTCTGTGGATACTGACGCGATGCGTAAAAATGCAAACAGACGCTCGACGCTTTTTTCCAAATCCTGATCGATGCGATCGAGAACTGCGTCGAGTGTGCTCATGACGTTCCTCCGTGACAGAAATTCAAACTAGCAACGCGACCGCGGCCTGCAAAGCGCCGTTGCGCAGCGCCGCCGGGCGCCGGCATCGGCGGGCCATGCAACCCGCCTGCACGCGTACGCCGGCCATTCGGGTTTTTGAAGCGATTCCGCGGCCTTGGAACGAAGAGTTGCTAGGATTGCAGTCACAGAAAGCCCGCGATTTTTGGGGTCTTCCGGTAGCAGCGGCACGGCCAAACAGCGTGCCGCGCGCGGCGAGCACAACATGTTTGCGGCAAGAAAAATTTCGCGCGCGTTTGCGAATTTTTTGCACAACGCAACCCTCACATTCGGATTTTTTCCGATCGCAGGCGCGGCGCGCGCGCGAAAAAATTCGAGACACACGATCGATTAAAAATGTTTTGCCTCTTGACTTGCTCTTGCGAGGGTGCGTTCGCGCATGCATCATTCTTCGAGAGCAACGCGCAACACACTTGTCATCGCCGCGCCTGCCGTTCAATATGTTGCCAACCCGCCGTCAGTGCGGGAGCACGAGGGGACCATGGACGAGCTGATCGAGCGCCTGGTAGCCAATGTGGGTGTCGATCGTGCTGCCGCCGAGAAAGCCGTCTTCATCATTCTGGAATTTCTGCGCAAGGAAGGACCGCCCGAAAAGGTGCAGTCGCTGTTCGACAGCATGCCGGGCGCCGATGCCCTTTTGAAAGCACACGAGGGCGACGGCGGCGGCGGGATGTTTTCGATGGGCGGGGTCATGGGCGCGGGCACCAAGATGATGGCGGCGGGCCTGAGCATGGGTCAGGTGCAAGGCGTGACCAAGGAAGTCATCGGCTACGCCCGGGAGAAGGCCGGTGAGGAGACGCTCGGTGAAATCGTCGGGGCGATCCCGGGCTTAAGTCAGTTCGTCTGAGTTCACCAACACGCGGTCAGACCCGCGCGCACGCTGAAGAGAGGAGGCACGGATGTCCTACCCCATCACCGACATCGAAGGGATCGACCGCGACGTCGCGGCGACCCTGAAGTCGGCGGGGATCAGGTCAACCGGCCGCCTGCTCGAGTCGGCGCGAACCGTCAAAGGACGCAAAGCGCTCGCCGCCAAGACCGGAATCGACGAAAAACAATTGCTTTGCTGGGCAAACGTCGCCGACCGCATGCGGATACGGGGCATCAGCAAGGAATACGCCGAGCTGTTGCAGGCCGCCGGCGTCGATACCGTGAAAGAACTCAAGTACCGGAACCCAGCCAACCTCGCTCAGGCGATGGCCGAGGCCAACAAAAAGCGCAAGCTGGTGCGGCTTCTACCCTCGGAAAAGGTCGTTGTTCGCTGGATCGACCACGCCAAGAAGCTGCCGCTCAAAATCACCTACAAATAAGAAGCCCATAAACGGCAAAATCGACCGTGCCGAAGCGCCGGAGCGGCGCTTGACAGCGTTTCGCCGACCGCGCAAGCCAGCCGCCATGGCAACGGCAGCAAAACTCGACGAAAGGGCCGGCGGCAACGCGCAGAACCAGCTCTCCGGCCTTTTGGCGCGGAATCGCCCGTTGGTCATGGGAATCCTGAACGTCACACCGGATTCATTCTCGGATGGCGGCCAGTTCCTCGATCCTACGATTGCGATCGTCCATGCCGGCGACATGGTGGCCCAAGGCGCGGACATCATCGACATCGGCGCGGAATCGACCCGCCCCTATGGTGGCGCAGAGCCGGTGAGCGCGGCGGATGAAAAGGCCCGGCTCGCGCCCGTTCTTCCTGCGGTGATCGCGCTGGGCAAGCCGGTGTCGATCGACACGCTGAAGGCCGAGATCGCCGCCTGGGCGCTCGATGAGGGCGCGGTCATGGTCAACGACGTGTGGGGTTTGCAGCGCGACCCGAAAATGGCCCCGCTCGTCGCCGCGCGCGGTGTCCCGGTCATTATCATGCATAACCGGGACAAGGCGGACGCAAGCATCGACATCGTGGCCGATATGGTCGGATTTTTCTCCCGTTCGCTCCAGATCGCCGAGCGCGCCGGGATCAAACGCGAACAGATCCTGCTCGACCCGGGCATCGGCTTCGGCAAGACGCCGGAACAGAGCATTACCTGCATCGCGCGGCTTGCCGAGCTCAAGCGCTTCGGCCTACCTCTCCTCGTCGGAGCCTCGCGCAAGCGCTTCATAAACTCCATCGTGCCGTCCCAGCCGGGCGAGCGGATCGGCGGCTCGATCGCCAGCCACCTGCTCGCCATTGAAAACGGCGCCGCCATCGTGCGGGTTCACGATGTGGCCGAGACCGTGCAGGCGCTGCGCGTCGCGGCCGCCATCAGGGGCGCGCGATGAGCGACCATATTTTCATCAATGGGCTGTCGCTGCACGCCTACCACGGCGTGATGGCCTACGAGGCCAAGGTAGGACAGACCTTCACGATCGATCTGAAGCTCGAGATCGACCTCGCCGCTGCGGCCCGCTCCGACAAGGTGGTGGACACGGTCTCCTATGACAAAGTGGTCGAGTGCGCGAGCACGGCCTTCTGCGCTCAGAAATACCGGCTGATCGAGGCCGCCGCCGGCCGGGTCGCCGACGCGGT
>DASZVZ010000130.1:0-23253 GCA_035546875.1 Pseudolabrys sp.
GCGGTCGGCCGCGCGCTCATCGCGGTGATGGAGAACTACCAGCAGGCCGACGGATCGATCGAAGTCCCCGCGGCTCTACAGCCCTACATGGGCGGGATGAAGAAGATCGAGCGGATGGAATGAGCGCGCGAGCCACGCAAATAACTGTCATCGCCGGGCTTGACCCGGCGATCCCGCTTAGGAAGGCATTGCGTCCCCAAGCGAAATGGCCGGGCGAAACGGCGTTTACGCCCGTCTTCGACGGGCTATGCCCGGCCATGACAAAGTAAGAGACGAGCGTAATGCGCATTTTGATCACCAATGACGACGGCATTCACGCGCCGGGACTGGAGGCCTGCGAGAAGATCGCCCGCACGCTGTCGGACGACGTCTGGATCGTCGCGCCGGAAAGCGACCAGTCCGGCGTGTCGCATTCGCTCTCGCTCAACGATCCCTTGCGCCTGCGCGAGGTTGCCGCGCGCCGCTTCGCGGTCAAGGGCACGCCGACCGATTGCGTGATCATGGGCGTGCGCCACGTCATGAAGGAGACGCCCGATCTCGTGCTCTCGGGCGTCAACCGCGGCCGCAACGCCGCCGAGGACGTCACCTATTCCGGCACGGTGGCGGGCGCGATGGAAGGCACCGTGCTCGGCATCCCGTCGTTCTCGCTGTCGCAGGCGTTCTCCACGCTCAACAAGCACAATCCGTATTGGGATACGGCGATCAAATTCGCGCCTGACCTGATCCGCCGCGTGCTGGAAGCCGGCATGCCGCGCGACGTGCTGGTCAACGTGAACTTTCCCGATTGCCCGCCGGACGAGGTCGCGGGCATCGCGGTCGCCCCGCAGGGCAAGCGCGACCAGGAGCTTCTGCGCATCGACGCGCGCAGCGACGGGCGCGGCAATCCCTATTACTGGATCGCATTCGGCCGCGGCGGCGCCACGGGCGCTTCCCGCGGCAGCGATCTCTACGCGCTCGGCGAGAAGCGCATCGCGGTGACGCCACTGCGTCTCGACATGACCGACGAGCCGTTCATGACGCAATTGGCGGAGCTGTTTAACTGACCTAGCCGTCATTCCGAGGTGCGGGCGCAAGCCCGCGAACCCGGAATCCATGGCGATAGTTCGAAGCTTTGATTTGTAACTCTGGATTCCGGGTCCGCACCTTCGTGCGTCCCGGAATGACGAGGCTTAAGAGCCATCCACGCGTTTACGCGCGTCTTCGGCTCGCTCGGGCTTTTTGCGCGGCGTCCGAATGTCTCTTCACGTGATCGATGAAGGCCCGCAGCTTCGGCATCGTTTGTCGGCGGCTGGGATAGTAAAGGAATACGCCCGGCAGCATCGGCGCGAACGGTTCCAGCACGCATGCGAGCCGGCCCGCCTTCAACGATGCGGCGGCGATCGGCCCTGGCACTTGCGCAAGACCCACGCCCTGCACGGCGGCGCCAAGTAAGGTCGGAAAGTCGTTGGCGATAACCGGCCCCGTGACCATCGCCTCGACCGTCTTGTTGCCGCTGACAAAACGCCAAGGCGCGATCGACCCATCCGAACGCCGCAAACGCAGGCACGCATGCCGGCGCAGGTCGTCGATTCGTTCGGGACGCTTCCGGCTGCGCAAGTAATCGGGGCTGCCGACGACGACGAACGGAAACGGCCGCGTCAGCGGCACGGCGATCATATCGGCGGCGATGAACTGGCCGAGGCGGACGCCGGCGTCGAATCCTTCGGCGGCGATATCGACAAGGCTGTCATTGGCGGCGATCTCCACCTCGACCTCAGGATACGCCTTGCAGAAGGATGCAAGCAGCGGCTCCAGCACGGTCGGCACGACCGAAGGCGGCACCGTGAGGCGCAGCAATCCGGCCGGTTTTCGCCCGAGATCATGCGCCACCGCGCTTGCCGCGACGAGCTCCTCGAACGCGGGTTTTGCCCGCGACAGAAAGCGTTGACCGGCTTCGGTCAGTCCGACGCTGCGCGTCGTGCGGATGAACAACGCCGCGCCGATGCGCGCCTCAAGCGTCCGCACCGCTTGGCTGATCGCCGAGGGCGTCACCCCGAGTTCGGCGGAGGCCCGGCGAAAGCTGCGATGCTGCGCGACGCTCAGGAACGCCTCGACGCCGTCGAGCGCGCCCTGTCTTACTGTGAAGTTCTGCTTCATAACCTGTCAACATTATCGCGGATAGTCAGGCGATGGAAGCGGCCCTATGTCGGCGTCACATGACCCCTGAAAGGAGCCCCCCATGGCCGAACAAGCTCACGCCCAAGCTCAAACTCCCGCCCCGACGACCACGGGTGTCTTTGCGTTGTTGAAAGCAAAGCCCGGCGTCACGCGCGAGCGCGTCATGGCCGTCATGCCCGCCGAGATACGCGCGACGGTCCAACTCTATCTCGATGGAAAAATCCGCGCGTGGTACTCGCGCGAAGACGGCAGAGGCGGGGTGTTTCTCCTGAATACGGGAGACGTTGCGGAGGCACATTCGATCATGGAGTCGTTGCCGCTCGCGAAAGAGCACCTCCTGGACCACGAGTACATTCCGGTCGGCCCGCTGATGCCGTTGCGTCTGCTGATGGCTAGCCAACCCGCCCAGCAATAGCAGGGCCGCTCCGAACGTAACCGGCATCTCACAGGAGGCTTACATGTCACCGGAAACCCTTTTCCGAATCCACCTCGTCCTGGGTTACGCGGCGTGGTTGCTTTGTTTCGCCGTGTATATTTGGCCGAGGCTCAAGGCGATGGAGACGGTCGAAGCACAACGCGCGATCGCGACCCTGCACAGCTTCCGTTTCTTCGGTCTTGTCTTCATTCTTCCGGGCGTTGTCGGCAATTTGCCGGAAGGCTTCGCGACGTTCGCCGCCTACGGCGACTTTGCGACCGGGCTTTTGGCGATGCTGGCGCTCGCCACCTTCAGGATACGGCCGCTCTTCTGGCTGTTTGTCGCCGCTTTCAATGTCGTGGGCGTGGCGGATCTCATCGTCGACTATTACCACGCCACCCAAGTCGGCTTGCCGGCCGTGGCGGGAGAGTTGGGGTCGACCTACGCGATCCCGATTGTCTACGTGCCGATACTGATGATCACACACGTCGCCGCATTCTATTTGGCGGTGCGTCGGCAGCCGGCGGTGCGGCGTGCGATCGCCGCCAACGCGGTTGCGCCTTAATCGCGAACCGTAACGTCAGCGTCACTTGCGCGCGTCCTCGCTTTCGCGGGGACGCGCGGCGACGCGGCCGGCGTGGAGCCGTGCTCCTCCAGCATGTCCGCGAGCAGCATGCGGATCAGATATTCGTCCTCGACGATCAGAACCCGCCGCGTTTGCGCGGAAACGTCCATCCCGGCGCTCCTTTCGGCACGCGGATCGCGAGCCGGCGGCGAACATGCTAAAATAGCGCAAAAGCGGGTGGTGTTCGTGACGATGGAGAAGCAAACGGGCGAAGGCCGCATGGAATTCCTGCTCACGCTGCGGCGGCGCGGCATCTCGGACAACGCGGTGCTGCGCGCGATGGAAGAAGTGCCGCGCGACGAATTCGTCGATGCCGATCACGCGGACAACGCTTACGCCGACCAGGCACTGCCGATCTCGTGCGGGCAGACCATCAGCCAACCCTACGTCGTCGCCTACATGACAGAGCAGCTCAACGTGCGCCCGCACCACCGCGTGCTCGAGATCGGCACGGGCTCCGGCTATCAGGCGGCGGTGCTCTCGCGCCTTGCGCGCGAGGTGGTAAGCGTCGAACGCTTCCGCACGCTCGCCGACACGGCGCGCAAGCGCCTCGCCGCGCTCGGCTACGACAACGTCGAGGTCATCGCCGGTGACGGCTTTGCCGGCGCGCCGACCCGCGCGCCGTTCGACCGCATTCTGGTGACGGCCGCCGCGGAGGAGATCCCGCAGGCGCTCCTCGACCAGCTCGCGCCCGACGGGATCATGGTCCTGCCGCTCGGTCCGCATGGCGGCTCGCAGCACATCGTCAAATTGACGCGGACGCCGACCGGGCTCGAGCGGGAAAACCTGATTGCGGTGCGTTTCGTGCCGCTGCTGCCGGGGCAGGCGCGCGAACTGTGACATTTTTGCCTAGTTAGCCGGGCCGCAACCAATCCTTAAACCTCTGTTTACTCGCGGCGTGTTTATTTCAAAGTCTCGGTTTGTTGCGTACCAACGAGTAACCACATGACGCGCCCAGAAGTGCAGTGTCGCCCGCGTGTTTCGCCGCGCGTCATCGCAGTCGCATTGATCGCGATCGGCACCGCCAGCTGCTCGGATTCGGCGCGCTTCGACACCCCATACTCAAATCCATTTTCGACGAGCCGCGCGAGCGCGCCGGAGACGACCGGCTCTATTTCCACGCGCCCCGCGGCGAGCAGTCACGTCGTCTCGCAGCCGCTGCCTGCGCCGAGCCGTCCGGCAACGGTCGCGGCGAGCGGAGTTTCCGGCGGCGCGGGCGGGCTCGGCGCCTATCGGCCGTCCGAGCAGAGCGCCGAGGTCACAGGCTCGGTCAAGCAGCGTCGTGAACCGGCTCCGGCCCAGCCGGCCGGCCACTGGACGTGGGACGGCGGCACGCCGGTCACCGTGAAGCACGGCGAGACCGTCGATATCATTGCGCGCAAATACGGCGTGCCGGCATCCGCGCTGCTGCAGGCGAACAATCTTTCGCGCGGCGCATCGCTCAAGCCGGGCCAGCGTCTCGTCATTCCGCGCTACACCGTCGCGAGCTTCGAGGCGCACGCCGCCGCGTTGCATCCGGAGAAGATGAAGCCGGCGCCGCGCGTGGCCGAGCGCAAGCCGCCGCAGGTCGAGACCGTCGCCAGCGTCCCGGCGCAAACCGCGCGCGTGGCGAAGTCCGAAGCCGTCGAGCCGGAAAGCCCGGTCAAAAGCGCTTCCGCCATGCCGTCCTTCCGCTGGCCGGTGCGCGGGCGCATCATCTCCGCCTTCGGCGCCAAGCCGAACGGCCAGCAGAACGACGGCATCAATCTCGCGGTGCCTGAAGGCACGCCGATCAAGGCCGCGGAAGACGGCGTCGTCGCTTACGCGGGCAACGAACTCAAGGGATACGGCAATCTGGTGCTGATCCGCCATTCCAACGGCTACGTATCGGCCTATGCCAACGCGAGCGAGCTCCTGGTCAAGCGCGGCGACACGGTCAAGCGCGGGCAGGTGATCGCGCATGCGGGCCAGACCGGCAACGTCTCCTCGCCGCAACTGCACTTCGAGATCCGCAAGGGCTCGGTGCCGGTCGATCCGACCCAGTTCCTCGGCAATAACGGCTGATCGCGCTTAATCCTTCAGCGCCACGCCCAGCCGTCCGGCCAGATCCTGCACGAACTGCCAAGCCACGCGGCCCGAGCGCGAGCCGCGAGTCGTCGCCCATTCCAGCGCCTCGTGGCGCAATTCATCGCCCTTCTTCGGAATCTTGTAGTGCGCGACGTAGCCCTCGACCATCGCGAGGTATTCATCTTGGCTGCAACGATGGAAACCGAGCCATAATCCGAAACGGTCCGAGAGCGAAACCTTTTCCTCCACCGTCTCGCCCGGATTGATCGCGGTCGAGCGCTCGTTCTCCATCATGTCGCGCGACATCAGGTGCCGCCGGTTCGACGTCGCGTAAAAGATCACGTTCGCCGGCCTGCCTTCGATGCCGCCCTCCAGCACCGCCTTGAGCGACTTGTAGGAGGTGTCGTCGTTGTCGAACGAAAGATCGTCGCAGAACACGATGAAGCGGTAGTTCGACGCGCGCGTGATCGCCATCAGGTCGGGCAGGCTCTCGATGTCCTCGCGGTGAATCTCCACGAGCTTGAGCGGTCCTTGTGCGCTTCTGCGCGCGATCGAGGCGTTCACCGCCGCGTGCGAAGCCTTCACCAGCGACGACTTTCCCATGCCGCGCGCGCCCCACAAGAGCGCGTTGTTGGCCGGCAGTCCCTTCGCGAAGCGTTCGGTATTCTCGACCAGCGTGTCGCGCACGCGGTCGATGCCCTTCAGGAGCGACATCTCGACGCGGTTGACGCGCGCGACCGGCGCCAGCCGCCGCCCGTCCGGGTGCCAGACGAATGCATCGGCGGCCGCGAGATCGGGCGGCTCGGCGCGTCCCGGCGCCAGCCGGTCGAGCGCGGCCGCGATCCGCTCCAGCGTATCGGTTCCCGCGGCGGCCCTCGGCTTGGCTTTCGCGTTCGTCCTGGACTTCGATTTCGGCAATTTCGATTTGGCCATGAGTGCGTTGGGGCGGTGTTTTAATGTCGCGCTGCTCTTAGCGGGGCATCGCCACCCCCGCAAGCCGTAACCGGCCAAATGCGCCGCAAAAGGGCTGTTTTGCGGGCTTTCCGTAACATTGCAATTGGGGCGGCGGCCGCTATAGTCCGCGCGAAATTCATGCGCGAAAGCCGGTTCGGGACCGCCGACCGTCGCGTTCTCCCTTCATGCGAGGAAAGCTAAATGTTCATCACGCCCGCGTTTGCCCAAAGCAGCCCGTTGGGGTCGTTGTTCGGCGGCGGCGCCGGCGGCGAAGGCGGCATGTTGATGTCGCTGCTGCCGTTCGTGCTCATCTTCGTCATCATGTATTTCCTGATCCTGCGCCCGCAGCAGAAGCGCGTGAAGGCGCACCAGGAGATGGTCAAGAACGTGCGGCGGGGCGACACCGTCGTCACCAATGGCGGCCTCATCGGCAAGGTCACCAAGGTGGTCGACGAAGAGCAACTCGAGATCGAGATCGCGGACGACGTGCGCATCCGCCAGGTGCGTTCGATGGTGACGGACGTTCGCGCCAAGGGTGAGCCGGTCAAGGACGAAGCCGCTGCGGGCTAGCGGATCGTTTATCGGTTAAGTCGGGACGTCATGCTTTATTTCACGCGGTGGAAAGCGCTCGCGATCATACTCACGGCATTGATCGTCTGCCTGTGCGCCGTGCCGAATTTCTTCCCGACCAAGGTCGTGGAATCCTGGCCGAAGTGGGCGCAGCGCCACGTCGTGCTCGGCCTCGACCTGCAGGGCGGTTCCCACATCCTGCTCGAGGTCGATACCAACGCCGTACGCAAAGAGAAGCTCGAGGCGCTGCGCGACGACGTGCGGCGCGTGCTGCGCGAGGCCCGCATCGGCTACACCGGCCTCGTCGTGCGCGGCAACAGCGTCGAAGTGCGCATCCGTGAGGGCGCCAACTCGAGCCAGGCGCAGACGAAATTGCAGGAGCTGTCGCAGCCGCTCGGCGGCATCCTCGGCACGTCCGGCCAGCGCAGCCTCGACATCACGCAGGAGCAGGGCAACCTGTTCCGCCTGACCGTCACCGATCCCGCCATCCTCGAGCGCGTGCGGCAATCGGTCGACCAGTCGATCCAGATCATCGAGCGCCGCGTCAACGAGCTCGGCACCGTCGAGCCGCTGATCCAGCGCGAGGGCACCGACCGCATTCTGGTGCAGGTGCCCGGCTTGCAGGACCCGACGCGGCTCAAGGAATTGCTCGGCAAGACCGCCAAGCTCGACTTCCGCATGGTCGATACCAACATGACGCCCGAGCAGGCGCAGCAGTCGCGCGTGCCGCCCGAGGATGAAATCCTCATGAGCGCGAGCCAGCCCAAGACGCCCTATCTCGTCGAGAAGCGCGTGCTGGTGTCGGGCGGCGATCTGACCGACGCGCAGCCGGGCTTCGACCAGCGCACCAGCGAGCCGATCGTCACCTTTCGTTTCAATACCTCCGGCGCGCGCAAGTTCGCGCAGGTGACGCAGGAGAACGTCGGCAAGCCGTTCGCCATCGTGCTCGACAACGAGGTGATCTCGGCGCCCGTGATCCGCGAGCCGATCCTCGGCGGCTCGGGACAGATTTCCGGCAATTTCACCGTGCAGAGCGCCAATGACCTCGCGATCCTGTTGCGCGCCGGCGCGCTGCCGGCGCCGCTGACGATCATCGAGGAGCGCACCGTCGGCCCCGGCCTCGGACAGGACTCGATCGAAAAAGGCAAGCTGTCGTCCTATGTCGGCGCGGCGATGGTCGTGCTGTTCATGCTGGCGACCTACGGCCTGTTCGGTATCTTCGCCAATGTCGCGGTCGCCATTAACGTCGCCATGATCTTCGGCGTGCTGTCGCTGCTCAATGCCACGCTGACGCTGCCCGGCATCGCCGGCATCGTGCTCACCGTCGGCATCGCGGTCGACTCCAACGTGCTCATCTACGAACGCATCCGCGAAGAGGTGCGCGGCGGCCGCAGTCCGATCAATGCCATCGACGCCGGGTTTACGCGCGCGCTGGCGACCATTCTCGACTCAAACATCACGACGTTCATTGCCGCCGCGGTGCTGTTCTACATCGGTACCGGCCCGGTGCGCGGCTTCGCCGTGACGCTCGGCATCGGCATTATCACCACGGTGTTCACCGCGTTCACCCTGACGCGCCTGATCGTGGCGTATTGGGTGCGGTGGCGGCGTCCGCAACGCGTTCCGATTTGATGGGATTCTGACACCGTGCGCCTGCTTCGCATCGTACCCGACGACACCAAATTCGATTTCATGCGCTTCCGGCGCATCAGCTTTCCCATTTCCGCGCTGTTGTCGATCGTCGCCATCTCGCTCTATTTCTTCCACGGATTGAACTTCGGCATCGACTTCCGCGGCGGCACCCTGATCGAGGTGCAGTCGAAGAGCGGCCCCGCCGATCTTGCCAAAATGCGCGCGTCGCTCAGCACGCTCGGCCTCGGTGAGGTGCAGTTGCAGCAGTTCGGCGCGCCCAATGACGTCCTGATCCGCATTGCCGAGCAGCCGGGCGGCGATGCCGCGCAGCAGACCGCGGTGACCAAGGTGCGCGGCGCGCTCGGCAACGACGTCGATTACCGCCGCGTGGAAGTCGTCGGCCCGCGCGTATCGAGCGAGCTTTTGTCCTACGGCACCATCGGCCTCATTCTCGCGATCTTCTGTATTCTCATTTACCTCTGGTTCCGGTTCGAGTGGCAGTTCGCGCTCGGCGCCATGATCGCCAACGTGCACGACATCGTGCTCACCATCGGCTTCATGTCGCTCACGCGCATCGACTTCGATCTGACTAGCATCGCGGCGCTGCTCACCATCTTGGGCTATTCGCTCAACGATACGGTCGTCATCTACGACCGAATTCGCGAGATGCTGCGCCGGTATAAGAAATTGCCGATGCCGGACCTGCTCAATGCGTCGGTCAACCAGACACTGTCGCGCTCGGTCATCACCCACGTGACCGTGTCGCTCGCGCTTCTCGCGCTGCTCTTGTTCGGCGGCCAGGCGATCCACTCCTTCACCGCGACCATGATGTTTGGCGTGGTGCTGGTCGGTACCTACACCTCGGTGTTCATTGCTTCGCCGATCCTGATCTATCTCGGCGTCGGCACCGGCCGTGATGCGCTGACCGCGCCGGCCGATAAGGAGAAGTAGATGAGCGCCGATCGGCCCGGCGCGGAGACACCGCACCTGCCGAGAGCGGCGCAGATCGATGCCTATGGCAACGGCGGATTCCGTTTCGGCGGCATGTCGCACCGCGGCTCGCTGCTTTGCTTTCCCGACGGCATCTGGGCTTGGCCGGTGAGCAGTGTCGACGGCTTTTCGGAAGCCGATTTCGCCCCCGTGTTCGAGCGCGCGACCGAACTCGACATGTTCATGATCGGATGCGGCGACAAGCCGGCGCCGTTGCCGGAGGAGTTGCGTCAGCGTTTCCACGACGCGCATATCTTCGTGGACACCATGACAACCGGCGCGGCGGTGCGGACCTATAACGTGCTGCTCGCGGAACGCCGCCGCATCGGCGCGGCTTTGATCGCGGTCGATTGAAGCCCGCGTCATGGCCGGGCTTGACCCGGCCACCCGCGTCTTGCTTGCTGATGAAAAGGCGTGGATGCCCGGCACAAGGCCGGGCATGACAGCATCTATGCAAGCCAACTTCGAGCACTGCGCCGCGCTGGTGCGCGAGGCCGACGCCGACCGCTATCTGGCGACGCTGTTCGCGCCGGCCGAACGTCGCGGCGCGCTATACGCGCTCTATGCCTTCAATGTCGAGATTGGCCGGGTGCGCGAGCTGGCACGCGAGCCGATACCCGGCGAAATACGCCTGCAATGGTGGCGTGAGGCGTTGGAAGGAAAGCGGGAGGGTGAAGCGCGGGCCCATCCGGTCGCCGCCGCGTTACGTGACACCATCGAGCGGTACGCGCTTGCGGTCGAGCCGCTGGTGGCGCTGGTCGATGCTCATGAATTCGACATATACGATCGGCCGATGGCGAGCCTGACGGATCTCGACATCTACGCCGAACGCACCGATGGGGCGGCCTGCGCTCTTGCCGCCGACATCCTGGGCGAGCGGCTGCCGGCGGCGAGCGGCGTGATCCGCCATGCGGGGATCGCGCAGACCGTTGCGGGCATCCTTGGTGAATTGGGGCGCGACGCCTCACGGCGGCAACTTTTTCTGCCGCTCGACGTGCTCACGCGGCACGGTGTCGATCCGGAAAGCATTTTTGCCGGCGAGACGACGGATGGACTGCGCGCGGCGCTCGCGGAGATGCGCCTTTACGCGCGCCGCCAGCTCGCTGCCGCCCGGGCATCCGTTTCGGTTGTGCGGGATGAGATCATGCCGGCGCTGCTCCCGCTCGCGGTGGTGCCTCCGATGCTGGCGCGCATGGAGCGGCCCGATTACGAGCCGTTCAGGTTCGTGCCCGCGCCGCGCTGGCGGCGGCAATGGCGCCTTTGGCGCGCTGCGCGCAACCCGCAGCGGATATTCGGTTAGAACGAAAACCGGTCGCGCAAATTGCGCCGTCCCGCGATGATGGGCGCGATCATGGCGCGTTCGTCCTCGCTCGCAACCAGATTGTCGATGAGATCGATCTGGTTCATAGCGACGAGCTGGAGGATTTCCGTGCGCACCGCGCCGTCCTTGCGCGGCAATTTCTCGACGATCTGCAAGCGCTCGGGGGCGGGATTTTTCAGAAACTCGCGCAAGCCGTCTTCGCTCACGCCCGCTGCTTCGACGAACGCATAAAGCCCGGTGCCAGCCCGGCGATCGGGGTAAGCGAGCACGACCGCGTCGCTGACCTGCAGGTGCGACTTGAGCTTCGCGACAATGACCGGCGCATCGTTCTTCAGGCGACGCCCGCCGCCTTCGCGATCGGAGAAATTCAGGACGCCGCGCGTGATCGCGTAGTAGACGCGCTTGCCGGTCGCCATCCAGATGCGCGTCGGGAGGCTTTTGGTCGCGAGCACGCGCTTTTCCGCCGGCGTCAGCGCGTCCGGCGCGTAGCGGCGCTTGTGCTTGAGGAGATGCCGCAGGTCCTCGTAGGCGGCGACGCGAAACAGCAGGCTGCGCCGCTTGAACAAGGCGGCGAGCTGGAAATCGGTCAGGCAGGCACGGCCGTCCGGCGTGCGCAGCCAGTTCTGCTCCTTGGCGAGATCGTTGTGGCAGATGCCGGCGCGATGCAGCGCGCGCAGCGCCTGCTTGGCGTGGCGGAAATAGGCGGCATCGCCCGCCGGTTTGGCAATGTGCAGCGCAACCCCGCCGATGAATCCGCGCACCAGTTGCTCATTGCCGGCGTAGAGCAGCGGCGGGCCGATCCCGGCGGGCGCCGCTTGCAATGCGCGTTTCTCGCGATTGAACAAATGCCGCGCCAGCGGCCGCGACCACCACGGCACCGCGTCGATCCGGCGCAGGACCGCATCGACTTCGCCTTGGTCGGTGCGGAATTTGCCGCGCTCGACCGTGCTGAACACGTCGCGCTTGAGCACGACGTCGCTCGTCCAGCGGCCGGAAAGGTCGTCCATGCGGCGGCCTTCTAGCATGGAAAACGGGCGCGCGAGCTATTCCGCCGCGGCGGGCCGCGCTTCGCCCGCGATCCAGCGCTCGAGATCGGCGAGCGCGCGGCGGCTGAGTGCGCTCTTGCGCGAAAGGTTTTTGGCCGAGCCGCGGCCGTACTTGCGGCCATCGGGGTCGAACGCGGGCGTCGTGGAAAGCGGCGGAAAGAGTCCGAAGTTGACGTTCATCGGCTGGAACGAGGACGGTCCGGCATCGATGGTCTCGATATGCCCGCCGGTGATGTGGCCGAGCAGCGCACCGTGCGCGGTCGTCGGTGGCGGCGCGTCGAGCGTCTCGCCGAGCCTTTCCGCGGCGGCGAAACGTCCGGCGAGCAGGCCGATCGCGGCGGATTCTACATAGCCCTCGCAGCCGGTGATCTGGCCGGCAAAGCGCACGCGCGGCTCGGCCTTGAGGCGCAGCGTTTCATCCAGCAGTTTCGGCGAATTGAGGAAGGTGTTGCGGTGCAGGCCGCCGAGCCGCGCGAATTCGGCGCTCGCAAGTCCGGGGATAGTACGGAAGATGCGCACCTGTTCGCCGTGCTTGAGCTTGGTCTGGAAGCCGACCATGTTGAACAGCGTGCCGAGCTTGTTGTCCTGGCGCAGTTGCACGACCGCGTAAGGCTTCACATCCGGGTTGTGCGGATTGGTCAGTCCGAACGGCTTCATCGGCCCGTGCCGTAAAGTTTCCGGTCCGCGCTCGGCCATCACCTCGATCGGCAGGCAGCCGTCGAAATAGGGGGTCGAGGCTTCCCAGTCGTGGAACGAGGTCTTGTCGCCGGCAAGCAGCGCGTCGATGAAGGCGTGATACTGCTCGCGGCTCAGCGGGCAATTGATGTAGTCGGCGCCGGAGCCGCCGGGTCCGGCCTTGTCGTAACGCGACTGGAACCAGGCCACGTCGAAATCGATCGTGTCGCGATGCACGATCGGCGCGATCGCGTCGAAGAAGGCGAGCGCGTCTTCACCCGAGAGCCTGCGCACGGCCGCCGCGAGATCGGGCGAGGTAAGCGGCCCGGTCGCGACGATCACGCTGTCCCAGTCGGCGGGCGGCACCGTCACTTCCTCGCGCAGCACCGTGATCAGCGGCTCGGCGGCAAGCGCCTGCGTCACGGCGGCGGAAAAACCGTCGCGGTCGACGGCGAGCGCGCCGCCCGCCGGCACCTGGTTGGCATCGGCCGCGCGCATCACCAGCGAGCCGAGCCGCCGCATTTCCGCGTGCAACAGCCCGACCGCGTTGTGCTCGCTGTCGTCGGACCGGAATGAATTGGAGCAAACGAGCTCGGCAAGCCCATCCGTCTTATGCGCCGCCGTGGCGCGCCCCGGGCGCATCTCGTGCAGCACCACGGGCACGCCGCATTGCGCGAGCTGCCAGGCGGCTTCCGAGCCGGCCAGCCCGCCGCCGACGATGTGGACCGTTTTCGGGGTGGTCATGGCCGCAACCTAGGTGCGGCCGGGCGGGGCGGCAACGCCCGCCGGAAACGAAAACGCCCGCGGCAGGCGCGGGCGTTTGCGGGGAGTGCCTCAGACTTAGCCGTGGTTGGTGGCAGCGCGCCAGGCAACCGAGTGGATGTCTGACCGGCTGATGCCGATATCGGCGAGTTCCCGGTCGCCCAGGCGAGACAGCTCGCTCAGGCTTTGGTTGTAGCGCCTCCAGTTGCGGAGGAAGCGGACGAGATTCGTAAGCATTTTCAGTCCTCTTGAGCAATTCCCGGCCCAGCGCCGGGTGAATCTGATGGATGGAACATAGTCCGGGATGCTGCGGTGCGAAAGCAATATTATTGCGCTGCAGCTACGCGGAATTCGCATGCCTGTGGAAAGGTGCTGTTAACGAAACGGCTCCGGTTCGTGCCAAAAGCGAGGGTAACTCGCAACACCTTCTAGAACGATCTGCGATTCGAAACGATTTTAACGAATTGGGCGTGTTTTTGACGCGCAATGCTAGACCAAAGGAGCATGGCGAGGCGGAAGGTCCCCCGGAACCGGCGAAAATCGCGGCGATTGTGTAAATTGCCGCCTCCTGGGGAGACCGCCGTGCCGTCCTGCCCGCGCCGCCTTGCCGTCCTCGCAGTCATCGCCTTCCTCGCGGCTCTGCCGGCGCGCGCGGCCGAGCTCAAGCTGCTCACCGCCGGCGCCTTCAAGCCGGTGGCGCAGGCGCTGGTGCCGGACTTCGAGAAAAAGACCGGCCACAAGGTCCAGATCGAGAACGATACGGCCGGCGGCCTGACAAAGCGCATCGAGGGCGGCGAGCCGTTCGACGTCGCCGTCATCACCCCCAAGGCGATCGACGAGCTCACGGCCGCCCGCAAGATCACGCCGCAGAGCCGCGTCAACCTCGCGACCGTCGGCGTCGGGGTCGTCGTGAAGGAGGGCGCGCCCAAGCCCGACATCCGCACCGTCGATGCCTTCAGGCACGCGCTGCTCAACGCCAAATCCGTCGCCTACATCGATCCGGCGAGCGGTGGCTCGAGCGGCATCTACATCGACAAGTTGCTAGAGCGCCTCGGCATCGCGGACCAGGTCCGCGCCAAGGCCAAGCTGAAGAAAGGCGGCCACGTCGCCGATCTTGTCGTCAGCGGGGAGGCCGAGCTCGGCCTGCACCAGATCAGCGAGATCGTGCCGGTCAGGGGCGCCGAGCTCGTCGGCCCGCTGCCGAAGGAAATCCAGAACACGACCACCTATGCCGCGGGCCTTGGCGCCGACAGCAAGCAGACCGATGCCGCCAATGCGCTGATCAAGGTTTTTTCCGGCCCCGCCGCCGCCGCCGTGCTTAGATCGAAAGGCATGGAGCCGGCGGCGCCGTAAGGGACATTGTCGAACGCGCAGAAAGAGCCGCACCGCGGCGTCGTCATCACCGCGCTCGGCGTCGCGCAAATTCTGGCGTGGGGCACCTCGTTTTATTTTCCCGCGGTATTCGCCGAGCCCATCGTCGCCGACACCGGCTGGTCGCTCGGCTGGGTGGTGAGCGGCACCACCATCGGGCTGCTCGTCGCCGGTTTGATCTCGCCGCAAGTCGGCCGCGTGATTGACACCTACGGCGGACGTCCTGTGTTGCTGTCGAGCTCGCTGCTTTACGCAGTGGGTCTCGCCGGCATCGGCTTCGCGCCGGCGCTGCCTGTCTACTTGTTCGCCTGGGTGCTGGTCGGCCTCGGCATGGGCACCGGCCTTTATGACGCGGTGTTCGCCGCGCTCGGCAGGCTGTACGGCCATGAGGCGCGCAAGCCCATCACCAACCTTACTTTGTTCGGAGGCTTCGCCAGCACCGTTTGCTGGCCGCTCAGCGCCTTCATGATCGAGCATGCCGGCTGGCGCACCGCCTGTCTTATCTATGCGGCGCTGCATATTTGCGTCTCGCTGCCGCTGCAGGCCGCGGTGGTGCGCCGGCAAGCGCCCAAGACCGCGGACCCCGGCGCCTCGCATGAGAATACCGCGCACGCCCCGCCGCCGCTCGGGAACGAAACGACGGTATTTGTGCTTCTTGCGCTCGTGATGTCGATCGCCGCCGGCGTCGGCGCGATCGTTGTCGTGCATCTCCTGATCTTCCTGCAGGCGAGGGGCGTCGACTACGCGGCGGCGGTCGCGCTCGGCGCGCTGTTCGGTCCCTCGCAGGTCGTCGCGCGGCTCGGCGAACGCTTATTCGGCAGCCGCTATCACCCGATCTGGACGCTGGCGTTTTCCTGCACGCTGATGGCCGTGGGCTTGCTCATGCTCTACGGCCATTTCCGCATGCTGATCCTCATCATCCTGCTCTACGGTGCGGGCTACGGCGTTTCGTGGATCGCGCGCGGCACGCTGCCGCTCGCGTTGTTCGGCCCGGTGCGGTTTCCGCGGCTGATGGGCAAGCTCGCCTTTCCGAGCCTGATCGTGCAGGCGCTCGCGCCGTCGGTAGGCGCGCTGCTGCTCGAAGGCTCGAACCCCGATGCCACCATCGGCGTATTGACACTGCTGGCGCTCATCAATGTGCTGCTGGTCGCAGTCCTGTGGGCGGCGTGCCGGAATAGAATCGCGGCGGTGTGATCATGCTGACCTTGCGCACCTTGTTCTTCGAGGATCTTTCCGTCGGCATGGCCGAGACGCTATCGAAGACGATCGATTCATCCGACGTCGTCGGCTTTGCCGCCGTCACCGGTGATCGCAATCCGATCCATCTGTCCGAGCATTTCGCCGCCAAGACGCCGTTCGGCACGCGTATCGCGCACGGACTTTACACCGCGAGCCTGATCTCTGCGGTGCTCGGCACGCGCCTGCCGGGGCCGGGCGCGGTCTATATCTCGCAGACGCTGAACTTCCGCGCGCCGGTCAAGATCGGCGACACCGTGGACGTACGCGTCGAGGTCGCCGAATTGATGCCGGAGAAGAAGCGCGCGCGTCTCACCTGCACGTGTTCGGTTGCGGGTGAAATCGTTCTCGACGGCGAAGCCTGGGTGAAAGTGCCCTCGGCCGGCGCAAAACGGCCGATGCCACGATTATGAAGCGAATATTTCGCCAATTCATTCGCACAGTCATTTCGGACCCAGTCATTTCGGAACGGAGCGCGTTTTCCGGCATTAACCTGACAAGCAAGGGGAAGCGATCGGCGGGCAAACAACGGAGGTCAGCGCGATGCCGACCTTATTGCCTGCCAAAGCCAAGGCTTCGCGTCGGCAACGTCGAGCCGATGTCGTCGCCGACTGGACGGGGGCATGGGCCGTCAGCCTCGGCTGTGCCGCAACGGCTTTCGCAACGTTCGTTTATTTCGGCGTACACGATCGGTTGGCCGCCACTTTCATTTTGTTTGCCGCGGCGTTTCTGATCTTTCTGGCATCGTGGGTGAGCGAGGCACAACGTCATTGCGATTAGCGCCGTGACGCGAAGGCGGCATCAAAAGTCGACGCTCCCGCCGGACGGCGCGGCGCGCAAACCGGGACAACAAACTCTCCTACAGCCCGGGTTTCAAACCGAACACGCAGCGTCTCGTCCCGTCGGGGCGGCGGCAGATCGTCAGTT
Organism: Pseudolabrys sp.; assembly: GCA_035546875.1. Taxonomy (GTDB): domain Bacteria; phylum Pseudomonadota; class Alphaproteobacteria; order Rhizobiales; family Xanthobacteraceae; genus Pseudolabrys. The sequence continues at coordinate 16,728 of DASZVZ010000130.1, forward strand.
GACCATCCGGCGGCGGCACCGGCATTGCCTCGTCATACGGCACCAGCTCGCCGTCGATCATCCAGCCGACCGCCGTCGATTTCGTACCGGTATAACTTTTGCAATCGTAGTCGCCGCAGCACCATTCGCCGGCGGCGTTCTTGAACGCTCCATGATTGATCCATGAATCGTGTGCCAAGGCGGCAGAACCGGACAGGGTAACAACGAGTAGTGCGCATAACTGAGTTCGCAACATCGGTGGCCTCCTCATGTTGGCCCGCGTTGGCGATCACTCAACGGCGCTGCTTCGTTATGAGTTCCCCTTGTGCGTAACGTCCGGAATTTTTTGCGGACACGGATTCACGAGCCGGGCTCGATGCCGCAGCCGCGCGAATCGACGCGTTGAATTTTATCACGCGGCCGAAAAACGCCAGTGTCGTTTTTCCCGGCGGCTTCGGATTAAAATTCCGCGCTAACCCCTTGGCCGAAACGCCTAATCAAATATGCGTCAAGTACGAGGCGAGGATCGCATCGCCTCTTGGGCGCGCGCATTCTCCGTGCTAGCGGAGGCAACGATGCAGCCCGCCAAGCGTTTAAAGCCCGGCTGGAAGATTTGGCTCGACCGGCGCGGTCGCGTCTCGATGTTGCGCATCGTGACGCTGGCGTTACTGCTGTTTCCGTTGGCCAAGGCAGTGTACGACGCCGGCGCGATCGCCGGCGGCGCGCGGCCGGTCAACGACCTGATCCATCGTGCCGGTTTCTGGGCGTTGGTTTTTCTCGGCGTTTCGCTCGCGGTGACGCCGTTTCGGCGCATCGCGCGCTACGGTGCGCTTGTCGACGTGCGGCGCATGATCGGTGTCGGAGCGTTCTGCTACATCGCCGCGCATCTCGCCTTGTTCTTCGCCGATCAGCGCTACGATCTTGGCGCGTTCGTGCACGAGATTTCGCATCGCGTCTATCTCATCATCGGCGCGGTCGCCTGGACCGGGCTCGCAATACTTGCGGCAACATCGACCGACGGGATGGTGCGCCGGCTCGGCGGCGCGCGCTGGCGGCGGCTGCACCAGATCATCTACGCCATCGCGCTGCTCGCGCTCATCCGTTACTTCCAGCAGACCAAGGCCGATGTAACCGTGCCGACATTCGCCGCCGGGCTGTTCCTGTGGCTTGCCGGATATCGGGTCGTGGCGTGGTGGCAGGGCGGCGGCGAACTGTCCTCGGTGACGCTGCTGGTGCTCACGGTCGTCGTGTCTGCGCTCGTTTTCGCGGGCGAGGCGGTCGGCATCGGCGTCGCCTTTCATGTTTCGCCTTTGCGCGTGTTGTCGGCGGCCTTTAATTTCCAGGCCGGCATCAGGCCGGGCTGGGAAGTGCTCGGTGCGGGGCTTTGCGTCGTGGCGCTCGATGTGGTGCGCACTTATTGGGTGAAACGGGCGCCACGCGGCCATACCGTGGCGGCGGAATAGCAGGGGGAAATTATGGCGACGTTTGTTGTCGCCCACGGCGCCTGGTCGGCGGGGTGGGGCTGGAAGAAGATGCACCCGCTGATGGCGGCGCGCGGTCATCGTCTCGTTGTGCCGACGCTGACCGGGCTCGGCGAGCGCAGCCACCTTGCGCATCCGGGTATCGATCTCGACACCCATATCGCCGATGTGTGCGGCACCCTGACGTTCGAGGATCTCTCGGGCGTCATCCTCGTCGGCCATTCCTACGGTGGCATGGTGGCGACCGGCGTTGCCAATCGCGCGCGCGATCGCGTCGGCGCGCTGGTCTATATCGACGCCTTCGCGCCGAAGAACGGCGACAGTGCTTTCGACCTTTTGCCGGCGGCCGTGCGCGATCAGCGTAAAGGCAACGCGGGCGGTGACTGGCGCATGCCGCCGAACCCGATGCCGCCTGACACGCCGGCGGAAGACCGCGCCTGGGCCGATCCGAAGCGCGTGCCGCAGCCGATCAAGACGTTCGAGCAGAAGCTCGTTTTGATTTCCGAGCCGCCGCAGCCGCGCCATTACATCTATTGCACGAAGTGTTCGGCCGACGATCGCTTCCGCCGCTTCTACGATCGCGCCAAGGCCGAGGGCTGGCGCACGTATGAGATCGATTCAAGCCACAATCCGCACATCACCGTGCCGGGAGCGCTGGCGGACATGCTCGACGGAATTGCCGCGAGCCGCTGATCAGATCTTGCGGCTGTCGTAGGCCCAGTGCAGCAGCGCCTGGCGTTGGCGGGGGCGGCAGGCGAGATCGCCCGGTTCGCAATTTTTATGAATTTGCCGCACATGGCGGCGGATTGCTTTCCAGCGCCCGATCTGGCGCCCGTCTTCTTCGGGCATACGGCGGCCCATGTAGTAACGGCAGTACCACTGAAACCAGCCGCGCGGATCGTCCGGGTGGATCCAGCCCTTGCGCCGCCATTCGGATAGCGGCTGGCTGGCATCGATGCCGAAGAAATTGAGCGCGCAATCGCGTTTGCCGCGCGAGAGCCTGGCGCGCGTGAACCAGCTTTTGGGAAACTCGCGCCGGCAGTCCGTCATGTACTTGCCGCAGAACACGCCGAGGCGAAGCATCTCGGCGGGAGTCAGCTCGGGCTTGAATGCGGGATCGAAATTGCGGCCAACCGGTGCCACCCGCACGTAGCGGTAGCCCTTCTGCATCTTGTCATTGACGGTGACCGTACGGCGCGGCATCGCGCCGATAAATACTCAGGCGCGCTCGCGCTTGGCAACCGGTAGCGGCGCGGGCGCGCGCACCATGTCTTTGAGCCGCGCCCCGGCGTGCAGGATCGGATCGACGAGTTCGCCCGAGATCGTGTGCGCGTTCGGCCGCTCGGGGTCGACGCCGAAGCTCAACTTCTCAGGCTCCTTGCGGGGCACGTAAAGCGTGCCGAACATCCAGTCCCACACCGCGAGGCAACTGCCGAAGTTGGTGTCGTAATGGATCGGGTTGTTCGAGTGGTGCACCTGGTGATGCGCCGGGCTCACGAACAGGCGGCCGAGCGCGCCGCTGAACGGAATCCACAGCTCGGTGTGCTGCAAGTGCACGTAGGTGTGGATGAAGAATACTAGGATGATGTTGGTGTCCGAGAATGCGTACTGGTAGGCCGTCTCGCCGAGCATGTAGTTGGCGACGCCGTTGGTGACGCCGGTCGAGATTGCCAGGATGTTGGCGAAGAGCAGGCCGTAGATCGGGTGCACGCGGAAATTGGTCAGCGGCGTGAGCACGGTCGCGGTGTGGTGCACCTTGTGGAATTCCCACAAGAGCGGCACGCGGTGGCTGAGCCAGTGATTGAACCAGTACCCGAACTCGTAGGCGAGGAAGAGCAGCAGCGTGACGATGCCGCGCTCGACGATCACCGGCAGTGCGCTTTTCGGCATCGGGCCGAACGCGGCGGCAAGGCCAGCGATGATCGTGTTGCTCAGGAACTGATAGGACAGGATCGCCCAGCCGAGCACGATGCCGAACACGAACACGTTGAAGAACAGGTAGCCGGCGTCGGCGTAGTTCGAGCGGCTTGCGAGGATGCGATGCGGAAACAGCGCGCGCCACAGCGTGCGCAAACGGATGCGGCGGCCGCGCTGCACGCGCTTGATGACGAGCCACAGCATGGCGAAGCCGAATGCTGAGGCGAGCGAGGTCAGCGAGAAATGCGAGCCGAGCGAGAAGAACAGCTTGCCGAACTGACCGATGAAAAACTGGACGCCGGGCGACAGATCCAAAGCGGGCCTCGAACGCTTGCGGAATGCGCGCCCAATGTCTTACCGCCGGGTAAATATTGCGTTAGGCCGAATGCTTGCATTTCGGCGCGGGAAACGTCGGCCGCCGCGCTATTTTGCGAGCAGATCCGCGAATTCCGGATGCTTCTTGATATAGGCGGCGACGAAGGGGCAGCGCGCGATCACCTTGAGCCCGCGTGAGCGTGCCGCCTCGAGCTCGCCGCGCACCAGCGCCGAGCCGATGCCGCGGCCTTCCAATTCCTTCGGCACCTCCGTATGCATGAAGGTGATGACGCCGTCGGCGATCCGGTAATTGGAGAAGGCGACGTGGCCGTCCGCGTCCATCTCGAAGCGATGGCGTTCGGTATTGTCGCGCACGCTCATTGTCACGCTCCCAGCACAATCGCGCCCTAACCGTAACGTCGAGCCTGCCGCCGCCGATTACAAGAGGACCCGCATGCCGAAAATGACGCTCTACCATGCCGCGCCGTCGCGCTCGTCGATCGTGCACTGGATGCTGGAGGAGACGGGCGCGCCCTACGACATCCATCTCGTGAATCTCAGCAAGGGCGAGCAGCAGACGCCGGAGTATCTCGCGGTCAATCCGATGGGCAAGGTGCCGGCGCTCAAAGCGGGCGACATCGTGATCACCGAGGTGGCGGCGATCTGCGCCTACCTTGCCGACGAATTCCCCGAAGCGCGTCTCAACATCCCGGTCGGCGATCCGCGTCGCGGGTTGTACTTCCAGTGGCTGTTCTACAATCCCAGCGTGCTGGAGCCGGCGATGACCGACCGCGCCTTTCCGCGCAAGGAGCCGCCGCGCGCGACCGCCATCGGTTACCGCGACCTCGACACCGTCCTCGTCATCCTCGAAAAGGCCGTCACCCCCGGCCCGTACCTGATGGGCGAGCAGTTCACGGCCGCCGATATCGTGCTAGGCTCCGGCCTGCGCTACGGCATGATGTTCAAGCTCGTCCCGGAGCGGAAATCGTTTTCGGACTACGTCGCGCGGCTCGCGGGACGCCCCGCCTTGCAGCGCGCCGAAGCGAAGGATAAGGAACTCAGCGGCGCCTGATCGATCGCGCCCATGCACATTTCTCGACGTCACTCGGCGCCACGCGCCGGCACTCACGGCCTTTCGAGAACAACAATGAGGGTCATCATGAGAAAACTGGGATTGGCGATCGTCACGATCGCCGCACTGGCGGGCGGCGCGCTTTTCGGCGCGGCGCAGGCCGCGCCTGCCGCCGGCAGCTTGGGCACGGCCGCGGTCGACCTCAGCGCCATCGAGCAGGCGCAGTACTTCTACGCCGGCCGCAGCCACTGCTGGTACAACCGCGGCTGGCACGGCCCGGGCTGGTACTGGTGTGGCTACGCTTGGCGGCGCGGCTACGGCTGGGGCGGCCCGCGCGGCTGGAACGGCTGGGTCTGGAGCGGCTGGGGTCCGGCGCCCGGCGTGGTCGTGGTCACGCCCGGCCGCTACTACTGGAGCGGCCGTTACTGGCATCACCGCGCCTGGCGGCGCGGCCGCTGGTACTACTACTAAGCCGATCAGCTGAAAGCGCCGCCGCCCGCGCATAGCGGGCGGCCATTAACGATGCGCGGCCCCGGCGGGGGAACTCGCCGGCATGGCCGCGCGTTTGCTTTTCCGATGCAAAAGCAAAGAGGATTCTCGCACATGAAAAAACTAGGGATGGCGATCGTCATCGCCGCGGCGCTGGGCGCTGGCGCGGGCATGACGGCGCAGGCGGCGCCTGCCGGGGCTTCCAGCCTCGACGCGGCCGCCGGCGCGCTCGGCCTCGTCGAGAAGACGCAGTTCATCATCGCGGGCCGCGAATACTGCTGGTACGACGGCGGCTGGCACGGCCCGGGCTGGTACTGGTGCGGCTACGCCTGGCGCCGCGGCTACGGCTGGGGCGGCCCGCGCGGCTTCCACGGCTGGGTGTGGGGCGGCTGGAGCGGCGGCTACCACCATCACTACAGCGGCGGCAGCTGGCACGGCAGCCGTCATCATCACAGCAGCACCTGGCACGGTACGCGCAGCAGCAGCCGCTCCGTCACGCGCAGCAGCGTGAACGGCCGGCGCAGCGTGAGCCGCAGCGTCACGCGCAGCAACGGCAACCGCGCCGTGACCCGCAGCCGCACGGTGACGCGCGGCGGCGGCGGCGGCGCGCACGTGACGACGCGCACCACCGTGCGCACCAAGCACTAGCCGATACGAAACGGACAACGAAACGCCCGGCCGCGAAGCCGGGCGTTTTGCTTTGCGGGCCGCGCCGTGTAACGCGCGTCTACTTCTTCGTCGACGCCGTCGACTTGTTGCGCGGATCGTCGTTCGGATTGACGTAAGTGATCTCGAACGGCCCGATGCCGTGGATCTGGATCACCGTCGGCTCGCTCACCCAGCCGTAATGCTGCATGCCCTGCGCCGCGCGGAAGAATCCGCCCGCTGTCACCGCATCGCCTTTCTTCATGTCGAACGTGCCGCCGCCGGCGATGTGGAACGTGCCGGAAAGCACGGTGACGTTCTCGTCGGTCGGATGCGTGTGCGGCGGGATCCTGTAGCCCTTCGGCATCTTCGCGCGCACGACGTAAGGCTCGGCCTTTCCCGGATCGCCGCTGACCACGGCGACCTGCGCGCCCGGCGGCAGGCCGGGAGGCGCGGGCCCCCATTTCAGCGCTTTCGCCTGCACGCCCATATGGTCGTCCATCGCGGACGCGGCGGCGGGCAGCGCCGCGAGCAAAAGGGCCGTCACGACTGTCAATGTCACTGACCTGTTCATGGCATTTATCCCTTCGTGCAAAGGGGATCGTTTCCCCCGCGTGCGAGACTACGC
>DASZVZ010000131.1:0-10657 GCA_035546875.1 Pseudolabrys sp.
GAAGCGGCCGGCCGGCAGGCGTTCGCGGTGTCCTGCGATGTCTCATCGCCCGATGCGGTCGCGGCGATGGCAAAACAGGTGCAAGGCAAATTCAGCCACGTCGACATCGTGGTGAACTGCGCCGGCATCTTCCCGCAGAAGGAATTTCCCGAGATGACTTTCGCCGACTGGCGCAAGGTGATCTCGACCAATCTCGACAGTACGTTTCTCGTCACGTCGGCGTTTTCGCCCGGCATGATCGCGCGCAAGTGGGGCCGCATCGTCAACATGGCGTCCTCGACGCTCGGCTCGGTGGTGACCGGATTTGCCCACTACGTCGCAAGCAAAGGCGGCATCGTCGGCTTCACGCGCGCGGCGGCGACCGATCTCGCGCCGTACGGCATTACGGTCAACGCCATTGCGCCCGGCCTCACGCGTTCGCCGGGCACGCTGGTGCGCGCGCCGCGGCCGGGCTTTGCCACCATGGACGACGAATTCGTCGCCGTGGCGCAAATGCAGGCGATCAAGCGGCCGGAAGTGCCGGACGATCTGGTCGGTGCGGTATCGTTCCTCACCAGCGATGACGCCGCCTTCATCACCGGGCAGACGCTCAATGTCGACGGCGGGCGGGTGAGGACTTAACCCCGTCATTCCGGGACAGCCGGCAGGGCCGGGCCCGGAATCCGTATCCCCGGCGCTGCGGTATATGGATTCCGCTCGTTACACTCGCGCCCCGGAATGACAGACTGGCCTTAATTGCGGCACGTCACGCAGCCATTATTTACATCCTCATGCGCCGCCGCCTCGTCCGAGCCTTCTGGATCGTTCTCGCGCTGCTGTTCCTTCTGGAAACGTGGCTGTGGGACCATCTCGAGCCGCTGGTCGCGCGGATCGTCAACGTCGTTCCGTGGGGCAGGCTAAAAATCGTTCTCAAGCGCGGAATCGAGCGGTTGCCGCCGTGGGCGGCGTTGATCGTCTTCGTGATTCCGCTCATCGTCCTGCTGCCGCTGAAATTCCTGGAGGTTTATTTCATCGCGACGCGCAACTGGATCGGCGCGACGCTTGTCCTGGTATTCGCGAAATTGCTCGGCTTGGGCGTCACGGCCTTCGTGTTCGATGCGACACGCGAGAAGCTCTTGCAGATGCCGTGGTTCGCGCGGTTCTACGGCTGGGTAATGTGGCTGCGCGACCGCGCGCACGAGATGGTCGAGCCGGTGCACGAGCGCGTGCGGCAATACGTTTGGTTGTTGCGGCCGCAGCGCGCGGGACGTTTTCTGAGAAGACTGATGCGAATACGCCGGCGCGTGATGCGCGCCTGAGCTAGAACAGGTGCACCGCGTGCGGCGCCCACAAGCCGATACCGGTGAAGCCCAACCCGACGAGGCCGAGCAGGCCCGAAAGCCAGCCGAGAACCGCCATGTTGGTGATCACCTGCGCCGAGGCAAGCACGATGCCGATCTGGAAAGCGGCGGAGGCGATTTCGTAATTGTGGTAGCGCGCCATCGCCAGCTCGCGGCGATGCTCGGACTCCCGCGCGCGCTCCATCAGTTGCTTGCGGCCCTCGTTCGACGGCGGATCATCGTCATACCGCGCGACCAGCTTTCTCCAACCGTCCACCGTTTTCGCAAGCTTCGCCTTGAGCTCCGGATCGGTGGCGCGGTCGCTTTCGAGCTGCAACTGCTCGGACGCCGTGTTGAGCACGGTCATGCGGATGGTCTTGGCCTGGAAGAAGGCCCACAGGTCGTTGGCGGTCACGTTGTGCGTGATGGCGGCGGTTTGCGCGCTTTTGCCGAGTGTTTCGGAAAACGCCAGGAAGAGCGCCAGCACCGAAATCAGCAGCGCTATCTTTTTGTTGCCGCCGTGCGAAGCGTGCTCGACGTGTTCGACGTGTTCCAGGTTTTCGTGTGCGCTCATCACCCCCTCCGGCATGAACCGCGCGGGGACGTTGATATGAAATCGCGCCCCGCGCAAGGGGCGTCATGATCCGGTTGCGGTTATTCACGCGCGCGGATGCGCGCCGCGATAAACTTCGAGTAAACGCTCGGTATCGACGGCGGTATAGATCTGCGTGGTGGAGAGGGACGCGTGGCCCAGCAGTTCCTGGATCGCGCGCAGGTCGCCGCCCCGCGCCAGTAGATGCGTCGCGAAAGAATGGCGCAACGCGTGCGGCGTGGCCGTGTCGGGCAGGCCGAGCGCGCCGCGCAGGCGCGCCATCGCCAGTTGCACGATGCGCGGCGAAAGCGGGCCGCCGCGCGCGCCGAGGAAGAGCGGCCCGCCTGCCGGCAGGTCGAAGGGGCACAGCGAAACATAGTCGGCAATTGCCGAGAGCACCGAATTGAGCACCGGCACCATGCGCCGCTTGTTGCCTTTGCCGGTGACGGTGATGACGTCGCCTTTGCCCGGCGCGGGCACGTCCTGCTTGCGCAGGCCGAGCGCCTCCGAGATACGCAAGCCGGAGCCGTAGAGCAGCGCGAGCGTGGCGGCGTCGCGCGCCAGCACCCATTGCTCGCGTTCCTCGCCGGCGCGCAGGTCGGTGTCGGCGATGCGTTTTGCGGCGCCGATGGCGAGCGGCTTCGGCAAAGTCTTCGCCACCTTGGGCGCGCGCACGGCCGACAGCGCGCCGACCTTGCCTTTGCCGTTGCGCTCGAGGAAGCGCGCGAACGAGCGCGCGCCGGCGAGCGCCCGCATCAGCGAGCGGCTGCCGATGCCGGCGGCACGGCGCGAGGCCATGAAGGCACGCACGTCCTGTGGCGTGAGCTTTGCGAGCTGCTTGAGAGAGGGAGCGCCGCCGAGATGCTCGGCCAGGAAATCGAGGAACTGGCCGGCGTCGCGCCGGTAGGCTTCGAGCGTCTTGGGCGACATGCGCCGCTCGGCGCCGAGATAGCCGAGCCAGCGGCCGATTTCGGCGGCAACGTCGGGGGCGAGCGCGGGTTCGGCCATGGCCGCCAGAGTGGCAGGGCTTGCTTGACCCTTCCTTAAGCGGCCGGAATCGGCCAGACCTGCACCCCATGACTGCGCGTGTTGTCGATGTCCTGGTGCCGGTCGCGCTCGACCAGACCTATTCCTACCGGGTGCCGGCGGGGCTGGAGCTTTCCCCCGGCGACCTGGTGACCGTTCCGCTCGGCGCGCGCGGCGATACCACGGGGGTGGTTTGGGCCGACAACCCGGCGCCCAATCCGCGCCTGCACAATCGCATGAAGGACGTCGAGGAAAAACTCGACGTTCCGCCGCTCAAGGGCGAGCTGCGCAAGTTCATCGACTGGGTCGCCGATTACACGCTGTCGTCGCGCGGGATGGTGCTGCGCATGTCGCTGAGGCGCGGCGAGCATCTCGGGCCGGGGCGCGAACGCGTCGGCGTGCGGCTCGCGGGTCCGGCGCCGGCACGCATGACCGCGGCGCGCGCGCGGGCGATGCGCGTCTTCGAGGATAGGCTGGTGCACGCCAAGGGCGACGCGGCGCAGGAGGCGGGCGTTTCCGTTGGCGTGATTGACGGGTTGATCGACGAAGGCACGCTCGAGACCGTGGTGCTGCCGCCGCAGCCTGTGGCGTTGGCGCCCGATCCGGATTTCCAGACGCCGGAATTTTCCGCTGCGCAGCGCACGGCGGCCGAGCTGATGCGCGCGACCGTGACGCAAGGCGGCTATTCCGTGACGCTGATCGACGGCGTCACCGGCTCCGGCAAGACGGAAGTCTATTTCGAGGCAGTGGCGGAAAATATCCGGCGCAAGCGGCAGACGTTGATCCTGATGCCGGAGATCGCGCTCACCGCGCAATTCCTCGATCGATTCGCCGCGCGCTTCGGCGTGGGGCCGGCGGAATGGCATTCGCAATTGTCGCCGCGCGTCCGCGCGCGCACCTGGAGCGCGGTGGCGGCGAACGAGGTGCAGGTGATCGTCGGCGCGCGCTCGGCGCTGTTCCTGCCCTATGCCGATCTCGGCCTCATCATCGTCGATGAAGAGCACGACCAGGCCTACAAACAGGAAGACGGCGCGCATTATCACGCGCGCGACATGGCGGTGGTGCGCGGCAGCGTCGCGAAAATCCCGGTGGTGCTCGCCTCGGCGACGCCGTCGGTCGAATCCGAAGTCAACGCGCGGCGCGGACGCTACAAGCGCATTCATCTGCCCGAGCGTTTCGGCGGCCAGCATTTGCCGTCGATAGAGGCGATCGACCTGACGCGCGAAGGCCCGCCGCGCGGCCGCTTCATCGCGCCGCGGCTGGCGGAGGCGGTGAAGACCGCGCTCGAACGCAAGGAACAAGCGCTGTTGTTTTTGAATCGCCGCGGCTACGCGCCGCTGACGCTGTGCCGCGCCTGTGGCTTCCGCCTGCAATGCCCGAACTGCGACGCGTGGCTGGTCGACCACCGCTTCAAGCGGCGTCTCGTCTGCCATCACTGCGGCTTCTCGATGCCGCCGCCGGCGGAATGCCCGAACTGCCACGCAACGGAAAGCTTTGTCGCGTGCGGTCCCGGCGTCGAGCGGCTGGAGCAGGAGGCGGCCGAACTATTTCCGGAGAGCCGCATACTGGTGTTGTCGAGCGATCTCGTTGAATCGGTCGAACGCCTGCGCGAGGAGCTCGACGACATCGCGCAAGGCAAATTCGACATCATCATCGGCACGCAACTGGTCGCGAAGGGCCACCATTTTCCGAAGCTCAACCTGGTCGGTATCGTCGATGCCGATCTCGGCCTCGGCAACGGCGACCCGCGTGCCGCCGAGCGCACGTTTCAGCTTTTGCATCAAGTAGTTGGCCGGGCCGGCCGCGAGGAGGGGCGTGGCGTCGGTTTCTTGCAAACGCATCAGCCGGAGCATCCGGTGATGCGCGCGCTCATTTCCGGCGACCGCGAGGCGTTCTATTCGAGCGAAATCGCGCTGCGCGAACGCACGCATTATCCGCCGTTCGGCCGGCTCGCGAGCCTCGTCATCACCGCGAACGAACGTCATGCGGCGGAGGGATACGGACGCCAACTCGTTGCATGCGTGCCGCGTTCGGAGGACGTGCGCGTGCTCGGCCCCGCGGAAGCGCCGATCGCGGTGGTGCGCGGGCGGCACCGCTTCCGTCTGCTGGTGAAATCGCCGCGCAATTTCGATCTATCGGCATATCTGCGCGAGTGGCTCGCCGCCGCGCCAAAAGCGCGCGGCAACACCAAGCTCGAGGTGGATGTCGATCCTCAGAGCTTTTTCTAGGATGCGAATTTAAGGCCCGCGATGCCGAGCACGATCAGGCCGATGCAGGCGAGCCGCAATGTGGTGGCAGGCTCGCTGAACAGATAGATGCCGAGCGCGGCGGTGCCGACCGCGCCGACGCCGGTCCACACTGCGTAAGCGGTACCGACCGGCAAAGTTTTCAGCGCGAGCCCGAGCAGCGCAAGACTCAGCATCATCGCAGCGACGGTAAGCAGCGACGGAATGAGGCGCGAGAACCCTTCGGTGTATTTAAGCCCGATGGCCCAGCCAACTTCGAACAATCCGGCCAGCAACAGATAAAGCCACGCCATTTTCGTTCTCCCGCGGGACGCCGCCGCGCTTACTCCGGCATTTCGGTGTGCTTCACGTTCGGTTGCAACAAGACGCAGGCCGCCGCCGCGAAGATCAGCACGAAGCCGACAATGTCGGTCGTGGTCGGCCTTTCGCCAAGAAGGATCGTTGACGCAGTCACGCCAATCACCGGCACCAGCAGCGCGCCGATCGATGCGGTTATCGTCGGCAGCTTCCCGACGATCGCCCACCACAGAAAGTGCGCAAGGCCGGTGCCGAACAGGCCGATGAAAAGAATCGAAACGATTGAAACGGTGTGCAGCGGCCAGACGCGCGGATAGCCGTCGAATACCAGCATGCCGATCATGATCAGTACGGTACCGAAGGTGAGTTGCCACGCGGCGTTGGTCAGCGGATCGACATCGAGTTGCGCCCACTTGATGTAGACGGTCGCGATGGTCCAGCCGAAGGCGCTGCCGAGAGCGAAGAAGGCGCCGAGCGGCAATCCGGCGGCAAAAAGCGGTTGCACGAGAGTCGCAAGCCCGCCGATACACAAAACGAGCGCAAACACGCGCGCCTTGTCGAGGCGCTCACCGAGCACCAGCCATGCGAGCGCGGTCGACCAGATCGGCATCGAGTAGGTGATGATGATGGCGCGTGAAGTTGCGCCGTTGAGCTGCGCGAATGCCGAACAGAGATTGAAGAAAGCCACATTGAAGAAACCGGCGATGGCGATGTGCTTGGACTGGCTAAGCGTTACGGCGAGCTTGCGTCCGCTCAGGGGGACCGCGATCAGCAACGCGAGAGCGCCGATGCCGGTGCTGACGAACCGGAGGCTCCAGGGCGGAACCTCCTTCAGCGCGAAGGCTGCGGAGATCCAGTTGAAACCCCAGCAAAAGGCGAGCAGCACGACCAGAAGCTTGGCGGTCCCCCCGGCATCGATTTCGCGCGGCAAACTGCGGTCGGTGTCGCTCAAGGCAAGTCTCACGGCAGGGAAAAACGCGCGCAAGCTATAGCGCGAGGCCGGGCGAGGCGAGGTATCTCTGCGATGCGTTTTTGCCGGCTTCGCGGCGTGCCCGCCACGCCGGTCGCTGCGGCGGTTCGCTACGGGCCGTTGTGTTGCGCCGCCGTGGGCCGTGTGTTAGCTACCCCCTCGATTTTATGAGGGGTTTCGCGGGCTTCCGCGTCGACCTCGAAAATCGGAATTCCCTCTTGGATTCCAAGAGTTTGCGCCGCCCCCAGCGACGGCGTACGGCTTGCGGATAACAAGCAAAAATGGGCGGCGGCGTGGCAGGCGAAGACCCGATCATTTCCGGAATGGCTGGCCGTTATGCGACGGCCCTCTTCGAGCTCGCGCGCGAGGAGAAGGCTATCGACGCGGTCAAGAAGGACCTCGAGCAGTTCGATGCAATGATTACGGACAGCGCCGACCTCAATCGCCTTGTGCGCAGTCCGGTATTCGACGCCGACGAGCAGCTCAAGGCGCTTTCGGCCGTGCTCGAGAAGGCCGGTATCGGTGGCCTCGCCGCAAATTTCCTGCGGGTCATCACCACGAACCGGCGGCTGTTCGCCGTTCGCGACATGATCCGCGGCTATCGTACGCTGGTCGCCCGCTTGCGCGGCGAAGTCAGCGCGCAAGTCACGGTCGCCGAGAAGCTCAACGACAAGAACATGGATGCGCTTAAGGACGCGCTCAAGTCTGTAACCGGCGGCAAGGACATCGATCTCGATATCAAGATCGATCCGGCCATCATCGGCGGGCTGATCGTCAAGGTCGGCAGCCGCATGGTCGATTCCTCGCTGCGCACCAAACTCAATGCAATCAAAGTTGCGATGAAAGAGGCCCGCTGATGGACATCCGCGCCGCAGAAATTTCCGCCATCCTGAAAGAGCAGATCAAGAACTTCGGCCAGGAAGCCGAAGTTTCCGAGGTCGGTCAGGTGCTGTCCGTCGGCGACGGCATCGCCCGTGTCTACGGCCTCGACAACGTGCAGGCCGGCGAAATGGTCGAGTTCGAGAACGGCGTGCGCGGCATGGCGCTCAACCTCGAGGTCGACAACGTCGGCATCGTTATCTTCGGCAACGACCGCGAGATCAAGGAAGGTCAGACCGTCAAGCGCACCGGCGCCATCGTGGACGTTCCGGTCGGCAAGGGCCTGCTCGGCCGCGTGGTCGACGCGCTCGGTAATCCGATCGACGGTAAAGGCCCGATCAAGGCCGACAAGCGCGCGCGCGTCGACGTGAAGGCGCCCGGCATCATCCCGCGCAAGTCGGTGCACGAGCCGATGGCGACAGGCCTGAAGGCCATCGACGCGCTCATCCCGATCGGCCGCGGCCAGCGCGAACTGATCATCGGCGACCGCCAGACCGGCAAGACCGCGATCGCGCTCGATACGATTTTGAACCAGAAGCCGCTCAACGCGCAGCCGGACGAGAAGATCAAGCTCTATTGCGTCTATGTTGCGGTCGGCCAGAAGCGCTCGACCGTTGCGCAATTCGTGAAGGTGCTCGAGGAGCAGGGCGCACTCGATTATTCGATCGTGGTCGCGGCAACCGCATCCGATCCGGCGCCGATGCAGTTCCTCGCGCCGTTCGCGGGTTGCACCATGGGCGAATTCTTCCGCGACAACGGCATGCATGCCGTCATCATCTACGACGACCTGTCGAAGCAGGCCGTCGCCTACCGCCAGATGTCGCTGTTGCTGCGCCGCCCGCCGGGCCGCGAAGCCTATCCGGGCGACGTGTTCTATCTGCACTCGCGCCTCCTGGAGCGCGCGGCGAAGATGAACGACGCCAACAAGGCCGGCTCGCTTACGGCGTTGCCGGTGATCGAGACGCAGGCGAACGACGTTTCGGCCTACATTCCGACCAACGTGATTTCGATCACCGACGGCCAGATCTTCCTCGAGACCGATCTGTTCTATCAGGGCATTCGCCCGGCGGTGAACGTCGGTCTCTCGGTCTCGCGCGTCGGCTCCGCCGCGCAGACCAAAGCGATGAAAAAAGTCGCCGGCAAGATCAAGGGCGAGCTCGCGCAATACCGCGAGATGGCGGCCTTCGCGCAGTTCGGTTCCGATCTCGACGCCACCACGCAGCGCCTTCTCAACCGCGGCGCGCGGCTGACCGAGCTCCTGAAGCAGCCGCAATTCTCGCCACTAAAAATGGAAGAGCAGGCGACCGTCATCTGGGCCGGCGTGAACGGTTATCTCGACAAGCTCGAGGTGGCGCAGGTCCGCAAGTTCGAGAGCGGACTGCTCACGCTGCTGCGCACCAAGCACAACGACCTGCTCGATTCGATCCGCAAGAGCGGCGACCTGTCGAGCGCCGACGAGGCCAAGCTGAAGGACATCGTCGACAACTACGCCAAGAGCTTCACCTGATTTGTCCCGGTGACCCCGATAAGGCGCACCGGATCTTCACAGAGGCAAGACGAACGAGCCGATTAGAGCAAGCGAAGAATGGCTTCACTCAAGGACATGCGCGTCCGCATCGCCGCGACCAAGGCGACGCAGAAGATCACCAAGGCCATGCAGATGGTCGCGGCTTCCAAGCTGCGCCGCGCGCAGGTTGCGGCGGAAGCGGCACGTCCCTACGCCGAGCGCATGGCGAAGGTGCTCGGTTCGATCGCGTCGGCGGTGGCCGGTAGCGACTCCGCGCCGAAGTTGTTGGCCGGTACCGGCAACGACAAGGTTCACCTGCTCGTCGTCTGCACGGCGGAACGCGGGCTGTGCGGCGCGTTCAACTCCTCGATCGTGCGTCTCGTGCGCGAGCGCGCCAACGCGCTTGCAGCCCAGGGCAAAGAGGTCAAGTTCCTTTGCGTCGGCCGCAAGGGCGCCGAGCAGCTCCGCCGCCAGTACGGCCGGCAGATCATTGAGGTAATCGAGTTGCGCGGCGTCAAGCAGATCGGCTTCGCGCAGGCCGACATGATCGCCAAGAAGATCATCGCGCTGTTCGACCAGGACGCGTTCGACGTCTGCACCCTGTTTTTCTCGCGTTTCCGCTCGGTGATCGCGCAGATCCCGACCGCGCAGCAGATCATCCCGCCGGTATTCGAGGCGGAGAAAGAGGCGGGGCCGGCCGCCGCTTACGAGTACGAGCCCGAGGAAGGCGACATTCTCGACGACCTGCTGCCGCGCAATCTCTCGGTGCAGATTTTCCGCGCGCTTCTTGAAAATGCGGCGTCCGAGCAGGGCGCGCGCATGAGCGCAATGGATAACGCCACCCGTAACGCCGGCGAAATGATCCGCAAGCAGACATTGACCTACAACCGCACGCGTCAGGCGATGATCACCAAGGAATTGATCGAGATCATCTCCGGCGCCGAGGCGCTCTAATCTTGTAAGAGGACGATATGGCCACCGCACAAAACGCAGTCGGAAAAGTCACGCAAGTCATCGGCGCCGTCGTCGACGTGCAGTTCGAGGGACACCTGCCGGCGATCCTGAACGCGCTGGAGACGAAGAACGGCGACCGGCGCCTCGTGCTGGAAGTCGCGCAGCACCTCGGCGAGTCGACCGTGCGCACCATCGCGATGGACTCCACCGAAGGCCTCGTGCGCAGCCAGGAAGTCACCGACACCGGCCAGCCGATCGCCGTGCCGGTCGGCGACGAGACGCTCGGCCGCATCATCAACGTCGTGGGCGAGCCGGTCGACGAAGCCGGGCCGGTCAAGACCAAGGAAAAGCGCGCGATCCATCAACCCGCGCCGACCTATACCGATCAGTCGACGGAAGCCGCGATTCTCGTCACCGGCATCAAGGTCGTCGACCTGCTCGCGCCTTACGCCAAGGGCGGCAAGATCGGCCTGTTCGGCGGCGCCGGCGTCGGCAAGACCGTGCTCATTCAGGAGCTGATCAACAACGTCGCGCGTGCGCACGGCGGATATTCGGTGTTCGCCGGCGTCGGGGAGCGTACCCGCGAAGGCAACGACCTCTATCACGAGTTCATCGAATCCGGCGTCAACAAGAAGGGCGGTGGCGAAGGTTCGAAGTGCGCGCTGGTGTTCGGCCAGATGAACGAGCCGCCGGGTGCGCGTGCCCGCGTCGGTCTCACCGGTCTGACCATCTCCGAGCACTTCCGCGACCAGGGCCAGGACGTGCTGTTCTTCGTCGACAACATCTTCCGCTTCACGCAGGCCGGCTCGGAAGTGTCGGCGCTGCTCGGCCGCATTCCCTCGGCGGTGGGCTATCAGCCGACGCTCG
>DASZVZ010000132.1:0-5773 GCA_035546875.1 Pseudolabrys sp.
AATTCACGCGTCGCGCCCTCACGCCGGCCGATCACATCGAACGCGAACGCCTGGCGCATGCGGAGCTCCGTTTGAACCTCAGCTCAGCGCGACGTTCACCGCGCTTTCCGGCAGATCGACACCGAAGCAGCGCTGGTAGAACTCGGCAACGATCGGCCGCTCGAGCTCGTCGCACTTGTTGAGGAAGGTGAGCCGGAACGCGAAGCCGACGTCCTTGAAGATGTCGGCATTCTCCGCCCAGGTGATCACCGTGCGCGGGCTCATGACGGTCGAGATGTCGCCGTTCATGAACGCGTTGCGGGTGAGATCGGCGACCCGCACCATCTTGCTGACGATGTCGCGGCCCTGATCGTTGCGGTAGTGCTTGGCTTTCGCCAGCACGATGTCGACCTCGTTGTCGTGCGGCAGATAGTTTAGCGTGGTGACGATCGACCAGCGGTCCATCTGACCCTGGTTGATCTGCTGCGTGCCGTGATAGAGGCCCGAGGTGTCGCCGAGGCCGACCGTGTTCGCCGTCGCGAACAGGCGGAACGCCGGATGCGGTTTGATCACCTTGTTCTGGTCGAGCAGCGTCAGGCGGCCGGACGCTTCCAGCACGCGCTGGATCACGAACATCACGTCGGGGCGGCCGGCGTCATATTCGTCGAAGCAGAGCGCAATGTTGTTCTGCAGCGCCCACGGCAGAATGCCGTCGCGAAATTCGGTGACCTGCTGGCCGTCCTTGATGACGATCGCATCCTTGCCGATAAGGTCGATACGGCTGATGTGGCTGTCGAGGTTGACGCGCACGCACGGCCAGTTGAGGCGCGAGGCGACCTGCTCGATATGCGTGGACTTGCCGGTACCGTGATAGCCGGTGACGATCACGCGGCGATTGCGCGCGAAGCCGGCGAGAATGGCAAGCGTGGTCGGGCGATCGAAGCGATAATCCGGATCGATATCCGGCACGTGCTCGTCGGCTTCCGAATAAGCCGGCACTTCCATGTCGCTATCGATGCCGAAAACCTGGCGCACCGACACCTTCATGTCGGGCAGGCCGGCAACTTCCTGTACTGCGGCAGTCATTGATCCTCCGTGGCTTCGAAACGCGCGAAGCCCCTGATGCGGTCCGATTGGTACGGTCCGGCTGAAACGGCGGCAACCTAGCAGATGGCCGGGACGGGAAAAACCCGGCGATCCAGATACGCCTATCAATCTTTTCAATAAGATAGGGATTGGCGGCTCTGCCGGAAAGGCCGGTCAGGGTTGCGCCTTCGCATTTTCCGGCGCGGGTTCGCGGCCCACATCGGCGGGCCGAAAAGCCGCATTTTCGGCAGCGCAATTCCCGATTGACCTGGCGGTCGGCCGCGCGGCAAGGGTATCGGGTCACCTTGCAAAGGAGATTCGATGCCCGAAGTAATCCAGGTCGGCGCGTTGCAGCTTACTTTCCTGCACAGCAAGCACGACACCAACGGCGCGCTCGACATGTTCGAGGCGCTGGTGCCCCCGAACGCGCGGATGCCGGTCGCGCACTACCATCGCGACTGGGAGGAAACGGCCTACGTTCTCGAAGGCACCGTTACGTTCAAGGTTGCGGGCAAACGCATCGAAGCAAAACAAGGCGACAGCGTTTTCATTCCGCGCGGCGTCGTGCACAGCTTCACCAACGACACGCAGGCGCCGGCGCGCATGCTGGGCGTGCTTACACCGGGCGTGCTCGGCCCGGAATTCTTCCGCGAGGTGGGCGCGCTGACGACGCCGGGCACGCCGCCCGATCCGGCGAAGATGGTCGAAGTGATGAAACGGCACGGGCTGATTCCGGTGCCGGACGCGTGACGCTTCAGCCGAAGCCGACCGATTTACGACTGGATGATCTCGATCAGCCGGTCCTCGGTCGAGCGATCGCCGCCGTTGGCGTCGTGTCTCCCGCCAACGCCTTTGCGACCTCACGGGCCCGTTCGATGAAAAGCTGCACTACCGGACTAACGGTCCGATTCTTCAGAGTCATGACGCCGACAGGCCAAGGCGGAACGGGAAGATCGACCGGCAGGACCTTGACCAGGCGGCGATTCACGCCGAACCGCAACACCGAGCCCGGCCACATCGCCAAGAAAGGCCCGTTGGCGACAAGCGCGATGTGAAGGTGGATAGCGCCGAAGGCGACACCCCTGGAAGGATATTTAAGGCCGGCGCCACGAAAAGCCTCGCTGAAAATCGATTCCACCATCGTGTCGTGCGGCGGCAAGGCCCAAGGCTCGTCAGCCAACTCGGCAAATTCGATCTTGCGACGGCGCGTCCAGGGGTTTTTCAATCCCGCGACGACAAATGTCCGTTCGTGGAATAGCGTTTCAGCGACGACGTCCTCTTCAATCTGTTTTGAGGTGCGCGCAAGGATGAGATCCACGTTGCGCTCGCGCAATTGCGCGAATTGTTGCTCGATCGTCGCCAATTGATCCACGTGGATTGCGATCCCGGGATACCGGCGGCGAAGTTGACTGAACACGGTCGGGAGCAGACCCGCGATGATCGCTTCGTTTCCGCCGATCCTGATTTCGCCCGTCGCCGGGTCGGCGAGGAAATCGATTTTCTTTATGCCCTGGCGAAGATCGTCGAATACAGCGACGCCGCAGTCGAGCAACGCACGGCCGTATTTCGTCGGCTCGATCCCTTGCGGACCGCGGTCGAGCAGGCGCACGCCCAGGGCGTGCTCGAGGTCCGCGACGGATCTCGAAATGGCCGACTGCGACGTGTGCAATTGCGCTGCCGCCTTGCCCATGCTGCCGCATTGGATCACGGCCATCAAAACATGCAGGTCGTTGAGCTTGAGGCGGCGTCCGATCCGGTCGGTCCAGCGCATGGCAGCCCCCTTCTCAAATCCGATATGGGATGATGGAATAATAGCATTACCCTGTTATGTGCGGATGGCCTAGCCTCTCGCCGGTTCGGATGTCTGACCGAACAGGGCGCAGCCATCGACGACCGCCGCGCGCACCGGAGGAGAAAGCCATGCGCAAGCATCTGGGGGACGCGATCAAGGACGGCGGCATGAAATCGTTGGCACGCCGGGAATTTTTGCGTCTTGGACTTTGCGCGACCGCAGCGCCGATGATGCCGCGGATCGCGGCGGCGCAGAGCTACCCGTCGCGGCCGGTGCGGCTGGTCGTCGGCCTCGCACCCGGCGGAGCGGTCGATATCCTGGCGCGGTTGGTGGGCGAATGGCTATCGCGTTACCTCGGCCAACCCGTCGTGATCGAGAACCGGCCGGGCGATGCGGGCAGCGTCGCCGCCGAGGTCGTGTTGCGCTCGCCGGCCGACGGTTACACGCTTTTCATGGCGACGTCGGCGAATGTCATCAACGCGCAGCGTCACAAGGTAAACTTCGTTCGCGACAGCACGGCGGTCGCGATAGTCGGGCAAGAGCCTATTATCCTGAGCGTCAACCCGTCTCTCACAGTCAAGACGCTTGCGGAGTTCATCGCCTACGCCAAGGAAAATCCCGGCAAGCTCAACATGGCGTCACCCGGCAACGGCTCCGTGCCGCATATCGCCGGCGAGCTGTTCAAGCTCATGGCGGGCATCGATATGGTTCACGTGCCCTATCGCGGCGGCGCACCGGCGCTCATCGACCTCATGAGCGGACAGGTGCAGGTAGCGTTCATGGGGCCGGCCGCATCGCTGACTTTCATCAAGGCAGAGAAAATTCGCGCGCTCGCGGTGACGTCTGAAGCACGCGCGGCGGTATTGCCGGACATTCCGGCCGCCGGCGAATTCGTCCCGGGCTATGAAGCAAGTCAGTGGTTTGGCGTCGTCGCGCCAAAAGATACGGCGCCGGATGTCGTCAGCAAGCTCAATGCAGGAATCAACGCAGGACTCGCCGACCCCCAGTTGCGGACCCGGCTGCTCGATCTGGGCGAGAGTGTCGTTCCCCGATCATCGGCCGAGTTCGGCCAACGAATCGTCCGTGACGCCGAGAAGTGGGCCAAAGTGATCCAGGCCGCGCACATCAAGATCTAGCGTAACCATTGTGGCGGACGAACGAGTGCCGCGTGACCCACGAGTCGCCGATCTCGCTCATGCCGGCAGAGTCCGCTTCGGCCTGTTCCCGCCGCAATATTATAAGGATGCGGAGACCGGCGAGTTAATGGGTGCGTGGGTGGAAATCGCCCGCGAATTTGCCGCGCAAATCGGCGCGAAGGCGGTGCTGCTGGAATTCTCCACGCCGCCGGCGGTCGTCGAGGCCATGAACGAGGGCGCATGCGATATTGGATTTCTCGGCTTCGATCCCGCTCGTGCCGGCCAGGTCGAGGGCTTCTCGCCGCCGTTTGTTCGCGTTGAATATACGTACCTGGTGGGGAAGCGTTCCGCGGTCCGGAGTATCGCCGATGCCGACACTCCGGGCTTTCGCATTGCCGCTGTAAACGAACACGCCTCCACGCTCGCGCTTGATCGCATCCTCAAACGAGCACAGACGATTGCCGCCGAAACGCCGGATGCGGCCTTCGATATGTTACGCAACGGACATGTGGACGCGTGGGCGTCGGTGCGGCCGGCTCTTCTCGATTATTCCGATCGCTTGCCCGGGTCGCGTTTGATCGAGGGCCGGTTCGGCGTCAACCTTGCGGCGATGGTGGTTGCGAAGGGCAAGGCGGCTCGGTTGTCCTATATCAGCGAGTTTATCGAGAACGCCAAGTCGTCGGGACTGATACAACGGACCATCGATCGCAGCGGCAGGGCCGGCTACGAGGTGGCTCCCTCGGCAAAGCGCGAATGAGAACAGCCGGTCAGCCGAAGCCAACCGATTTCAAATAATTGTACGACTGGATGATCTCGACCAGCCGGTCCTCGGTCGAGCGGTCGCCGCCGTTGGCGTCCGGGTGATGGCGCTTCACCAGTTCCTTGAAGCGCTTCTTGACCTCCTGCGGGCTCGCGCCGACTTCGAGGCCGAGGGTATCGAGCGCCTTGCGTTCGGCATTACGCACCGGCCGCTGCGTCTCCGCGCGTTGCTTCTGCTCGCCGCGCAACCCCTCGCCGAACAGGCCGAACGGATCGGCGGTGTTACCGAAGGGGCGCGTGTCGGGACGGAACGCGCGCTTGCCCGTTCCCATCTTCCAGGTCGGGCGATGGCCGGTGATCGCGTCCTTCTGGTACGCCATCACGGCGGCATCGTTCATGCCGGCGAAGAAATTGTATGACTGATTGTACTCGCGCACGTGATTGAGGCAGAAGCGCCAGTATTCCTTCTCGTTCTGCCGACCCTTCGGCGCGCGGTGCGTCGCGGCTTCCGCGCAGCCCGCCCATTCGCAGCGCGGGCCGCTGGTTTTCGGACGGCGATCCTTTTCCGGCTTGACGCGGACGCGATCGAAGAGCGGTGAATCGAATTTCATGACCGAACATTATGCGCGTTTCGCACGCGCGCATTCAAGGCTTGACTTGGCCGCGACTCGCGCGTGCACGGAACCTGATTTGCGCTAGGATTTCAGGCGGACGATAGGTAGATAACCCATATGCAAACTGCGGATGTCATTACGAAGAAACTGACCGAGGCCCTTGCGCCGCAAAGCCTCAAGGTCGTCGATGAATCGCATCAGCACGAGGGCCATGCCGGACATCGGCCGGGCGGGCAGACGCATTTCCGCATCTATATAGTGTCGGAATTGTTCAAGGGAATGACGCGCGTGCAGCGCCATCGTCTGATCAATCAGACGTTGTCGGCCGAGCTTGCCGGCGGCGTGCACGCGCTCGCCATTCATGCGGCGGCACCCGGCGAAGGCGGGGTTAGCTAGACACGCTCATT
>DASZVZ010000133.1:0-26342 GCA_035546875.1 Pseudolabrys sp.
CCGGTGACGGCGATCACCTTGCCGCCAAGACGTTTGCGCGCCGCGCGCGCTAGATCGCGCAAAGCCTCGAGCACGTCGGGCACAACAAGAAGCGGCGCGTCGGCGGGAAAGCCGTCGCGCCTCGATACGACAGCAAGGCCGGCCCCGGCCTTGAGCGCGGCCTCGACAAAATCATGGCCATCGCGGTTCTCGCCCTGAATGGCGAAGAAAGCATCGCCTTTCGCCAGCGTGCGGCTGTCGATCGAAAGGCCGTTGGTTTCCATCGGCAATGTACCGCGACGCTCTGCGCGCATGGCGGCCGTCATCATCTCGATGCTCCACAGCGCGCTCATGCGCCCTTCCCCTTCAAGGCCGCGGCAACCGCATCATGGTCGGAAAACGGCAGCACGCGGTCGCCGACAATCTGGCCGCTTTCATGGCCTTTGCCGGCAATAAGCAGCACGTCGCCGTGCTTGAGCGCGGCAATGCCGGAGCGGATCGCCTCGGCGCGGTCGCCGATCTCGCGCGCACCGGGCGCGGCGGCGAGAATGGCGGCACGGATCGCCGCGGGATTCTCGCTGCGCGGGTTGTCGTCGGTGACGATAACACTATCGGCGTTCTCGGATGCGATGCGCCCCATGATCGGGCGCTTGCCGCTATCGCGGTCGCCACCAGCCCCGAATACGACCGCAAGCTTGCCGCTCGCATAGGGGCGCAAGGCCTGCAAGGCTTTTGCCAGTGCGTCCGGCTTGTGCGCATAGTCGACGAAGATCGGCGCGTCGTTGGCGGTGCCGACCAGCTCGAGCCGGCCCTTCGCACCCCTGAGTTCTTCCAGCGACGCGAACACGCGCGCGGCATCGCTGCCGGTCGCAATCGCCAGACCGGCGGCAAGCGCAGCATTCTGTGCCTGGAACGCGCCGACCAGCGGCAACTTGATCGAATAGATCTTCCCGCCGTGCGCGATGTCGATCCTCTGCGCGAAGCCGTCGATGGCGACGCCTATGAGCTTGATGTCGTCGCCCTTCTCGCCGACCGTCATGATCTTCAGGCCGCGCTTCCTGGCGGCTTCGATCGCCTGTCCCGCGTAGCAATCGTCCATGCAAATCACCGCCGTCCCGCCAGGCGCGATCAGCGTATCGAACAGCCGCAGCTTGGCGGCGAGATAGGCTTCGATGGTCGGGTGATAATCGAGATGGTCACGCGACAGGTTGGTGAAGCCGCCGGCCGCGATGCGCACGCCGTCGAGCCGGTGCTGGTCGAGTCCGTGCGAGGATGCTTCGAGCGCGAGATGCGTGACACCCTCGCCCGCAAGCGTGTCGAGCGTGCGATGCAATTCGACGGGGTCGGGCGTCGTGAGCGAGCCGTATTTTTCGCCTTTCGGCGAGACGACCCCGATAGTGCCGAGGCTCGCTGCCTCGTGACCGAGCGCCGCCCAGATCTGGCGCGTGAACGCAGCGACCGAAGTCTTGCCGCTAGTCCCGGTGACCGCCGCGATCGTGCGCGGCTGGCGCGAGTAGATTTTCGCCGCCGCGAGCGCGAGCGCGCGCCGCGCATTCTTCACCGGGACGAAGGCGACGCCGTTCGGCAAACCAACCGCCACCTGCTCAGCTGCAATAGCGGCTGCGCCGGCGGCCGCGGCCTGTTTGGCGAAATGCAGACCGTCGGCCTTGGCGCCGGCAATCGCGACGAACAGGAAACCCGGTTTGATCTTGCGGCTGTCGGATGAAAGTCCGGCGATCTCGATTGCCGCAACGCGCGGCTCGACCGCATCTTCGGGCAGGAGCTCGCGCAGCTTCACCGATTGTCCTTGGCGCTCACCAGCAGCAATTGGTCGGCTGGCGGCATGTTAAAGCGCGGCGCTATATCTAGCAGCGGCGCGACACGCCGGACAACGGCGGCGCCGGTCGGAACGGCATTCCAGCCGGAAGTGCGGAAACCGTGAGTCTGCGCCAGGCCTTGGGGTTCGTCGAGCATGATCAGCAGCAGATAGCGGGGTTTGTCGGCCGGCAGAATGGCGGTGAAACTGGTCAAGACTTTGGTCTTGGAATAGCGCCCGCCGACGACTTTTTCTGAGGTACCGGTTTTTCCGCCGATATAATAGCCGGCGACATTCGCCTTGCGCGCCGTACCCCGCTCCACATTGAGCCGCATCAGGTAGCGGATGTCCTCGCTGGTCGAAGGCTTGATCACCTGTCTAGCGAGCTTGTCGGCGTCTTCGCGGCTGCGCTTAAGGAATGTTGGCGGGATAAGGCGACCGCCGTTGACCAGCGCGCCGATGCCCATGACCGCCTGCAGTGGGGCAACAGATAACCCCTGTCCGAAAGCGATCGTAACCGTGTTGAGCTCGCCCCAGTGTTTCGGGATCAGCGGCTCGGCGCTTTCCGGCAACTCGGTGCGCAAGCGATCGAGTTGACCCATCTTCTTCAGGAAAGCCTTGTGCGCTTCGACACCCATCGCGAGCGCCATACGCGCTGTGCCGATATTCGATGAATATGTGTAGATCTCGGGCACCGAAAGATAACGGCCCTGCGGCTCGTAATCGTGAATGGTGAACCGTCCGTATTGCAGCGGCGCGCGGGCATCGAATTTGGAGGCGAGCGTGATCTTGCCGCTGTCGAGCGCCATCGCCATGGTCAACGACTTGAAAGTCGAGCCCATTTCGTAGACGCCGGTGGTGAGACGGTTGATGCGCGTCGGATCGTTGGCCTCGCGCGGATTGTTCGGATCGTAATCGGGCTCCGACACCATGGCGATGATCTCGCCTGTGTTCACGTCCATGATCACGCCGGACGAAGCCTTCGCCTTGAATTTCTCGCGTGCGGTGGCGAGTTCCTCACGCAGCGCGTACTGGACGCGCAGGTCGAGCGCGAGCTGCACCGGGCGTTGCAGGCGATCGGTGGCGAAGCCCGCCATGTGCAGGGCGGCAAGGCCCTGCCCATCGAGCCACTTCTCGATGCCGGCAATGCCCTGGTTGTCGATATTGACGTGACCGAGTTCGTGCGAAACCACCGGTCCATTCGGATAGACGCGCTTGTTCTCCGTCAGGAACCCGACCCCGGGAATGCCGAGGTGATGGATTTCCTGTCGCTGCTTCGGCGTGATCTCGCGCTTGAGCCAGACAAACCCGCGCTTCGACGCAAGACGCTCGCGCACTTCGGTGTGATCGAGATCGGGCAAAACCGCGGTCAGCAGTTCTTCCGCTTCGTCGACATCGATCAACTTGCGCGGCTCAGCAAACAGCGACGGCGTCTTGACGTCGGTGGCAAGGATTTGCCCGTTGCGGTCGAGGATGTCCGGCCGCGCGGTCGCGACCGCATCCTGCGTCACACCGCGGCGCACGCCATGGCCGTTGCTCAGTTCCGCAAAAATCACCAGACGGACGGCGATTACCGAGTAGATCGCCGCGAAGCCGACGATGGCGAGGATCAGCCGCGCCTTGGCCTTGACGGTGCGGTTGACGTCCTTGCCGTACAGCAGCGAGCGCACGAAGTGCTGCCAGCGCGGCTCCTTTCTTGCGTTTGCAGCGGACGTTTCCACGCAATCACCTCGCCGCGGCCGGCGGCGCAATGCTGCCGGTAAAATCGGGGTTGGCGTTGAGCATGGCGGCGATCGGATCATCTGGCGATGCAGGAACAAGCACGGGCGGCCGTTCCGGCAGATGATCGAGAGTATCAAACTGGCTCGGCTGGACCGGTTGCAAGTGCAGATGCCGCTCGGCCAACGCCTGGATCCGCCCGGGAGTATCGAGCTTGCTCCACTCCGCGCGCAGGATCGCGATGGCATCGCGCTCGCGGCGAATTTCTCCCCGCACCTTCGCCACGCGCTCCATTTGCAGCGTCGAATCGAACTTGATCTTGTAGACGACCGACGCCGCAAGGATCAGCGCGCAGATGATGAAGAAGTTGACGAGGCGCACGGTCAGCGCTCCCTCAACACGTCGTCGAGGGACGGCAGCCGCGGCAGCAGTCCGGCGGTGACGCCTTCGCGCGCGGGCGCATCGGTGCGTTCGGCCGCGCGCAACTTGGCGGAGCGGGCGCGCGGATTGCGGGCAATTTCCTTTTCGTCGGGCACAACTGGACGTTTGGTGAGCACGCTGAAAGTCGGCGCCGGGCGCTTGCGCTCGGGCGCATGTCGCGAACCGCCACGCGTGTCGCTGCGCTCGTTCAGGAACGACTTCACGATCCGGTCCTCGAGCGAATGAAACGAAACAGCCACAACACGACCACCCGGCTTGAGCACACGCTCGGCCGCGCCGAGCGCATCGACAAGCTCGTTCAGCTCCTCGTTGACGAAGATGCGCAGCGCCTGAAACGTGCGGGTCGCAGGATGTATGTCGCCGCGCGTGCGCACCACTGACGCGACGATGTCGGCAAGCTCGCGCGTGGTGCGGATCGGCGCCTTGGTGCGCGCCTTGACGATGGCGCGGGCTACCGCGCGCGAATGACGCTCTTCCCCGAGCTGAAAAATGATATTGGCCAGATTCCGCTCGCTCGCCGCGGCGACGATGTCCGCAGCGGTCGGGCCTTGCGCGCCCATGCGCATGTCGAGCGGCCCTTCGAAACGAAACGAGAAGCCGCGCCCGGCTTCGTCGAGCTGCATGGACGAAACGCCGAGATCGAACACAACACCGTCGATCGAGTCGTGCCCGCACTGCCGCACAACCGTGTCGAGGTTGGAGAAGCGCTCTTCGATCAACGTCAGGCGCTCGCCGGCGGTTTTAACCAGTTCCGCACCGCGCATGATTGCGTTGCTATCGCGGTCGATGGCGATCACGCGTGCATCCGCCGCCGCAAGAATAGCCCGCGTGTATCCGCCCGCGCCGAAAGTCGCGTCGAGATAAACGTCGCCCTGACGAATTTTGAGGAAATCCGCCGCGGCGGGGCCGAGCACGGGAATGTGGGGGGCCGATCCGCCAGCGACAGCAGAGCTGTCGCCGCCCGCCGTCATTCCCGTGCTCCGGGCGCATTCCGCGCCGCCGCCTGGGCTCCGAGCTGGGCTTTGAGCGCGCGCACCTTTTGGGTGGCCTCCGCGAGCTCGCTGCGAAACCGGCCTGGTTCCCAGATCTGAAACTTGTGGCCGAGGCCAACGAACGCCACCGTGTCGCTGATCCCCGCGTGGATCTTCAAAGGCTCGGTCAGGATCACCCGCCCCTCGCCGTCCACCTTCAGTGTTTCGCTGGTGCCGTAGAGCGCCGTCGCGAACTGCTCGCGCTCCTCCGAGAAGGGCGCAAAGCGCGCGATCAGCGCTTCGATCTCCGACATCAGCGCGTTCCCTCCAGCATCGATCGCCGGGCGATCGAGCGCCGGGTAGCAGTAGAGACCATCGAAACCGTCGCGGCCGAGCACCGATCGGAATGAGGCTGGAATTGAAACGCGCCCCTTGGAGTCGAGCCGCAGCGTGTAATTCGACACGAAGCGGTCCATATCCCTCACTCCACACCGACCGGACGCACGCCGGGAGAGTCCTCCGGACTCGATCCCCTCGGATTGGCGGCTTGGCGGTTCCTTCGCGGTCCGCGAGGCCTTCAACCCTGGATGAGAGATCGTGGGATATCATGGGACATTATGGGCGTCAATGGAATCGGCCTGCCTCGGCACCCCGGCCAAGGTCCCGACGCAGCGCAGGGCCGGACGCCATTAGGGCGCTCTTAAACTTAAGGATTTCTTGCTGGCAGCCGCGATTTCAGCGGTCGGGCGTCAGCGCGCCGCAACGCAGAAAACGCGCTCGCAGCTGCGGCCGGAACCGCGTTTCCGCAAATCACGCGCGCACAAAAATTTCGGAACAAGCCGTTTGATTGCTGAGTTGGCCACCGGCAAGCGCGCGACGCGCGCAGTTCCGTAAACGGTTCCACTAACGTTCAAGGAGGCACTGTCATGTTCAAAAAATTCATGCTCGGGACGGCTCTGAGCGCCCTGATGCTGTCGGGCGCCTTGGCCCAGGCTCCGTCGTCGCCGCCGCCCTCGGCGTCTTCACCGCCGCCGGCCGCAAAGCCAATGAGCCCGCCCGCTGACGCATCGAAGAGCACACCGAGCGCGTCAACCGCCGCGGCGCCGGCCGGCGACAAGGCTGCTGTGGTCTCGTCGCAACAGCCGGATCAGTTGCTGGCGTCGAAATTCAAAGGCACCGACGTCGTCGGCTCCGACGACAAGAAGATCGGCGACGTGAGCGACATCCTGTTCGACAAGTCGGGCAAGATCGAAGCTTACGTCATTAGCGTCGGCGGTTTCCTCGGCATGGGTTCGAAGTCCGTGGCGCTGGCGCCGACATCGTTCGAAGTCGTTCCCGCGACCAACGGCGGCTCTCCGAAGCTCAAGCTTTCGATGAGCAAGGACGAGCTCAAGCAGGCGCAGAACTTCAAGCCCTACGAGCCGCCGCGCCAGACGACCGGCATGGGTTCGAGCAGCGGCGGGTTGGGCGGCCATCCGGCTTCCAGCCCGATGACTCCCCGACGGTAATTCAACTGTCGTATGCATGTGAGCAAGTGACGAGTACTTAAGCGAAGCGTATGTAAGAAGCACGGTTCGGCCGACGCACGGCGGGTACCTCGGTGCCACCGGTGTTGCCGAACCGCTGCTTTTCCGGGGGACGCGTTTGCGCAAACAATTCGCTATGGTCCGGCGCATGACCGCCTTCCAGCCGGACTCTTTCGTCACCGCCGATATCGTCCCCTCGCCCAACCATGACGAGCGTAAGGATGGCCGCTCGCCTGACATGATCCTGCTGCACTACACCGGCATGGAAAGCGGTGAGGCCGCGCTGGAGCGGTTGTGCGCGCCCGAAAGCAAAGTGTCCGCGCATTACGTCGTGTTCGAGGATGGGCGCATCGTGCAATGTGTGCCGGAAATGCGCCGCGCCTGGCACGCCGGTGTCTCGTCGTGGGCCGGTGAGGCCGACATCAATTCGTGTTCGATCGGAATAGAGATCGTCAATCCGGGTCACGACTTCGGCTATCCGGAGTTTCCGCGCCGCCAGATCGCAGCGGTCATCACACTGTGCCGCTCGATCCTGACGCGACGCGGACCGATCAGCCCGGATCGGGTCCTGGCGCATTCCGATGTCGCGCCTTCACGCAAGCAGGATCCGGGCGAGAAATTTCCGTGGGGCCTTTTGAACGAGAGCGGCATCGGCCATTGGGTCAAACCGGCACCGATCACGGAAGGCGGAGTCCTCGCACCCGGTGACGAAGGTGAGGCGGTCGCCCAGATGCAACAGGCGCTCAGGAGTTACGGCTATGGCGTCCCGGCCACCGGCCGCTTCGACGATGCGACACGCGACGTCGTGGTCGCGTTCCAGCGCCATTTCCGCCCGGCGCGCGTCGACGGAATCGCCGACCTTTCAACCCTGCAAACCCTGCACGCGCTGATCGAGACGCGTCCGGCACCGTTTCCGTGACCCCAAATTAACGACGCCCGGGCGGCGGGCTTGACGGGGCTGGGCTGCGACCCCATCCCTATATCCATCAGTCGGCCGGACGGCCGCCCCGAGCCAATGCCGAAAGGCGGCCGGGGAGGAAAGTCCGGGCTCCATGGACGAACGGTGCCGGATAACGTCCGGCGGGGATAACACCCTAGGGAAAGTGCCACAGAGAACGAACCGCCACGGCGCGTAGCGTACTGCCGCGGCAAGGGTGAAAAGGTGCGGTAAGAGCGCACCGCGTTTCCGGCGACGGAAGCGGCACGGCAAACCCCACCGGGAGCAAGACCGAATAGGAACGGCGCGGGCGAAAGCCCGGATCAGTCCGGATCGGCCGTTCGGGTAGGTTGCTTGATGCGCCGGGCAACCGGCGTGCAAGAGGAATGGCCGTCACGCATGCGGCGCGCGCTGCATGCCATACAGAACCCGGCTTACAGGCCGGCTGATACTTCTAAGAAGGCTCGGCGGCAAAACCCGCCGGGCCTTCTCCAATTTTGCCTGACGCACGGCGGCGCATTCGTCGCACGTGAAAGCTAGCGGTCGGGACCTGCGGCCTAATTTTGTTGCGCTATATCAACGTGCGTCGGGTGGGCTCGATGGACAAAGGTCGTCCGAGCATCAGGACCAGCCGTGACCATCCCGTCACCCGTCGGCGCCCCGAGCAAAATGGTGTTTCGCGCGCGAGGCCTGTCCAAGGTCTACGTGATGGGCGAGGTCGCAGTCCATGCGTTGCGCGATGTCGACCTCGATATCTACGAAGGCGAATTCGTCGTGCTGCTGGGGCCGTCCGGTTCAGGCAAATCGACGCTGCTCAACATCCTTGGTGGCCTCGATGCCGCAAGTTCCGGCGAGGCCGTCTGGCGCGATCACGATTTGACCAAGGCCGACGATGCCGATTTGACACGATACAGGCGTGAGCATGTCGGCTTCGTCTTCCAATTCTACAATCTCATCCCCAGCCTCACCGTGCTCGAAAACGTCGCATTGGTGAACGAGATTGCCGAAAAGCACCTCGACCCGCGCGAGGCTCTGAGGCTGGTGGGCTTAATCGAACGGCTCGACCATTTCCCCTCGCAACTTTCCGGTGGTGAGCAGCAGCGGGTTGCCGTTGCCCGCGCAATCGTGAAATCACCTGATGTATTGTTGTGCGACGAGCCGACCGGCGCGCTCGATTACGATACCGGCAAGATGGTGCTCGCTGCCATTGCCCACGTGAACGAGCGGCTGGGCACCACCGCAGCCATTATCACGCACAATGCTGCGATCGCCGGTATGGCCGATCGCGTACTCAAACTCGCCGGCGGCCGCATCGTCGGAGAAGAGCGAAACCCGCGTAGGCTTTCCGCCGAGGAGATCCGCTGGTGAGCCTCCTCGATGTCAAGCTCATGCGCGATATTTGGGCGCTGCGCGGGCAGGTCGTTACTATTGCGCTGGTCGTCGCAGCCGGCGTCGCCGTCTTCACCGCTTCAATTTCGACGTACAATTCATTGTTGGCCGGCCGGGATCGCTTCTATGACACCGCGCGCTTTCCGCATATCTTCGTAACGGTCAAGCGCGCGCCGCTTTCGATCGTGCGGCGAATATCGATGATCCCGGGCATCGCTACGGTAGAACCGCGCATCGTGCGCGACGTCATCGTCGACTGGCCGACGTCACCGGTGCCGGTCTCGGCCCGCGTAGTATCGCTAAGTCACGCTGGCGAAGAGCCGCTGGTGCGTCCTCATCTGCGCAGCGGTATCGCGCCCGCCTCGCGCGACAAGCGCGACGCGGTGGTCAATGAAGCCTTCGCCGATGCGAATGGTGTCAAGCCCGGCTCGGAAATCCGCGTCATTCTCAACGGCCGGCTGCAACGATTCACGATTACGGGGGTCGCGCTGTCGCCCGAATATGTTTACGCGGTCAAGCCGGGCCTGCCGATTCCCGACGACCGTTTTTTTGCGGTGCTCTGGGTGGATCGTATTGCCGCCGAGGCTGCGTTCGACATGGTCGGCGCGTTCAATGATCTTGTCGTCTCGCTTGCTCCCGGAGCCGATGCAAAGCCGGTCATCGCCGAGCTCGACCGTCTGCTCGAACCTTACGGATCGGTCGGCGCCATCGAGCAGCGCGACCAGCCGTCCAACCGATTTCTGGAAGACGAACTCAGCGAACAGAAAATAATGGCGATTACCATCCCGACGATTTTCTTCGGGGTTGCCGCGTTCCTGCTCAACGTTGCGCTCGGCCGGCAGGTGGTGGCGCAGCGCGAACAGATCGCCGCACTCAAGGCGCTCGGCTTCCCGAACGCACCGCTCGCGATGCACTACCTAAAACTAGTAGCGATCATCGTGCTGTTCGGCTCAATTCTCGGCCTTGCCGGCGGCATCGCGTTTGGCCACGCCATGATCGCAAGCTACCGGGCCTTCTTCCGGCTCCCGATTCTCGATTTCGAGTTGACACCGTGGTCGGTGATGGCGGGTGCGACCATCAGCTTTGCCGCGGCAACAGCGGGCGTTCTTGGCGCGATGCGGACGGTCGTCCGGTTGACGCCTGCGGTAGCGATGCGTCCGGAAGCGCCGCTGCCGTTTCGTCGTTTGTGGCTCGAACGGGTGCTTTCAGTACGGCGGCTCTCCCCATCCACTGCCATGATCGTGCGCAATCTTGCCGGCCGGCCGGTGCGAGCCTTGCTGACCACCATCGGAATGGCCTTCGCCGTCCCGATAGTGGTGCTCGGGCTATTCTGGCGCGACGCCATCGACGAAATGATCGATATTCAATTCAACCTGGTGGAGCGCGGCAATGCCGTCGTCACCTTCCCGCGCCCGCTCGATCGCAAAATCGTCCGAGACCTCATGAAGGAACCGGGCGTGCTTGCCGCTGAGGGTGAACGCATCGTCCCTGTGCGGCTGCGAGCTGGCCATCGCACCTACCTGACCTCGGTGATCGGGCTACAGCCGGGCAGCGAGCTGCGGCGCCCGCACGACGCAAAACTGCTGCCAATCGATATTTCGCCGGACGGTATAACGATGACACGGCGGCTCGCCGAACGCCTGAGGGCCTCAGCGGGAAGCACGATTACGGTCGAAGTCATGGAAGGACAACGGCGCACGCGCGATGTCGCTGTCAGCGCGATCGTGGACGAGGTCATCGGCATGGCCGCCTACATGCAAATCGGCGCGCTCAACTCGCTCACCGGCGAAGGTGACGTCGTCTCGGCAACGGCGTTGTTCGTGGAGCCTTCGGCGGTGGCGGCATTGTTGACACGGTTCAAGGAACTGCCGGTGATCGAATCAGTCGCGATGAAGGGCTATACGCTGCGCTCGTTTCTCGAAAAGATCGGCGATCTTGTGCTCGTCATGTCCGTCATCCTGACGGCTTTCGCGGTGATCATCGCGGTCGGGATCGTCTACAACAGTGCGCGAATCGGGTTGCACGAGCGTGCCCGCGAACTTGCGAGCCTGCGCGTGCTCGGGTTCACCCGCGCAGAGGTCGCCGGTATTTTTTTCAGTGAGTTCGTGATCGAACTTTCCTTGGCGATTCCGATCGGCATCGCTCTTTCGCAGGCTATCGTCGACCTGATCTCTCGTTTCCATCCCAGCGAAAGCTTTCAGATTCCCGGTGTCGTTGGCGCGAGGACTTTTGTGGAGGCCTGTGCGGTCGTCCTTGCGGCGGCGGTGGCCAGCGCGCTCATCGTTCGTCGGCGCATCGATCGACTCGATCTCGTTGCGGTCCTCAAGGCGAGGGATTGACGATGAAAGGAATTTTCCGCCGCGTCATCACCGTTTCCGGACTTTTGACCGCCGTAGCTCTTGTCACATGGGCGATGTGGCCAAAGCCGATCCCGGTCGATGTTGCGATCGTGACCAAGGGGAAATTCGTTGCGACTGTTGACGAAGACGGCAAGACGCGCGTGCGCGAGCGCTATGTGGTGGCCGCGCCGCTCGCGGGTCGCCTGACGCGTGTCCCGCTCAAGGCCGGTGATGCGGTGAATGCCGACGAGGTCGTCGCGACCATCTTGCCGGCGCCGGCGCCGTTTCTCGATCCGCGCAGCCGCCGGGAAGCCGAGGAGCGCCTGGGGGCTGCCGAAGCTGCTCGCGAGCGAACCAAGGCCGTGGCCGGGCGGGCACTGGCGCAGGTCGCGCAGTTACGGAGCGATCTCGACCGTGCGCGTGTCTTGACAGAAACCGGGGCAATAACCGTGCAGGCGCTCGAACGCGCCCAAACAGCGGTGCAATTGGCTGATCGCGAGTTAGGCGCAGCAGAATTCCAGAATCATGCCGCAGAACACGACGTCGAGCAGGCCAAGGCGCTTCTTGCCCAGTACCAGAACGGAAGCCGCAACCCGCCCGAGCGCTGGAATCTTTCCGCACCGGTATCAGGCGTTGTCCTCAGTGTGGTGCAGGAGAGCGAAACCCCTGTCCAACCGGGCACGCCGATACTTACCATCGGCAACGCGAGAGATCTTGAAATTGTCGTTGATGTGCTCAGCACCGATGCTGTCGAAATTCGCCCCGGCGCCCCGGTCGCTATCGAGCATTGGGGCGGCGCCAGCGATCTCGCCGGGCGGGTGCGCCGCGTGGAGCCGGGAGCTTTCACGAAGGTTTCGACGCTCGGCGTGGAAGAGCAGCGTGTCAACGTGATCATCGACATCGTCTCACCGGAAAAGGATTGGGCGGCACTTGGCGACGCCTTTCAGGTGGACGCACGCATCACGGTCTTCAGTCGAGACGATGCGATCATTGTGCCCTCCGGCGCGTTGTTTCGCACTGGCAATACCTGGAATGTTTATGTGGTCGAGGACGGACGTGCCCAACCCCGCGCTGTTACGCTGCTTCGCCGATCCGGAGGCATTGCCGCCGCGACCGGAGGCCTGCAGCCGGGCGAGCGCGTCATCGTCTACCCAAGCGATCGGATTGCGTCTGGAGTGCGCGTCAACGCGCGATAGGCCGGGGGAGGCGTTTTCGGCACGTGTCGCTAAATCGGAGAGGCCTAGGCACGAACCGTGCTAGAAGTCGTCGGCCCACGAGATTCTTCTGCGTTACCCCTTCGATGACTCATTCCCGTGAAAGGCTCGGCGTCGCCTTGGGGCTTGCCGGCATGGCTTTATTCGCCGGCACATTGCCGGCGACGCGGCTTGCGGTCGGCACCATTGAACCGCTGTTCCTGACGGCGACCCGGGCAACCATTGCAGGCGTCACCGGTTTGTTGCTGCTCCTCGCCCTCCGACGTCCTTTCCCGCGCGCACTAATGTTCGATCTCATTTTGGCGGGCATATGCACTATTCTCGGCTTTCCGATTTTCATGGCGCTGGCGATGGCGCACGTACCTGCGGCGCACGGGGGCGTCGTGCTCGGCATCATTCCGCTGGTGACTGTCGCGGCCGCCGCCTTCCTCACCCATGAAAGGCCGAGCCTGGGATTCTGGCTCGCGAGTCTGGCCGGCGCAGCCATCGTCGTCGTCTTCGTCGTCCGACAAAGCGGTGCGCATACGGTCGCGCTTGGCGATCTGTTCCTGTTCGGCACTGTCATCTCGGGCGCATTCGGATACGCGCTGTCAGGACGGCTCAGCATGAAGATGCCGGGTTGGGAAGTCATTTGCTGGCAGGTCGCGATGTTCCTGCCGATCTCGGCGGCCGCGATGATCGCGCTCTGGCCGCACGGACTACACGAAGTCCCCATCCCCGCGTGGGCCGGGCTCGCCTATGTCAGCTTCGTCAGCCAGTTCTTTGCCTTCTTCGTGTTCAACGCCGCAATGGCAATGGGCGGCGTGGCTCGCGTCGGACAGTTGATGTTGTTGCAACCGTTCGTCATCGTGGCTTTGGCGGCCCCGGTGAATGGCGAACCGATTCAGCTATCCACCCTGCTCTATGCAGCCGCGGTTGTGGGCACCGTGGTCGTCGGCCAGCGCATGCGGGTGACACGTGGTTGACTACCCTGCGTCGCGTGCGGCCCTATAACGCCGCAGTGTGACAAGGGACGGGCATGGCCGACAAGCGTTGGGACTTCTGGATCGACCGCGGGGGCACGTTCACCGACGTTGTCGGACGGCGGCCTGATGGCACGCTCACCGCGCACAAGCTCCTGTCGGAAAATCCGGAAGCCTATGCCGACGCGGCGGTGCAAGGCATCCGCGACCTGCTCGGCCTCAAATCCGGAGAGTCGATCCCGCGGGGACGCGTCGGCGCGGTGAAGATGGGCACCACCGTCGCCACCAACGCGCTGCTCGAGCGCAAGGGCGACCGTACGCTCCTGCTGATCACCAAAGGATTTCGCGACGCGCTTAAGATCGGTTACCAGGCACGGCCGAAAATCTTCGCGCGCCACATCATCAAGCCCGACATGCTGTACGAGCGGGTCATCGAGGTCGATGAGCGCGTGCTCGCCGACGGCACCGTCGAGCGGCCGATCAACCTCGGGCCGCTGCGCGGAGAGCTCGAAGGCGCACGTCTCGATGGCATCGACGCCGTCGCCATCGTGTTCATGCACGCCTATCGCCATCCCGAGCACGAACAGCGCGTCGCCGAGCTCGCGCGCACGCTCGGATTTTCGCAGGTGTCGGTCAGCCACGAAGTTTCGCCGCTGATCAAGCTCGTGTCGCGCGGCGACACAACCGTGGTCGACGCCTATCTCTCGCCGATCCTGCGGCGCTACGTGGCGCAGGTGGAGAAGCAACTCGACAGCCGGAAATCCGGCGCGCGCCTGATGTTCATGATGTCGTCGGGTGGGCTCACCGCCGCCAACTTGTTTCAGGGCAAAGATGCCATCCTGTCCGGCCCTGCCGGCGGCGTGGTCGGCATGGCGCAGACCGGGCACGAGGCCGGATTCGACCGGTTGATCGGCTTCGACATGGGCGGGACTTCGACCGACGTGTCGCATTACGACGGCGAGTACGAACGCGCGTTCGAGACCGAAGTTGCCGGAGTACGGATGCGCGCGCCGATGATGCTCATTCATACCGTCGCGGCGGGCGGCGGCTCGATCCTGCATTTCGACGGTGCGCGCTTTCGCGTCGGTCCGGATTCCGCCGGCGCCAACCCAGGCCCGAAATGCTATCGCCGCGGCGGCCCGCTCGCCGTCACCGATGCGAATGTGATGACCGGCAAGCTGATGCCGGACTTCTTCCCAAAAATCTTCGGCCGCGAGCAGAACCTGCCGCTTGATGGCGATTCCGTGCGAAACGCCTTTGTCGACCTCGCGCAGCAAGTCGGCGGCGGCCGCAAGCCGGAGGAAGTCGCGGACGGCTTCATCAAGATCGCGGTCGAGAACATGGCGAACGCGATCAAGAAGATTTCCGTACAGCGCGGATACGATGTCACCCGTTATGCGCTGAATTGTTTCGGCGGTGCTGGCGGCCAGCATGCTTGTCTTGTCGCCGACGCGCTCGGCATGACGCGCGTGCTGATCCATCCGTTCTCCTCGCTGCTATCGGCCTACGGCATGGGTCTCGCCGACATCCGCGCGACGCGGCAGCAGGCGATCGAAGAGCCGTTCGGCGGCAAATCTTTGGCAGCGCTCAAACGCATCGGCACTCGGCTTGGTAACGACGCGAAGGCAGAGGTTGCCGGCCAGGGCGTGGCGGCGCCGAAAATCAAGGTGATTGTGCGCGCGCATATCCGCTACGCGGGCACCGACACCCCGCTGGTCGTCATGGCCGGCTCGCTCGCGGCGATGAAGAAATCGTTCGAGAAAGCGCACAAAGCGCGCTTCGGCTTCATCGACCGGAAGAAACAGATGGTCATCGAGGCAGTGTCGGTCGAAGCGGTCGGCGGCGGCGCGAAGTTCCGGGAAAAGAGGCTGGCAAAGTCCCGGGGTGGCCTGCCCGCCCCTGCGCGCCGCACGCAATTCTTCTCCGACGGCCACTGGCACAAGGCTGCCGTCTATACGCGCGCGCAGCTAAAGCCCGGCGCGCGGGTGAAGGGCGCTGCCATCATCATCGAGCCGCACCAGACGGTGGTGGTCGAGCCGGAATGGCAAGCGGAAATCACGGCAAAAAATCATCTCATGCTCACGCGGGCGGTGGCCGCTAAGCGCACGCACGCCATCGGCACACATGCCGATCCGGTGATGCTCGAGGTGTTCAACAATCTCTTCATGTCGATCGCCGAGCAGATGGGCGTGTCGCTGCAGAACACCGCCTATTCGGTGAACATCAAGGAGCGGCTCGATTTCTCCTGCGCCGTGTTCGCGCACGACGGCACGCTCGTCGCTAACGCACCGCACATGCCGGTGCATCTCGGCTCGATGGACCGCTCGGTCGAGACCATCATTCGCGACAACAAGGGCAAGATCGCGCCGGGCGACGTCTACGCGATCAACGCGCCCTATACCGGCGGCACGCACCTGCCGGACATCACGGTCTGCACGCCGGTGTTCGACGACCGGAAGAAGAACATCTTGTTCTGGGTCGCCTCGCGCGGACACCACGCCGACGTCGGAGGCATTTCGCCCGGCTCGATGTCGCCGAATGCGACGACCATCGAGCAGGAAGGCGTGCTGTTCGACAATTTCAAGCTGGTTGACCGCGGCCGCTTCCGCGAGAAGGAATTGATGGCGGCCCTGACCGGCGCGAAATATCCCGCGCGCAATCCGGTGCAAAATATCAACGACATCAAGGCGCAGATCGCCGCCAACGAAAAGGGCGTGCAAGAACTGCGGAAGATGGTGGCGTCGTTTACGCTGCCGGTCGTCAGGGCCTACATGCAGC
Organism: Pseudolabrys sp.; assembly: GCA_035546875.1. Lineage (GTDB taxonomy): Bacteria > Pseudomonadota > Alphaproteobacteria > Rhizobiales > Xanthobacteraceae > Pseudolabrys. Next base: position 16,072 of record DASZVZ010000133.1, read on the forward strand.
ACGTGCAGGACAATGCCGCCGAAAGCGTCCGGCGCGTAATCGACCGGCTGCACGACAGCGAATTCTCTTACGAGATGGACCAAGGCACCTTTATCAAGGTGAAGATCTCGGTCGACAAGAAGAAGCGCGAGGCGACCGTCGATTTCACCGGCACGTCGCCGCAGCAGCCCACCAACTTCAACGCGCCCGAACCGGTGACGCGCGCGGCCGTGCTTTACGTCTTCCGCGTGATGGTGGACGACGATATCCCGATGAACGCCGGCTGCCTGCGGCCCATCAACATCGTGGTGCCGAAGCACTCCATGCTTTCGCCGGAATATCCGGCGGCCGTGGTCGCGGGCAATGTCGAGGTGTCGCAAGCGGTGACGAATTGCCTGTTCGGCGCGTTGGGCGCGCTGGCCGCCGCGCAAGGCACCATGAACAACCTGAATTTCGGCAACAAGAAATATCAGTATTACGAAACGATCTGCTCGGGCTCGCCCGCTGGTCCCGGCTTCGACGGCACCGACGCGGTGCACACGCACATGACCAACACGCGGCTCACCGATCCAGAGGTGTTGGAGTTCCGTTATCCGGTCGTGCTGGAGGATTTCCACATCCGCGAAGGCTCCGGCGGCAAAGGCAAATGGCACGCCGGCGACGGCATCCGCCGCACCATCCGCTTCCTGGAAAAAATGGACTGCACCGTCCTCTCAGGCCATCGCCGCGTGCCGCCTTTCGGCCTGGAGGGCGGCGGGCCCGGCCAGGTCGGCGAGAACTCGGTGCGCCGCAAGGATGGCCGCATGGAGAGATTGCAGGGCTGCGACGAGACCGTGATCGACGCCGGCGAAGCGATCGTCATCCAGACGCCGACCGCGGGCGGATACGGCAAGGCCTGAAACCCCAAGGCATTCGCGGAGTTTGCAGCAGGCCTGCGCCGGCGGGCCGCTGACAACCGCCCGCACGCCAGCGTAGAGTGCCTGCGAGGGGGCCAGGATTTCAGAGCCCCGGATCAGGGAGGGTCAAAATGACCAAAAGAATTTGGATTGCGGCTGCCGCGCTCCTGGCTTCCGCCATGATCGCGCCGGCGCATTCCGCCGACGTCAAGATCGGCGTCATCTATCCGCTCACAGGCAACAGCGCGGGCGCCGGTCAATCGGCGAAGGACGCCGTCAACCTCGGCGTCGAGATCGTCAACAACGCGCACCCCGAACTCAAGAATCTGCCGCTCGGCGCGACCGCCGGCTTGCCGAACCTCGGCGGCGCCAAGATCGTACTTGACGAGGCTGACCATCAGGGCAACCCACAGGTCGGCCAGCAGCAGACACTCCGACTGATCACGCAAGATCATGTCGCCGCGATGCTCGGCTCTTATCAGTCGTCGGTTTCGCTGGTGGCAACCGCCGTCGCCGAGCGTCAAAGCGTGCCGTTCGTCGTCGCCGACTCGGTCGCCGTGAACATCACCGGCCGCGGCTTCAAATGGACGTTCCGCGTCACGCCGATCGCCCCCGACTTCGCCAAGGCCTACACGCAATTTCTCAACGACCTGAAGAAATCCGGCCGCAAAATGGAAAGCATCGCGGTTGTCAACGAGAACACCGACTACGGCACCTCGGTTGCAGCAAGCATCATCGACGCAGCGAACGCCGCCCACATCAAGGTGGCGGCGAAAATTCCGTACAACGCAAACGGCTCGGACGTCACGGCGCAAGTTCTGCAACTCAAGACGCTCAATCCGGACGCGGTCATCTTCGTGAGCTACACGGCGGACGCGATCCTCTACATGAAGACAATGAAGAACCTCGACTACCTGCCGCCGATCATCATCGGCGACGACTCCGGTTTTTCCGACCCGTCTTTCATCACCAACGCCGCCGATTTGTCGCAAGGCGTGATCAACCGGAGCGCGTTCGATTCCGGCAAGCCGGGCACGAACAGTTATATCGTCAACGAAATGTTCAAGAAGAAGTACGGCCGCGATCTGGACGACACAAGCGCGCGCTGGATGCAGGCCTTCTTCGTGCTGGCGGACGCGATCAACCGCGCCGGCTCGACGGATCCGGCCAAGATCCAAGCGGCGCTCAAGGCAACCGACCTGAAGCAGAATCAGTTGATGATCGGCTACCGAGGTGTGAAGTTCGACCAGACCGGCCAGAACACGCTCGCCTCGACCTATCTCATCCAGCTGCGCGGCAAGGATTATGTGTCGGTCTGGCCGGAAAACCTGGCGACCAACAAGCTCGAACTGCCGATGAAGGGCTGGCGCAAGTAGCCTGACACCGCTCCTGCCGAAGACGGCCGCGCCCTCTTTGCCGGGGGCGCGGTCTTCCTTTGGTGGAGAAGCCGGGAAAAGCTGGATATCTTGGGGAAAGTCCTGTGGACCGGCTTAGCGCTCCCGACGTTAATTAATTGAACGGTCGCGGAAATTGCCGATTAGCCAAGTTTGTCGTTCTGCGCTGTGGATTGCGGGCATTTCTGGCACTCTGGATACGCCATGAAGATCGCCGCATCCGCCCTGTTCATTCTGTGCGCGCTCGCGACGCCGGCGCTCGCGGAGAATTATCCCGTGTCGGGCCGCTGGGGTGAAAGCGACAGCGCGGCAAAAGGAGCGATCGATTGCAGCGGGCGCCGTGTCATCGATTTCAAGGGCAACCAGCGCACCGACAGCCGTGGCGGTGTGCCGGCCTATCGCAATCGGTCGGTGACGGAAGACGGTCAGAACAGCTACCGTATCGTCGATGAGTTCGCGACCGGTCAGATCAGCGCGCGCACCAATTACGGCCTGCGCAAAGTCGACAACGATCATATTGAGATGAATTTGAAGCCGGGCGGCACCCTCAAGCTTCAGCGTTGCAAATAGCGCGCTTCGCGCGGCGCCGATCGGAACACGGCCGATTTAATCAATCGCGCGCGATGATCTCATCCTCGCCACGGTGTACTGCGGTCGCACCGACAATGCCCGCCGCCTTGCGGCGCAACGAGGCGGAGGGACGGCGCTTCTTCAGCACACTGCGTCGGCGACGGCGCGGCCGTGGGCGTTCCACCCGAACTTGTCCGAGACGCGCGAAAGGCTCGCGCAGCGTACCGTCGTCATTGGTGACGAGCAGCGGCAGGCCGAGCGCGTTACCCCACGCGCGCCACTCCGCCATCACGTTGTCCGCGTCCGCGGCAACGTAAAGCGGCACAGCCAGCATGCAATCGTCATGTTCAAGGACGACCGCGGCGAAGGCTTCGTTGGGGCGAGCGTACGGCATTATACGGAGAGCCACGCCGCGAAACTCCGATAGCGGCATGTTGAGCGCGACGGGCACGCCGCGCACCGCACGCCGCACGACCACGCGTTCGCGATGAAGCTCCACGTGCCGCACCTCGTCGTCCGCAACGGCATCGCGCGCCGCAAACTGGATCGGCAAGGCAAAGGGGTCGAGCCGCAATGTGCGACCCGACCCCGCGGCGGGGCATCCGCCACTTCGCATTTGACGCCTCGAAACTCTCCCACGCCGGGCTTATTGCGCCCGTTCGTTGCGCCAAGATCGCAGGAACCCCTCCGAATCCGCTTAACGTTCTGGGTTAACCGTTTCTGCGGGGGGCGGCTTCGCGCCGCATGATTGACGCAGCCTTGAAATCCATGATTGACGAGATATTGCCGCGCGGGCGCAAATTGTCCGAATTGCCTGTTGAACATCGCGTGCCAACGCGCCATTTGAAGGCTGTTCCGTCATGCGCGCCCCCTCCTCGCCCCTTTTCGACCAAACCGTCCTGATCGACCGCGCCGAGCGCCTGGTCGCGGCCGCGCGCAAGGCCGGCGCCGACGCCGCCGACGCTGTCGCGGTCCGCGGAACGTCGCTGTCGGTCGAGGTCCGTGAAGGACAGGTCGAGGAATCCGAGAGCGCGGAAGGCGACGATCTCGGCCTGCGCGTATTGATCGGACGCCGCCAGGCCGTGGTGTCGACCAATGATCTTTCGGCGGACGGAACCGCGACATTGGCCGAGCGCGCCGTGGCGATGGCACGCGTCGCCCCGGAAGACAAATTCGCCGGGCTCGCCGACGAAAGTCTGCTGGCGCACAAATTTCCCGACCTCGACCTGCTAGATCCGAACCTGCCCACGGTCGCAGAACTTGAGAAGATGGCGCGAGCCGCTGAAGAGGCCGCGCTTGCGGTCAAAGGCGTCGCCAAATCGGGCGGCGCGTCGGCGTCCGGCGGCATCGGCGGTATGGTGCTGGTGACCAGCCATGGATTCCGCGGCGCCTATCTTGGGTCGCGCTACGGGATTTCGATGACCGCAATCGCCGGCGAAGGCACCGGCATGGAGCGCGACTACGATTATTCCTCCGCGCTGCACCGGGCCGATCTCGACAGCCCGGAGAAAATCGGCCGCAGCGCAGGCGAACGCACCGTCGCGCGGCTCAACCCACGCAAGGTTTCAACCCGCAAGGTGCCGGTCGTGTTCGACCCGCGCATCGCAGGCTCGCTGGTTGGGCATCTCGCCAGCGCCGTCAATGGCGCGGCGATCGCGCGCAAGACCAGCTTCCTGATGGGCAAGATGGGCGAAAAGATTTTTGCGGACCGCATCCGCATCGTCGACGATCCGCTACGCAAACGCGGCCTGCGCTCGCACCCGTTCGACGGCGAAGGCGTGGCCGGCCGCAAGCTCGCGCTCGTCGAAGACGGCGTGCTGCGCTCGTGGCTGCTCGATTGCGCGACCGCGCGCGAGCTCAATCTCGCCACCACCGGCCATGCGGCGCGCGGCACGTCATCCGTCCCGTCGCCGGGCGCGAGCAACCTACATCTCGAAGCGGGCAGCGTTTCGCCGGACGCGCTCATCGCCGACATCAAGGACGGATTTTACATTACCGATCTGATCGGCATGGGCGTCAACATGGTGACCGGCGACTACAGCCGCGGAGCGTCCGGTTTCTGGATCGAGAACGGCAAGCGCACCTATCCGGTGAGCGAAGTCACAATCGCCGGACATCTCCTCGACATTTTCCGCACGCTCACGCCGGCCAACGATCTCGAATTCCGCTATGGCGTCAACGCGCCGACTGTGCGCGTGGAAGGTTTGACCGTTGCCGGCCAGTGACCGCGCCGCACTTCGTGATCAGCTCGCCACGATCGTGCGCGAGGCGGGCGACGTCGCGCGGATAATGTCGAGCGGCGACTTCAAGAAGTGGACCAAGGGAAAGGATGCCTCTCCGGTAAGCGACGGCGACATCGCCGTGAACGCGCTGTTGCAGGCCAAACTTCCGGAACTGGTGCCAGGCTCAGGCTGGCTTTCCGAGGAAACCGAGGACAACGCCGCGCGCACCGGCGCGCCATCGGTGTGGATCGTCGATCCGATCGACGGTACGCGCGCTTATATCTCAGGCCGCGCCGACTGGACCATTTCGGTAGCGCTGATCGAAAGCGGCCGCCCGGTACTTGCCGCCCTTTATGCGCCGGTAACGGACGAGATGTTCCTCGCAACCACTGGAGACGGCGCAACTCTGAACGGCAAACGTCTGCGCGTCAGCGCCGGTGAAAGTCTGGCCGAGGCAAATGTGGCCGGCCCGCAACGCTACCTGAAGCAGCTCACCGACATGCAGTCGCGCATCCAGGCGCAGCCGAAGGTGTTTTCGCTCGCGCTGCGCTTTGCCCGGGTGGCTCAAGGCGCGCTCGATGCCGCCTTCGCCTCGCGCGGCAGCCATGATTGGGACCTTGCGGCGGCCGATCTTATCGTGCACGAAGCGGGCGGCGTGATGACCGATTTTGCGGACCGGCCGTTGCGCTACAATCAAGCGCATGTGGCTCATGACGCGCTCGTTGCCGCAGGCCCCGCGCGGCACCAGGCCCTGATTGATCTCGTGCGCGATCGACAGGGCGAATTCGCGTAAGCTTTATCCCGGTTCCGGCCCGGGCCGGAGGAATTCAGGATCGCGTCATGGCCGAAAAGACCCCCGGCAAGCAACTTCTGCATCTCGTGCTTGGCGGCGAGTTGACCGAGCTCGGCGGCTCCGAATTCAAGGATCTCGCCAAAGTCGACATCGTCGGCGTCTATCCGAACTACGCAAGCGCCTACGTCGCGTGGAAAGCAAAGGCGCAGCAGACCGTCGACAACGCTCATATGCGATATTTCATCGTCCATCTGCACCGGCTGCTCGATCCCGAGAGCGCCGCGAAACCAGCACGCTAGGCAAACAACGCAATGCCGGCGCTCAAGCGGATCGTCGCTTCGCCCGCCTTCCAGGCCACCATGGGTGCAGCCGCCTCCTGGTATCTCCGGCTAGTCTGGAAAACCTCGCGCGTTACAATCGAACCGGCAACGATCTACGAGACGGTCAAGCTTCCGGCGATCATCACGATGTGGCATGGCCAGCATTTCATGATGCCGTTTCTCAAGCTCGAGACCCACCGCGCCAAGGTGCTGATCTCGCGCCATCGCGACGGCGAGATCAACGCCCGCGCCGCCGAAAGGCTCGGCGTCGGCACCATCCGTGGCTCCGGCGCACACAACGGCGAATTCCACCGAAAGGGCGGCGCAGCGGCGTTCAGCGAGATGCTGCAAGCGCTCGAAGAGGGCTACAATGTCGCGATGACCGCCGACGTGCCGAAGGTTGCGCGAGTCGCCGGTCTCGGCGTCGTAAAGCTTGCCCAACATTCCGGCCGACCGATCTACGCGGTCGGAATCGCGACCCAGCGGCGTATCGAGCTCGACAATTGGGATCGCAGTTCGGTGAATTTGCCATTCGGCCGCCTGGCGCTCGTCGCGAGCGAGATGATCACGGTGCCGGCCGATGCCGACAACGACGTGCTCGAAAGAAAGCGCCGCGAGGTGGAGGAGACGCTCAACGCGGTGACCGCGCGCGCCTATGAAATCGCGGACGGAAAAGAAGGCGCCGCTCGTGGCTGAACGGCCGCCGACAACGTTGCGTGCTTACCGGGCGTTGTCGATCCTCGCCACGCCATTCGCACCTTTGTTGCTGGCGCGGCGGCTGTCCCGCGGCAAGGAACATCGCACCCGCGTTGCCGAGCGGCGCGGCGAGAGTACGGTCGCGCGGCCGCCCGGTCCGCTGGTGTGGGTGCATGGTGCGAGCGTCGGCGAACTCGCAAGCGCGGTTCCGCTGATCGAGCGCATTCGCGCGCGCAATCTCAATCTGCTCGTCACGACCGGCACCGTTACGTCGGCGGGCGTCGCCGAGCAACGCCTTTCGCGCGGCGTGATCCATCAGTTCGTGCCGCTCGATGCGCCGCGCTTCGTGCGCCGTTTCATTCAACACTGGCAGCCCGACCTCGCGCTGTTTGTTGAATCCGACCTATGGCCGAACCTGACAATGGAAGCGGCGGCAGACGGTGTGCCGCTGATCCTCGTCAATGGCCGGCTGTCCGACTCCTCTTACCGCCGGTGGCGCCGCTTCCCGCGCACGATCGCGAGTCTGCTCGCGCGCTTCGATCTGTGCCTCGCGCGCACGCAAGTCGATGCCTCGCGCTACGACGAACTGGGCGCGCCGCGTGTCATCACAACCGGCAATCTCAAGCTCGACGCGCCGGCTCCCCCCGCGGATGCGGCCGTGTTGTCCGCGTTGCAAAGCATCACGCATGGCCGGCCGGTGATCGCAGCCGCCTCCACGCATCCGGGCGAGGAGACGATGGTGATTGAGGCGCATCGGCGCCTGCGCGCGCGCTTCCCTGGCCTGCTCACGATGCTGGCACCGCGGCATCCCGAGCGCGGACCCGACATCGGCGAATTGGCAGCGGGAGCCGGACTCAACGTCGCGCTGCGCTCGCTGCGGCAGCGGCCGGAAAAGACCACCGATTTCTACGTCGCCGATACGATGGGCGAGCTCGGGCTCTTGTACCGGCTGGCGCCGATCGTTTTCATGGGCGGTTCATTGGTGCCGCATGGCGGCCAAAACCCGATCGAGGCGGCCAAACTCGGCGCCGCCATTCTGCACGGGCCGCAGGTATCGAATTTCGAGGAAATCTACGCCGCACTCGATGCCGCGCACGGCGCTGAGAAAGTCGCCGACGTCAAGGAGCTCGCCGCGCGCATTGCGGATTGGCTTACCAACCCCACCGCGCGAACCCGCGCCGCCGAAACCGCGCGTGCGACTGTCGAGTCGCTCGGCGGTGCGCTCGAGCAGACGATGCATGCACTCGATCCATATCTCTTGCAGCTTCGGCTCGGACAACGGGCGCGTCATGCGTGAGCCGTCATTCTGGTGGCGCAAGCCGGGACTGACGGCCGCTCTCTTTTCGCCAGTCGCCGCAGTGTACGGCGCGATCGCCGCGAGCCGCATGGCGCGACAAGGCTTTCGTGCCGCAGTACCGGTCATTTGCGTTGGAAATTTCACCCTTGGCGGCAGCGGCAAGACGCCGACGGCTATCGCTGTTGCGCGCATGCTGACGGATGCCGGCGCGCGGCCGTTCTGCCTGAGTCGGGGATACGGCGGCACACTAAGCGGACCCGTGCGGGTCGACGTCGCGAGGCACATCGCCGCGGAAGTCGGCGACGAAGCCCTGTTGCTGGCGCGGGCGGCGCCGACAATCGTGTCGCGCGATCGCGTCGCCGGCGCACAGGCAGCTGTCGCCGCGGGCGCCAGCGTCATCGTGATGGACGATGGCCTGCAGAATCCTTCGCTTACAAAGGACCTCACGTTTGCCGTAGTCGGCGGTCGCCGCGGCATTGGCAACGGCAGGGTGTTTCCGGCCGGCCCCCTGCGTGCACCGCTCGCCGCGCAGCTAGCGCTGGTTGACGCACTGCTGATCGTGGACGGCGCACGTGACGGCGGCGATATCGCGGCAATCGGTATGGCGCGTGGGATTCCCGTGCTCCTTGCGAAGCTCGTTCCCGACCGGTCGGCGATCGCGGCGCTCAACGGCAATAAAGTTCTGGCCTTTGCGGGCATCGGCGACCCGGAAAAGTTCTTCGAAACCGTCAAGGCCGCAGGCGTCGTCGCCCCAATAGCGAAGCCCTTCCCCGATCATCATCATTTCACCGGAGAGGAAGCCGCAACCCTCGTCATGGAGGCCGAGCACGAAGGCCTGACCCTGCTGACCACGGAAAAAGATCACGTGCGCATGAGCGGCGATCCGCTGCTCGCGGCGCTCGCCGCCAAGACACACGCGCTGCCTGTCACGCTGGTTTTCGAGGAGATCGAAGAGGTGCGCCGGCTGCTTCCGGCAAAGGCAAAAGGCTAGGTCCCGCGCTGCGGCCGCAGACGCTGCATCACCGCCTCCGGCGTGGCGTATGCTTCCTGCAAATCGACGCTCCAGTATTTGAGCTCTTCGAGCGGGATCGGCACGCCCGTGACCGCGCAGCGCACGAAAGCACCGGGTCGAACCACGCGAAAATCGCCGTCGAGGTATTTGACCTCGGCCTCGCCGCTCATCGGCGGGGAGCGATCGTATCGGTTAAGCAAGTGAAGTTCCTCCGGCGAGTGCCGACTGCTTGCACAACATAGTCGTTCGGCCGGGCCGGCGAAACCCCGGCGGGCACGAAACCGTCATGGTCCGAACAAGCTGCCCTGTCCGCCCTGACCTTCGCCACCGCGCCGCGGACGCGATTTTGCCGGCGCCGGCTGCGTGGCCGCGGCGCCGCTATCATCGGAAGTCGCGCCGATGCGGCCATCGGAAAATTCGATGTCGAGCCGCGTCCGGCTGCCGACGCTTGCCGCGCTACGGACCGGTCGCCCGTCCCCGTCGCGTACGAGTGCATAGCCTCGCGCCAGCACGCCACGATAGGAAAACGCGGAAAGTAATTGCCCCGCACTGCGCAGACGTTGTGCGCGCCGTTCCTGGCAGACGGCAAAGGCGCGATGCGCGCGGCCACCGTACGCTGCGACCTGTTCGTTACAGCGCGCAAGGCGGTGGCCGAGCAGCCGCGTGTTCAGCCGCGACGCCGTTCGCGTCAGCTGCGTGTGATGGATTTGCGCATTGGCGCGCAATGCGCGTGGCAACCTCGCCGCGCAGGCGTCGAGCCGCTGGCGCGGTGCGGCGAGGATTTCATCGAGCGCCGGCAACGCTCGCGAGAGCAGATACAGTTCCTTGCGCCGTTGCTCGATGCCGCGCTGCCAACACGCCAGCTTGCGGTTCGCCAGCTTGCCGATCCGCGCGATGAGCTCGCCGCGCACCGGCACGGCAATCTCGGCGGCCGCCGTCGGCGTTGGCGCACGCCGGTCGGCCGCAAAATCGATCAGCGTCACGTCGGTCTCATGGCCGACCGCGGAAATCAGCGGGATCATGCTGTCGGCCGCCGCACGCACCACTAACTCCTCGTTGAAGGACCAGAGGTCCTCGAGCGAGCCGCCTCCG
>DASZVZ010000134.1:0-14105 GCA_035546875.1 Pseudolabrys sp.
GCACCGCGCCCGATCGCTTTTGCCGAACAGCCCCGTGCCGCACCGCGCCGCGCATTCCAATTCCAATTTCGAGTCTCAATGCCCCGCGGCAAGTGTGTAGTTGGGCGACCGGCGAGGTCAAATAGCGGGTCGGAATGGGCGCCGGGGAACTCTCCAAATTCAGTCGAAAAATCAAATGAATATGTGAATTTAGCTTGTCACCAAATAGCCGCCGTGCGTTGCTTCACCCTGCGCCTCGTGTCAGCTTGAGTCCAATGTCCCCTCGCCCCGATCTCGGCCCCAAACCACACCTTGGTTACACCGAAAGCCGCATCGAGCGGGCAGCCGAACTGCGCACTGACGCCGCGATCATCGCCAAACTCGAAGCGGACCCGCGCGCCGGCGTCTACGTCATCGGCTGGGATCTGATCGTGGCGAAGAAGGCGGGCGGCACCAACGAGCCGCTGTTCACGTTCGCGGAGGCGCGCGCACTCGGCGCGCCGACCGAAACGGTTTTCCTCGGGCTCCTCGAGGGCGCGCCGCGTTTCGGCTTCGGCATCGATCCGAAGATCGCAGCGGCGCTCAAGGAGAAGCGCGCGGACCTGCTGATTACCGACTTGCGCTCGATCGCCGTGCAAGGACTGGTCGAGCCCGACCATCTGCCGCCGATCGCGGAAGCAAAGGCCGTGCTGCATTGGCACGCGCGGCATCGCTTCTGCTCCAATTGCGGGGCGCTGAGCGCCCCGGTGCACGCGGGCTGGCGGCGCGACTGTCCGCAATGCAAGGCCGAGCATTTCCCGCGCACCGATCCGGTCGCGATCATGCTGGCGATCGACGGCGAGCGCTGCCTGCTCGGCCGCTCGCCGCGCTTCGTGCCGAACATGTGGTCGTGCCTTGCCGGCTTCGTCGAGCCCGGCGAAAGCATCGAGGACGCCGTGCGGCGCGAAACGCTCGAGGAAGCCGGAATCCACTGCGGCCGGGTGAAATATTTCGCGTCGCAGGCCTGGCCGTTTCCGACCTCATTGATGATCGGCTGCCATGCCGAGGCCACATCGCGGAATATCGTGGTCGATCGAACGGAACTCGAGGACGCGCGTTGGTTCACCAAGGCGGAAGTGGAATCGATGCTGATGCGCCGCCATGCGGACGGCCTGAGTATGCCGCCGCCGGTCGCCATCGCGCATCACATCATCCGCGCCTGGGTTGAGGACGAGGTCACGTTTGATCAAGGGGCGTAAACCGGCAATCCTGTGTTCCGGAATTGCCGTGCATGACATCGTCATGCGCGTCGACGAATTTCCCGCGCCCGGCACCAAGGTGTCGGCGTCGGACTTCATTCTCACCGGCGGCGGCTGCGCGGCGAATGCCGCGGTCGCCATCGCGCGCCTCGGCGGCGACGCGCGCTTTGCCGGACCGCTCGGCGGCAAGGACGACGAAATCAGCACACGCATCGTCGACGATCTCGCCGCCGAAGGCATCGACTGCGCCGGCGTCGCGCGCGTCCCCGACGGCACCGCGTCGGTGTCGCTCATCCTGCTCGATCGCGACGGCGAGAAAACAATCGCCACGCGGCGCGGCGTCAATCTCGGCGACGTGCTGCCGGCCGATCCGCGAAAGCTGGTGGCCGATGCCGACGCGGTCCTGGTCGACAACCGGTTTCCCGAATTCGTATCCGCGGTTTGCACCGCCGCGCGCGAGCGCCGGATTCCGGCCGTCATCGATCTCGACCGTGCAACCTCGCTCGACGATCCGCTGCTCGCGCTCGGCACGCACGTGGTCGCCTCGTCGGAAGCCTCGCGGGGCAGCACCGGCCTCGACGATCTCGGCGCCGCGCTCAAGAAAATGCGCGGGCATCTCAAATGCTTTCTTGCCATCACCGACGGCCCGAACGGCGTCTATTGGCTGGAAAACGGCGACGTGCGGCACATGCCGGCGGTCAGGATCAAGGCGATCGATTCGCTCGGCGCGGGCGACGTCTTTCACGGCGCCTTCACGTTCTGCCTGGCGCAAGGGCGCGATCTTGTCGAAACGATCCGCTTTGCGAGCGCCGCCGCCGCGATCAAATGCACGCGTTTCGGCGGCACCACCGGCGCGCCGCGTCACGACGAAGTCGAGGATTTTCTGCTGCGGCACGCCGCCTGACGCGGCTACTTGCTCACCGACGGACAAGGCGCGCCGCACGGCGCGCAGGCGCCGATGAAATCTTCCGGCGACACCGCTCCGCCGCTCGACGGGCTCGACAGATGATCGACCAGCACAGCGGCAAGTCCGAGCAGGACGACGACGATATAGACCGTGCGCATCATTTTCCCCGGCGCTTGAGCCGATGCCATCGGCGGTATCCGGTTTTCGGGATCATGCGCGCTAATCTTTCGAAAGGCCGAACAGCGGCCGCAGCTTGATGCCGACGAGACAGCCGGGCAGCGCCGCCAGGAACCAGATCCAGCCGTGCAGCGAGCCGGAGGCGACGCCGCCGACGAAGGCGCCGATATTGCAGCCGAAGCCGAGCCGCGCGCCCCACCCCATCAGCAAGCCGCCGATGCCTGCTGCGATGAGCGATTTCGCCGGCGGCAAGGCCGCGCGCGCGAACGGGCGGCTGGCCGCTGCGGCAGCCATGGCCCCGAAGATCATGCCGAGATCGGTGAGGCTCGAGGTGTCGGAGAGAACGGATTCCTCGAGCGCGTGCTTCGGGCCGGGCCAGGTCCAGAACGTCGCGTGCGAGAGATCGAAGCCGAGCGCGGTCGCAGCTTTCGCCCCCCACACCGTGTAGCCGAAGGTGACGCTCCACGGATGGCCACCCGCCGCAAACACGGCGATGCACAGCAAACCGATGGCGATGCCGCCGACGATCATGCCGCGGCGCGGCACGATCGAGCCGCCACGCTTGCGCGCGACCGCGATGATGATCGCGGCGGCAACGGCGATGCTCATCAGCGTCACGGCAAGCCCGCCCCACGGCCCGAAATAGTCGGAGGCCAGTACCGGATCGATGCCGCCGAGCGCGAGGAATGCCGGCAGCGAGAGGCTGCCGAACACGCTGCCGATGATGAAGAACAACAGCGCGATCAGCATGCGGCCGGAGCCGCCGCCGGCCGTGTAGAGCGTGCCGGAGCCGCAGCCGTTAGCGAGCTGCATGCCGATGCCGAAGGTGAATGCACCGATGACGAGCGACGGCCCGAGCGGAGCGATGGCGCCGCCGAACTTCGGCACCGTCGCCGCGACAGGCACGACCGCGAGCGCGGCGACCGCAATGACGATAAGACCGCCGAGCAAGCCGCCCGCCTCGCCGCGCACAAGGAAACGCCGCCACGACGCCGTGTAGCTGAACTCCGCCCACAGGAACGCGACGCCGAGACCGAACCCGCCCGCCACGAGCGCGGCGGAAGCCGGCTGATGATCGAACAGCACCAGTGCGATGATGACCGCGGTGGCGAGCAGCGCGACCGCCAGGAAAAGAAGATCGATATCACCGGTGCGCGCCGCCTGCGGCGCGTTCACAGTCGTCGTGGTCACAGCGTTGCCTTTTGTAATGCCGCGGTCTTACGAGCCGAGGCCGAGAGCTTTCATCAGATCGTCCCACTTGGTGCGCGACGATGCAATCGGCCGGCTGGCGTTGCTGGTCCAGTCCACCATCGAGCCCGCGTAGAGCTTCGTGTTGGCGTGGCCGAGCAATTCATGCAGCACGAACCAGTCGGTCGCGGCCCAGTGACCGGTGTTGCAGTAGCTCACGGCGGGGCCGGCCGGAATTTCCCCGGCGATCGCCGCGAGTTGCTCTTTCGGCTTCAGCCGGTTGGCAACCGGGTCGTAGAATTTCGCGCTGTCGACGCTGACCGCGCCGGGAATGTGGCCGTAGGCCTTGGAAGCCGGCGCCTTCTCCTTGCCGAGGAAGAACGAGGCGGGACGGGCATCGACCAGCGTCGCGCCGTGATTCTTCTCGAGCGCTTCGACTTCCGGCGCTTCGATCAGGATGCTCTTGTTGATGTTGGCGGTGAAGATCGTCGGCGAAGGCGGATGCGCGCCTTTTTCGACCGGATATCCTGCCGCCTTCCAGGCCGCGAGGCCGCCGTCGAGGATCGAGACTTCGCTGACGCCGGCGTATTTGAGCGTCCAGTACACGCGCGCAGCCGAGCCGAAGTCGAGCACGTTCACGCCCGCGGGCACCACGACGACATGAGTGACTTCGTCGATACCGAGATCGCCGATCAGTTTTTCCAGCTCCGGCGCAGTCGGCACCATGAAAGGGACGTCGTGCCGCGTCACCCGCCAGCCGGCCTTGTCGTAATCGCTGTGCACCGCGCCGGGGATGTGCCCTTCCGCGAACGTCTCCGGCTTGCTGCCGTCGATCGCCGAGCGGATGTCGAGCACGAGCAACTTCGGCTCGTCGAGGTGGGATTTCAGCCAGGCCGGCGACACCAGCGGCTCGGCGGCCGAGGCCGGCGCGGCGACTGCGAGGGCGAGAACCAGCGCGGCGGCGAGGCCGCGCAACGCATCGGCGAACTTGCGGGTGAAATTTTGTTTCATGAGGTCATTCCAGGTCGGGGACGCCGCCTATAGCAGGCGGCAGAACATAGCGCTTGAAATAGAATATGTTTCTCTATAAACACAGGCACGTAGCTATAATAAGGAAAATTTTCTTTTCGCCGTGGATAGTGTAGTTAGTTTTTCCAAGACGCGAAGGGCTGACAGAATGGATGCCATCGACCGCAAGATCCTGGCCGTCGTTCAGCAGGATGCCTCCCTCTCGGTCGCCGAGATCGGGCAGCGCGTCGGCCTGTCGTCGACGCCGTGCTGGAAGCGCCTGCAGCGGCTGGAAGCCGACGGCGTCATCATGCGGCGGGTCGCGCTGATCGACCCGGCCAAGATCGGCCTGGGCATCACCGTGTTCGTGTCGGTGGAAACGGGCGACCATTCGCACGAATGGCTCACGCGCTTTGCCGACGTGGTCGGCGCGATGCCCGAGGTGATGGAATTTTACCGGATGGCCGGCGACGTCGATTACATGTTGCGCGTCGTCGTGCCCGACATCCAGGGCTACGACACGTTCTACAAGAAACTGATTGCGACCGTTCCGCTGAAGAACGTCACGTCGCGTTTCGCGATGGAGCGGATCAAATCGACGACGGCCCTGCCGATCAACTGAGCGTCAGGAACAGCTCGTGCCCTTGTAGCTCGGCGGGGTGATGCGCGGGCTCATGTACATCTGGTCCGACAGCGTCAGCGTGCCGGTGATGGTGTAGCCGATCGTCGGCTTGTAGGCATAAGACACTTCGCTCAACACCAGCGTCGTGTTCGGGACCGCAAGCGCGGTCGGCAACGTCACCACCGAGCCGACCGAACGAGCCGTTCCGTTGAGCGTCTCGCTCCAGCTCACCGTCGCCTTGCCGGTGTTGTCGAGCTTCATGCACGAGATGACGGCCTTGAGGTTGCTGTTCGGATACGGATACATCACGTCCGCGGTCGCGTTCATGATGTTGGTCATGTCGGTACTCGAGATCGTCGTCGCCTGCGCCGTCAGGTTGGCGAGCGCGCCCGCGGTCAGCGTGACTTTGCGGTCGGCGCTGATGCCTTGCGAGATTTCGACGCCGCCGAGATAAAGACTGACCATGAGCGGCAGGATCAGCGCAAACTCGACGGCCGACACGCCGCGCTGATCGCGGGCAAGCGCGCGCCGCGCGCGTGCAAATCGGCGAGAGGCGATCGCGCGCATCATTGATAGGGCTCGTTGCGGAACGCCGCGGTCGCCACCAGCAGGCGCTTGTTGCCGTTGAGATTGGCGAGGTTGTCGCTGAAGAACGACACGTAGATCGGCCATTGATAGTAGAGCTGCACGACGACGATATCGCCGGGACCGCCCGGCGCATACGGCAGGTTGCCCGTGTTGAGCTGGCCGTTCGTCACCGGCGGAGTCGTGGTGGCCGCGGAGAAGGTGGTGTAGGTCTGCACGCTGACGTAGAGGCTGTTGGTGCAATCGAACAAAGCGACGATCTGGGCGCACACCGCATTCTTGAAATCGGCGGCGCTGTAACCCGCGGTCTGCGCCTGCCCTGTCATGATCAGGCGCGACGTGTTGGCGACGGCCGCTTCCAGCGTCTGACCGGCGAAGAACACGAACGCGGTTTCCATGATCGCGAACACCATCGCGAAGAACGGCGCGGCAACGAGACCGAATTCGACCGCCGCGCTCGCGTCCTGATGCCGGACAAAACGGCGCGTGGCGCCGGCCCGGAGAAGGCGTCGCGCATGCCTCGCGAGCGTCGCTTTGACGGTCTTAAACATGCCGCTTTGTCTCAAGTGCCGGCGGTGCCGGCGCACCGGGCGGTGATATCAAATGGGCGTTGTTTAAATCTTGCCGCTACCCCCGGAACTTTCCTGAGACGCGGTAAGCAATCGCTAACCACGATCGCCCTATTTCGGCGCCGCTTGCGCCTGGCCGCTGCGAACGACGCTCTGTTGGAGCGTCTGCGCGAAAAAGGCTTGCGAATCGCCGAGCGTCAGGCGGTGCTCGCATTCCGGCGCGCAGCTGTAGGATTCGCGGTTGATGCCCCGATAGACAATCACGATGTCGCCGCCCTCGGGACCGACGACCTGCACGTTCTTGTCGAGGACGATGCGGCCGCTGCGGTCGAAAGCAACGAGATTGGTCGAGCCGTAACCCTTGCCGGTGAGGATCAGGATGCCGCCGGCTTGCAGCGAAGCATCGGCAATCAGCGGATTTCCGATCACGATGGTCGCGACACGCTCGGGCAATTTCATCACCCGCGCCTGATCGAGCATGACGTTGACGGTGTCGGCCCGGGCCGCCGTGACGCCGAGCGACACGGCAGCGACAAGCGCGGAAGCCAGCAGAATCCGCCTGCAACGCCCGAACGCAACCGACATGAACATTCTCCAGCACGCAACACGCGACAACCGCCGGCCGACAAGCGGCGGGAGCGCCTTCATGTGACGCCAAATTGGTGAATGAACTGCAAATAGCGCGCTTTCCGGCGCGGGCGAGCCCCGCCGCCTTACTGCCGGAACGGATAGACCAGTTGGCTGCCGATGCCGGCGGGAAAGCTCTTGTCGTCGATGCCGTAGGCGTCCGGCATTTCGGCCTTCGGCATGTAGAACGTGCCGAACAACCAGTCGAAGAACGGGAAGGTGCCGGCGAAGTTCTTCTCGCCGCCGCGGTCGGCGGCGGTGTGGTGCCAGCGGTGAAAGACCGGACTCGCCAGCACGTATTTGAACGGCCCCAGCGTCCAGTTCAGATTGGCGTGCACGAAGGCCGAATGCGCGGTGGTGAACGGCCCGACCCACAGCATCACGTTCGGCGATATGCCGGCGAGCAGCAGCGCGACGTCGACCAGCACCGTGCCGAACAGGATGTTGACCGGATGGAAGCGCGCGGCCGAGATCCAGTCGAGCTCCTCGGACGAGTGATGCACGGCGTGATACTTCCACATGTGCGCGCCGTGATAGAGGCGGTGAAACCAGTACAGCAGGAAGTCCGAGAGGACGAGAAACGCGAGCGCCTGCGCCCACAGCGGCAGCGTCGCGAGCGGACCGAAGCCGTTGTCGTAGAACTTGATCAGCGCGTCGGCGCCGTGGATGCCGTAGATGTAGGCCGCGCCCATCACCATCAGCCCGATGCGCACGAAGCGCGCCATCAGCGGGATCATGAACCAGTAGATGACGTCGGTGACGATCTCGCGTTTGCGCCACCAGGGCCGCCCGGGGTTGCACGCCGACCAGTGCGAGAGCACCGCGAACACGACGCCGAGCGCGATGGTGACTGGCACGATCTTGAGCATCGTCTCGCCGGCCACCGTGATGACGGAATAGAACTCAGCGAGCATCCTGCCTCACCTCGGGCTTAACGAAGCGCCGTCCGGTATCGGTCCGCGCGGTTAAGATGCAATGAAGGGGAATCGCCGGAATGTGCCGAAACGCGGGTCTTGCCGGCCGTGCGCGAAGACGTTCGCGGCACAATTCACATCGCCAGCCCGTATTACGGCCGGAGCAGAAAAGAGCCGCCCGGCCCTGAAGACGAAGAAGTATAACGCGAGCTGATGTAAATCGTTCCGAGAACCGGTGGCTATACTCCAAATATAAAACTATAACTATTCAATATACAATTTTTTAACCGTCCTGATCTTCGGTATAATATTTATTAACTACGATGCCAAGGTGGTGCAATACCGTGAAATTCTGTTGTCACATTAACCGGCGCGCAAGGGCTCGCTGATACGGTCCGGCAATGGTGCGATGAGCCGGAATGGAATCCGGACAGCGCACCAGCTCAGACAGCCCACGTGTGGATCCAAGGAGCTACCAATGAAGAACCTCTTCGCGCGTTTCCTGAAGGACGACTCGGGCGCCACCGCCATCGAGTACGGCCTCATTGCCGCTGGCATCTCGGTCGCGATCATCGCGGTCGTGAACGGCCTCGGCAGCAAGCTGAACACGACCTTCTCGAGCATTTCGACCCAGCTGAAGTAAGTCGAACGTCTCGACCAAGTTTTAAAAGGCTCCGGCCCCAGGCTGGAGCCTTTTCGTTTGGGCGAATGGCAGCAAATGGCCGCAATTTACGGGCTAAAACGGCGAAAAATGTAGAGTTCCATATT
Source organism: Pseudolabrys sp. (assembly GCA_035546875.1). Taxonomy (GTDB): domain Bacteria; phylum Pseudomonadota; class Alphaproteobacteria; order Rhizobiales; family Xanthobacteraceae; genus Pseudolabrys. The sequence goes on from DASZVZ010000134.1 coordinate 8,583, forward strand.
ACGACTTCTTTTCAGTTGCTCCGGTATCAGAGGGCCGCTCGCAAGAAATGCGACGCATCCAAGGGAGTGACCGTATGTCTAAATTTCTTCAGTTCATTCGCAACGAGAGCGGCGCGACCGCCATCGAATACGGCCTCATCGCGGCCGGCATTTCGATCGCCATCATCGCCGTGGTCAATGGTCTCGGTACGCAGTTGAATACGACCTTCTCGAGCATTTCGACCCAGCTGAAATAATCCAGCCTCCAACGTCTCTGCTTGGCTCCGGTCGCAAGGCCGGAGCCTTTTTTCATGCGCGGTGCGCGTTTACGATTGATCAACTTTCGGCGCGCTAACCGAACTGCAATCCGGACAAGCGTAGTCTGGCGACGGCTTTGCACCTTTCGGGATTTGCGCCCATGCTGACCGACGCGATCAGGCTCTTGCTTTTCCCCGCTCTGATGGCGTTTGCGGCCTCGAGCGACCTGCTGACAATGACCATCTCGAATCGCCTTTCCCTCGCGCTCGCGGGGGGTTTTGTGCTGCTCGCGCTCGTCACCGGCATGGGCTTTGCGGTCATTGCCTGGCATGTCGGCGCGGCCGCCCTGGTACTGACGATCGCGTTCGTCTGCTTTTCCTTCGGCTGGATCGGCGGCGGCGACGCCAAGCTCGCAGCCGCGACCGCGCTGTGGTTCGGGTTCGACTATCTTCTCGACTACCTCATCTACGCGTCGCTGTTCGGCGGCGCGCTGACCATTCTGCTCATCCAGTTTCGCCTGTTGCCGCTGCCGGCGGTGCTGGCGCGCCAGAAATGGATCATGCGCCTGCACGAGAAAGGCGGCGGCGTGCCTTACGGCATCGCGCTCGCCGCTGCGGCGCTCGTCGTCTATCCCGAAACCGGATGGATGAAGGCGTTCGGCGCCTGAACCGACGAAAGCCCCGTCGCGTCGCGCTTATCCGTCGAGCAACACAACATTAACTCGATTTGGATACCGCTCCTTAACCATACCTTGACCTTTAACTGATGAAATCCGCTGCGATAGGCCGCATCGGCGGCCATGTGGTGTGCGGGCGGCCGGCCGGCCGTCATGTCTCGTAGAAAGTGATGCGTAATGAAAGCTGCGCGTATCGTCGTATTGGGTGTTGCCCTCGCCGCGGGCGGCGTTGCCGCGCTGCTGGCGGGCCGCTCCGAAAAGCCGCCGGCGCCGCCGCCGGAGCAAAAAGCCAAGCTCGACACCACCGATATTCTCGTCGCCAAGGCCGACATCGGCATGGGGCAGACGCTCTCGCCGCAGGACGTGCAATGGCAGCCCTGGCCCGCAGGCGTAGCCGGCGGCAATTTCATCCGCAAAAGCGACCGGCCGGACGCAATCGAGTCGGTATCCGGATCGATCGCGCGCTCCGCATTCGTCGCCGGCGAACCGATTCAGGAAGCCAAGCTCGTTAACGCCAAAGGCTCCGGATTCATGGCCGCCATCCTGCCGTCCGGCATGCGCGCGGTCTCGACCACCATCTCGGCCGAGACGGGCGCGGGCGGGTTCATCCTGCCGAACGATCATGTCGACGTGATCCTGACGCGCCGCGACCGCGAGGCCGAAAAGGCGACCGGCACGGAAGTCCACACCAGCGAGACGATTCTCAGCAATGTCCGCGTTCTGGCGATCGACCAGACCGTCGCCGAGAAGAACGGCGACAAGGTCGTCATCGGCAAGACCGCGACCCTTGAGCTCACGCCGTCCCAGGCGGAAACGCTCGCGCTTTCGCGTCAGCTCGGGACGCTGTCGCTGGCGTTGCGCAGCATCACCGACGCCAAGGAAGACAAGCCCGAGGCCGCCGACGATACCCGCAAGCGGCGCAACGGCGTGAACATGGTCCGTTTCGGCGTCAGTACGACGACGACACCGAAGTGAATTATCGAGAGGAATGCGCGACATGGCGAAGAGGTCGTTGATCCGCAACGCAGGGCTCGCAGCCCTGATCGCCGCTTCCGGCCTCGCGCCGATCGCGCCAGCGCCGGCCGCCGATACGCGCGTATCCGCCCTCAAGGTCGCAGCAAGCGAAGCGACGTCGCATTTCATTCCGCTCGGCATCGGCAAATCGGTCGCCATCGATCTGCCGGCCGACATCAAGGACGTTCTCGTCGCCGATCCGGCGACCGCAAACGCCGTCATTCGTTCCTCGCGCCGCGTTTACATCATCGGCGTGAAGGTCGGGCAGACCAACATCTTCTTCTTCGACGCGAACGGCAAGCAGATCGCCGGATTCGACATTGCGGTCACGCGCGATCTCAACGGCATTCGCGCCGCGCTCAAGCAGACCTTGCCGGATTCCGACATTCGCGTCGAAGGCGTCGGCGACGGCGTCATGCTGTCGGGCACCGCTGCAAGTCCGGCCGACGCGCAACATGCCTACGATATCGCCACGCGATTGACCGGCGCCGACACGCGCGTGGTCAACGGCATCACCGTGCGCGGCCGCGACCAGGTCATGCTCAAGGTGACGGTCGCGGAAGTGCGCCGCGACGTCATCAAGCAGCTCGGCATCGATCTTTCCGGCACGCTCAACTACGGCACCGCCGTGGTCAACTTCAACACGTCGAATCCGTTCTCCGCGAGCGGCCAGGCGCTGTCGAGCTCGGCGCTCACCGGTTCGAACCACGGCGTCTCCGCCACGCTGCGGGCGATGGAGCGCGCGGGCGTGATCCACACGCTCGCCGAGCCGAACTTGACGGCGATCTCGGGCGAGACCGCCTCGTTCGTCGCCGGCGGCGAGTTTCCGATTCCCAACGGCCTGTCGTGCGACACCACGAAATCGCCGCCGGTCTGCCAGGCGCAGATCGATTTCAAGAAATTCGGCGTGAGCCTCGTTTTCACGCCGGTCGTGCTGACCGAAGGCCGCATCAACCTCAAGGTGATGACCGAAGTTTCCGACCTGTCGTCGGACAATGCGATCACGCTGCAGGTTCCGGGCTCGACGCAGAACCTCACCATCCCGTCGATCACCACCCGCCGCGCCGAAACCACCGTCGAGATCCCGTCGGGCGGTTCGCTGGCGCTGGCCGGCATGATCCAGCAGCAGACGAAGCAGCAGATCAACGGCATTCCGGGCCTGATGCAGGTGCCGATCCTCGGCTCGCTGTTCAAGAGCCGCGACTACATCAACAACCAGACCGAATTGATGGTTCTGGTCACGCCTTACGTCGTGCGCGCGGTGGCGCAGAAGGAGCTGTCGCGTCCCGACGACGGCTTCGCCGATCCCGCCGATCCGTCGACCGTGTTCCTCGGCCGCCTCAACCGCATTTACGGCACGGTCGGCCCGCCGGCCGACCCGCGCAAGATCTATCACGGCAATTACGGCTTCATCCTCGATTGAGCGCCAGCAGGAGACAGTTGATGATCGAGTTGCACTCAGCGATCGCCGGGCGCCGCGGCAGGGCGGCGCTGCGCCTTGTGGCGATCGGTGGCCTCGCGGCCATGCTGGCCGGCTGCTACACGCCGCGCCAGGAGGTCAACAACTACCCGCAGGACTACCACCAGCGCCATCCGATCACGCTCCGGGAAGGCGAGCGCACGGTCGAAGTGTTCATCAGCCGCAATCGCGGCGGCCTGACGCCGGAGCAGCGCGCCGACGTGCTTGCCTTCGCGCAGGCCTGGCGACGCGAAGGCAACAGCGCGATCGTCATCGACATTCCGCGCGGCGGGCCGATCAGCCGCGCCGCTTCCGACACGATGCGCGAAATCCAATCGATATTTAACGCCTCGGCCGTTCCGGCCAACGCGGTCAGCGTCCGCAGCTACACGCCGGCGACCTCCACGCTCGCGAGCATCAAGCTGAACTATTCGCGGCTGACGGCGCATGCCGGTCCGTGCGGCCTGTGGCCCGCCGACCTCGGTCCGTCGTTCGACCCGTCCTACACCGACAATCGCGCGTACTGGAATCTCGGCTGTGCCAGCCAGCGCAATCTCGCCGCCATGGTGGCCAATCCGACCGATCTGGTGCAGCCGCGCGGCGAGACGCCCGCCTACGAAGGGCGGCGCGCGGTCGCGCTCGACAAATGGCGCAAGGGCGAGCCCCCGAGCGGCAGATATGACAACTACGATAAGAGCAAGATCAGCGACGTCGGCAAATGATCAGACAAGCACAGCAAGTCGCAGTTGCGGATAGCGAGCAGGCCGCGGCGCCGGCGCCGGAAGGCATCGCGCCCGACGAGCACATCGCGCCCGCACCGCGCGTTTCGATTCAAGCCTTCTGCGAGACGGTGGAAACCGCCGCCGCCGTGCAAAACGCCAGTGAAGACCGGCGGCTGGCCAAGACCCACGTCAAGACACAGATGGGCGGCGCGACCGCGGCGGCCGAGGCCTACCGCAATTCGCCGACGCCCAACATCATCATCATCGAGTCGGACAGCCGCGCCGAAGACATTCTGGCCGGCCTCGACCAGCTCGCCGAAGTCTGCGATTCCGGCACGCGCGTGATCGTCATAGGCCGCGTCAACGACGTGACGCTCTATCGCGAGATGACGCGTCGCGGGGTCAGCGACTATCTGATCGCGCCGGTGAACACGCTCGATATCGTGCGCGCGGTGTGCGGCTTGTTTACGGCGCCGGACGCCAAGCCCGTCGGCCGCATCATCGCGGTGGTCGGCGCCAAGGGCGGCGTCGGCGCATCGACCGTCGCGCATAACATCGCCTGGGCGATCGCGCGCGACCTCGCGCTCGACTCGGTCGTCACCGACCTCGACCTCGCCTTCGGCACCGCCGGCCTCGACTATAACCAGGATCCGCCGCAGGGCATCGCCGATGCCGTGTTCTCGCCCGACCGCGTGGACACCGCTTTCATCGACCGCCTGCTGTCGAAGTGCACCGATCACCTGAGCCTGCTGGCGGCGCCGGCGACGCTCGAGCGCGTCTATGACTTCGGCGCCGAGGCTTTCGATTCGATTCTCGACTCGCTGCGCATGACGATTCCCTGCGTGGTACTCGACGTTCCGCACCAGTGGGCCGGCTGGACCAAGCGCCTTCTGGTCAGCGCCGACGACATTCTCGTCGTCGCCGGGCCGGACCTCGCCAATCTGCGCAACGCCAAGAACCTCGTCGATTACCTGCGCGCCTCGCGTCCGAACGACCACCGTCCGTACTACTGCCTCAACCAGGTCGGCGTGCCGAAACGTCCGGAAATTCCACCCGGCGATTTCGCCAAGGCGCTGGAAGACGAGCCGCTCGCCATCATTCCGTTCGAGCCGCAGATGTTCGGCACCGCCGCCAATAACGGCCAGATGATCGCGGAAGTGTCCGCCAATCACAAAAGCGCGGAGATGTTCCGCCTGCTCGCGCAGATCCTCACCGGCCGCGCCGAGGTGAAGCGGTCGCGCGGCGGGCTGCTCTCGCCGCTCTTGAACAAGTTCAAGAAGCGGCAGGCGTAAGTTGGTCGGAGCCGGTATCCGTGTTCGGTAAGCGCAGCACCACCTCACCGCTCGATGCGCGTGCGCCCGCCGCCGCGCCTGCGGCGGCGCCGGCAGCGGCGCCCGCGCCAGACGCGGCGCCGC
>DASZVZ010000135.1:0-60609 GCA_035546875.1 Pseudolabrys sp.
GGTCGCTCAAACCGCCTTCGCGTATTCTTCCGGCTTGAATCCGACGAGAAGCTTGCCGCCGGGGAGCTCCAGCACCGGCCGTTTGATCATCGAGGGCTGCGCCAGCATCAGCGCGATCGCCTTCTTCTCTGTGACGTTTTCTTTTTCCTTTTCGGGAAGCTTCTTGAATGTCGTGCCAGCACGGTTGAGCAGCGTCTCCCAGCCGGCTTTCTTCGCCCAGCCTTCGAGTTTGCCGCGCTCGATGCCGTGCGTCTTGTAATCGTGGAAATCGTAGGCGACTTTCTTCTTGTCGAGGAAGGCGCGCGCCTTCTTCATGGTGTCGCAGTTCTTGATGCCGTAGATCGTGACCGTCATTTTTGCTTTCTCGCAGGTGCGCTCTTTGCCGCAAACGGCGGCTCGGGCCTCAAATAGACAATCAGGCAGCACAGGTACATCCCGATACTGGCCAGAGGGTATTTCAGCGCCGTGATCGTCCCCACCATGAACAGGCCGAGCGTCACGATTGCGCGCACGCGCATGATCTTGCGCACCGCCGGCGGAATGCCGGCGTTGTTGCAAAGCTCCCAGATCAAGGCGACGTAAGTCGCGTTGACCAGAAAAAACACCGCCCCGTAAAACGCGACCGGCTGCGGCGCCAGCCTGGTCGTCGCCATCCAGGCCGTCGACAGCGGCACCAGCGACATCGAAAACAGATGCGCGAAGTTGAACCACAACAGGCGCGGCGTCGCCTCGCCCGCGTACCGCATCAGGTAGTGGTGATTGATCCAGACGATAGCGATGAACAGGTAGCTCATGGCGTAGCTCAGCCACGCCGGCCAATGCGACAGCAGCGCGTCGAAAGTGGCCTCGCCCGGAGCATGCAACTCCAGAACTAGAACCGTGATCAGGACGGCGAACACGCCGTCCGAAAACATACTCAATCGTTCCGGTGTCGCTTTGCCGAACACGTTCACACGCGCCCCCACGTGTTGCCTAGCTTACTCCCACTCGATCGTTCCCGGCGGCTTCGAGGTCACGTCGTACACGACGCGATTGACGCCCTTCACCTCGTTGATGATGCGCGTCGCCACCATGCCGATAAAGCTCATGTCGAAGGGATAGAAGTCGGCCGTCATGCCGTCGGTCGAAGTGACCGCGCGCAATCCCACGACGTACTCGTAAGTGCGGAAATCACCCATCACGCCGACCGTCTTTACCGGCAGCAGCACCGCGAAGGCCTGCCAGATGTCGTCGTACAAACCGGCGCGGCGAATCTCCTCGATGTAGATCTCGTCGGCAAGCCGCAGGATGTCGAGCTTCTCGCGCGTGATCGCGCCGGGTACGCGGATCGCAAGACCCGGACCGGGAAACGGGTGGCGGCCGACGAAAGCTTCCGGCAGTCCAAGCTCGCGGCCGAGCGCCCTCACCTCGTCCTTGAACAATTCACGCAGCGGCTCGACGAGCTTCATGTTCATGCGCTCGGGCAAGCCTCCGACATTGTGGTGCGACTTGATGGTCACCGACGGCCCGCCGGTAAACGACACGCTCTCGATCACGTCCGGATAAAGCGTGCCTTGCGCGAGGAATTGCGCGCCGCCGATCTTCTTCGCTTCCGCCTCGAACACGTCGATGAACAACTTGCCGATGGTCTTGCGCTTGACTTCGGGGTCCTCGACGCCTTCCAGCGCCTGGAGGAACTTGTCCGACGCATCCACGTGCACCAGCGGAATATTGTAGCTGTCGCGAAACAGCGCCACGACCTTTTCGCCTTCCGCCAGCCGCAGCAGACCGTGGTCGACGAACACGCAGGTGAGCTGTTCGCCGATTGCTTCGTGGATCAGCACCGCCGCGACCGCTGAATCGACGCCGCCCGACAGGCCGCAGATCACTTTGCCTTTGCCGACCTGGCTTCTGATCTTCTCGATCGCCTCTTCCTTGAAGGCGCGCATCGTCCAGTCGCCGGATGCGCCGGAAATCTTGCGCACGAAATTGCGCAACAACGCCGCGCCGTGCGGCGTGTGCACTACTTCGGGGTGAAATTGCATGGCGTAGAACTTGCGTTCATCGTCGCCGATCATCGCGATCGGCGAATTCGGCGCCTTACCGAGCACGCGAAAGCCCTTCGGGAGCTTGGTCACCCGGTCGCCGTGGCTCATCCAGACCGGATATTTCTCGCCCTTGCGCCATACGCCTTCGAAAATGGGCGAGTCATCGGTCACCTCGACCTCGGCGCGGCCGAATTCGCGATGGTGGCCGCCTTCGACGGTGCCGCCGAGTTGCTGCGCCATCGCCTGCTCGCCGTAACAGATGCCGAATACCGGCACGCCGGACTCATAGATCGCCGGCGGTGCGAGCGGCGCGTCCTTGTCGAGCACCGACGCCGGCCCGCCCGAAAGAATCACACCCTTCGGCTTCATCGCGCGGAACGCTTTTTCCGCCTTCTGGAACGGCACGATCTCGCAATAGACCTTCTCCTCCCGCACCCGGCGCGCGATGAGCTGGGTCACCTGGGAGCCGAAATCGACGATGAGGATTTTGTCGTGCATGGCCTGCGTTTGCCCCGAAACGGGCTCAAATCAGGGGCGCTAGGCCGGTTCGGGGCCGTTATTTGCGGCCGAAAGGTGGCCCGGTCAAGTATCTGGGTAACCCGATGTTAGCCGCATTTGTGCTTTCAAACCCGCGCTAACGCGGCTTTTGCACAGCCGCCCTAAAATTCGGGCGCCATGGCTTTCGAAACCCAAAGCCTATCCATGCCGGTCGCAGCCTCCGGCCGCGCGGCGCGGCGCGCCGCGCTCTTTCGTGAGACGCCGCTCGCATTCGCCGAGCGCTGGGCGATCGGCCTTGCCTGGGCGCTCATGCCGGCGCGCATCGGCGGCCTGCCGGGCCTCGCCAAACTCTGCTTCGAGGAGATGCTCGCGCCGGATTACGCGCTGCCAGATCCGGAATCCGCCCGCGCCAATCCGCCGGGACTTGCGGGGATCGCGCACGACCTGTCGCCGCGCACGCTGATGGCGGCGTATCGAAAGGGACTATTCCCGCTCGCGCACGTGCCGCCGATGAAATGGTGGTCGCCGCCCAAGCGCTCGGTTTTGTTTTTCGACGAAACACACATCGCCAAGCGGCTGAAGCGGCAGATGCGCCAGGACCGCTACACAGTCACCTTCGATCGCGACTTCGAGGCGGTCATCGCCGGTTGCGCCGGCCACCGCGCCGGACGCTGGCATTTGACCTGGATCACGCCGCGCATGATGCGCGCCTACGCGGATCTATACGACGCCGGTCATGTGCACAGCTTCGAAGTGTGGAACGAGCGCGGCGAATTGGCCGGCGGCGGTTACGGCGTGGCGTTCGGCGCGGCGTTCGCGACCGAGTCGCAGTTCTCGCACGAGCCGAACACGTCGAAGATCGGCTTCACCGTGCTCAACTGGCATCTCGCGCGCTGGGGTTACGCGTTCAACGACGGCAAGATCATGACTCCGACCTGCCGCGACATGGGCTTCCGCGATATTCCGCGCAGCGAATTCCTGTCGCGGCTGCGCCAGGCCGAGTGTCTGCACGGCAAGAACGGCCGCTGGCAGACCGAAGCTGATGTTGCAACAGTCGCGGACTGGCAACCCGGCAGGGCGCGCGGCTAGTGTCGAGAAACGTCAGCGGCCGCTGACGGCATCCACCATCGGTCCGAGCAGCGGGATATCGGCAATCAGCTTGCCGACGCCGCTACGCTTTGGGGACGTGTCGAGCGGCGGCGCGACAACCGGTTCTGGCGGCACCGGGTGATCGGCGTCGGGCTGCGCGGCGGCTGCCGATGAAGATGGCGAACCGGCGATCACGCGCGCTTGCGGCAAGGCCGGTGCCATTGCGGGCGCATCTTGCGATGGGCTGACGCGCGGTGCCGGAGAAATCGCGCCGAGCGGGGCGGGCTTCGATGCCGGCGCGACCGCGACACGCTCATCGCGCGTTTCGGAAGCGCCGTTTTTAACCAGCGCTTCGCGCACAGCCGAGATCCATGCGGCGTCCGACGGCTGCGCCGCATCGGACTTCGTCTCGGCATGCGCCGCCTCGGCGCGCGGAGACGGCTCGTGTGCAACGGTTTGCTTAAGCGCAGCCGGATGCGACTCGGCCTTCTGCAAGGATTTGCCTTCCACCAGCGCCTTTGCTTCAGCCGGCTTTGGCTCGATGATGCGCGGCTTCACGTCAACAATTTTCGGCTTCGGTTCGATCTTCGGTGCCTCGCCTTTCGGCGCAGCCGTAACTGCGGGCTTTGTCTTGTCGGCGGCGAGCAGCTGCTTGAACGCAGCCGTCGCATCCGGATCGAATGTGCCGCAAGACTGCTCGAACGCCTCGACGTCGCGCCGCACCAGAATATGGCGGGTGGCGGCGTCGACGTTCTTGTCGAGCATCGCGATGATGCCGGCGCGCAGGTTCTGGCAGGTGGTGTCGGGCGAAAAATTGGCGCGGTAGATCGAATAGCCGCTGGCGAGCCCGAGCGGCACCGCGAGCAGTGTGCTGAGCATCTGCGCGCCCGTCATTAGGCGCGTCACCTTGGACGCGCTTTTAAGTGGTCCGATGCCGGCGATGGCGCCGTCGTGCGACCGGTCGTGCGCGCCCACGTCAAATGTCGGCTCGCGCCTTGCTATCAATGTCACTGAAATAACCCCGGAAAGAATGTCCCGGTTTCCAAGTCACGAAATCATCGCGGAGAAATTTGGCCCGGATTTGGGCGCAATCGGGGAATTCCCCTGCCATTCGTTAACAAAGCGGCCGTTTCAGGCCCGTTTGAGCACGCTGACGAAGAAGCCGTCAGTCCCGGTCGTACGCGGGGTCATCAACAACCCCTCACGCGTCAGCCGCGCCGCGGCCGCGAATGCGTTCGCCTTTTCACCCAATGTCGCTGCCGTTTCACCCGCTGAAGTGACGCCAAAGCCGGCATGGCGCGCAAGGAAAGCCCTCACCTGCGCGCCGTTCTCCTCATCCAGTACCGAGCAAGTGATATAGGCGATGCGTCCGCCGGACTTGAGCAACGCCACTGCGCGGTCGAGCGTCTCGACCTGCTCCCTCACGCGCTGCTCCAGCGCGCCCGGGCGCATGCGCCATTTGGCGTCCGGATTGCGCCGCCAGGCGCCCGTCCCGGTACAGGGCGCATCGATCAGGACGAGATCGATGCGACCGGCGAGATCGGCGAGCGGATCGCCGACCGATTTCGGATTGCGCACCTGCACGTTGCGCGCCCCCGAGCGCGCGAGCCGCTCGTGGATCGGCGCGAGCCGCCGCTTGTCGTCGTCGGTGGCATAGATCTGGCCCTTGTTCTCCATCATGGCGGCGAGCGCGAGCGTCTTGCCGCCGGCGCCGGCACACAGATCGACCACCTGCTCGCCAGCCTTCGCACCGGAGAATAATGCGGCGAGTTGCGAACCTTCGTCCTGCACCTCGATCATGCCTTTGATGAAAGCGGGTTCGGCGCGGATGGGCGGGCTCTTGGCATCGGCCCCGAGCGCGATCCGCAAGCCCCACGGCGACCAGCGCGCCGCTTCCGGCGAGAGATCGGAAAGCGATTCCATGACCTTCTCCCGCGCGGCTTTCAGGGTGTTGACGCGCAAGTCGAGCGGCGCGCGCGATGAAAGTGCCGCCCCTTCTTGCGCACGCTCCTCGCCGAATGTTTTTGCAAGATACGGATCGAGCCATTCCGGGTAGTCTCCGGCGACGTGCGGCGGCGCGCCGTCGATCGTCGCATCGTCGAGCCGCGCCCGTTCGTCACCGGTAAGCGAATCCGGTGCGTATTGCGCGCCGCTTGCCAGCCGGGCAATGCCGTCGCTATCCAACCCTCGCTCGCGCTTCAACATGCCGAGCAGGATCGCGCGCGGCGTATCGGCGCCCATGATGTATGCGCTCGAAGCGCGCCGCCGCAGCGCGTCGTACACAAGCCCCGCAATTGCCGCGCGATCGCCGGAGCCGGCGAAACGATGCGTCACGCCCCACGCCTTCAGCGCGTCGGCCGCAGGCCTGCGTTCGGATTCGATGACGGCAAAAACCTCGATTGCTGCGGCAAGCCGCGCGGCCGGAGTCATGGCACGGCGATCACGGCAGCCCGGCGAGAATGCGGATCATGAAGATGATCCACATGATGACCAATACAAGCAACGACAAGCCGAAGAGCGGTCCGCGCACCGATATGCGGTTGCTCGTAACGTGAACATACGCATGCGCGAGACGTGCAAGCACAAACAGCCAGGCAAGCGCGACGAACAGGACATCGGCCTTGTGCGTGACGATCGCAAGGATCGTCAGCACGTAGAACAGCATCGGAATCTCGAGCTGATTGTGCGCGGCGTTGGCGACTTTCAGCGCGTAGGGCGGCCAGTTCGGCTGGCGTAGCGCTATGTCGCGCGGATGCACGTCGCCCCTGCGAAGCAGGCTGGTGCGATGGTAGGCCATCCAGAAATACAAGACGAAGGTGAGCGCGACCTGGACGAAAAGCGGCAGCAGGAGGACCGAAATCGGCATTGGGTTAACCCCGCAATGAATCGTTGCAGCTTGCTTACACCTTAATGCTCAGTGCCGTCTCGCGTTCCTTGTCGAGAAACGCCGTTTGCCACGCCTTGTGGTCCTGCAAGGCGGCGAGATAGGCCTCCGCCCCTTTGTGCGTGAGGTTGGCGCTGATCAGCAGGCCACGCGTACGCAACAGGCGGCGCAATTCGCGCAGCACGGGGCGCGTCGGCGTGAAGCCGTCGAAGAAGGCAACGTCGTAGCCTGGATCGAGCCGGCGCAATACCTGTGCGAACTCGCCCTGATGCACGACGACATGGCCGGTCATGCCGTGCGCTTCGACCTGCTCGCGCGCAAGATGCACGTGATCGGCGTCGTGGTCGATCGTATCGACGACCGCTTCCGGCGCGCCGCGCGCGAACCACAGCGCGGTGTAGCCGAGCGCGGTGCCGAGTTCGAGGATGCGCCGCGCATTCGCTGTCGCGGCTAATGCGCCGAGCAGCGGCCCGTTGGCGTAGGGATACGCACCGCAACCTTTGTGCTTGGCGCGGTGCGCATCGGTTGCCTCGCGCACCGCGGCAAACGGATCGGAGGACGGTTTGGCGGAACTCGACACGAGAACTCCCGTCATGCCCCGCGACGGCGGGGCATCCAGTAAACGCAGAATAAGATGGCGCGGCACCCCACCGCAAAAGGGAGCCTGACGAACACGGAATTGCCCGCCCTCGCGGGCTATGACGATGTCAGACCCGGCTCGGGTAATTCGGGCTTTCGCGCGTGATCAGCACGTCGTGCACATGGCTTTCGCGCAAGCCGGCGCCCGAAATGCGCACGAACTCCGTCTTGGCGTGCAGTTCGTCGAGGTTCTTCGCGCCGACATAACCCATCGCCGCGCGCAAGCCGCCCGCGAGCTGATGCAGCACGGTCGCAGCCGCGCCTTTGTACGGCACCTGGCCCTCGACGCCTTCCGGCACCAGCTTGAGCGTATCCTTGATGTCCTGCTGGAAGTAGCGGTCGGCCGAGCCGCGCGACATCGCGCCGACCGACCCCATGCCGCGATAGGTTTTGTAACTGCGGCCTTGATAGAGAAATACCTCGCCCGGCGTCTCGTCGGTGCCGGCAAGCAGCGAGCCGACCATCGCGACGTCGGCTCCGGCCGCGAGCGCCTTGGCGAGATCGCCGGAATACTTGATGCCACCGTCGGCGATCACCGGCGTATTGGTCGCCTTGGCGGCTTCCACGCTGTCCATGATGGCGGTGAGTTGCGGCACGCCCACGCCGGCGACGATGCGCGTCGTGCAGATCGAGCCTGGACCGATGCCGACCTTGATGGCGTCCGCGCCGGAATCGATCAGCGCCCTGGCGCCCTCGGCCGTGGCGACATTGCCCGCGACCACTTGCACCTTGTTCGACGTGCGCTTGATGCGGTTGACCGCATCGAGCACGTAGCGCGAATGACCGTGCGCGGTGTCGACAACGACCAGATCGACGCCCGCATCGATCAGCCGCTCGGTGCGCGCGAAGCCTTTGTCGCCGACCGTCGTCGCCGCGGCGACGCGCAAACGCCCCTGCTCGTCCTTGCAGGCGTTCGGATTGGCGACCGCCTTCTCGATGTCCTTCACCGTGATCAAGCCGACGCAGCGATAATCCTTGTCGACGACGAGCAGCTTCTCGATGCGGCGCTGATGCAGCAAGCGTTTCGCTTCATCCTGCCCTACGCCTTCGCGCACCGTGACCAACTTGTCCTTGGTCATCAACTCGGCGACCTTCTGCCTCGGATCGGTCGCGAAGCGCACGTCGCGGTTGGTGAGAATGCCGACGAGCTTGCCGGACTGCTCCACCACCGGAATGCCGGAGATGTGGTGCTCGCTCATCAAGGCGAGCGCATCGGCGAGCGTGGCCTCGGGATGAATCGTGAGCGGGTTCACCACCATGCCCGACTCGAATTTCTTGACCTGGCGCACTTGCGCCGCCTGCTGCTCGGGCTCGAGATTGCGGTGGATGACGCCGATGCCGCCGGCCTGCGCCATGGCGATCGCCATCGCGGCCTCCGTCACCGTGTCCATCGCCGAGGCGATGATCGGGATATTGACCGCGATCGAGCGGGTGATGCGAGAGCGGATGTCGACGTCCGACGGCAGCACTTCCGACAGGCCGGGCTTGATCAGCACGTCGTCGAAGGTAAGCGCCTCGCGCGGGCTACCATTGTTTTTTGCCGCCATCGCCAACTCCCGTCCGCCCCCTCTGGGCCAAGGCCGGTTGCCGAAGGCTGAAAATACGCCTGTGGCGAGGGTTCCCTCGCCCGACTTCACGGCCCGCTTTTGGGTTGGCGTGGGTCGATAGCACGGGTTCTTGGCGATTCCTAGGGCAATCCGCGCGGAATGCAGCGGTTTTGCGGGCATTTCCGCAACGCGTCCTTAATACCCCCTGCGACATGTGTGCGGTGTCACACAATTTACCGGCAAAAAAATGGGAGAACGCCGGACTTTCGACTAGATTCACGGCCAGCAATCGCGCTGCGATTCACAGGGGGTGACTTATGCAGACCAACCGCTCACGCGGGCTGATCTCTTTTATATCAGCCGTCTTTATCGCCACTGGCGCCGTCCTCGCCGCCGCCAGCCCAGCCAGCGCACAGGCGCTTTTCCTGCCGGCCAGCGCACAGGATACGGCCGCGGCGGCGGCGCAACCGGTGCCTTTCATTTCGCAGGCGACGCGGAGCCGCGTCGCGCGCATCAATCGCAACGCCGTAACGCGCCACGTCGCGCCGTCCGGCAGCGATCTCGCGACCGACCGCGTCGCGCGCGCTACTGCGCTTGACGGCGTGCTGGTCATGAACCTGTTCCCGGACACAAGCGCAACATTCAGCCGCACCGGGGTGAGCGAGCAGGATAGCGGCGGTTATATTTGGGAAGGCGCGGTGCGCGGCAGGTCGGCGCAGGAAGCGCTGCTGCTCGTCGACGACAACCAGGTCGTCGGTCACGTGCAACTCGGCTCGCGCATCTTCCGCATCGATCCGATCGCCGGCGACGTTTATCGCATCACCGAAATGAACCAGGCGGCTTTCCCGCCTGAGGGACTGCCGTTGAAGCCACCCGGCGGCAATCAGGGGCAACTGACGCCACCGGCGGAACAGCCGGAGTCGGGCGCGGTGCAGCCCGCTGTCGCGACCAACATTACCGTCCTGGTGGCGTACACCAACACGGCGCTGGCCGAAGCCGGCAGCGTCACCGCCATGAACAACACGATCAATACGGGCGTGGCGCTGGCGAACCAGGCTTACACGCGCGGGAAAACGGCGATCAAGCTGGTGCTCGCCGGCAAGATGAAAGTGAACTACAACGAAGGCTCCAACTTCTCGACCAACCTGAACGATCTGACCAGCGGAGCGCCATTGGCTGCGGTGCGCACCAAGCGCCAGCAGCTGCACGCGGATCTCGTCACGCTCTTCCGCAAGAACGACGCGAGCTTGTGCGGCCTCGGCTGGCTGCCGGGCGCCGGCATCATGCCGACTCCCAGCGCTGCCACGTCCCAATGGGGCTTCCAGGTGGTCAACTGGACCTGCGTGACCGGCAATTACAGCTGGCACCATGAGATGGGGCACAACATGGGGCTCAACCACGACCGCTACGAGTACAAGCTCGAAGGTGGCGGCAATCCGGCGGCAACGTTTTACAACTTCGGCTACGTGAATCTGCCGAAGCTTCAGCGCACCGTGATGGCCTACAACAATCAGTGCGCGGCCGCCGGCAAGTTCTGCACCCGCATCAACTGGTTCAGCTCCGGCACGATCAGAGCGACCGGCAATGTCGTGATCGGCAAGTCGAAGGGCGTCGCGGGCGCGTCGGATAATTCCACGCGCCTGAAACAGGACCGCATCGGCGTCTCGCAATACCGGTAGGCAACTGCAGCTCGCTGGGGCGGCGCCGGAGCATTCCGGCGCCGTTTCTCTTTTCAGGGCTGGCAAAAAGGATCAAAGCCCGGCGATAGCGGATGGCTGACATGGCGTGAATGGCCTTCCTTCAGCCACGGCTTTGGTATTCAAGAGCCCTGCTTTGCCTTAGCCCCCTTGCCCAAGCCGCTCCATGCCCCGTGAACGCATCGTTCCGCTGATCGTTGCGGTCGCCCTGTTCATGGAGAACATGGACTCGACCGTCATCGCCACCTCGCTGCCGGCGATCGCGGCCGACATCGGCACCAACCCGCTGGCGCTCAAGCTCGCGATCACCTCCTACCTCCTTTCGCTCGCAATCTTCATCCCGGCAAGCGGTTGGACAGCCGACCGCTTCGGAGCCCGCGCGGTGTTTCGCGCGGCGATCGCTGTGTTCGTGATCGGCTCGATCGGCTGCGCGTTGTCCGGTTCGCTTACCGACTTCGTCATCGCGCGCATCGTGCAGGGCATGGGCGGCGCCATGATGACGCCGGTCGGCCGCATGGTGCTGGTACGCACCATCAGCAAGCGCGAACTGGTGGGCGCCATGGTCTGGGTGACGACACCGGCGCTGATGGGTCCCGTCCTCGGCCCGCCGGTCGGCGGATTTATTACCACCTACGCGTCCTGGCACTGGATCTTCATCATCAACGTGCCGATGGGCATTCTCGGCATCATCCTTGCGACCTATTTCATTCCGGACATCCGCGCCGACAAGCACGAGCGTTTCGACATTGTCGGCATGGTGCTTGCCGGACTCGGCATTGCCGGTATCGCATTCGGGCTGTCCGTCCTCGGGTTGAATTTCCTGCCGTGGTCCGTGGTGGCCGGTCTCGTTGCCGGCGGCGTCCTTTTCGTCGTCGCCTATCTGGTGCACGCGCGGCACACCAAAAACCCAGCGCTCGATCTCTCGCTGTTCCGGCTGCCGACATTTTTCGCCGGCGTCACCGGCGGCTTCATTTTTCGGGTGGGCATCGGCGCGCTTCCCTTCCTGTTGCCGCTGATGCTGCAAATTGGATTCGGCATGACGCCGTTCCAGTCCGGCTTGATCACCTTCGCGAGCGCAATCGGCGCGTTGGGCATGAAAGGTGTGGTGACCACGGTCCTGCGCCGGTTCGGGTTCCGCACCATTCTCATCGCCAACACGATCGTGAGCGCAGGATTTCTCGCCATCTGCGGCGCCTTCACAAAAAACACGCCTGTCGCCGTTATGTTCGCGCTGTTGATGATCGGCGGCTTTTTCCGCTCGCTGCAGTTCACCAGCATCAACACCATCGCCTACGCCGAGGTCGAACCCCATCGCGTCAGCCGCGCGACCTCGCTGGTCAGCGTCGCCCAGCAGCTGGCGATCTCTTCGGGCGTCGCCCTCGGCGCGCTGGCGGTGGAGCTGAGCGTGCACCTCAGGGGCGACGGGACCCTTGGAGGCTCTGACTTTCCGCCCGCGTTCCTGGCCGTCGCACTTATCTCCGCGCTTTCATTACCGATCTTCTGGCGACTTTCCCCGCATGCCGGCGCCGAACTGGCGAACCGGACCCCGGCGGGTGCGGAATCGTCCGACCAGCGCGCGGTATAGCGCTCAGTCTATCCCGGAACCTATTCAAGGTTGAAAATTACGACAATTCGCGCGTTAACCATATTCGGGGTTCCCTGCCTCTCTTGGGACCCCGATCCCTCGACAAGCATTTGTGCTGCTGGATATTTTTGCCTTTCATTAGGGTTAACAGGCGCCGGTAAATGGGTCGTTTGCGTACAGGCCGGAAGCACTTTTTGGCACGGTTGATGGGGTCTTGCGCCCTCACCGCCCTGGCGCTTGTCGCTATGCAGCCTGCTGCCGCACTGGCGCAAAACAGCGACGCGCGCGGTTGCGCGGTCCAGACCGCCGACCTTGCCGATCAGCGCATCACCGCCTGTAGCGCCTTGATCAAGTCCGGCCGCCTGCGCGGAGAACCGGCCGGCGTCGCCTACGGGCTGCGCGGCCTCGCCTATCTCGACCGCGGCGACATTCCCCACGCAATCGCCGATCTCGATCAGTCGATCGCGCTCGCGCCCGATTTCGCGCCCGCCTACCAGAATCGCGGCAATGCCTGGTACGCGAAAGGCAACTTCGGCCGCGCGATCGCCGACTACAACGAAGCGATCCGCCTCGATCCGAATACCGCGTCACCCTACTTCAATCGCGCGACGGTGCGGCGCGACCTCGGCTCCACCGACGATGCGCTCGCTGATTACGCAAAAGCGATCAGCCTCAATCCCAACAAGGCGAATGTGTATAGCGGCCGCGGCCAGCTCTACATGCGCCAGCACGATTATGCGCGCGCTATTTCCGACTTCGATCGCGCCATCCGCCTCGACCCGCGTCCTGACAATTTCATGCTGCGCGCGCAAGCGCGGCAGCAGAGCGGCGACCTCGACCGCGCGCTTGCCGATTACATCGAGGCGACGAAGCTGAATCCGAAAGATATCGAGGGCCTGACGGCACAAGCCGCGATCTGGCGCAAGAAGGGCGACATCGACAAGGCGATCACGATCTACGATCACGCGGTCATTGCCGACCAGAACCGCGCCAAAACCTATGCGCTGCGCGCTCAGGCTTACGCCGAGAAAGGCGACCGCAAACGGGCGATGTCCGATATCAGCCGCGCGCTGAAATTCACCTGGAATGCGGATTTCCTGAAGGTGCGCGGCGCGCTGCGGCTCGATGACGGCGATCTCGACGGCGCGCAACATGATGCCGAAGCCATTTTGAAGCTCAATGCGAACGACCCGGCGGCATTTGCACTGCGCGGCGCCGTACTGACCCGCAAAAAGCAATATGCACGCGCGATGACCGACCTCGATGCGGCCATCAAGGCCGATCCGAAGAACGCCCTGGCGTATGGAGAACGCGGCCAGATCTATATGGCAAAATCGGACAACACCCGCGCGCTCGATGACCTCAACCGGGCGATCGATCTCGGCGTGGTCAGTGCCGCGCCTTATGCCGAGCGGGGCGCGATCTACAAGGCCAAGGGTGATTACGCCAAGGCGCTCGGCGATTACACCGAAGCGATCCGGCGCGATCCGCGCCCTGCCGGACCTTACGTGCAACGTGCAGCATTGCGGCGCATGAAGGGCGATACAGCGCTCGCGCTTTCCGATCTCAACAACGCCCTGAGCCGCGATCCCAATAATGCGGGCGCGCTGTTCGAGCGCGGGCAAATTCTCAAGTCGAAGGGCGACAACACCAAGGCGATCGCCGACTTCGACGCCGCGATCAAGGCCGACCCCGACAACGCGCAAGCCTATTACCTGCGCGGTCTGGCGCACGAGCAGAACAAGGACATCGCCGACGCGATCGCCGACTACAAGATGGCGCTGGCGCGCGATGGCCGTCTGAATGACGCCCGCAAGGCGCTGACCCGCGCCACGGCTTACGAAAAGCAGCACAAGCCCCGCGCGGCCGCGCACGACAAGAAGGACGACCAGCCCGCCAAGACCGTCGATGAGGCCAAAAGCGAACCGCAGATCGAGGCCAAGGAAGAGCCGAGGGTCGAGAGCACGCCGGTTCCACGGAGCGCGCCGAGGGGCGCGCCGAAAATCGCGTCGAAGCCCGCGCCGGACGAGGATCGTACCGGCACGCTGGCGTCGAAGGTGGCGGACGAGCCGGTGCATGCAGCCAGATCAAGCGTCGACATAAAGACGGACGAGGAAACGGCCAAGCCTGCACGCCGTCGAGCCGAGACTGTTGAGACGAAGACGAAGCCGCACGACAGGCACGCGCGCGATCAGCACAATCGCGGCAAGATCGAGCGCGCGACGCGCGAGCAAACGAAGCACAGCCGTCACGCCGAGATTCACAAAGGAAGCCGCAACGCGGAGCCGCAGCGCAACGCGCGGCACGCCGAGCCGCAACGCAACGGGCGCCGCATTGAACAGGCGAAAAATCCCGTCCGGGCCGAGCCGCATCGCGCCGTGCGGGTCGAACCGCAACGCAACGGCCGGGCCATCGAGGCAAAAGCGCCCGTGCGCGTCGAGTCAAGGACCGTACGGCGTGAAGACCCGCGCCGGCCGGTTCGCGTCGAGCCGCGCGGCCCGGTCCATGTCGACACAGCGCGCAACGATCCGCGCCGTTACGAGCGCCGCAACGACACGCGCTTCACCGACATCTGGAACGACCGCCGGCGTTAGGCGGGCCGGCCGCGAAATCCTGTCGCGAGCAGATAGAGTTCGGCTGAATCCGCGCGGCTTGCCGCCGGCTTCACATGCTTGACGCTTGCAAAATCGCGCTTGAGCGAGGCAAGCAGCGCGCTTTCGGTGCCGCCTTGCAGCACCTTGGCCAGAAACACACCGCCCGGCGCCAGCACCTCGCGGGCGAATTCGGACGCCGCTTCGACCAGCGCCATGATTTTCAGGTGATCGGTGCGGGCGTGCCCGGTCGCATTCGCCGCCATGTCCGAGAGCACGACGTCGGCCGGCCCGCCGAGCATGGCCTTCAACTTTTCCGGCGCGCCCGGATCGAGAAAGTCGAGCTGCACGAAATCGACACCTGCAATCGCATCCATCACGAGCACATCGATCGCAACGATGCGGCCTTGCGGGCCGATCCGCTGCGCAGCGACCTGACTCCATCCGCCCGGTGCGGCGCCGAGGTCTATTACACGCGTGCCTTTCTTGAGGATGCGGTGCTTGTCGTCGATTTCGATCAGCTTGAATGCGGCGCGCGAACGATAACCTTCCGCCTTTGCGCGCGCGACGTAAGGATCGTTGAGCTGACGCTCGAGCCAGAGTTTCGAGGACAGCGAGCGGCCCTTGCCGCTTTTGACCCGCACCTTGAGGCGGCCCGTCCGGCCGCCCTTGCCGCGCGCGCTCACAGCGTTGCCGCCTGATGGCCGTGATCCCAGGCGCCGTCTTCGCGCATCATCTGCACCAGCATCCCCTCGCGCAGACCGCGGTCGGCAACGCGCAGGCGCGGACACGGGAACGCGCGGCGGATCGCCTCGAGGATGGCGCAGCCCGCCAGCACCAGGTCGGCGCGCTCGACGCCGATGCAGGGACTGGCGACGCGGTCGTCGTAGCTCATCGCAAGCAGGCGCTCGACCACCGCCTCGATCTCGTCTGCGCTCATCCAGCAGCCGTCGACGCGGTTGCGGTCGTAGCGCTTGAGATTGAGGTGCACGCCGGCGATCGTCGTCACGGTGCCGGATGTGCCGAGCATATGCAGGCCCGCGAGACCGTCGCCGTGCGCGGCGGCAAACGGCGCGATCAATGCCGCGACCTCATCCACCATCGCTTCGTAGATGTCGCGCGTGACCACCGTGCCGCCGTGCCGCTCGGCCAGCGTCACCACGCCGTGCGGCAATGAAATCCACCCGCGGATCTGCGGCGGCGGCGGCCCGCGACGCGATGCTTGCGGGCGGTCGAGCCGCACCAGCTCGGACGACCCACCGCCGATGTCGAACAGCACGACCCCGTCCGACTGCGGATCGATCAGCGGCGTGCACCCGGTGGCGGCGAGCGTTGCTTCCGTTTCGCGGTCGATGATCTCGAGCGTCAATCCGATCTCTTCGGCCACGCGTTCGCGAAACTCCACGCCGTTGCCGGCCGACCGGCACGCTTCGGTGGCGATCAGCCGCGCGCGCGTGGCGCCCTTGTTTTTCATCTTGTCGCGGCAGACCGTGAGCGCGGCAATGGCGCGGCCGATCGCCGCTTCGCTGATGCGGCCCGAAGCGGAAATGCCTTCGCCGAGCCGAATGATGCGCGAGAACGCATCGACCACGCGGAAGCCCTCCGCGGTCGGACGGGCGACCAGGAGACGGCAATTGTTGGTGCCGAGGTCGAGCGCGGCGTAAGTCGGACCGCCAGAATCCTGGCCCCGACCGCCGTCGAACCGTCCAGGCGACCGCCGACCCCACCGGGGCCGAACCGGCGCCCGATCAGCCGCGGGGTCGAGGCCGGGAGCGTCCCGGGCCTCGTCGCTCATCACGCGTAACCTTCCTGCCGGCGCAAAGCGCACGGGCCTTGCGGCGGCGGCAATTTTCCTAGATCGGGAAAAGTCTACCAGCGCGCTTTCAGCCTGCGCAACCCATGCAAACCAGCGCCGCGCCCGGCATTCTTGTCGAAGCGGCGATGCTGCTTTATCTCAGTGACCCCAGCCCTCTAACCCGGTCCCGCCACATGGATGACAGACCCAACGAAACCGCGCTTGCGCTGACCAAGTTCGGTGTCGGCCAGCCAGTGCGGCGCAGCGAGGACCCGAAGCTGGTGCAGGGCCGCGGCACCTATGCCGACGACGTCAGCCGCCCCGGCCAGGCTTACGCCGTGATGGTGCGCAGCCGCGACGCTCACGGCGTCATCCGCGGCATCGATACGGCCGCGGCGAAAGCCATGCCGGGCGTGCTCGCGGTTTACACGGCCGCCGACCTTGGCGCCTACGGCCCGCTCAAGTGCAGCCTGCCGCTGAAAAACCGCGACGGCTCGCCGATCCGCTACACGCCGCGCCCCGCGCTCACGCGCGACAAGGTGCGCTACGTCGGCGATCCGGTCGCCTGCGTGATCGCCGAAACGGTCGCGCAAGCCAAGGATGCCGCCGAGGCGGTGGTTCTCGACATCGAGCCGCTGCCGCCGGTGATGAGCGCGCGCGAGGCGGTCAAGCCCGGCGCGCCCCAACTCTACGACAACGTGCCGAACAATATCGCGCTCGACTATCACTATGGCGACGCCGAGAAAGTCGCCGCCGCCTTCGCCAAGGCCAAGCACGTAACGCGCCTCAACCTCGCCAACCAGCGCATGGTCGTGAATGCGATGGAGCCGCGTGCCGCCGTCGGCGAATTCGACCGTGCTTCCGGGCGCTGGACGCTTTATTCGACCAGCCAGGGCGTGCACGGCATGAAAAGCACGCTGATGGATATTCTCGGCGCGCCCGCCGACAAGGTACGTGTCGTCACAGGACAGGTCGGCGGCTCGTTCGGCATGAAGGCCGCCGTCTATCCGGAATACGTCTGCCTGCTGCACGGCGCGCGCGAGCTCGGCCGTCCGGTGAAATGGACCGACGAACGTTCCGGCAGCTTCGTTTCCGATCATCACGGCCGCGCGCAGGACATGACGATCGAGATCGCCTTCGACGAGAGCGCGCACATCCTCGCGCTCCGCCTCACCGGTTTCGGCGACATGGGCGGCTTTCTCGCGCAGTTCGGGCCGCTGCTGTCGACCGGAAACCAGGTCAAGAACCTCGCCAGCGTGTACAAGACGCCGCTGCTCGAGGTCGCCACCAAGTGCGTGTTCACCAACACGACGTATGTATCGGCCTATCGCGGCGCCGGGCGACCGGAAGGCAACTATTATGTCGAGCGCGCGCTCGATTACGCCGCGGGCGAGCTCGGCATCGACCGGCTCGATCTGCGCAAGCGAAACATGATCAAGCCGCGCGATCTGCCGTTCAACGCGGCGTCCGGCATGATCTACGACTGCGGCGATTTTCCCGCCGTGCTCAAGCAGGCGCTCGAGCTTGCCGACTATGACGGCTTCAAGAAGCGCAAGCGCGAAAGCAGGAAGAAGGGGCTCGCGCGCGGCATCGGCATCGGCTGCTATCTCGAAGTCACCGCCGCGCCCGGCAAGGAGCTCGGCGCGATCCACTTCGAGGCCGACGGCACGGTCACGATCGTCACCGGCACGATGGATTTCGGCATGGGCCACGCGACGACCTACGCGCAGATCCTGAGCGACATGCTCGGCATTCCCTTTGACGTCATCCGCACCGTCGAAGGCGACAGCGACCGCATGGCATTCGGCGGCGGCAGCGGCGGCTCACGCTCGGTGATGTTCGTCGGTGCCGCGCTGTCGGAATCATCGAAAATCGTCATCGAGCGCGGCAAGCAGATCGCTTCGCATGTGCTCGAAGCTTCGGTCAGCGACATCGAATACAAGTCCGGACGCTTCGTCATTGCCGGCACCGACCGTTCGATCGGCCTTATCGAGCTTGCCGCGCGCCTGCGCGGCGGCTTGAAGCTCCCGCCCGACATGCCGACTTCGCTCGATGTCGATCACGTCGTCGATCAGCCCGTCCCCTCCGCCTTCCCGAACGGCTGTCATATTGCGGAGGTCGAGGTCGATCCGGACACCGGCGACGCACAGGTCGTGCGGTACTGCGCAGTCAACGATCTCGGCACCGTCGTCAATCCGTTGCTGGTCGAGGGCCAGATGCATGGCGGCATCGTGCAGGGCCTCGGCCAGGTGCTCATGGAGCAGGCGATCTACGACGCCGATGGGCAGTTGCAGACCGGCTCTTTCATGGACTACGCCATGCCGCGCGCGAGCGACGTGCCGATGATCGAGGTCGCGCACCATCCGGTGCCGACGAAAAGCAACCCGCTCGGAGCGAAAGGTTGCGGCGAAGCCGGCACCACGGGCGGATTGTGCGCCGTCGCGAACGCCGTCATGGATGCGCTTGGCGACTTCGGCATACGTCATCTCGAGATGCCGACGACGCCCGCGCGCATTTGGCAGGCCATCCAGGATGCCAAGGCGTAATCCGGAGCGGCCTGACAGGCCGCAATGACGACGTGATCGGCTGAAAATCTGATGCCGCGCTCCGCTTCGGAAACGCTTTTTACGCATCGGCATTTTTACGTGGAATTTAGGCCGGCGCGGGCTTGGGCGGGCGGGCCAAGGCCGGCCTTCGCAAAAGCATGGGCAACCCGTTGAAAACGCGCTGGATCGGCGCGACGCGTCACGCCATAAAGCGCGCATGAGTCAGGCGAGCCAAATCATCGGCACACGGCGCACAGGCGACGCGCGCGTCATCGGCCTGGTCAGCGCGGCGCATTTTGTCTCGCACATTTACATTCTGGTGCTGCCGCCGCTGTTTGCCTTCGTGCGCGCGGATTACGGCGTGAGCTACACCGAGCTCGGCATCGCACTCGCGGCCTACAACGTCGTGTCCGCGGCGTTCCAGACTCCCGCCGGCTTCCTGGTCGACTGGCTCGGCGCCCGCATCTTGCTGATCGGCGGCCTCGTGCTCGGCGCGGTAGCATTCGCGATTGCCGGCCTCGTCGATTCATTCTGGGTGCTGGTCGCGATGTTCGCGGTGGTCGGGCTCGCCAACACGACCTTTCATCCGGCCGATTACGCGCTGCTTTCGCACCACGTTTCGGCGAGCCGCATCAGCCGCGCATTCTCGGTGCACACTTTCGCCGGCATGCTTGGCTCGGCCGTCGCGCCCGGCAGCCTGCTGCTGATGCAAAACCAGTGGGGCTGGCGCGGCGCCTTCATCGGCACCGCCGTGCTCGGCGTCGTCGTCGCCGCAATCCTCGCGCTCCAGCGCGAAGATCAACCTGCGCACACGCCGGAGACCAAACCGCGCGCTGCGGAAGCCGGCACGCCGGCCGGCTGGCGCCTGCTGATGGCGCCCGCAATCCTGCTCAACATGGTGTTCTTCATCGTGCTGGCGCTGATCAGCGGCGGCATCAACAACTATTCGATCGTGGCGCTCAGCGCGCTTTACGGGACGCCGCCGGTCACGGCCAATGCGGCGCTTTCGGCCTATCTCCTTCTCTCCGCCGTCGGCGTGCTGATCGGCGGCGCTGTCGCGACCTACACGACGCGTCATGGCCTGGTGACGGCTTTTGGGCTGCTCGCCACGGCAATTGCGACCTTGCTGATAGCAAATTTCGACTTCCGTCCGTTCCTGCTCATTCTCGTCATGTCGGTGGGCGGATTTTTCTCGGGCGCGATCATGCCGTCGCGCGACATGATCGTGCGCGAGGCCACCCCGCCAGGTTCCTTCGGCAA
Organism: Pseudolabrys sp.; assembly: GCA_035546875.1. Classification (GTDB taxonomy): domain Bacteria; phylum Pseudomonadota; class Alphaproteobacteria; order Rhizobiales; family Xanthobacteraceae; genus Pseudolabrys. The sequence goes on from DASZVZ010000135.1 coordinate 20,159, forward strand.
GGTGTTCGGCTTCGTGAGCACGGGTTTCAATATCGGCGGCGTGGTGTCGCCGCTGATTTTCGGCGCCCTCATGGACCACGGCAGCCCCCGCTGGGTGTTCCTGCTGGTCGCGGCGTTCAATCTGATTGCGATAGCGACCGTGGTCACGCGGCCTGCGCGGCGGGATTGATGCCTCGCAAACCCCGCCTGCCGCTCCCTCTTAGGCCGGACTTGTCAAACCCGCATATTTCCAGCATGTGAAGGGCCTCCGCAGCGCCTTGCGGCTGCCTTTCCCGGCCCTGACCGGAGCCTGCTGGGGGATAGTTCAACGGTAGAACATCGGACTCTGACTCCGAGAATCTTGGTTCGAATCCAGGTCCCCCAGCCAATTCCGGCTTGCTCTGACGCCACCTGACGCAAAGAAAAAGCCGCGCAACTTCTGCCACGCGGCTCCTTGACGATACCGGCGCAACCGCTAGCGCGCGTTGCCGCCGCAAGCGCCGAGATCGACGCGCCCGCCGCTGCCTTCCGTCGCACAATCGCTCGGGAACGTGCCGTTGCGGCGGCCCCAGTAGTATTCGCCTCTCGGCTGGTAGGCGTAAGCCCCACCACGGTACACGTGATGATAATAGTGATGATGGTGATGACGATGATGGCGGATGGTAATGGCCTCGTCGTTTGCACCAGCCGGTGCGAGCGCGGGAACCGTTAGCGCCGCCGTGACGACTGCAAGCGCCGCATATCGATAAGAAGATTTCATAACGGCAACTCCTGGTTTGATCTCTCAGATCGAAAAACTCAGGCGACGCCCTTGCCGTTCCGGCTTGGAATTTGTTTTTTTCATGCCACGAAAGCCTTGCGATGCAGCTTGTACCGCGTGCGTTGCGCTGCGGCATTGCCTATCGCACCACGACAATTTGTGAATTCGCAGGTCTTCCCCAACGGGACTAGTCAATCTGCGAAATGTGGATCATCCTGATGGAACTGGGGATGCTGTAATCATCAAAATAAAGCTGGCATAGGGGAGACAACGCCGTGGCTCAAACAATTGAGGCATTTGTCGGCACCGCGCTCGACGAGGCAAAGATATCGCCGCTGCATCGCAAGGTCATCGCACTTATCGCCGCGGGATATTTCTTCGACGTCATCGACTTCACCATCTTCGGATCGCTGGTACCGTATATCCTTCAGTCAAAGTTCGCGACCGGGGCCGAAGTCGCTGCGATCGGCAGCGCCACGGTGTTCGGTATGTTCATCGGCACTGCGGGTCAAGGGCAACTCAGCGATCGCTTTGGACGCCGCTTCATTTACCAGTTCAATCTTCTCCTTTTCGGCGTGTTCACGATTCTTGGAGCATTCGCGCCAAGCGTGACGCTGATGGTCATTTGCCGCTTCATCGCCGGCCTTGGCCTCGGCGCCGAACAGCCGCTGTGTTTCGCATATGCCGGCGAGTACGCGCCGAGGGCGATCCGCGGCCGCATCCTTGCTTTCATCCACTTCGTCGGTGGCGCTTGCGTGTGGCCGATCGGTACCGCGCTCGTGCTCTGGGCGGGCAGCATCTGGACGACGCCCGACCAGGCGCATCTCGTCTGGCGCGGCATTTGGGTCCTGATCGGCATCGGCGCGCTGATCGTTTGGGTACTGCGTTTCGCCCTGCCGGAGTCGCCGCGTTATCTCGCGACGCACGGCCGCGGTCAGGACGCGCTCAATGTCCTCAATCGGCTGAATATCTCGACGCCGCCGATCAGCTCGCTTTCCACCGACGCCGCGAGCAATACCAAGAGCGACCCGTTCGCCGTCGTGTTCAAGATGTTTCCGAAGCGGGTCATCGCAGGAATGATCTGCTTCACGGCGTTTTTCGGCATCGCCATCGGCCTCGGCGCCTGGCTACCCAACATGATGAACGCGAAAGGCTTCACGATCACGAAGTCGATCGAGTACACGCTCTGGATGAACTTCGCGGTGCCGTGCGCCAGCATCTGGATGATGTACGCGCTCGACAAATTCGGCCGTAAGAGCACGTCCATCATCGCATTCATCGGCGCCGCGATCATGGCCGTTCTCTTTGCGCAAGCGGCCACGCCGGCGCAACTTATCGCCGCGGGCTTTGTCATGACCTTCTTCGTTCAGGTCGCCGGCAACGCCATGCAGATCTTTACGTCGGAGGTGTTCCCGACCAATGCGCGCGCATCCGGGTTCGGCTGGGCGGCGGGCGTCGGACGTTTGGCGACGGCCTTCATCATGCCGACGATCCTGTGGGTGCAGAACGGCTACGGTCTGAACACCGTGTTCGTCTGCCTCGCGATCCTGCTCATCATCGCCGCCGTTTCGGTCACGCAACTTGGCCCCGAGGCGCGGCAGAAGGGCCTCGACGAGGTCGCCCCGCCGACCGGCTGATCGGCGCAGCTTGAAACGATGAGGCCCGGTCGGCGCGCTGCCGGCCGGGCCTCGGCGTGTTAAGTTGCCTTGAATTTTCGGAAGTTCGCGCATGGCTGCATCGTCCCGGAAAGTTCGTCTGCTGTCGCGTTGCGATCAGGGCGGCAAGCTCGACGGCGTGCAGGTGATAGTCCACAAGGGCCATGCGTTCATCGGTCATATGTTCAGCGACGGCTTTACCGTCGTCGATGTGCGCGATCCGCTCAATCCGAGGACGCTCGCTTTTGTCGCCGCCCCGGAGAATACGCGCTCGCACCACATTCAGGTGCACGGCGACCTCCTGCTGGCGGTGAACGGACCCAACTTCTGGGCTATCCAGCAATATTCGAAGCAACAGGATTACTACGCGAAATCGCTCGCCGACTCGTTCCAGAACAAGTCGCAACCATTCGCGGCAGGCTTGCGCATTTTCGACATATCGCAGCCAGCTTCCCCGCGCGAGATTTCGTTTCTCGCGCTGCCCGGTTTTGGCGCGCACCGCATCTGGTACGTTGGCGGGCGCTACGCCTACGTGTCCGTGCACTTCGAGGGCTTCATCGACCATGCGTTGGCTGTGATCGACCTGTCCGATCCGCAAAAGCCGGAGCTTGCGGGCAAATGGTGGCTGCCCGGCATGTGGCGTGCGGGCGGCGAGACTCCGTCATGGCCCTCCGGCAAACGCTACGCGCTGCACCACGTCATCGTCGCGGATGGCCTTGCCTACGGCGCCTGGCGTGACGGCGGGCTCACCGTGCACGACGTCGGTGACCCGGCAAAACCGAAATTGCTGAGTCACCGCGTGACGTCCCCGCCGTTTGCCGGCGGCTCGCATACGCCGCTGCCGTTGCCCGGCCGCAAGCTTGTCGTGCTCGCCGACGAAGCGACGACGATGAATTGCGCCAACGGGCTTGCCTATACCTGGATCTACGACGTGCGCGATCCGTCAAATCCGGTGTCGATCGCGACGTTGCCGACGCCCGCTGAAGAGGACTTCTGCGCCAAGGGCGGAAAATTCGGTCCGCATAATCTGCACGAAAACCGCCCCGGCTCGTTTGAAAGCGAAAGCCTCATCTTCGCCACCTACCACAACGCGGGCCTGCGCGTGTTCGACATCTCGAACGCGTTCGAGCCGAAAGAGTGCGGCTTCTTTGTACCGCCGCCGCCCGAAAAGCTGATGGATATCCGCCCCGGCGCGGCGAAGGTGATCCAGTCGTGCGACGTGTTCGTCGACAAGGAAGCCCGCATGTATCTCACCGATACCAATGCGGGCCTCTACATCCTGCAATACGAGGGCTAAGGCCCCTACTTCTTCGCGGGCAGCACCAGCGAGAACCGCGGATCGGCCGCGAGGCATTCCGCCACCGGCAATCCGAGCTCCTTGCGCACGATATTGGCGCCCTGCACCAGCGACACGATCTTGTAGTAGGCGTGGCGCCGGCTCATGCCCTCGCGTCCCATCCCGCAATCCGACGACAGCACCAGCCGCTCGGGCGGAATGTGCTTCAACGCGCGGCGGATATGGTCGGCGATCTCCTCCGGCCGCTCGACCTGCAGCGTGTGGTGGTCGATCACGCCGATGGCGATCTTCTTCTCCGTGATGATCTTGCCGAACGCCTCGAGGTCCGCGCCGCCCGCGCTCACCGATTCGAACGTGATCACGTCGGCGTCGACCTTGTTGAGCATCTCGAGCGCGTTCTTGTAGCTCTGCACCTGCGCGAACATGCGCTGCTGCGAAGGATTGCCCCAGCAGGTATGGCACCAGACTTCCGTTTTCGCGCGTAGACCCTTCACCGTATTGTTGAACACGTCGACCGAAAACGCCGGATTGATCACGGCGTCCACGATGTTGCGCACCGCCAGCAGGTGAATCTGCGGCTCCTCGAACTGAATCGCCTGGCAGCCGGCATCGGCAAGATCGTGCAGCTCCTCGTTGAGCGCTTCGCTGATCGCCATGATGCGGTCGCGGATATTCTTGTAATGCGCATCGGGCACCGCGAAGGCGACGAGCTCGGGCCCGATGGTTCCGAACTTCACCGGCCTTTTGGTGAGGCGCTGCGCCGTCTTCCACATCGCCGTGTATTGCAGGTCGCCGCGCGTCACCGGCCCGACGATGCCGGACATCACGCGCGCTTCGAGATAATCGTGCAGGATGTGACCGGGCGGGAAGCCGAGCCCGCCCTGTCCGGCGCGGATCGGCTGCGGATTGCCGCGGTCGAACCCGCCCATGTGGCGCGTCGGGTAATTCGTCCAGCTCTGCCCGCCGACGTCGGAATCGAAATGCGCATCGCCATCCGTGACGATGTCTAGTCCGGCGACTTCCTGCTCGTGCAGATAGACCGAGACGGCATCGACATACTGCTCGCGAAAGCGATTGTTCACCATCGCGTCCATGAAACTGCGATGGCCGAGTTGTTCGCTGTACCAGCTCGGACGCGGCAGCGAGCCTGTAATGGTCGTTGGAAGCATCAGATCCTTCGTCGCACGCAACATGTCGCTACCTCCCCTGCGCGACCGCGGTCGTTGTCGCAATCCTCTACACGGACTGCGCCGGCCGGCGGTTTGTCGACGGATTGCTTCGCATATTAGCGCTAAGCGGAAAAGCCTTCGCCGGCATCCACGCCATGCGCTTTTCCGGTCTGTCCCACCGGGTGGGCCGCCCGAAAAAATATGGGCAACAATTTCACGATAAAAAAGCGGCCGCCCGAATGGGCGGCCGCTCCGAAACTCGCGCCGGCGAGGCTTCTAGCCCCGATGGCGGCGATGATGGATGACGCGCGCGGGCTGCAACTCGAGACCGGCCACACCGGCTGCGACATTCAGGCCGGTTTGGCCCTGTACCGACAGCGGTTGCAGCGTAATGGTGCGATTGGAGCCGCCGACCAGCGCGTTGGCGCCGGCGCCGACGCCGACCGTGGCTTCCGCCGTCGCGCCGCCGTAGGTGCCGGCGAGCGCGCCGAAGCGCTTGCTGGTGGGCGCGTAGACAGCCCAGATCATCTTGCCGCCCGTGGTGACGCCCAGGTCGAGGCCGAATTTGGTGATCGTACCGGTGTAGGTCTCATGCCGTCCCGACACGGACGAGGTGAACGTGCAGGCCATCTGCTTTTGCGAGGTCACGACAAGACCGACGCCACCCGAGATGTCGCACTCCAGCGTGCCGACTCTCGTGGCGGCCTGAGCCATCGGGCCGGGCGCGGCGATGGCGGCAACGGTCGCCATGGCGGCGAGAAAGCTCAATCGACGATGCATTGAAGGCTCCTTTCTAATCCGAGGTGATGGAGAAACGTCTTGAAATCCTGGAAGTTCCATCGCCTAACCCTATGAGATGCAAGGCCTAATAACGTCCTAACGGCCCGCAAGAATCTGGCTGGGCGGAATCACAATATGGCAGCGGGCGCCTTCTGGTTCAAAGGTCCAATCGACCTTTGCTTCCAGCGCGCGGGCCAGGTTTCCCTCGATGACCAGACTGCCAAAGCCTCGCTTGCGGCGCACCTTCACCCGGGGCCCGGATTTCTCGGTCCAGGTCAGTGCGAGGGCATGGCCGTCGCTCGTATCTTGCTGCCACCTGATTGAAACGCGCCCCTCCGGAACCGATAGGGCCCCGTACTTGGCCGCGTTGGTTGCAAGTTCGTGCACCGCCAGGCCGAGGTTCTGCGCCGCCTCAGGCTTTAGCGCGACGGGCGGCCCCTCGATCAGTATCTGAGGTTCGGCGTTCTGCCGGTCGAGATAACCGGCGAGCTGCGAGCGGATCAGCTCGGACAGCGAGGCCCCGTGCCAGCTCTCGCGCACCAGAAGATCATGCGAGGCCGCCAGCGCCTGCAAGCGCGCACTGAATTGATCGAGAAATGCGTCGATCGAGCCTACGTGCCGAGCCGTGCGGCGCGCCATCGCCTGGATGACGGCGAGCAGATTTTTCGAGCGGTGGGTGATTTCGCGCATCAACAAGCGCAAATGTGCTTCGGCTTCCTTGCGTTCCGTAATGTCGACGGAAGCGCAGGTCAGCCCGATGATGGCGTTCGCGTCGTCTCGAAGAGGCTCGACGTGGAGGTCAAACCATTGCACGCCGGCACCTGATCCGGTCGTTATTTCGCCGCGCTGGGGAGTGCCGGTCGTCAAAGCGGCGCGCTTGAGCGCCACCACCGCGGCGCCGGTTGCGGCGGGAAATAACTCCTCATCGGTACTGCCGATGATCTGATCGATCGAACGGCCAAGCATCGGATTGGTGATGGAGATGTAACGAAGGTCGCGATCCTGCGTGCAAACGGTTATGTGCGAGCCGCGCAATGCGGTTTCGTACCGGGCAAACCGGGCCTTGAGGAAGTTCAACTCGTGCGTTTGCTCGGAAAGTCGTGTTTCGAGCTGCTGCCGTTCGAAGCGTAGGCGTTCCACTTCGCTTTCCGGGCCATCGGTCGCATTCCACGCCATCGTACGAAACCTGCCTTAACGTCTCATTCGCCGGTGGCCCGACACACCTCATCGCGAAACTCGCACGCGAGTGTCGATCAAAGCCGCTCAAGAAAAATCCTGGCAACTATTCAATCAAAAATAGAGAGCGAATGCCGATCAGGCCGTGGCCCTGCGTTCGCGCCTTTTCGCGTTGCGTTCGAACAGAAGCGCCTGGCTCAGCAGCGCCGAAACAGTCGCGGGCTGGAAAGGCTTGGCGATCAGGAACGCCGGCTCGGGCCGCTCGCCGGTGAGGAAACGTTCGGGATATGCGGTGATGAAAATTACCGGCACTTCGAACGCGCGCAACAACTCGTTGACGGCATCGAGACCCGAGCTGCCATCGGCAAGCTGAATGTCGGCCAGGATGATACCGGGACGCTTGGCCTTGGCCATCGTCACGGCTTCCTTGTGCGTGCGGGCGACACCGAGCACGCGATGGCCGAGATTTTCGACCAGACCTTCGAGATCGAGTGCGATAAAAGCCTCGTCTTCGATGATGAGCACGTCGGTTGCGATCTCGGCGGCGAGTTCTCGTCCGGATTCGTCAACCAGGCTGCGTAATTTCGGCACGTCGACGTCCAGCACTTTGGCCGCGTCGTCTTCCGAAAGACCCTCGAGCGCAACCAGCAGGAACGCCTGCCGCGGCAATGACGTTATCTGAGCAAGATGCTTTTCGACCGGCAGGCTATCGGCGCTTGGCCCCTCCCCTCCGTTCAGGGAGACCGAATTCCACATCTTCGTGAAGGCCCGGTAGAGGCCGATTTGGGTCGAGCTTTTGGGGTCGAGAAGCGAGGGATCCTCGATCAAGGCCTCCAGGACCGCGGCGACATAGGCGTCTCCGGAGGCCTGGCTCCCCGCGACCGCCCGGGCGTACCGGCGCAGATAAGGAAGATGTTGGGCAACTGCTTGTGCTGTCGGCAAGAATCCCTCCCGATTGACATCAGCCACCCTGCTCGGGCGGCCGAGTTTCCCGAATATCGTCGTTCGTCGTCAACCGCCCAACGTGCCGGAGCCAAAAAAGTTCCTTGCATGTGGAACCAATTGCCAATCCAGGTGTTTCGATTGGACAACCGGAGGGGGCCCTTAATCCGGTACCGGGAAACCGGACTGCGGGGGGAATGAAGGCAATGAACGACCGAAAGCCGCCAGGGCGACAGAATCCGATGGAAGCCGCAGCGACACGCAACAAAAAGACGCCGGTCAAGCTGAGCCGTGAGATTCAGGCGAGGCTCGGACAACAACTGCGCGCGATGTACGACGATGTCGTCGAGCAGGGTGTCCCAGACCGGTTTACCGAATTGCTCAACCGTCTCGACGACAGTGAGAACAAGGGGAAACCCTAATGGGCATCGACGAGTCCGTCCGCCAAGCCATCCTAGGCGCGGTGCCCAGCCTCCGCGCATTCGCGATTTCGTTGTGCGGCAGCGTGGACCGCGCGGACGATCTCGTGCAGGAGACGCTTGTTCGGGCGCTGGCCAATATCGACTCGTTCCAGCCCGGCACCAACATGGCGGCCTGGTTGTTCACAATCCTCCGCAACCACTTCCGCTCCGAATACCGCAAGCGCCGGCGCGAGGTTGAAGACAGCGACGGCCACTACGCCGAGAGCCTTAAATCGCAACCCGACCAATACGGCCGCGTCGAATTCTCCGAATTCCGCGCCGCGCTCGCAAAATTGCCGACCGACCAGCGCGAAGCCCTGGTTCTGGTTGGCGCGTCCGGATTCTCCTATGAAGAAGCCGCGCACATTTGCGGCTGCGCCGTCGGTACGATCAAGTCGCGTGTCAACCGTGCGCGCACCCGGCTCGCCGAATTGATGTCGATCGACGGCGCCGAGGATTTCGGCCCCGACCAGGCGACGCGTGCAGTGTTGGTTGGAAACGACCGCTCGTAAGCGCCAAGGCTTTCGCGAAAAGAGACCCCGCCCGGCGGATGCCGCGCGGGGTGAATTTTTCCGGGCAATCCGTCTATCAGGGAACAGTCGGCCTGCGTCCGCGTATCAGTCCGACGACAGCCGAAATTGCGAACAGGATCAGAGCCACGAAGAAGATGAGCTTCGCCGCCTCGATAGCGAAGCCTGCGACACCGCCAAAACCGAGAACTGCGGCGATTAGCGCAATGATCAGGAATGTTATTGCCCAGCCAAACATAGCGATCCCTTCCTTGTTAAGGATGTTACCGGGCCGCAAACGCAAGCGCGGAGCCTATAGTTCCGTCACAGCCGGAACCGTGGCAAACTAAGAAACGTTCAAGAATTCAGCCAGTAAGGAGTGCGATCATGGCGCCACGGCCAAATTGGAAGGGTTTTCTGAAGCTGTCCCTGGTGTCGTGCTCGATCGCTCTTTATCCGGCGACCAGCACGAGCCAGCGCGTCCGCTTCAACATCATCAACAAGGAAACCGGCAACCGCATCCGCAACGAAGTGGTGGACGCCGAGACCGGCGAGCCGGTTGCGGATGAAGATCGCGTCAAGGGCTACAAGACCGAGGACGGCGAGTATCTGCTGTTCGAGGACGAAGAGCTCGACAATGTCGCGCTGGAAAGCACACACACGATTGATATCGAGGAGTTCGTGCCGATTTCCGACATCGATCGCATTTATCTCGACGAGTCCTACTACATCGTGCCGCAGGACGAGGTGGCGCAGGAAGCGTTCGCCGTCATTCGCGAAGCGATGCGCAAGGAAAATCTTGCAGGCATTGCGCGCGTGGTGATCTACCGCCGCGAGCACATTCTGTTGTTGCAGCCGCGCGGCAAGGGCCTTCTCGCCACCACCCTGCGCTACAAAAACGAAGTGCGCGACCAGAAGGACTACTTCGACGAGATCGAGGATATCAAGATATCGGCCGACATGCTCAAGCTCGCGACGCACATCCTTGAGACGAAGAAAGGCAAATTCCAGCCGGAGAAGTTCGAGGACCGTTACGAGACTGCGCTCCTCGATTTGATCAAGGCCAAGAAAGCGGGCAAGCCGGCGCCCAAGCTCGCCGAGTCGCGGCCGAGCAACGTCATCAATCTGATGGACGCGCTGCGGCGTTCGGCCAATGCCGAGCGCCGGCGCCCTGCTTCGGGGCGTAAAACGGCGGCCCAAAAGAAGCGCGCACCCGCACGGCGGAAGGTGAAGAAAGCGAGCTGATCGATGGCGGGGCTCAAGACCTATCGCGCGAAGCGCCGGTTCGGCGTGACCGCGGAGCCCCGCGGCAAGGCCTCGCGCAAGCGCGGGCACGCCTACGTCATCCAGAAGCACGACGCAACGCGCCTGCATTACGACCTGCGGCTCGAGCTGGACGGCGTTATGAAAAGCTGGGCGGTTACGCGCGGCCCGAGTCTCGTGCCGGGCGATAAGCGGCTCGCCGTGCAGGTCGAGGACCATCCGATCGAATACAACAAGTTCGAAGGCACGATTCCGGAGGGCGAATACGGCGGCGGCACTGTAATGATCTGGGATCGCGGCAGTTGGGAGCCGCAGCACGATCCGCATCGCGGCCTTGAGAAGGGCCATCTCGACTTCACGCTCGACGGCGAGAAGCTTCAAGGCGGCTGGCATCTGGTGCGCATGCACCGCAAGCCCGGCGAGAAACGCGACAACTGGCTGCTGATCAAGGCACATGACCAGGCCGAGCGCAGCGCGCGCGACAAGGACATTCTCGAAGAAAAGCCGCTCTCGGTCGTGAGCGGCCGCGACCTCGACGAGATCGCGCAGGGCAACAAGGTGTGGCACAGCAACCGCACGGCACCCACAAAATCATCGAGCGCCAAAGCGGCGCGTGCGAAGACGCTGCGCGCCAAGGCCGCGCGCGCGAAAAAAGCCCGCGGAAAACCCGCCGCCACGCCGCAAGCGAAGCGCGCCAAACGCAGGCGTACAAGCGCGCTTCAAAGCAAGTCGGCGGTGAAACGCTCGAAAACGGGATCGGGAAAAGGCGCCCGCTCCGCTCCGCCCGATTTCGTCGAACCGTGCCTTGCGAGACTGTCCGAGAAAGCGCCGAGTGCCGGCGGGTGGATCCATGAGATCAAATTTGACGGCTACCGTCTGCAGGCGCGGCTCGACCACGGCCGCGTCACGCTCAAAACGCGCAAGGGACTCGACTGGACGGCCAAATTTCCGAGCATCGCCGCCGCCGTCAAAAAACTTCCCGCCGATTCCCTCTTGATCGACGGAGAAGTTGTCTCCGAAGGCGACGACGGCGTTTCAAGCTTCTCTCTGCTGCAGCAGGATCTGAAGAACAAGCGCTACGATCGCATGCGCTTTTACGTCTTCGACCTGCTGCACCGCGACGGCGACGACCTGCGCGCGCTGCCGCTGGAGCAGCGAAAGGAAGCGCTCGCCGGCTTGCTCGCGCGCGTGGCGCCTGAAGGGCCTTTGCGCTTTAGCGAATCCATCGACGAGCCGGGGCCCACCTTGGTCAAGCATGCCTGCCGGCTCGGGCTCGAGGGCATTGTCTCCAAGCGGCGTGACGCGCCCTACCGTTCCGGCCGCGGCCACGACTGGCTCAAGACCAAATGCTCGGATCGTCAGGAGTTCGTCGTCGCCGGGTATGTGCCCTCGTCGGCCGATCAACACGCGGTCGGGGCCGTAGTTCTGGGCTTCTACGAGCATGACAAGCTGCATTATGCGGGGCGGGTCGGCACCGGCTTTACCCATAAATCCGCCCGCGAACTTTACCGTAAGCTATTGCCATTGCAGACGAAAACGTCGCCATTCGGCACCGTGCCGCCGGAGGAACGCGGCGTCCGCGCCGGCCGCTGGGTCACCCCGAAACTGGTCGCCGAGGTCGAATTTCACGGCTGGACCCACACCGGCCGCATCCGCCAGGCGTCATTTCAGGGGCTGCGTGAAGACAAGCCGGCGAACGAAGTTGTGCGCGAGGACAAGGCCATTGCGGCGGCAACGAAAGCGGCGGCGCATAAAACCGCCACGAGACGCAGTACGCCCACACGTGCGCGCTCCAACGCGGACGCCGTTTCAAATATCAAGCTCAGCCATCCGGATCGAATCTATTGGGACGACGTCGGCGTCACGAAGCGCGACCTTGCTGAATTTTATGCAAGCGTCTGGAAATGGATGAAGCCGCACGTGATCCGGCGGCCAATCGCCCTCGTGCGCTGCCCGGAAGGCGCGAAGGGTGAATGCTTTTTCCAGAAACACGCACACGGCATCAATGCCGAGCATCTGCATCTCGTACCCGAAGAAGGCGATAAGATCATCTCCATCGACGATCTCGACGGTCTGATCTCACTGGTCCAGGCGGGCGTACTGGAGATTCACACGCGCGGCACCACCATCGACGATCGCGAGCAAGGCGACCGCATCGTGTTCGACCTCGACCCCGGCCTCGGCACGACGTGGGAGGACGTGGTTGCAGCAGCGCGCGACGTCCGTAGACATCTTGCAGCGCTCAAGCTCACGAGCTTCCTCAAGACTTCAGGGGGCAAAGGCCTGCATGTGGTCGTCCCGATCAAGCCGGCACCATGGGACAGGGTGAAGGAGTTCACGCGCCAGGTTGCAACCGACCTGTCGCGGGAAAAGCCCGACCGCTATCTTGCGACAGCGACCAAAGCAAAGCGCCATAACCGCATTTTCATCGACTATCTGCGCAACAGTCGCGAGGCGACCGCAGTAGCGCCGTATTCCACCCGCGCGCGCGACGGCGCGCCCGTTTCCGTCCCCATCACCTGGGAGGAGCTTGGCAAGATCAAGAACGCCGCCCAGTTCACCGTACTCAATCTCACCCAGCGCTTGGCCCGCCTGCGCAGCGATCCGTGGGCCAAGATCGGCAAGACGAGGCAATCGCTGCCGAAATCGGGCCGAGCGCGCTGAGCGCCGGAACACCGGAACAACTTCCACGTTATTGCAGCATCCAACGCATGGGATTTCGTCCAGGGGGCTGCCGTGGCTCACAAGAAAACGTCGACAAACGGAATTGGCGGGAAGACCAGCACGTGGCTGCACGAGCGCTTTTCGCATTTCGCGCAGAAGACTGCGTTCTACACCGGACACCCGCTCTGCTTCTTGCTTGCGGTAGCCGTCGTCATCGCCTGGGTCGTGACCGGCCCCATCTTCGACTACAGCGACACCTGGCAACTGGTGATCAATACCGGCACGACGATCGTCACGTTTCTCATGGTTTTCTTGATCCAGAACACACAGAACCGGGACACGCTCGCGCTTCAGCTCAAGTTGTCGGAGCTGGTGCTGGCGATGGAAGGCGCGGAAAACAAATTTGCGGCAATCGAAGATTTGTCTGACGAACAGCTCGAGGAACTGCACGACGAATGCAGAAAACGCGCAGAACTGACGCTAGGACACATGGAACAACGCAAGAAATCCAAAGCAAAACATCGCGCCGCCGCGCATCACGCCAAATCACAGAAAGTGCGATCCTGATCGTTCCCGCGGGAACAACAGCCTGCGCGTGAACGTAAAATTTGACGGAACCGAAGACGCGCGCTAAGCGGGCGCCGATGATGAGTTTTCACGTGATCATGGGGCGGACGGCCGCCATTGCACTTGCCATACTGCCCGGTTGCGGGGCTTACGCGTATTCGCTCGGAAAATTTTCCGGCACCGCGTCGTACTACAGCGTCGACTACAAAGGCCGTGTCGCATCCGGCGCAGCATACGATCCGGCAAAATTCACAGCAGCCCACAAGACGCTCCCCTTCGGCACGCGCGTGCGCGTGACCTGTCCCAAGACCGGCCGCAGCGTCACTGTCACCATTAACGACCGTGGCCCGTATTCGCCTGGACGCGTCCTCGACCTTTCCTATGCCGCGGCACAGGCGCTGCACATGATCGGCAGCGGACTCGCCAAGGTTGAAGCGCGGGTCGAATAGGCTCGGCGAGCCTCGCTTTCTCCCCTCGATGTCTTCCGTTAAATTGCGGGCTTTCGCTCCCGCCGTTTCCTCCTTCATAGTCAAGGATCCCCCTCAAATGGCCGCCAAGCGCCCGGCATCCCGTCTCCCCGCCCTCAACGAAGATAAAATGAACGCATCGCAACGGGCGTTATTGGAATCGCTTCGCTCCGGACCTCGCGGACGCTCAGTCGGCATTCGCGGGCCTTTCGCCGCCTTCCTGCACGCGCCCACCTTCGGCGAACTTGCACAAGGCCTCGGCGCGCACGTTCGCTACAAGACCGCGGTACCGCCGCGGCTGTCGGAATTCGCCATCCTCTGCACCGCACGGCTATGGCGAGCCCATTACGAATGGTTCGCGCATGCGCCAATCGCCGAGAAGGCCGGCGTGAAGGCAAAAACCATTGCCGACATCCGCGCTGGCCGCGAGCCGAAAACGGCAGCGAAAGATGAACGCGCGATTTACGCCTTCGTCCATGAGCTCTACAAATCGCGGCGGGTGAGCGACCGAACTTTCGCCCGCCTGCGGGCATTTCTCGACGACGCGGCGATGGTCGAGTTCGTCGGCATTCTCGGCTACTATTCGCTGATCGCGATGACGCTCGACGTTTTCAGGTTATTGCCGCCGGCGGACAGTCCGCTGCCGTTTACGGAACCAAAATAACTCAAGCGACGCGACCGGGCCCGCGCTGCGTCAGTGCATGCCTTTCATGCCGCCCGTACCGCCCGACATCCCTCCGGGTCCCTGCGCACCAATTCCGGCGATCGCAAAATCGACGTCGATCTTTCCGGCCTTGGCAAAAACCAATGTGACTTTGAGATGTTGGCCTTGCACCAGCGGCTTTTTCAGTCCGGTGAACATGATGTGAAGCCCGCCCGGCTTGAGCGTGACCGTCTGGCCGGGCTTAATCTCAAGTCCGCCGCTCACCGGACGCATTTTCATAACGCCCTTGTCCATCGACATCTCGTGCACCTCAACGTCGCTTGAAACATCGGACGCACCGCCGACAAACCGATCAGCCTCCTTGCCTGTATTGGTGATTGTCAAATACCCGCCGCCGACCGCCGCACCCTTTGGCGTGGCGCGTGCCCAAGCGGAAGTAACCTTTAGAGCGCCGAGTTGGGCGTCCTCGGCCATGGCGGGCGAAACGGCAAGATCGATCAAAGCAGCAGCAGCCACAACAGGAACAGCAGCAACCGGAACAGCAGCAACCGGAACAGCAGCAACAACAGCGCCAGCGGCAGCAACACGAACAGCAGCAGCAACACGAACAGCGGCAACAACAGCGCCAGCGGCAGCAACCGCCGCGGCAGCGAAAGAAGAAATGCGCTTCATCGAAAGCTCCTTACAAGCGGGGTGAATGCGCGCAAACGCGCGCGTCAAGACAAGCAATATTGACGACGGCGTCAGGCTGCCGGCGGCCCGCGCGGCGCATGCACCAACGAAGGTGCGGCCAACACCAAGCCGGCATGGCGCGTTATGGGAGTTGTCGATTTCTCGCGCTGTAAAATGACAACGACGCTGATCTGAGGAGGCGCCGCCAGCGTGTATCCGCAACACAGCATCCCGCAACCGGCGGCGCAGACGCAATCCGGCGCGTGACCAGCGGCGCCCGCATCGTCACCGGCGGCAGACGCTACCGAACATGGCGGCGGCGACCCACCATTCGCCGCCAACGAAAACGGCAACACCAACGCTTGAAGGGCAACCGCGTAAGCCGCGATCAGCGCGATCAGCCGTCGGGAGGGGTTCTTACCCATCCAATAATGCTACGCGCCGCATCGGCGATCGTCCATGCCGAATCCGAGTTTCTCAGCTCGAGGCGGGATACTGCCGGATCAATTGAGTCTGGCGCATGAGACTGGTGACGAAATCGCCAGGACTGGTCGGCTGAAAGCCGCGCGCGCGGTTTCGTTCGCCAATCATGAACAGCAGGCGCTGTTGATCGGCAAGCCGACGGTAAACCTCGCGAATCGACAGACGCGGATCCCACGCGTCAATCGCCTCGCCGCCGATGCCGTTGATTTCCACGATGGCAAAATCTTCCGCGCGCATCAGCGCTTCGACCGATTTGAACCGAAGATCGAAGCGGCCGTAATAAAACTCGTTCATGCTGCGAGCAATCGCGTCGAACCTCGCCTCAAGCGCGGCGGTGATCTGCCGGCGTCCGTCGCGGTAGAGCGCGCCGACACGCTGGTTGCCGATTAGCGCAATGCGTACCACCTCGCCGCGGGCCGGAATACGCCGCAGATCCGACCGGTCGACACCGCGATGGCTCGGATCGACCCCGAGGTGCAGGCTCGATTTCCATTGGGCGCGCGCGTCGCTACAAATCAGCTCGTGGACCGTGCTGCGCCCGTTGCCGACCACGTGCGGCAAGTAGCGGAACGTCAGCGACAGAATGCGGCCGTTCGCCTCGCCGGGAAACCGCGCATACAACACCGCAGCCTCCGCCGCGTGCGGCACGAATCGCTGCAAAATGAGCCCGCTCCGTTCCGGAAACCGGGCCACGTAGTCCCGAAGCTGGGTCTGATCGTCGATACGTTGTACCCCATGCCCGTGCCAGCCAATGTCGGGCTTCGCGACGACGGGAAAATCGATCCCGGCGCCGGCCAAATCCCGTAGAGCGCGTTGCCAATCCGCGCACCAGCTGGCTGCGCCCTGCCCGCGCCGGACCACAACAAAGTCAGCGATCCAGTTGCGCTGGGTGCGATCGACATCGAAAAGATAGGAGCTTTTCGTTTCCCCCCACATACCGCCGGTGAAGATATTGGGATTTGCCGCCGTAGGGAGCGTGAGGCACCGATATTTCAAGCCGAGCCGGAACCAGTTGAAGACCAACGGCAGATAGAACAGCGCCGGCGGGATGCGTTCGGCACTGGCGACCTTTCGATCCTCGCGCGTCAGCGTCGGCATGCCAAAACAATCACCGGGAATGACCGGTTCGGCGTCGGCGTCTGCTGCGTCGGCAAACGAAAAGACGCGTTTGCGCGCGATGCTGGTGAGGCTGATTGCGATGAGAAGCGCGGGCCACGCCCAGAGACCGAGCCGATCGTCGAGCGCGTCGCCGAACACGATCACCAGGTAGAGCATGACCGGTAGATAGAGCGCGGAGACGATGAGGCTCGCCGCGGCGAATCGAGCAAGCGAGACACGCGACCATCCGCAGGCAACCAAGGCGACAAACACGACGCCTGGGACCACCCGGCATACAGCGAACAAGCCGAAAACGTTGCGCCTGAGCTTTTCCCCGATCAGCCGCACACGATCGTTGACGGCATACCGCCTCAGCCAGGGCACGTGACGCGCCGCCGCGCCAATTCCGTAAAGCGCGAAGTCGCTCGCCACCATGCCGCCATAGAGGATGACCGCGACGAGGCTCGCAGGCATCAAGTCGTTCACGATGATGTACCCGCCGACGATGATCGCCAGATCCTCGTGCGCGAAGGGCAACACCAGAAGAGATGTAATTTTCGCGAGCCCTGAGAAATCAACGGTCGCGAAATGAGCAAGCGTCGCTATTCCTGGAAACAAACCGGCACCCATCCCCCGCCATGTCTTTCCGCCAGGGGAAAGACTATTGCCCGTCATCCGATGCGGCTTGGCGCCGCTATCGCGGTCGATCGGGGTTTATCCCGATGAAAGGCAGAGCCTTAGCTATGGCTAAGCGACTCTGAGCTCAATTTTGGCCGAACGGCACGCCGCGGACAAGGAACTTCGTGCAGGAATTGGTGTCGTCAGGAAATTGGCGGCTGTCGAAAGCCTCCGGGCGATCGTGATAGAATAACCCTATGATAGACCGCGAACCGGCCTCCAACGAAGAACGTCGTGTTCTCGATTTTCGCCGCCGCGGCGGCACTGCGGCGCCTGCGCGTGACCCCTCGCCGGTTGCGGATCTTGCCCAATACGAGCGTAGCGAAACGGACGACGATTACCGCCACCGCATGATCGTAAATGTCGTAGCCTTTTTCTTCATCGTCGGGTTGATCGGGGCCGGCATTTGGATCGCCGACACCATGGCCGCGATGCGCAAGAATCAGGACTGTGTCCTGTCCGGTCGGACCGGCTGCACACAGGTCGAATTCCACCACGACCGCTGGTGATCGGCCTGAAAAGGCGGCTTTTCCGTCGTCTCTTTACCGTTAAGGGCTTGTCGGCATTGAACTTGCGGGCCCGCTTCGCTATACGGGCACCCGACGTCACGGGGCGGAAGGCCGGGTCAAGGGCCGATACGCGCCTATTGTGCGGGCGCCGCTGGGCCGCCAGAACCTCATATCCATCAGAGAGTTATCGATGTCTTCGACCTTCGACACCGTCGCCAATATTATCGCCGAGACCTGCGATATTCCGCGCGAGACCATCAAACCGGAGAGTCATGCCATCGACGATCTGGGGATCGATAGCCTCGATTTCCTCGATATCGCATTTGCGATCGACAAGGCATTCGGGATCAAGCTGCCGCTCGAGCAGTGGACCGCAGAAGTTAACGAAGGCAAGGCCACAACCGAGCAGTATTTCGTGCTCAAGAATCTCAGCGCCCGCATCGACGAGCTCGTCGCTGCCAAGGGAGCCTAGGCTACAGACAGCACATGCGTCTTGAGTATTTCCAGCTGATCGACCGCATCGTTGATCTCAACCTCGCCGACCGCACGATCCGCTGCGAAGCCACCGTTCCGAATGAAAGTCCTGTCTTTGAAGGTCATTTTCCCGGCTACCCGTTGATGCCGGGCGTCCTGCTGATCGAGACCATGGCGCAAACCTGCGGCTGGCTGGTGGTCGCGCGAACCAAGTTCGCGCGCATGCCGTTTCTGGCCTCCGTGAAAGAGGCGAAGCTCCGCACATTCGTGACACCCGGCCAGGTCCTGACGGTCGCTGCGAGTCTCGACCACGAAGGATCCGGCTACGCGGTGGCGGAAGCCGAAGTCACGTGCGGTGGCAAGGCGATTTGCGACGCCGCGATTACCTTGCGCGTGCTCGATTTTCCCAATCCCGAAATGTACCGGAAGATGCGCGAGCGCGCGCTGAGCGTCGGAATTCCAGCCGAGGCGCTGGCCGATGACTGAGCCCGCGCGCGAAGCCTGGATCACCGGCATCGGTATCGTGTCCTGCCTCGGCGAAGGGCCCGAGGCGCATTGGCAAAAGCTCATGGAGGCGAAGCCCTCCGCGGATACGACAACATTCGCGCCTTTCATCGTGCACCCTCTCGCGCCCATCAATCTCGACAGTCAGATTCCGAAGAAAGGCGACCAGCGCCAGATGGAACCGTGGCAGCGGATCGGCACGTTTGCCGCCGGTCTCGCGCTCGATTCGGCCGGCGTGAAGGGCAACAAGGACATCCTCTCGCATATGGACATGATCGTCGCGGCGGGCGGCGGTGAACGCGATCTCAATGTGGACAGCACGATCCTTGGCGGCTTGCCGCACGCTGATAAGCCGGACGCCTACCTCAACGAGCGGCTGATGAGCGACCTGCGCCCGACCTTGTTCCTGGCGCAGCTTTCAAATCTGCTCGCCGGGAATATTTCGATCGTGCATGGCGTCACGGGGTCCTCGCGCACCTTCATGGGTGAGGAAGCGGCCGGCATCGACGCCGTACGCATCGCGCTGGCGCGCATCATGGCAGGCCAAAGCGACATCGCGTTGGTCGGCGGCGCCCACAACGGCGAGCGGCCCGACCTGCTGATGCTCTACGAGTTCGCCAAGCACAACCTGAAGAACAAGTACGCGCCGGTGTGGGAGCGCGAGGGCAACGGCGGCTTCGCGCTCGGCTCGCTTGGCGCTTTTCTCGTCATAGAAGCTCGCGCGCATGCGCAGGCACGCGGCGCAAAGCCGTTCGCCCGCCTGTCGGCCGTTTTGTCCGATCGTTCGGACCGGAAAAAAGGCGCCGCCACCGCCGCGCTTCGCGGGCTATGGGACAAAATCAAAGGCCGCCTTTTGCCCGGCCACTATGCGGTGTTGTCGGGAGCGACTGGCGCACAGCCGGCGACGACCGAAGAACGCGAATTCCTGAAGGACTTCCCCGATCTTGCCGTGCGCGCGACCGGGTCTTATCTCGGACATGGACTCGAACCGCAATTTCCGATGAATGTGGCGTTGGCCGCTGTCGCGCTCGGTCATGGTAGCCTGTTCCCGCCCCACGATGCGTCGGGGCTGGAAAAGCCGATGAAGGGCGAGTTGCAACAGGTCTTGGTCACGGGCGTCGGGCATTGGCGCGGCGAAGGCCTGGCGCTGGTCGAGCGGGCCGGCTGAAGGAGAACGGGATGTCATCGACACGGGACAGAGCGGGCCGACCAATCGTCGTCGTCACCGGCCTGGGTGTGGTCACCTCGCTTGGCGCCGGCAAGGCCGAGAACTGGCCGAAGCTGACCGGGGGACAATCCGGCATCCGCGCGATCACACGTTTCCCGACCGACGGCCTCAAGACGCGAATTGCCGGCACCATCGATTTCGTGCCGCGCCAACCGTGCGCGGCGGCCTTGTCGGAATACGTCGCGGACCTCGCGGCCGAAGAAGCAATCAGCGAATCCGGCATCGGCGCACGCAGCGATTTCCCCGGCCCCCTCTTCCTGGCGGTGCCGCCGATCGAGATGGAATGGCCGCAGCGGCAGGAGATCGCGCAGCAATCCGGTGCCAACGACAAGGTCACCTATGCCGACATGCTGCGTGTGAGCGACCGATTTCCCGCTTATCACGAGCGCTTTCTTTTCGGCTCAGTGGCCGATCACCTGGCGGAGAAATTCGGCACCAAGGGTTCGCCGGTTTCGCTGTCGACCGCCTGTGCATCGGGCGCCAGCGCGATCCAACTCGGCATCGAGGCGATCCGCCGCGGCGAGACCGATGCGGCCCTGTGCATCGGCGCCGACGGTTCGGTGAATCCTGAATCGCTGATCCGCTTCTCCCTGCTCTCGGCGCTCTCGACGCATAATGAAGCGCCGCAAGGCGCGGCGCGGCCTTTTGCAAAAAACCGCGACGGTTTCGTCATGGCCGAAGGCGCCGGCGCGCTGGTGCTTGAGAGCTACGATGCAGCCAAGGCGCGCGGGGCAAAAATCCTCGGCGTGCTCGAAGGCTGCGGCGAGATGGCGGACTCTTTCCATCGCACGCGCTCGAGCCCGGACGGCAAGCCGATCATCGGCTGCATCGCCAATGCCCTGAAGGATGCCGGCATCGAACCCGGCGACGTCGATTACGTCAACGCGCACGGCACCGGCACGCCCGAGAACGACAAGATGGAGCATCTCGGCGTTTCCACCGTCTTCGGCGAGCGCATGAAGAGCGTGCCGATTTCATCCAACAAATCCATGATCGGGCACACCCTTTCGGCCGCGGGCGCAATCGAAGCCGTATTCTCGCTGCTCACGCTCGCCCACCAGCGCATCCCGCCGACCATCAATTACGATGTTCCCGACCCGGCGATTCCGCTCGACGTCGTCCCCAACAAATCGCGCGACGCCAAGATGCGGCATGCCATTTCCAACTCGTTCGGCTTTGGTGGCCAGAACGTTTCGCTGGTGATGGGCCTCGAGCCGGCGTAACGCCGTCTCGCCCGCTCCGTCATGCGCGCACTGACCCTGATCGGCGATCGCAAGCTCGAACTGGCTGACGCGCCCGATCCGCCGCCGCCCGGCCCCGGCGAGGTGCAGGTGCGCGTCAAGGCGGTGGCGCTCAATCATCTCGATGTCTGGGGTTATCGCGGCATGGCTTTCGTCAAGCGCAAGCTGCCGCTGGTCGTCGGCGCCGAAGCTTCCGGTGACATTAGCGCCATTGGCCCCGACATTTCTGCCTTCAGGGCCGGCGATCCTGTCGTGATGTATGGCGGGCTTACCTGCGGCACCTGCCCCGCCTGCCGCGAGGGCCGCGATAATCTGTGCGAGAACGTCGCCGGCATCATGGGATTCCATGTCGACGGCTTCGCACGCGACCTCGTGAACATGCCGGCGCGGCTTGTCGTCCCCGTGCCGAAAGGCGTCAGCCTGCGCGATGCATCCTGCGCGCCGATCGGCTTTGCAACCGTCGAGCACATGCTGTTCGACAATGCCAAATTGAAGTCGGGCGAGACGATCCTGGTACATGCGGCCGGGTCGGGAATCGGCAGCGCCGCCATCAAAATGGCCAAGGCGATCGGCTGCACCGTCATTACGACCGTGGGCGACGATGCCAAGGCAGAAAAGGCCAAGGCGCTCGGCGCCGATCACGTCATCAACTACAAGACACAGCGTTTCGAAGGCGCGGTGCGCAAGCTCACCGCCAAGAAAGGCGTTGACGTCGTGTTCGAGCATGTCGGCGGCGAAGGCTTCAACGCGTCGCTGTTCTGCCTGAAGCGTGGCGGGCGGCTCGTGACCTGCGGCTCGACGGCGGGGCCGAGCGTGACCATCAACCTGATGCAGCTCTTTCAGCAGCAATACAAGATTTTCGGCTCGTTCGGCGCGTCCATGCGCAACATTCGCGACAGCCTAGCCAAGATGGCGGCCGGCATCACGCCGGTGATCGACACCGAGGTGGCGCTCGCCGACTTCGAACAGGGACTGGCGCGGCTCGAGAGCCGGCAGGTTTTCGGCAAGGTAATCGTGCACTTCTGATGCGCACAGCGATGAGGCGAATGCTCCGGCACTTGCGCCGCGGCGGCAAACGCGCTGGCGACGCGGTGATCGGCGCAGCCGCGGTCGGCGTGCTCAAGGGCCTGCGGCTTGCCGGACCGGATCGCATGGCGGATTTCTGCGGCTGGCTGCTGCGGACGGCGGGTCCTCTGCTGCCCGAGCACCGGATCGGCCGCGCCAATCTCGCTGCTGCGTTTCCGGAAAAATCCTCGGCCGAGATAAACCGGATCCTGCGCGGCGTCTGGGACAATCTCGGGAGGATCGGCGCGGAGTTCGCGCACCTCGATCGCATCTGGGACTACGACCCGGATAACCCGAAGGCGAACGGCCGCATCGTGCTGAACGAACCGGATATCGAGCGGTTCAGGATCCTACTGAACGACGGCAAGCCGGCCCTTATTTTTGCCGCGCACCTGGCCAATTGGGAATTGCCCGCCGTCTGCGCCGCCACCTACAAGCTCGACGCGGCCCTGCTCTATCGCCGCCCGAACATCGCCGGCATCGACCGCTGGCTGCGCGAGACGCGCGCCGTCAACATGGGCGAGCTGATCGCCACCGGTCTCGACGCGCCGATGAAAATGGCGCAGGCGCTCGAGCGCGGCGCCCATGTCGGCATGCTGGTCGATCAGTATTACGTGCGCGGCGTCGAGGTCGAGTTCTTCGGGCGGCGCACCATGGCGAACCCTTTGCTGGCGCGGCTTGCCCGGCATTTCGATTGCCCGATCCACGGCACGCGCATCATCCGCCTGCCCGGCCGGCGGTTCCGCGCCGAGCTCACCGACGCCATCGCACCGGCGCGCGACGCCGAGGGCAAGGTCGACATCGCGGCGACCATGCAAACTATCACGTCGGTGATTGAGGGTTGGGTGCGCGAGCATCCCGAGCAATGGCTCTGGCTCCACCGCCGCTGGCGGCCGGCATAAACTCAGCGGCCGGTCTTGATGCGCGTCCACAATCGATTCATCAGCCGCTGCGTTTTCGCATCGCGCGCGTTGATCGTGTAGAGCTTGGCCATCGTCGCATCGCCCGGATAGACGCCAGGATCACCCAGCACGGTCTTATCGATGAATTTCTGGCTTGCGAGATTGCCGTTGGCATAAGCGATCATATTACTGTTTTTTGCGGCAACCTCGCGCTTAAGCAGGAAATTGATGAAAGCGTGCGCTTCCGCGGCGTGCGGCGCGTCGCTTGGAATTGCAAGATTATCGAACCACATCTGCGCGCCTTCTTTCGGGATCGAATAACCGACCTCGATGCCGCTCTTCGCCTCGGCCGCGCGCCTTTGCGCCTGCTTGATGTCACCGGACCAGCCGACCACAAAGCAAATTTCGCCACTCGCCAACGCGTTGAGGTATTCGGATGAGTGGAATTTCCGCACATAGGGCCTGACCTTCATCATCAGGTCGGCCGCTTGCTGCAATTGCTTGGGATCGGTCGAATTCGGATCGAGCCCAAGCTGATGCAGCGCCGCCGGAATGATGTCGTCGGACGAATCGAGCATGTGTACGCCGCAGTCCTTGAACTTCGCAAGATTCTCCGGCTTGAACACGATATCCCAGCTGTCGATAGTCGCGTTCGTGCCGAGCCGCGCGTGCATTGCCTTGATGTTGTAACCAATACCCGTCGTCCCCCACATGTAATTGACAGCGTACTGATTGCCCGGATCGTAGAACGCGAGCCGCTTGGCGATGTCGGGCCAAACGTTGACGAGATTGGGTAGCTTGGTCTTGTCGAGCTTCTGGAAAACACCGGCCTTGATCTGACGTTCGAGAAAATACGCCGTCGGCACCACCACGTCGTAACCGGATTTGCCGGCAAGCAGTTTCGTTTCCAGCGTGTCGTTGGAATCGAAGGTGTCGTACTGCACCCTGATGCCGGTTTCGTTCGTGAACTCGGCAAGCACGGTCGGGTCGATGTAATCGGACCAATTGTAGACGTTGACGACGCGCTCGGGCTTCGGCTGCGCCGCTACCGCAACCAAAGTCGCAGCAACGAACAGGGCAGCGAAGCCGGCAAGTCGAAGCAAGCGTCGATCGAGCGGCTGCCGTGTCATGCGAATTCCGCGCTCCGTTGGAGTTGCGACGCCTGCTGTGAGGGCATGCCGGCGTGCTGTGTCAAAATAACACGCCTCGCGCGAATCGGCGACTTATCCACAGGCCAAGGTCTATCGGCGGCGCTCGAATCTGTTAGGCGATGTGCGACGAGTGAGGGGCCGCGAGATGGGCCCGCGTACCGTGACGCCTGTTGTCGTTTCACCGAGTACGCCGATCGTCAAAGCGCGCGTCAACAATAACGTGCAGTAGCTTGCGGCGTTCGTCCGTGGCGGTCTTTTCTGCGCGCGCATGCCGATGAGTCACCGAAACAACAAATTTTTTGAGGATAGAAACATGCGCCGCAAAGCGAAAATGCTGCCGGTGTTGGGTGCTTTGGTCGCGCTGACGTCGACCGCGTTCGCCGCCGATCTCCCCCGCCCCGTCTACAAGGCGGCGCCGTTTGCGCCGGAGCCGGTCTTCACATGGACCGGCTTCTACGTCGGCGGTCACCTCGGCTACGGCTGGAGCAAGTTTTCCGTGAACGATCCCGTGCTGGGCGCAAGCAGCAACACCGCCAGCGGATGGCTGGGTGGCGCACAAGCCGGTTACAATTACCAGATCGGGTCCTTCGTGCTCGGCGTCGAAGGCGACTATTCTTTCGCCGACGTGAAGAAAACGGCAACCGTCGTCGGCGGCAACGGCACTCTCAAGAACGATTTCTTCGCCGACGTGACGGCTCGCGCCGGCTACGCCTTCGACCGCTTCCTGGTTTACGGGAAAGGCGGCATCGCTTGGACGCGGGACAAGCTGAACGTCAGCCTGCTGGGCGGCACCGCGAGCGGCACATTCAACCGGACGGGCTGGCTCCTCGGCGGCGGCCTCGAATGGGCGTTCATGAACAATTGGTCGGCGAAAATCGAATACAACTACCTGCACTTCAATTCGATAACCGAGAACTTCGCAACCACCGGCGGCTTGACCACCAGCTGCCCGTGCAGCGTCGGGCTCAACACGCAAATCGTGAAGGCCGGCGTCAATTACAGGTTCTAGCGGCCGGTCATCCTGCTCGTGTCGGCAAGCCGGCGGCCTTCCATGCGATGATGCCGCCGGCGAGATGGGACTTGTACGGATAGCCCTGATCCTGCGCCGCCAAAGAGGCCGTCACCGACCTGCGCCCCGACCGGCAGGCAAACACGACCTCTTTCCCCAGCGGGTCAGGAATCTGTGCCGGATCGAAACTCGATAGCGGAACGATGACTGCGTCAGGATAAGATTCGACGGCGGTTTCGTTGTGCTCGCGGACATCGACAAGAACCATCGTGCCTTCGGCGAGGCCGCGCGCCACCTCCTGCGGCGTCAGGTTACGAACTTCGTCGGCCCGCTCCATGCCATCGGCCATCACGTAACTCCATTTCCAGACGGCGTGTTTCTAGCCGGAACGAACGGCGCGCGCACGGCTTTTATGCGGCGGGCGACTAGACGGTTACCTGGGTGCCGACCTCCACCACCCGGCCGGTCGGAATCTGAAAATAGTCGGTCGCGTCGTTGGCAACGCGCGTCAGCGCAATGAACAGCCGATCCTGCCAGCGGGGCATGCCGGACTTTGCCGCCGGCTTGAGCGCCCGGCGTGACAGAAAGAATGACGTCGACATGATATCGAACTGCCAGCCGTGCTTGCGCGCAACGGCGAGCGCTTTCGGTACATTGGGCGTTTCCATGAAGCCGAACCGCAACACGACGCACGAAAAGGTCTGACCGACAGGCTCTATGCGGACGCGCTCGGTGTCGTCGACACGTGGCGCGTCGGCAGTTTCGATAGTCAGGATGACGTTCTTCTCGTGCAGCACCTTGTAGTGCTTCAGGCTGTGCAGCAGCGCCGTCGGCGCGCTACCCGGGTCGCTGGTGAGAAATACCGCGGTTCCGGGCACACGCTGCGGCGGCTTTCGCTCAAGGCTGGCGACGAGCGACTGCAGCGGTGTCTCCAGACGTCGCGTCTTGTCGAACAGCAACCTGCTGCCGCGGCGCCATGTGTACATCACCACCATGACGACCGCGCCGAGCGCGAGCGGCACCCATCCACCTTCGACAACCTTGAGCATATTGGCGCTTAGGAAGGTCAGGTCTATGAGCAGAAACGGCATCATCAGCGCCGCCGCGGCAATGACCGGCCAGTTCCACGCGCGCCATATTACGATGAAAGCCATCATCGTCGTCACGACCATCGTGCCGGTGACGGCAATGCCATAAGCAGACGCCAGCGCGTCGGATGATCGGAACAGAGCCACGAGCAGCAACACGCCGATCAGCAGGAGCAGATTCACGCGCGGCATGAAAATCTGCCCGAACAACGATTCGGACGTGTGGCGGATCTCAAGGCGCGGCAACAGACCGAGCTGGATTGCTTGCCGCGTCAACGAATAGGCTCCGGTGATGACGGCCTGGCTCGCGATCACTGTCGCGACCGTCGCCAGAACGACCATCGGCAGCAAGGCCCATTTCGGATAGAGCAAAAAGAACGGATTTTCGATTGCTTTCGGATCGGCGAGCACGATCGCACCCTGCCCGAGATAATTCACGGCGAGCGCCGGCAGCACGACGAAGAGCCAGGCCAGACGGATCGGATTGCGGCCGAAGTGTCCAAGATCGGCATAGAGGGCTTCCGCGCCGGTGACGGCGAGAAATACCGCGCCAAGCGTGAATAGCCCGATGATGCCGTGATTGACGAGAAAGTTTACGCCGTGAACGGGGTTGAAAGCCCACAACACGACCGGCGCTTGGACAATGTGCCATAGGCCGGCGGCCGCGATCGCGGCAAACCATACGAGCATGATCGGCCCAAAAAACGCCGCGACCTTGGCCGTCCCGCGCGATTGCACCGTAAACAACGCCACGAGGATGATAACCGTCAACGGCACCACATAAGGCTCGAAAGCCGGCGTTTCGACTTTCAGACCTTCAACCGCCGACAGCACCGATAGCGCGGGCGTGATGATGGCATCGCCGTAGAACAGTGCGCCGCTAATGATGCCGAGCAGAATGATTCCGCGGCCCGTCCGCCCCACCGCGCGGTACGCCAACGCCATCAAAGCAAGAGTGCCACCCTCACCCTTGTTGTCGGCGCGCAAAAGGATCAGCACATATTTGGCGGTAACGACGATAAGCAGTGCCCAGATGATGAGCGAAAGAATACCGAGCACGACCGGCTCGCTCACCGCCTTGCCGGGCCCTACTGCCGCCAATACCGACTCCCGCAGGGCATACAGCGGGCTCGTTCCAATGTCGCCGTAAACGACGCCGATGCAACCAATCGTCAGAGTCCAGAAGCCCGACCGCGTGGACGCGTCGTTGTTCATCCCGGCCGAAACCGCGCTCCCTTGGGAAGCCGCGCTTTGGGTCATGGCTGCAGCCTGAAATTGTTGCGATGCAACATAGGGTAAGGGCCGGCCTTATAGCACCGCCGCATGTTGGTGCGTCCTGCTTTTCCCGCAGGGGTCAAAACTATGGCATGCGAAAACCGCAGGGCGGTTTCCCGCATTTATCGCTTCCGATCAATAGCTTCCGCGAGACACACGATCAGACGGTCACCTGCGTTCCGACCTCGACTACGCGGCCCGTTGGGATCTGGAAGAAGTCGGTGGCATCGCTCGCCGAGCGTGCGAGCGCGATGAACAAACGATCCTGCCAAAGGGGCATGCCGGATTGCGGAGATGGCCGGATCGCCCTGCGTGACAGGAAGAACGACGTCGACATGATGTCGAAGCTCCAGCCGTGTTTGCGCGCGATCGCGAGCGCTTTCGGTACATTGGGCGTTTCCATGTAGCCGAATTTGAGCGCCACGCGGCTGAAGTGCTTCGACAGCGGCGTAATACGCACCCTCTCCTCCTCGGCAACGCGCGGCGTGTCGGCGGTGATGATGGTGAGGACGACGTTGTGCTCGTGCAGCACCTTGTTGTGCTTGAGATTGTGCAAGAGGGCGGTCGGCGCGAACTCTGGATCGCTGGTGAGGAACACCGCCGTGCCTTGCACGAGATATGGCGGTTTTTTCTCAAGGCTCCGCAGCAAGGTATCGAGCGGCACCTCCGTGCGGCGTGTTTTGTCGAACAGGATGCGCGTACCGCGCCGCCAGGTCAGGATCAGCAGCACCATCGAGGCGCCGAACAAGAGCGGCGCCCAGGCGCCCTCGAACAATTTGAGGAAGTTGGCCGAGAAGAACGTTACGTCCACGACCACCAGCGGCACCATCAGCAGCAGCGTCTGCCACAGCTTCCATTTCCACAACTTCCAGATCACCACGAACATCAGCAGGCCGTCGACGACCATTGTCGTCGCGACTGCAATGCCATACGCGGAGGCAAGCGCACTCGATGTGCGAAACAGGCCGACGAGCAGCAACACGCCGGCAAGCAGCGCCATCGTGACGCGCGGAATGTAAATCTGCCCGACGTGGGATGCCGACGTGTGCAGCGTGGCGAGTCGGGGCAGCAAGCCTAGCCGGATCGCTTGATGCACGAGCGAATAGGCGCCGGTGATGACCGCCTGGCTCGCGATTACGGTCGCTGCCGTCGCCAGAACGATCATCGGCAGCAGAAACGGCTCCGGCACCAGGCGATAGAAGGGATTTTCGATCGCCGCCGGATCAGCGAGCACCTTGGCGCCCTGCCCGAAGTAGTTGATGAGCAGCGAGGGCAACACAAGGCACAGCCACGCGATCTGGATCGGTTTGCGGCCGAAATGACCAAGGTCGGCATAAAGGGCTTCACCGCCGGTGACACAGAGAAATACAGCGCCGAGCGTTACCAGCCCGATTTCGCCGTGGTTGAGCAGGAATTCCACGCCGTACAGCGGATTGATCGCCGCCAGCACGTGCGGATCGTCACGGATATGCAAGAGGCCTGCGATCGCGATCGCAATGAACCAAATTACCATGACCGGCCCGAACATCGCGGCCACTCTTGCCGTTCCGCGACTCTGCGCGGCGAAAAGCGCGATCAGGATCACCACCGTCAGCGGCGCGACATATTCGCTGAAGGCCGGGCTCGCAAGCTTCAGTCCTTCAACCGCGGAGAGAACCGAAATCGCGGGCGTGATGACTGAATCGCCGAGAAACATCGACGCGCCCACTACGCCGAGCAGGAAAACGTACGCGGTGCGCCGCCCGAGCGCGCGACCGGCCAGAGCGGTAAGCGACAGCGTGCCGCCTTCGCCGTTGTTATCGGCCCGCAGCAAAATCAGCACGTATTTCAGCGTGACCGTGACAATCAATGCCCAAAGGATGAGCGAGAGTACGCCGAGGACGATGTCGCGCGTGACCGCACCATCGTGGCTCGCGGCCATCGCCGCCTCACGGAAGGCATAGAGCGGGCTGGTGCCGATATCGCCATAGACGACGCCGACGCTGCCGAGCGCCAAGGCCATAAGGCTGGGTGGCACCTGTTGTTGGGCGACGGCTGCTTCGGCCGCTGCCGCCGTCTCGTTCGTGCCGTCTGCCATCGAGGTAGTCTGGGTCGTAACGCCTATGGTGGAAAGGCGGGCCTTATATCACCGTCAGGAATGGGAGAATACCGCGCATTTTCGCGGTAAATTGCCCCTATTCGCGGCTGGAACCCGCCGATAGCTCCGCCTAGGGCTTGAATTCCGCCGGCAAGGGCGGCTCCTCGCGCATGAGCGTGATCGTCACGCGCCGGTTGGGGGCGAGGTTCGGATTGTCCGGAAAAAGCGGCTCGGTGTCGGCCTTGCCGGCGACCATAAAGAAGTGCCCCTGCGGCACTCCCTCGGCGGCGAGAATTGCGCGCACCGCGTTCGCGCGGTCGGCCGAAAGTTCCCAGGGACCGTAACCCGGCTTCGGCGGCACTCTGCTCGAGGCCGTGTGGCCGGTGATCGAAATGCGATACGGCATCGCTTTGAGCGCAGGCGCGATCTTCTGGATGATCTTGCGCGTGCGATCGTAGGGCTCCTTGGCGCCGTCGGCGAACATCGAGCGGCCGTCCTGGTCGACAATCTCGATGTTCAGTCCCTGCTTGGTCTCTTCGACCATGATGTGTTTGGATTCTTCGGTGATTTCCGGCATTTGCTGGAGCGCTTGCCGCAACGAAGCCGACGCAAGCGCGAATTTGGTGTCATCCTTGAAGCGCGCGCCGTATGTCCGGTTATGATCGTGCTCGTCGGGAGACGGCGTCGCCGAGGCCTCCTCCGGCGTGATGTTGGCGGCGTTTTTCAATTTTGGCCGCGTCGGCAGCCCCATGACCTCGATGATGCCGGAATAGCGAATGCGGTCCTGCACACCGAAGGCCTCGCGCATCGAACCGGCGACGATCTGAAGTTTCTGCTGATCCTGCGTGGAGAACGCGACCAGCATCACGAAGAAGCTGACCAGAAGTCCCATCAAGTCGGCGAACGTGACGAACCAGCCGTGACCGCCGCCGTGAGCCGCTTCCTTGCGCCTTGCCATTGACTGTTACTCCGGCACGCTTCGGCCTTATGCGGGCGCGGTGGCCGGCGCCTCCGCCTCTTCCTCTTCGTCGCTGTGGCGGTGCTTTTCCGGCAGGTAGGCAAGCAGCATCTCCCGCACCAGCGTCGGGCTCTTTCCTTCGCGGATCATCAGGATTCCGTCGATGATGAGCGTGCGGTTGATTTCTTCATCCACGAGCTTGAGATGCAGCTTGTCCGCGATCGGCAGGCACAGAAGGTTTGCGACCGCCGCGCCGTAGAATGTCGCGAGCAGCGCGACCGCCATGAACGGCCCGAGCTTCGAGGGGTCGGTCATGTTGGCGAACATCTGCACCATGCCGATGAGCGTGCCGATCATGCCGAACGCAGGCGCGCAGTCGCCTACCGCGCGATAGATCTTCTGCCCTTCGTCGAGATGCGTGAGGAAGTTGTCGCGGTCGCGCTCGAGGTTGTCGCGAATGAAAGTGCCGTCATAGCCGTCGGCGACGAAGCGCACGCCTTTGGCGAGATAGGGGTCTTCGATCTCGACCTTTTCGAGCCCGATCGGACCTTGTTTGCGCGCCACTTCGGCAAGCCCGGCGAGCTCATCGACGAGATCGCGCTGGGTCATGCGGCGCATGGTGAATGCGAATTTTGCGCCGAGCGGCAGACCGTGGAAAATCGACGAAAGCGGAAACCGAATTAGCGTCGCGGCGAACGATCCCCCGAAGATCACGATGCAGGCGTGCATATCCAGGAACATGCCCAGATTGCCGCCCAACAGGATCAGGGTGCAAAGGACGGCTCCGCCTGCCAATAGGCCGAGACCCGTTGCGATATCCATGAAAACAACTCCGACCGACGCCGACCACGCCGCAGATGCCCTTCGCGGGCGCTGCTGCCACTGACCCTAGACTGGCGCTGTTAAGGAGCGGTAAAGGCTAACTGATCGTGAAAAGAACCCGCCCCGAGCTGGGCCCGGCAAACCCGTGACCCGCCGGCAAAAAGCTGCAAAAATCGATATAAATGGGCGACAAGGCCCATTTCCCGCAAAAATGACAGTGAAATCGGAGGACAAAGCTATGCGTGAGATCGGCCATTTCATCGGCGGCAAAGAGGTGAAGGGCTCCTCCGGGCGTTCTGGCGACGTGTTCGATCCCAATACGGGAGAGGTCCAGGCCAAGGTCGCCCTCGCAAACCGAGCCGAGGTGGAAAAGGCGATCGCAAACGCGGAGGCCGCGCAACCGGCCTGGGCCGCCACCAATCCGCAGCGGCGCGCGCGCGTGATGTTCAAATTTCTCGAGCTTGTGCAGAAGGATTTTGAGAATCTCGCAAAGCTTCTTTCCTCGGAGCATGGCAAGACGATCGCAGACGCGCGCGGCGACGTGCAGCGCGGCGTCGAGGTGGTCGAGTTCGCTTGCGGCATCCCGCATCTGATGAAAGGCG
Source organism: Pseudolabrys sp. (assembly GCA_035546875.1). Lineage (GTDB taxonomy): Bacteria > Pseudomonadota > Alphaproteobacteria > Rhizobiales > Xanthobacteraceae > Pseudolabrys. The sequence goes on from DASZVZ010000135.1 coordinate 52,348, forward strand.
AGTTTACCGAAGGCGCCGGACCCAACATCGACCTCTATTCGGTCCGCCAGCCGCTGGGCGTCGTTGCCGGCATCACCCCGTTCAATTTTCCGGCGATGATCCCGATGTGGAAGTTCGCGCCCGCGCTGGCATGCGGTAATGCCTTCATCCTCAAACCCTCCGAGCGCGACCCGTCCGTGCCGATGCGGCTCGCCGAATTGCTGGTCGAAGCCGGATTGCCTGCTGGCGTGCTCAACTGCGTCAATGGCGACAAGGAGTCCGTCGACACGCTGCTGACCGATCCGCGCGTAAAAGCGATCGGATTCGTCGGCTCATCGGCAATCGCCGAATATATTTACGCGACCGGCTGCGCGCACGGCAAACGCGTACAGTGCTTCGGCGGCGCCAAGAACCACATGATCGTGATGCCCGACGCCGATATGGATCAGGCCGTCGATGCGCTGATCGGCGCCGGTTACGGTTCGGCGGGCGAGCGGTGCATGGCGGTTTCGGTCGCCGTTCCGGTGGGCAAGAAGACCGCCGACATTCTGGTCGAGAAGCTCATCCCGCGCGTGGAGAGTCTCAAGATCGGCCCATCCAGCGACCCGCAAGCCGACTATGGCCCGATGGTGACCAAAGAGCTGCTCAACAAGGTGCGCGGCTATATCGATACCGGCGTCAAGGAAGGCGCCAAGCTGCTGGTGGATGGCCGCGGTTTCAAGCTGCAAGGCTACGAGAACGGCAATTTCATCGGCGGCTGCCTGTTCGACGACGTGACGCCGAATATGAAAATCTACAAGGAAGAGATTTTTGGTCCCGTGCTGTCGGTCGTGCGCGCGAAGGACTATGAGGAGGCGGTTCGCCTTCCGTCGGACCACGAGTACGGCAATGGCGTCGCGATCTTCACTCGCGATGGCGACACCGCGCGCGATTTCGTCAATCGCGTGCAGGTCGGGATGGTCGGTGTCAACTTCGCGATTCCCGTGCCGCTCGCCTACCATACCTTCGGCGGATGGAAACGTTCCGGCTTCGGCGACCTCAACCAGCACGGACCGGATTCGATCCGCTTCTACACCAAGACCAAGACCGTGACCTCGCGCTGGCCCACCGGTACGAAGGAAGGCGCCGAATTCGTCATTCCCACGATGAAATAGAGCGATGCGCCTGATGCTCACGACGCTTCGCACTGCCGTCGTTATCCTAGCCGCGGCGACAATGGCTGGCTGCGCGGGCGAGAAATTCTCGCTCGGCAGCCCGGCCGCGGAGACGCCGGCCGCGCCGCAAGTGAACATGGCAGGGCGATGGATGCTGGCGGCGCCGAACGCACCACCTTGCGGCATGGCGTTTCGCGCAGCCGCCGATGGCCGCGAAGGTACAATCGCGCCGGAGGGCGGCTGTCCCGGCAATTTTTTCACCAGCCGGCATTGGGAATTCGATCAGAACAAACTGATGATCAAGGACCACAACAGCGAACCGCTCGCTGAACTGGCATTTGCGAGCGGCAGATTTGAGGGCAAAGCGGTGAACGGAACGCCGATTACCCTCAGCCGATAATTTCACCCAAGCTCCGCGAAGGAACCATGGCCGATTACCAACTCTATTGCTTCGCTCAGTCCGGCAATGCCTATCGCGCCGCGCTGATGCTCAACCTTATCGGCGCGAAATGGACGCCAGTTTGGGTCGACTTCTTCGGCGCAGGCGTACAGCGCGGGAAGGAATATCGCACCGACGTCAATGAAATGGGCGAAGTGCCGGTCTTGGTCATCGACGGCAAAAAGAAGCTCACGCAGTCGGCCGTGATCCTGACCTACCTCGCGCGACACTCGGGAAAATTCCTGCCGCAGGGCGAAGACGAAGAACTCGAAGCCCTGCGCTGGATCGTCTTCGACAATCAGAAGGTCAATGGATTCCTTGGACCGTTCCGATTCCTGCGCGTTCTCGCGAAGACGCCGGGAGATCCGGCGGTGCTCGCCTTTCTCAAGGGCCGCATCGACGGCAACCTCGCCATCGTCAACAAGCGGCTCGAGAAAGCGCCGTTCCTGCTGGGCAACCGGCCGACCATCGCCGACGTTTCAATGACCGCCTATCTCTATTATCCCGCCGAGGAATTCGGCTTTGACATCGCCAAGGATCACCCGGCGATCGCAGCCTGGCTTGAGCGCATGAAGGCGCTGCCCGGCTGGAAACATCCCTACGAGCTGATGCCCGGCTATCCCTTGGGCACGCACTGACGCCGATGGTCTAGTTGAGGCGCGCCGGACGATCATCGTCCGGCTCGGCCGCAGGCTGGCCGAATTCCGGAGCAGTCGTCGCCTGCATCACCGGCGCGTGCACGGCGGCAGCCGCCGCGGCATCCTTGCGCTGGTGATCACGATACGAAAGCCAGCCGAGCGGCAGGCATATGAGATACGCGAATGTTCCTATGCTCAGCACCACCCACGGGTAGCTGATCAGCAGCGCGAAAAACAGCACCACGACGACGAACACCGGCAACACGAACTCCGGCGGCACGCGCTTGCCGACGCGCTTGCCGGAGAACACCGGCAGCCGCGAAACCATCAGCAACGCGATCGCGAGCGTGTAGAAGAATGTCAGCCATACGACGATGATGCCGTTGGGTGCGCCGAGAAACGAGAGATAGATCGGCAACAACACGGTTATTGCGCCGGCCGGCGCCGGAATGCCGGTGAAGAAATCGGCAGCCCACGCAGGTTTGTTCGGATCGTCGATCATTACATTGAAGCGCGCGAGGCGCAGCCCCGCGCAGATCGCAAATACCAACGCGGCGATCCACCCCGCCGATTTGAGATCATGCAGGCCCCAGAAATAGAGAATGAGCGCGGGCGCGACGCCGAAATTGACGAAATCGGCCAAGCTGTCGAGCTCGGCTCCGAACTTCGAGGTGCCCTTGAGCATGCGCGCGATGCGGCCATCGATGCCGTCAAGCAGCGCAGCAAAGACAATCGCGGCAAGCGCAAGTTCGAGCTTGTCCTCGACCGAAAGGCGAATTGCGGTCAGTCCCGCGCACAGCGCCAACAGCGTGATCAGGTTCGGCAGCAGGGTGCGCACCGGAATCGGCTTGAAGCGCCGGCGCTTGGGCGGTGCGGGATCGAAGGGCGGAAAGACCATGCTTCTAATATACGTGCTGGATGCCTGTCCTGCCACGGCGCGCAAAATCAATCGGTTCCAGTCGTTAACGCTTGATATGCGCGTAAATTGCGTGATTAACCGGCCCGAAACGCGCGCCCGCTGTCGGCTACGCGCAAATCGGCGATAACGGTTTCACCGGCGAGCGCGGTCTGCCCGACGCCCACCAACGCGCTGGTGCCCTCCGGCAAATAGACGTCGAGGCGCGAGCCGAAGCGGATCATGCCGAAGCGCTCGCCTGCCGCGATGTTCTGGCCTTCACGCGCGAAGCTGACGATGCGCCGTGCGATCAAGCCCGCAATCTGCACCACGGCAATTCTCCCGGTCGAAGTCGAGATCACCAGGGAATTGCGTTCGTTGTCGGCGCTCGCTTTGTCGAGGTCGGCGTTGAAGAACTTGCCGGGCTGATAAACGATCCGTTCGATGCGTCCCGCGACCGGGCTGCGGTTCACGTGGCAATCGAACACGCTCATGAAGATCGAGACACGCGTCATCGGCGCCGCACCGAGGCCGAGTTCCGGCGGAGGCGCCGCGCTGGTGATCTGGCTGACGCGGCCATCCGCGGGCGACACAACCAGGCCGTCGCGCACCGGGGTCACGCGCGGCGGGTCGCGGAAAAAGTAGATGCACCAGGCGGTCAACACGACGCCAAGCCAGCCGAGCGGCGTCCATAGCCAGAAGAGGATGAGGCTCACCAGCGCAAACGCGCCGATGAAGGGATAGCCTTCCGGGGTTATCGGCGCGAGCTGCGAACGAATCGAGTTTGCGATCGACATGGCGCCTTACTCGGCTGCGTCCGCGGCAGCGTCAAGCGGCATGGACGCGGCGGCGGAAATCGCATCATCGACCGGCGGCGGATTGCGGTTGGGCGCGCCTTCGTCCTCGCCGGCGCGCGCGAGCTTCTCGCGCGCCTCCTCCGCCTCGCGTTGCCGATTCCACATGCTCGCATAAAGTCCATTGCGGGCGAGCAGCGCGTAGTGCGTACCGCGCTCGACGATCTCGCCCCGGTCGAGCACGATAATCTCGTCGGCACCGACGATGGTGGACAGCCGGTGCGCGATGACGAGCGTGGTGCGGTTTTCCGACACGCGCTCGAGAGCATCCTGGATTTCCTTCTCGGTATGGCTGTCGAGCGCCGACGTCGCTTCGTCGAGCAGCAGAATGGGAGGACCCTTGAGGATCGTGCGTGCGATCGCAACGCGCTGCTTCTCGCCGCCCGAAAGCTTCAGGCCGCGCTCGCCGACCTCCGTTTCGTAGCCCTTGGGCGACATCCGGATGAATGCGTCTATCTGCGCCAGCCGCGCCGCCTCCTCTACCTCGGCATCGCTCGCCTCCCAGCGGCCGTACCGAATGTTGTAGCGGATGGTGTCGTTGAACAGCACGGTATCCTGCGGGACCATGCCGATCGCCTCGCGCAGCGATTTCTGCGTCACCGTGGCGATGTCTTGCCCGTCGATCGTGATCCGGCCGCCCGACAGATCGTAGAAACGATAGAGCAGCCGCGAGATCGTCGACTTGCCCGCGCCGGACGGGCCGACCACGGCGACGGTCTTGCCGGCGGGCACTTCGAAGCTCAGTCCCTTCAGGATGGAACGCGCCGGTTCATAGGCGAAGGCGACGTTCTCGAAGCGGATCGTACCGTTCGTTACGCGTAGCGGCCGCGCATCCGGCTTGTCGACGATCTCGGGCGGCCGCGCCAGGATCGAGAACATGATTTCGATATCAGTGATCGCCTGCTTGATCTCGCGATACACCATGCCCATGAAATTGAGCGGCTGATAGAGCTGGATCATCATCGCGTTGATCAGCACGAAATCGCCGACTGTCTTGCTGCCGGCCTCGATCTGATACGCGCACAGCACCATCGCCGCGCCGAGGCCGAGCGTAAAGATCGTCGCCTGGCCGGCATTGAGGACGGCGAGCGAGGTATAGGCCTTGACGCTCGCGTCTTCGTAGCGCGCCATCGAGCGGTCGTAGCGCGAGGCCTCACGTTGCTCGGCGCTGAAATATTTCACCGTCTCGTAATTGAGCAGGGAGTCGATCGCTTTCACGTTCGCTTCGGTGTCGCTGTCGTTCATCTTGCGGCGGATGGCGATGCGCCACTCGGTCGCGTGATAGGTGAACAGCATATAGAGCGCGACCGTCGTCAGAATGATCGCAACGTAGCGCCAATCGAATTGCCACATCAGCACGACGACAATGAACGATACCTCGACGATCGTCGGGGCGAGCTGCAAAATCACCATGCGCACGATGGTCTCGATGGCGTTGCGGCCGCGTTCGAGCACCCTGGTCAATCCGCCCGTCTTGCGCTCGAGATGGAAGCGAAGCGACAGTTCGTGCATGTGCACGAAAGTGCGGTAAGCGATCCGCCGCACCGCGTGCATCGCCACCTTGGCAAACACGCCGTCGCGGAGTTGCGTCAGCGCCGCCATCAGGATGCGCATGCCGCCGTAGGCGACCGTCATGGCCACCGGCACGCTCGCGGCCCAGAACAGCCAGTCGGTCGCCGCCAGCGGCGCCGAGCCTTTGCCGGCGAGCGCGTCTGTCGCCCATTTGAAGGTGAACGGAACCGCAATGGTGGCGAGCTTGGCCGCCAGCAGCAGCACCATTGCGCCCAGCACGCGCAGCTTCAGGTCGCGCCGGTCGGCAGGCCAGATGTACGGCCAAAGATGAATGATTGTGCGAAACAACGCTCCGCGGTCGGCGGAGACGCGAGTCTGGGCGGGGCTTCGGTCGGCGGTCATCGAGCGCACTCATATAGGCGCTTTTGCCCCGACAATCACCTGCCCGGGGGTCGCTAACCTCAAGAATTCAGCGGCTTTTTACATTCTCACGCCTTGACGGTGCCGCTTCGCGCATGCACATGCATTGCATGGGAAAAATCAGAAATATTTGCGTCTATTGCGGATCCGGGTCGGGCACCAACCCGGCCTTTGCGGAGGCCGCGCACCGCTTTGGCGAAATCCTGGCCGACAACGGCATCGGCCTCGTCTACGGCGGCGGCAATGTCGGCATAATGGGCGAGATCGCCCAGACCGTGCTGGCGAACGGCGGCAAGGTCACCGGAATCATCCCGGAATTTCTAGTCCAGCGCGAGCATGCAAATCGCGCGGCCGACTACTTGATCATCACGCGCGACATGCATGAGCGGAAGCGCAAGATGTTCGAGCACGCCGACGCCTTTGTGGCACTGCCTGGCGGCGTCGGCACGCTGGAGGAATTGGTCGAACAGCTGACCTGGGCGCAGCTCGGCCGCCACAAGAAGCCGATATTGATCGCCAACATCGAGGGTTTCTGGCGGCCGCTGTGCGAATTGCTCGATCACATGAAAGACACGCAATTCATCCGCGCCGGACTCGATTTCAAGCTGCTCGTCGCCGACACGGTTGCGGACATTCTGCCGAAGCTCAACGAAGCAATTGCATCCGTCGGCGAGGACGAAAAGGTGATGAAGGAAGCGCAGCCACAAGTACTCTAGCGCGCGCTCTCCAGGAACGTCACCGCTTCGATTCGATTGCCGTCCACATCCCGGATGAAGGCCGCATAATAGCCAACACCGTGCTGCGGGCGCAGGCCCGGCGCACCGTCAGACGCGCCGCCATGCCCGAGCGCGGCGGCATGAAATGCGTCCACGACCCCGGTGCCGCGCGCGCGGAAGCAGACGTGCGCGCCGTCGGAGACGGGCGCCGCACTCGTCCGCAGATTGATCCAGAAATCGGGATATTCCTTGCCGTAGCCTGCGGTCGCCTCGCGGGTCTCGAGCCGCCGATAGCCGAGCGTCGACAGCACGGCGTCGTAGAAGCGGATGGCGGCGGCGAGATCGCGCACCGGCACGGACACGTGATCGATCATGGCGCGGATGCCATTACGCCGGCGCTTTCGACTTCACCAACTTGTAGATGATCGAGTCCATCAGCGCCTGGAATGAAGCGTCGATGATATTCGGCGACACGCCGACCGTCGTCCAGCGATCGCCGGAAGCATCCTCGCTCTCGATCAGCACGCGCGTCACGGCCTCCGTGCCGCCGTTGAGGATACGCACGCGATAGTCGGCGAGTTTCAGGTCGTCGATATACTTCTGGTACTTGCCGAGATCCTTGCGCAGCGCCACGTCGAGAGCGTTGACCGGGCCGTTGCCTTCGGCGGCCGAGATCATGCTCTCCTCGCCGACTTTCACCTTTACTACCGCCAGCGTCACGGTTACCCGTTCGCCCTTCGCATTGGTGCGCTGCTCCACGTTGATGTCGAACTGCGTGACATCGAAATAATTCGGCACCGTGCCGAGCGTGCGGCGCGCGAGCAGCTCGAACGACGCATCCGCCGCTTCGTAGGCATAACCGATGGCTTCGCGCTCCTTGACGATCTCGAGCAATCGGCCGACTCGCGGGTCATCCTTGTCCGCCTTGATGCCGATGCGTTCGAGCTCGGCGAGCACGTTCGACTTGCCGGCCTGATCCGACACCAGCAATTTGCGTTTATTGCCGATCGTCTCCGGCGCGACGTGCTCGTACGTCGCCGGTTCCTTCATGATGGCGGAGGCATGGATGCCGGCCTTGGTGGCGAAGGCGCTCTCGCCGACGTAAGGCGCATGACGATCCGGAGCACGATTGAGCCGCTCGTCGAGCGCATGCGAAACCTGCGCGAGCTTTTTCAGATTTTCGTCGGAGATGCCGATCTCGAAACGACTGGCAAATTCCGGCTTGAGCTTCAATGTGGGAATGATCGAAACGAGGTTGGCATTGCCGCAACGCTCGCCCAAACCATTGAGCGTGCCCTGAATCTGGCGCGCGCCGGCAAGCACCGCGGCGAGCGAATTGGCCACCGCCTGCTCGGTGTCGTTATGGGCATGGATCGCGACATGGTCGCCCGGAATAGTCTTGCAGACCTCGCCGACGATCTTCTCCACCTCGTGCGGCAGCGTGCCGCCGTTGGTGTCGCACAGCACCACCCAGCGCGCGCCCTCCTCGTAGGCCGCCTTGGCGCAGGCGAGCGCGTAGCCGGGATTGGCCGCGTTGATCGAGGCCAGTGCCGATGCGATCTGCTTCGTCGCCAAATCGTCGGCCTATCAGGTGCGGGTTGCGCTCGAGACGACCAAGGATGAGAATCTGGCATCGATCCGCGACAGCGTGAAGG
>DASZVZ010000136.1:0-6139 GCA_035546875.1 Pseudolabrys sp.
CGAGATCAAGCCCAATGATTCCAGCCCTTATTCTGCTTTGTTATGCTATTCATAACCCGCCGGGCATGCGGCCTTATGGTATTGCTCGGCCAATCAAACAAAACACAACGTGTGGGAGACAAGCGCCATGGCAAATCATCCCGTGAAGGTTGCGCCCAAAGGCATGGGCCTCAATGATTTCGTCGCGATGAAGGAGGGCTTCTTCGCCGCCGAGGGGCTCGACGTCGAGTTCGACTGGAAGACCTTCCGTGGCACGCAAGCGAGTTGGAAGGAGTTTGAGTATTTCCAGCGCCCGCAGGACAAGCCTTACACCGAAGGCGACAAGGACGTCGTGCAGGGCGCCTGCGTGTGGGGCACGATATGCAACGCCAGCGCCGGCATGGGCCGTGTCGTTTCGGATTGCTACGGCGATTCACCTTGGGCGATCTACGTGCGGCCGGACTCGAAAATCAGAAAGCCGGAAGACCTCAAGGACGTGCCGGTCTCGGTCGGCATGCGCGCCGGCAGCCATTTCAACGTTCCCTACCGGCTGGAAAAATATCTGCCGCTGGAAAACATCAAGACCGTGAACACGGGCGGCTTCGGTGCGCGGCTCAAGGCGCTGCTCGACGGCGAGGTTGAAGCCGCGAGCCTGCTGCCGCCGCAGATCGCGATGGCCGAGCAGCTCGGCCTGCGCAAGATTATCGAGGATCGCTTCAAGACGCTGTGGTGGGTGCCGGATTCTGCGCCGCCGGAAGTCGTCACCGGCTACATCAACGCGCTCGAGCGCGCCGAGAAGGCATTGGAAGCGGATCTGCCGAAATATCTGCCGCTGTGGGAGATGGCGGTGCCGCCCGAGTTCGCCAACCAGAAATGGGACTACAGCAAATTCGGCCGGGGCGAGAAGTTCGTGCGCAAGCCGCTCTCGCAGAAAGACTTCGACGAGGTGTTCAATCAGGTCGAGCGCTGGGGCCTCGATCAGTTCGTCAAGGACAAGACGATCGAGAGCTTGAGCTACACAGCCTGACCTTCGACGCGATTCATTTTTCGCCGCGCAGCCTGCAAAGCTGCGCGGCAATTTTTTTGCGCATTACCTACTTCTCCTTTGGCACTAGGGACATTCCCCTAAGTGTTTCATCTCATTATGTAATTCATAAAACTATACCGTTCGTTTACCATAAAAACGCAAGCATCCCCGCGCGCGATGCGCACGCGTCGCCGGGGAGAAACTTGCAATGCGGCGCGTTCCGTTCAAAGCGGCTCTCGTCGTCGTGGTGCTGCTGCTGCCATCCGCATCGACGCGCGGTGCGTTCGTCACCACGAATTTCCAGGTACAGATCACCATCACCGACGCTTGCGTGATCTCCGGCGTCAACGATCTCGATTTCGGCTCGCAAAGTTCGCTGGCGAGCGCGGTGACGTCGACGTCGACGTTCAACGTGAACTGCACGCTGGGCCTGCCTTACACCATTGGGCTTAGCGTCGGCGGCGGCGCCGGCGCGACGACCGCCACCAGGCTGATGACCGGGCCGGGCGGCGCTACGGTTACCTACAGCCTCTATCAGGACGTTGCTCACACGCTTGTATGGGGCAGTTCGATCGGCACCGATACGGTCGCTGCGGTCGGGACCGGACTTGCCGTGCCCTACACCGTGTATGGCCAAGTGCCCGCGCAAAGCACGCCGGCGACAGGCACCTACACCGACACCATCACCATTACCGTCACCTACTGACGCGGGAAAAATCCGATGCGCATTCTCACCCTGTTGTTTGCGTTGTCGCTCCTCGGCGTTGACGGCGCGGATGCCGCATCGCTGCGCGTCTCGCCGGTTCTGCTCGACGTGCGCAGTCCCGGCGCGGTCGCCGGCCTGACGCTGCGCAACGACGAGCGCCGTCCGATCACTGCCCAACTGCGAGTCTTCCGCTGGGTGCAGGATAAGGGGACGGACCGGCTGGAGCCGACCGGCGACGTCGTCGTCAGCCCGCCGATCATGACGCTGACGCCGCAGACCGAATATCACGTGCGCATCATCCGCCTCTCGCGACGGCCGGCGGACAAAGAAGAAAGCTACCGGTTGCTGGTCGACGAATTGCCGGACGCAAAGTCGCAGCGCAGCGGCGCCATTACGTTCGTGGTGCGGCAGTCGATCCCGATCTTCTTCGGTCCGGCGGACGCGGAAACGGCCGGGCTCGAATGGTCGGTGGCGCGCGACCGGCACGGCTATCGCATCACCGGCATCAACCGTGGCGGCAAGCGGCTGCGCATCGCAACGCTGCAACTGCGCGACGGGCGCGGCGCCGTCGTCGCGCGGCGAAACGGGCTTGTCGGCTACGTGCTCGGGCATTCGCAGATGAGTTGGCGGATCCCGGCACTGCCCGGCGGGACGCACGCCGTCGCCAGGATAAGCGCGGAGACCGAAGCGGGACCGATCAATGTCGCCACTGCGCTGCATCAAAGCCGGTAGCGCTGCGGGAATGATGATGTTGGTGATGTCGCACGCAGCCCTCGCACAGACCGGACGGCGGGATCTTTATCTCGAGACGTTCGTCAATGACGCGGCGACCGGACTGGTCGCGCATTTTGTCGAGCGCAGAGACGGTAGGCTCGCGACCGCGCCAAAAGAACTGCGCGACATCGGACTGTTGCCGCAAGCGGCGGCGATCGCGGCGGACGGCCTCGTCGATCTCGACCGGCTCGACGGCGTGACATATCGGCTCGATGCGCCGGCGCAGGCGATCCATTTCACCGCGAGCGAAAGCGGCCGCGTGCCGCGGATATTCGACGCGCAGAAAGCACGTCTGCGCGACGTCGGCGAGGAGCGGGCGCCTGTCGCGAAAAGCGCCAACGGCGCCGTATTGAACTATCTTCTGTTCGGCGCGACCGAATCCGGCAACGCGAATGTGTTCGGCTTCGGTGACAGGCAGAGCGCGCTGTCGGCGGCGCTCGATGGCCGGCTGTTCGGCGAGCTTGGCGTGCTCTCGCAATCCGGCATCGTGCAGACTGCGTCCGACAGCAATTACCGCTCCGTTCGTCTCGACACCACCTGGAGCTATGCCGATCCGCGGTCGCTGATGAATTACCGCAGCGGCGATTTGATCTCGGGTGGGCTCACTTGGACGCGGCCGATCCGGCTCGGCGGCGTGCAGGCGCAGCGCTCGTTTTCGTTGCGGCCGGATTTGGTCACCATGCCATTGCCGGCGTTCACCGGCAGCGCGGCGGTACCGTCGACGGTCGATGTCTATTTCAATAACGTCAAAACCTATTCGCAGAAGGTCCCGCCCGGCCCGTTCGAGATTAACAATCTGCCGGTGCTTGCCGGCGGCGGCATCCAGAGTGTGGTGATCCGCGATTCACTCGGCCGCCAAACCGTAACCAGCCAGCCGATCTACGCCTCGCCGAAATTGCTGCGCGCGGGCCTTTACGATTATTCGGTCGAAAGCGGCTTCCGCCGCTATTCCTACGGCGTTCAGTCGAACGACTACGATCCCGATCCCGTCGCCTCCGCCACGCTGCGCGGCGGCATCACCGACAACCTCACGCTCGAAACGCATGTCGAAGGCGGCGCGTCACTGATCAATGGCGGGGCAGGGGTGGCGTTTCCGTTCACAGGCATCGGCGTCGGCTCCTTGTCGCTCGCCGGCAGCAGCAACAAGGGCGCAACCGGCCTGCAGGCAGCCGCCGGAGTTGAGTTCAATTTCAATCCGCTGCGCGTGTTCGCGCGTGCGCAGCAGACGTTCCGGCAATATGCCGATCTCGCCTCGCTGCCGAGCGCAAGCAGCGCCGATTATGGCGTGTCGGCCGCCAGCCTTTTACCGCCGAAGCAGCTCTACCAGACCGGCGTCACCATCCCGTTCAAGTTCGATCCATCGTCGCTGACGCTGAGCCTGTCGAGACTCAAGACCTGGGACGATCAGCCGCACGACATCCTTGGCGCCTCTTATTCGCGCACGATGTCAAAAAACACGACGTTGTTCGTCAATGGTTTTGCGGATCTGCACGACCGCGGCAATTTCGGCGTATTCGCCGGACTGACCATCTCGCTCGACGACGGCATATCGGCAACTGCGAGCGTATCGCAGTCGGGCCACGCCCTGACCGGTGGCGTCGACATTAACAAATCGCTGTCGGCTGAGCCGGATAGCTACGGATGGTCTTTGCACGACCACGAGGGCGCGGTGGCCGACCGTGCCGCGGGCGCGAGTTACCGTACCCCGTTCGCTCGGCTCGCGGCCGGCGTGCAGCAGGTAGGCGATAGCAGCCGCGTGACCGGTGAAATGGAAGGCGCGGTAGCGACAGTGAACGGCGGCGTGTTCTTTGCCAATCGGATCGACGATGCGTTTGCGGTCGTGGACGCCGGTGCGCCGGGCGTGAATGTGTTCTATGAAAATCGTCCGGCCGGGCATACGGGGCAGAACGGCCAGGCGCTGATTCCGACGTTGCGCGCCTATGAGCCGAATCAGATCGCGATCGATCCGGATAACCTGCCGGTCAACGCGGTCGTGCAGCGGACCAAGGAAACCGTGGTCCCGCCCGCGCGCGGCGCGGTCATCGTCGATTTCGGCGTGGCGACCGACCGTACACCGTTGCGGGCTGTGCTGCACGATGCACGCGGCGCGCTCATCCCGGCGGGTACGCGAGGCACGATCGAAGAGACCGGCGAGGCCTTCGTCGTCGGCTATGACGGGGAGATCTATCTGGAAAACGCGAAAGCCGGCGAGACTCTCCGCATCGAGCGTGGGAGCGGCGACTGCCGCGTGGCGGTGTCGGCGATGGATCGAGACAATCCCGTCCAATCGGAAGCATTGGCGTGCCGATGATGCGCCGCTTGCTCCTGCTCGCGGCATTGCTTGGGCCGGTCGTTCTGCCTACACCGGCGCAGGCGCTGCTGTGCACCATGAGCGCGAGCGACGTCGCGTTCGGCAATGTCGACGTGTTGTCCGGATCGCCGGTCGATGGAGCCGGCACCGTGACCATCGACTGTCTCGGAGTGCCGCTTACGACGCTGCGCATCTGCCTCAACGTCAATGCCGGAACCGGCGGCGCGGACGTCAACGGCCGCTACATGCTCAATGGCGCCAATCCGCTGCGCTATCAGCTCTATCAGGACGCTGGGCGCTCGGTAATCTGGGGCTCGACGACGTGGGGGTTGCCCGGCGACCCGCCGCAGATCGATTTGCCGATCGGCGCCGGCGGTACCGCCAGTACCACGGTGACGATGTACGGACGTGTGTTCGGGTCGCAGACGACGGCGCCGGCCGGGGTCTATGCGTCGAACTTCAGCGGCAACAATGTCAACTTCGTCTACGCGGTGCTCGCGCTGTTTGATTGCAGTAACATTCTCGGCCTGCCGCCGCTGCTGTCGGCGGTGTCGTTCAATGTCACGGCATCGGTCGTCAACAATTGCCTCGTCAATGCGCAAACGATCGACTTTGGCAGCTACGGCGTTCTGAACAGTGCTGTCGACGCGACCGGGCAAGTGGCGGTGACCTGCACGCCCGGCACGAATTACACCATCGGGCTCGATGGCGGCTTGAGCAACGGCACGCCGACCGCGCGCAAGATGATGAAAGGCGCCGAAGCAATCACCTACGGCCTCTATCAGGATTTCCCGCGCAGCCAGCCGTGGGGCAATACGACCGGCTCCGATACGGTAGCCGGCACGGGTGCGGGCACGACGCAGAACTACCCCGTCTATGCCCGTGTCCCGGCGCAGCCGACGCCCAGCGCGGGCCTCTACGCCGACAAGGTTGTGGTGACGGTGACGTATTGACGAAAGGCCTGCAGAAATAGCGTCACGGCTCGCATTTCCAGGGCGTTGTGGCTTTTAGCTTGAATGCTACTATAAGTTGTTATATGGTAACGGCACAATCTAATTGTGTACCGCGTTTTCCGGCCACCCCTTTGGAAAACGAAACATGCATGGACCAGCCGACGCCAGGCGCCAGATCGCCGTGGTGGACGATGACCCGGTAATGCGTGAAGCGACGGCGATGATCCTGAACGTCGCCGGCTATCAGGCCGCGACGTTTGCAGACGGCGAGAGCTTTCTTTCAGTGAACGGCGAGCAGGCCGGCTGCGTGCTGCTCGACATCAGCATGCCCGGCCAATCCGGACTCGACATCCTGAAGGAGTTGAGACGGCGGCATTATCGTGCGCCAA
>DASZVZ010000137.1:0-43836 GCA_035546875.1 Pseudolabrys sp.
GCCCTTGATGTTGCCGCCGCTCGAAAAGTGCTCGCCGATCGCGCGCAGCACGATGACGCGCACGCGTTCGTCCTCGTCCAGCGTTTCGAATACAAGCCGCAACTGGTCGCGCTGCGGCATCTCGATCACGTTGAGCGGCGGCCGGTCGAGAATGACGTCGGCGCGCTCCTTCTCGGCATTCACTTCCACGCGGAAGCCGTTGAGCTCCGCCAGGCGCGGATCGGAAAATCTCATCGCGGTCATGCTGCGGTCCCATCCTGATGCGAGTCGACGCCCGCCTTTTCCGTCTCGTATTCACCCGCCACAAGCTTGCGGCGCAAGAGCTTGCCGACGGGAGACTTGGGAATGTCGTTGACGAAGATGTAACGGCGCGGGCGCTTGAAATTGGCGAGGCCCGATTTGCGGCAGAATTCGTCGAGTTCGCCGTCTTTCACAGCGCCGCGGCGCTTGATGAACGCCGCGATGATCTTGCCCCAGCGCTCGTCGGATAGTCCCACAACCGCCACCTCCGACACTGCCGGGTGCAGCGACAGGCAGCTTTCGATCTCGACCGGCGAAACGTTCTCGCCGCCGGTGATGATCATGTCGTCAACGCGTCCGGTCACGAACAGGTCGCCGTCGGCGTCGAAGTAACCCGTGTCGCCGGTCAGGTACCAGCCGTCGCGCAGAGCCTTGGCGTCGGCTTCCGGTCGTCGCCAGTAGCCTTCGAAGGACTCGTCTCCGGCGAGATAGGCGATGATTTCACCTTCCTCACCCACGCTCGCGACCTTGTCGGGCGTCGCGCCGAGCTTCATCACGCGGACACGCTGATTGATGCCCGCCCTGCCGGCCGAGCCCGGCTTTGCCGGCGCGTTCTGGTCGATGGTGAAAGTGTAGATCTCCGACGAGCCGTAATGATTGACGAACAGCTCCGGCTTGAACGCCGCCTGCAATTCCTTGAGCAGGCCATCGGTCATGGGCGCGCCGGCAAAGCCGAGCTTGCGCACGGAGCGCACATCCGTTTTCGCGAAGGCCGCGTGATGGACGAGGTCGTGGTAGAGCGTCGGAACGAGATAGAGATTGGTGATCTTCTCCGCAGCGATCAGCTCCAGCGCGCGCACGACATCGAAGCGCGGCAGACAGATGAACGCGCCGCCGATCAGCGACATCGCCAGCAGCGAGCGCACGCCCATGGTGTGGTAGAGCGGCATGACGCCGAGCGTGCGCTCGCCGTTGCCGTACATGTTTTGCGCGACGTGTGCGAGGGCGGCGGCGCGTTCGACGCTCTGGCGGCGCGGCACGCCTTTTGGCCGCGCCGTGGTGCCCGAGGTGTAGAGCATCACCGACCAGGCGTCCGCGCCGGCGCGCGGCGCGGCGTCCGGTGCGTTGCGTCCGGACACTTCGCTCCACGTCATCTCGCCTGATTTCGCCTTGCCAAGGGCCAGGCGCGGCCGTGCTTGCGCCGCTTTCGATTGCGCAACGGCATCGGCGGTCGCGTCTTCATAGACAACGGCCTCGGCTTCCGCGTTTTCGATCAGGAAGTCGAGCTCATCGGCCGTCACGCGCCAATTCACCGGCGTGATGATGATCCCCGCGAACTGGCATGCCCAGTGGACGGTCGCGGCTTCCCAGCGATTTTGCGCGACGGTGAGCAGGTGATCGCCGGCTTTCAGGCCGAGCTGGTCGAACGCGGCGACCACGCTTGATATGCGGCGATACCAGTCGGCGTAAGTGAGCCGCGTCGCGCCGTCGACGACGGCGAGCGCCCTCGGGTCGCGCTCGACGCTCGCGATGAAACTGGTGCCGAGATCAAGCATGCGCGGAAGCCTCACGAAGTTTCGCGGCGGCATCGAGGGCAGCCGCCAGTATAGGAGCGTAGCCGGTGCAGCGGCACAAATGGCCGCTGAGAAATTCGCGCAAGTCCGCTTCGCCAGGATCGGGATGATGCCGCAGATAATGGTCGAGCGACATCAGGATGCCGGCGGTGCAGAAGCCGCATTGCAGCGCGTGATGGCGGCGGAAGGCTTCCTGCAGCACCGACAGCCGTCGCGGCGCAGGCGCAAGGCCTTCCACGGTGCGGATCCTGGCGCCGTCCGCCTGCACCGCGAGCGTGAGGCAGGCGCGCGCCGGAACGCCGTCGATCTCGACGGTGCAGGCGCCGCAGACGCCGTGCTCGCAGCCGACGTGCGTTCCCGTCATGCCGAGTGTATGGCGCAGGAAGTCGGTGAGCAGCATGCGCGGCTCGGCGTCGCCCTCGACCGTATGGCCGTTGAGCTCGAAGCGGATGCGGTGGCGCGCATCGGCGCTTAGGCGCGGCATCGGCGAGCCTCCTCGATCGTGGCGCGGCCGAGCCGGCGCACCAGCGCGCGGCGATATTTGGCGGTGGCATGCAGATCGTCGCGTGCGTCAAGCCCGCCCGCAAATTCGTCGAGCGCGTCGTCGAGCGCATCGCCCTCGATGCCGGCAAAATCGCGCGCCGTCGGGATATCGGCAACGCCGCCGATTGCCAGCCGTGCGCCGTCTTTGCTGGCGACCGCGGCGCACGCCACGATGGCGAAATCGCCGTGGCGGCGGGCGAACTCCGTGAACGCGTAGCCGTGGCCGGCCGCGCGGCACGGAAATTCGACCGCCTCGATCAGTTCATCGTCGTTGCGCGCGGTGGACATCAGGCCGGTGAAGAATTCCTCCGCTGCAACGTGCCGCCGCCTTTTCTGCGACGACAATTCCACGGCGCCCTTGAGCGCGAGCAGCGTCAGCGGCAATTCGGCGCTCGGATCGGCATGTGCGACGGAGCCGCAGACCGTGCCGCGGCTGCGGGTTTGTGCGTGTCCGACCCAGGGCAGGGCGGCGGCGAGCAGCGGCTGCCGCTCGCGCAGCTCCGGCCAGGCCAATAATTCCGCCTGCCGCACCGCAGCCTCGACGCGAATGGAATCGCCTTTGACGCCGATTTTCGTCAGAGCAGGTAAATGCATGATGTCGATCAGCACGGCCGGCCGCGCCAGACGCATCGACAGCATCGGCACGAGGCTCTGTCCGCCGGCGATGATGCGCGCATCGTCGCCGCCCTCGGCGAGCGCGGCATGCGCTTCTGCGAGCGTTGCGGCGCGGACGTAATCGAAGCGTGCGGGCTTCATTTGCGTCCCCGCGTCGGCTGTTCGGCGTGGATATGCGCGGCGAGCTTGGCCGGGGTCATCGGCAGGTCCACGGACGCCAAGCCCAGGGCATCGGCGACCGCGTTGGCGATGCATACCGGCGTGCTCATGCAATTGCCTTCACCGACGCCCTTGGCGCCGAGCGGCGTATAAGGCGAGGGCGTCTCGATATGCAGGATGACCGGCGTGGGCACTTCCGTCGTCGTCGGCAGCAGGTAATCGGCGAACGTGCCGCTCAGGAAGGCCCCGTCCGGCGAATAGGCATATTCCTCGTAAAGCGCCGCACCGAGCGCCTGCGCGAAGCCGCCTGTGATCTGCCCCGCCACCATGCCCGGATGCAGCACGCGGCCGCAGTCGTGCATGGTCACGTATTTGTCGATGCGCACGGCGCCCGTTACGCGGTCCACTTCGACGCCGCAGAAATCGAAAATAAATCCGTGGCAAAGCGAGGAATTGATCTCGTCCTTCTCGGTCGGCGGCGTCAGCTCAGGCGGCGTCCAAAACACGGTTTCGCTCAGCGCCTGATTTTCCTCGGCGACGAGACCGGGCGACCAGTGGCTGGCGGCGGCGAGCCGCGAGAAGGGAATGGCGTTGTCGGGATTGCCGCGCGCGCGGACGCGCCCGTCGGCAAACTCGACGTCCTGCGCTGCCACGTTGAGCTGTGCGGCCGCCGAGCGGGCGAGCTTTGCCTTGATCTTCCCGGCGGCGAGGTGCGCGGCGCCGCCGACAGCGGCGGCGAAACGGCTGGAGTAGTTGCCCGAGGCGATCGACCAGGCATCTTTTGCGCTATCAAAGTCGGCGACAACGCGGATATCGGATGGCTTGAGGCCGAGCGCGTCGGCGACGATCTGCGCCAGCACCGTGCGGTGGCCCTGGCCCTGCGGCACCGAAGCGGTGTGCACCGAGACGCCGCCGAGCGGGTCGAGCGAAACGGTTGCGGTCGCCTGCGCACCGTTTTTTGGCCCGGCCTTGCGCCGCTCTTCCGGCGTCAGCACGGTGGTGATGTAGCCCATGTTGGAGACGCTCGGCTCGACCGCCGCGGTCAGCCCGATGCCGTAGATGCGGCCTTGCGCACGCGCCGCCTTCTGCCGCTCGCGCAATTCGGCAAAGCCGCCATCGGCAAGCGCGATTTCCAGCGCCTTGGCATACTCGCCGGAATCGAGAGTGGCGCCCGTCGCCGTACGATAAGGGAACGCGCCGGACGGCACGAGATTTTTCCGGATGACGTCGAGCGGATCGAGCCCCAGCTCGACGGCGATACGCTGCATCAGCCGTTCGAGCGCGTAATACATCTGCGGTCCGCCGAAGCCGCGGTTCAATCCGGTCGGCGTCTTGTTGGTGAGCACGACGCGGTTGCGTACCGAGACGTGGCGGATGTCATAGGCGCCGGTGAGGTTGCCGTGCATGCGGTAGAGCGTGGCCGGCTCCGGCGCGCGGATATGCGCGCCGACGTCTTCGAGCTGATCCCACGCCAATGCGCGCACGCGGCCGTCGGCGTCGACCGCAGCCTCGATCGTGGTGACACGGTTGGTGGCGGATACAGAGGCGGCAAGATGCTCAAGGCGGTCCTCTATCCATTTCACCGGGCGGCCCGCAACGCGCGCGGCGATACCCATCAGCACGATGTAGGGAAATACGCCCTGCTTGACGCCGAAGCTGCCGCCGGAGTCGGGCGGCGTGCGCAGGCGGAGGCGGTTGCCCGGCACCTTGAGCGCGCGCGCCATCACGGCGTGCAAACTGAATGGTCCCATGAAATTGGCGAGCACGTCGTAGGCGTCTTCGCCGGCGTCGTATTCGGCGACGAGGCCGTAGGTCTCGATCGGCGTGCAGGAATTACGAGGGTAGCGGATCGTTACGGAAACGCGGTGCGGCGCATCCGCGAAAACGCGCTCTGGATCGCCATAGCGGAACGCACGCTCGCTCGCGACATTCCCGCCGAGTCCCTCATGCAGCGCCGGTTGCTTCGGATCGAGCGCGTCAAGCGGATCGACGACAGCCGGCAGCGGGTCGTAGTCGACCTCGATGAATTCCAATGCGTCCTCGGCGAGATAGCGGTCGGTAGCCACGACGACAGCAACCGGCTCGCCAGTATAGCGCACGCGCTCGACGGCAATAGGCCAGCATTCGATCGGTGCCCTCACGCCGACAACCAGGCTTGCCGACAGCGCCGTGACTTCTGCACCCGTGATGACGGCGGCGACGCCCGGCGCCTTGCGAGCAGCGGTCACGTCGATGGCACGGATTTTCGCATGTGCGTGCGGTGAGCGCAGGATCGCGGCATGCAGGGTGCCGGGTCGAACGCCGAGATCGTCGATAAAGCGGCCGTGTCCGGTAAGGAGCGCCGCGTCCTCCACGCGCTCGACCGACTGGCCGCACCAGCGATTTCCCGTTGCCGTCATGCTGCGATAGTTCTGAACGGTCTATTCTTGCCCAAATGCCGGCGCGCGCAAGCGGCCGAGCAAAAACGGCGCTCCTTTATTCGGAGCGCCGTCTTGCACTTGTTCACCGCGTCAGCCGCTCACTTCGCGACGTTGACGTACTTGCCGTTGACCACCTTCAGGATCGCGGTGATGCCGGTGCCGTCACGCACCGAGTCCATGGTGATCGGTCCGGCGACGCCGGGGAAATCCTTGAGCGTGCCGAGGCACTGACGGATCTTGTCGCGATCGCTGTCGAGATCGGCCGGCTTGTTGGTGATGCCCGCCTTCTCGAAGCAATACTTGAACGAGTACACGATGTCGTAAGAGCGCGGGCCGCTGTAGGGCGGCAACTGGCCGTGCAGGCGCGGCTTGATCTTCTTGACGTAGGCCTGGACTTCCGGACGCGGATCGTCGAGCCAGGCGGCGGTCGACATGTACGTGCCTTCCGCGGCCTTGCCGGCGATCTCGATATAGCCCGGCGCGCCGGCGCAGGCGCCGCCGATGATCGGAACCTTGAAGCCCTGCTTTGCCATCTCCTTGGCGATAGCTGCAGCGTTCTGGTAGCAGGCGCCGAGCGCGATGCCTTCGGCGCCAAGCGACTTCGCTTTCGTCACCTGCGCCGAATAATCGGTGTCCTTGGTGCGATAGGTCAGGCTGTCGAGAATTTCGACGCCGTGTTCCTTCAGGAGCTTCGGCAGCACTGCCGCGCCTTCGCCTTTCGAGACGGCGTCTTCGGCATCATAGATGATGACGACTTTCTTGATCTTGTATTCCTTCAGCCATGCGTCGACGACCGGCTTGAGCTGCTTGTCGCTGGTAAGC
Source organism: Pseudolabrys sp. (assembly GCA_035546875.1). GTDB lineage: Bacteria > Pseudomonadota > Alphaproteobacteria > Rhizobiales > Xanthobacteraceae > Pseudolabrys. The sequence goes on from DASZVZ010000137.1 coordinate 6,374, forward strand.
GTGTTGCGGAACGCCCATTTGCTCATCGCGGAAAGGCCGGGCTTTGCCGAGCAGTAGGAATCGATCGGCGTCTTGAAGCGCGAGTCGAGCTGCGGCGCGATCGTCTCGAACGGGCCGCTGAAGCACGGGCCGACGACGGCGAGAACCTTGTCGCGGTCGACCAGGCGGTTCATGGCATTGAGCGCTTCGGATTCGAGCGTCTGGTCGTCGTAGCAGACCATTTCAATCGGCAATCCGCCGATCCCGCCTTTCGCGTTGATCTCCTCGACCGCGAGGTCGATCGAAGGCTTCGCGCCCTGGCCCCACTCGGCGCCCTTGCCGGTCAAGGGCACGAGGCAGCCGATCTTGACGTGCCGGCCGGCGAGTTTCGCCGCGTCGGCCTGGTGCACGGGCAGCGCCGCAAACACCACTGCTGCGGCCGCCAGTGACATGATCAAATTTATTGGTCGTTTCATTATCTTACCCTCCCACTTGGTTGCTTGATCGAGATCGTTCACGTGTCCGATCGCGCACCGCCCCACGAATTCTTGTTTTGGAATATCTTATCCCCAAACGCGGGAATTGACATCCTGTGCGGCGTTGCGTGCTTCATGCGGCGCTCTGTCCTAGGTAGGTGCGCTGGACCTCCGGCATGTTCAGTAGTTCCTGGCCCGTCCCGCGTAGCGCGATGCGGCCGCGCTCCATGACGTATCCATGGTCCGCGACCTGGAGGGCCTTGCGCGCATTCTGCTCGACCAGCAGGATGGTTTTTCCTTCGGCCTTGAGCTCGCGCAGCGTGTTGAAAATCAGCGTGATGAATTTCGGGGCGAGCCCGAGCGAGGGCTCGTCGAGCAGCAAGAGGCGCGGACGCGCGACCAGCGCACGGCCGATTGCCAGCATTTGCTGCTCGCCGCCGCTCAGCGTGGCGGCGGTCTGGTCCTGACGCTCGGCGAGAACCGGAAACCGCGCAAAGACCGCACTGATGTCGCGGTCGATTTCCTTGTCGGCGCGCACGTAGGCGCCCATGCGCAGGTTGTCCATCACCGTCATGCGCTTGAGGATGGCGCGGCCTTCCGGCACATGACTCATGCCGAGCCCGGTGATCTTGTGCGCCGGAACGCGCGCGATACTCCTGCCTTCGAATTCGATTTTTCCGGCAGTCGGGCGGATCAATCCGGAAATGGTCTTGAGCAGCGTGGTCTTGCCGGCACCGTTTGCGCCGATCAGCGTCACGATCTGCCCTTGCTCGACCGCGATACTGACGTCGCGCAGCACTTCGATCTTGCCGTAGCCGGCGCGCAGGCCTTCAACCGACAACATCGTCATAGCACCGCGTCCTCGCCCAGATACGCCTCAATCACCTTCGGGTCCTTCTGGATTTCATCAGGCGCTCCGTCGGCGATCTTGTTGCCGAAATTGAGTACCGTCACACGGTCCGAAATGCCCATCACCAGGCGCATGTCGTGCTCGACCAGGATGATCGTCACGCCGCGGTCGCGTACGCGCGTGATGACGTCGTCGAGCTCTTCGGTCTCGTGCGGGTTCATGCCGGCGGCCGGCTCGTCGAGCAGCAGCAGGCGCGGCCGCGTGGCGAGCGCGCGCGCAAGCTCGAGGCGGCGCTGATCGCCATAGGAAAGGTCCGAGGACTTCGACGCGTGCTTGCCTGCGAGGCCGAGGAACTCCAGAAGCTCCATCGCATTCGCGCGCATGGTGCGCTCTTCTTGCGCCTCGCCGAACGGCCGCTGTAGCACGACATGCATCAGCGCCCCGGTGACCGACGGGTAGGAGCGGCAATGCTCGCCGACCATGACGGTTTCCAGCACGGTGAGATGCGGGAACAAGCGGATGTTCTGGAACGTGCGCGCAATGCCCTTGATCGTGCGCTTCGACGGCCGCGTATGATCGAGCGGCTGACCCTCGAATACGATACGGCCGGAATCGGCGGGCAGCACGCCCGTGATCAGATTGAAGAATGTCGTCTTGCCGGCGCCGTTGGGTCCGATCAGGGCGTGGATATGCCCGGTGGCGACTTCCACGCTCACGTCATTGAGCGCGTAGAAGCCGCCGAAACGCTTGGTCAGGCCCTCGATGGCAAGGCAGACGTTGCGCGGGTCAGTCACGGCTGTTCCTCCAGCGCGCAAACGAGGCCCAACGCATGGAATCACGGGTAAGCAGCCCGTCCGGTCGCACGATCATCATCGCCATGAGGATGAGGCCGTAGGCGATCAGCCGCTTGGCGTTCTCGAAATCGAGGAAACCGTAAAGGAAATCGTAGATGCGATTGATCGGGAATGAATCGGTCCACTCGGTCGGCACGAGCTCGAGGTAGTCGCGCAGCGTGCGCAGGAATTCCGGCAGCAGTGTCAGCACGAAGGCGCCGAGCGCGGGCCCCCAGAACGTGCTGCCGCCGCCGACCACGACGTAGGTCAGAATTTCGACCGCAAGCAAAATATTGAACGTCGTCGAATCGACGTAGGTCGTGTGGTGCGCGAACAGCGCGCCCGCAACGCCGGCGATCGCCGCGCCGATGCCGAACGCCAGGAGCTTGATGCGCACAACGTCGATGCCCATCACTTCGGCCGCGGTTTCATCCTGCTCGATGGCGTCCATCGCGCGGCCGAGGCTCGAGCGCTCGAGCCGCGCGAAGAAAATCATCAGCAGCACGATCAGCCCGATGCACCATTCGAACGTGTTCGGATTGAACGGAATGTTACGGAAGCCTTGCGCTCCGCCGGTATAATCCCAGCTCAGGATTACGACTTGCACGATCTCGGAAAAGCCGAGCGTAAGCAGCAAGAGGTACACGCCCTTGATGCGCAGCGCCGGAAATCCGACCACGATGCCGACGATGCCGGCAACGAGGCCGCCGAACGGCAACGCGACCGCAAACGGCAGGCCCATCTTCTGCGTCAGGATCGCCGAGGCATAGGCGCCGATGCCCATGAAGCCGGCCTGACCGAGCGAAACCTGGCCGGTCTTGAACGGCGCAAAGAAACTGTAGGCGGCAATGACGTGGATGCCGGCGAAGATCAAAACCGACTGCGTGTAGTTGTCGATGAGGCCGCTGAACATGGCTACCTTTGTTCGGCTGTGCGCGTGCCGAACAATCCAGTCGGCCGATAGAGCAGGATGAGGATCAGGATCAGGAACGAGAAGAAATCGCGCTCGGTGGTGCCGATATAGGCTGCGGACAGGATCTCGATCATGCCGAGCAGCAGCCCGGCGACCATCGCGCCCGGCACGTTTCCGAGTCCGCCGAGCAGCATCACGATCAGGCCTTTGACGGCCGCGCCGAGGCCCATAAAGGGCGACACGCTGCTGTTTTTCAGCCCGTCGAGCACGCCGGCGATGCCGGCGATGCCGGAGCCGATGATGAACGTGATCAGCACCACGCGGTTGACGTTGACGCCAAGCAGCGCCGCGGTCTCATGGTTTTCGGCCACCGCGCGCATCGCGCGGCCGAGCTTGGTGCGCTCGATGAATAGCCAGAGCGCGACCATCAGGGCGAGTGCGACGCCGAGGATGAAGATCTGCACCGAACTGATGGTGATCGGGCCGAGATGATAGAGCGCCTGGTGGATCGTTTCGGGGAACGCCATCTGCTGGCCGCCGAACACGTAAATCGCGAGATTTTGCAAGACGATAGTGAGGCCGATGGTGCTGATCAGCGGGGCCAGCGGGCGATCTTTCGGCACCGGGCGGACGGCCACGAAGAAGGCGAATGCACCGAGGATGGCGCAGGCGATCATCGCGCCGAACAATGCGACGTAGATGTTCGTCCCGGCGTACAAGACCAGAAACAGGCCGACGAACGCGCCGACCATGAATACTTCTCCGTGCGCGAAATACAGAAGATTGAGCACGCCGAAGATGAGGGTGTAGCCGATCGCCACCAGCGAGTAGGACGCGCCGAGCATCAGGCCGTTGATCATTTGCTGGTAAAACATCTCGTCCTCAGGCCTGTGCCGGCATGTCAGTGCGCCGCCGGGGAAAAATCTTGCGTCACCCGCGAAGTCGCGACGCGCGCCTTGCGCGTGGTCGCCGGGGTATTGCGGCTGCGGCCGACGAAACGCGGCACCCCCGCGGTGATGACGGCGCCGATAGCTGCGATGTCGCCGTGCTTGATGGCGGCGAGCGCGGTCTTCTGCGTGCCTCCGTCGGGCGCGTCGATCAGCACGATGTCGGCGGCCTTGCCGGAGGCGATGAGGCCGCTGTCGAGGCCGTAGACGCGCGCGTTGCTGCCGGTCGCCGCGCAGATGAACCGCTCGGGCGCCATGTCGGTGAGGCTCGACAAGTGTGCGATGGTGTAGAGCATGCCAAGCGGCATGATGCCGCTGCCGGTCGGCGTGTCCGTCGCGATGATGAAGCGCTCGAACGCGCCGTTCGTGTCCGCCAGCCGCGCGCAAAGCAATGTCGTGCGCAGGTTGCCCGCGGTGCAGACCTGCAAGGCGATCTTGGATTCCTTGATGACACGCTCGAAGTCCGCATCCGGCATCGCCGTCGGCCCGCCGTTGATGTGGAACGATACGTGCGGATGCATTTTCAGGAGATGGTCGCCGGTGATCGCGCCCGAGCCCGGGATCGAGGACCCGCCGGTGTGGCAGGTGGTGATCAAGCCCGCGGCTTTGGCGTCGGCGACAAGCGGCACATAGTCGTAAGAGCTTTTGACCGCGCCGAAGCCGGCCTTCGCCAGTTTCACGCCCTTCTGCGCGAGTTCGCGGAAATCGGATTCCTTCAAGCCAGGCTCAAGAATGACCGAGCCGGCAATGACGCGCATGCCGCCCGGCCGATAATCGGCGAAGCAGCGCTGTGCGGCGACGGCGAGCGCCTTCACGCCCTCGACGTCGCGGGGCCGTCCCGGCACATGCACTTCCGATGCGGAGATCGCGGTGGTCGTGCCGCCGTGTACGTAGCTTTCGAGATAGCCGACGGTGCGCTGGCGCGGCGTGTAATCGCCGAAGGTGATGTGCACATGCGAATCGATCAGACCGGGGATGGCGGTCATGCCATCGGCATCGATCACAACGTCGGCGGAGTTCACCGCATCCGCTGACGCCGTGCCGACCGAGACGATCTTCTCGCCGTCGACGAGGATCGTGTCGCCCCTGGCGAACGGCTCGCGCCAGTCGCCGGAGACGACCTGACCGAGATTGACGATCGCGACTTTCATGGCCCCAGCCGTTCCATCCTCAGTTCGGCTTGCGCCCGAGTTCGTCCTCGAGCTGGTAGGATTCCATCAGGCTGTCGACGAGTCCGGTTGCGCCGTCCCAGTCGTAGGTCCGGTAGCTGTGCCCGGTCGTGACGAATCGCGCGCCCGCGTAGAACATCTCGTATTGCGTATGACGGGAGCCGAACTCGGAGCCGACGGCGTCCCACGCGGCTTTCAGGAATTTTACTTTCTCTTCCGGGCCCATCTTGGCCGCCCGCTGCGTAACCTCGATGATGCGCTTGAGCTTGGGATCCTCGAAGTCGTGGATCGAGGACGGGAGCATGATCAATGCGCCGCCGGACAGTTCGCGCAGCGTATTGACGATGCGCGGATAGAGGTCCTGCGTCAGCACCTGCGCGGAATACATGAAATGCTTGTTCGGCACGTACCATTCGCCGCGCATCGAGCCCTCCGCCTCCATGCCGGCCATCATGGCGTTGACCATGCTGCTGTGCGCGGCGAGGTATCCGAGCTGCTCCTTCACCGACGGGATGTTGGTGGTGCCGATTGCCTCGGTGATGCGATGCGCCAGGCCGATCAGGAATTTGATCTTTACCGATAGCCGGATTTGCGACTGGTAGTTTTGGTACGTGTGCCCGGCTGTGTCGTGGAATTGGGCGCGGCACATGTCGGCGTCCCTGTGCACGAACACGCGTTCCCACGGCACCTTTACGTCGTCGAAATAGATGAGCGCGTCGTTCTCGTCGAAGCGCGAAGAGATCGGATTGTCGAAGATGGAGACAGCGGCGGCCTCATAGGATTTCCGCGACAGGACGCGCATGCCCTTGGCGTTCATCGGCAGCGCGCAGGAAAAAGCGAGGTCTTCCTCGCCGGGTTTCAGCGGCTGCAAATTGGCAACAAAGACCTCGTTCGCCATGATCGAGCTCGTGCCCAGCATCTTGGCGCCGCGGATGGTGATGCCGCCGGAATCCTCGTCGACGATGCGCGCGACCAGTTCTTCCTTCTGCTCGCCCCAGTCCTTGGCGCGCTCCGCCTGCGGATTGATGATCACGTAAGTGAGGAAGTAGTCGTTGCGGCTTGCCTCCTCGAAATAGTCGCGCAGGGCCTGCGCGCGCTTCGGCCCGTGCTTCTCGAATACCTCGATGCCCATGCGCTGGCCGACGAGGGCCGAGGCGAGATGGTCCGGTGAGCGGCCCATGAAGCCGTAGGAGAGGCGAGCCCAGGCCTGCATCGCCTTGCGCCGCTGCACCATCTCCGCGTAGTTGCGCGGCATCTGCCACGCGCGGTTGATGCGCCGGTTCGAGCCGTCCGGCTGGAATGTCATCAACTCGATGTTCTCGGGCCGCGCCTGGTAGTCGTAAAGCAGTGCCGCCGACTTCACCGAATTGCGGAACGCCGGGTGTTCGGTAACGTCGGGCACGAGCTTGCCGTCGATATAGACCGTGCGGCCGTCCTTGAGCGACTTGATGTGCTCCGCACCTGTCTTGCAGTCAGTCATGGCCGGCTCCTTCGTCCTCTACGCCCGCAACGTTCGCTTCGCCCGTCTCACGTCAGCCCGTCGACGCCCTTGATTTCGTTCGCGGCAACACCGCCGAGACGATGGTTGGGACGGCCGCGGCTTGCGAAGGCGCAGATGATCGCGATCTCGTTCGGCAGCGGCGCATCGTGCAGCGTGATCGTGAGGCCATCGTAATGCGAGCGGACGTAGAGCGCGTCCTTGTGCGCGAGCGGAATGTCGATGGTCGCGCCCGGCGCGGCGCGCTTTGTCAGCGAGGAAATCCATGCCTTGCCGCCGCCTGCCGCGTCGCGCATCACATTGCCGACCACGGTCGTGAGCATGGCGACGCCGTGCTCCTGCTCGCCGTTCATGCCGATGATGGCGGCTTTGCCGTAGCTTTGCGGTTTCTGCGGCGCGAGCATCGCAACGGCGAGGTTGGAGATGGTGCGGCCGATCGCTTCACTGGCATCGACCAGCGGCTTCAGGTCACGCTCGAACCGGCCGGCAAACGGATTGTCGACGATGGCCGCGACCGCGACCTTGCGCAGCGGCGGATCAACACGTTGCCCGGCTTCCTCGGCGATTTCCTCGATGAAGGTCAGCGTGCGCTTGATCTGCATCGATAACCCCTCCCGTATCCTTTTTGTTTGTTGGCAAATGATCGGTCAGTCTAGTAATGCATGTCAATAGCCGCGCATGCCACCGGCATTTCCGCGACATCAGGCGTCCTCGACGATGAGCGGCCGACCGGGCTTGCGCGGGCGGCTGTCGCTGCGCGGCCGGTAATTGAGGCGATAGCTCATCTCCTTCGCGCGCAGCGGCTCACGGCAGTGATTGCACACCACCGTCGGATTGAAGTCGTGGCCGCAATCGTTGTGCCGCAGGATGAGCGGCGGCCTGCCGCGTGCGAGCCAGTCGTCGCCCCAGCGCAGCATCGCGATGAGAGGCCCATAGAGGTCCTTGCCCTTGCTGGTGAGCGGATATTCGTAGCGCTCGGGCAAATCCTGATATTTGCGCCGTACGAAAATGCCTTCCGCGACGAGCCGGTCGAGCCGGTCGGTGAGGATATTGGGTGCGATACCGAGCTTGTTCAGCAGATCGTCGAAGCGCCGCACGCCGAAGAAAGCCTCGCGGATAACCATGAAGCTCCAGCGGTCGCCGATCACCTTGAGCGTCTCGGACACCGAGCTCGGGCGGCCTCGATCGAGCAGACTCGGGTCGGACGGCCGCCGGTTGCGCTTGGCGTCGATGACCGGCGTCACGCCTGCGCCGGGACCGTCGCGGTAGGTGACGGTCCTGATGTTGACCTCCTCGCGGCAGTGCGAGCAGGCGACGGTCGGACGGCAGACGTGGCCGCACAGATTGTGCACGAGATAGATCGGCGGCTTCGGCGTGCGCTTGAGCCATTTGTCGCCGAACGCGAGCAGCGCCATCATCACCGGATAAAGGTCGATGCCCATTTGGGTAAGGCGATATTCGAAGCGTTTCGGGCGCTGCGAATACTGCACGCGTCGCAACAGACCCTCGGCGGTGAGGTCGCGCAGGCGCTGCGTGAGCGTCGCGCGCGGAATGCCGAGCGCGGACTGGAAAGTCTCGAAACGCGTGGCGGCAAAATAGCACTCGCGCAGCACGAGGAAAGCCCAGCTGTCGCTCAGGATCGCAACCGTGCGGCCGACCGAGCAATTGCGCTCGCGAATGACGCGCACCGGTTTCGCGCGCGCCCGTCTCGCACTGCGCTGCGCCGGCGCGCGGCGCCGCAAACTCACGACCTGACCCATCGCTACCCCGAACAGCGCGCAAGACGAACGCGCGCGGCTGCTTGACTTGACGATAACCTACATAGTCTAATTATGAAAGTCATTAGTCGCGGGGACGGTGCGGGGCCTCTCGCAAGCCATGAAGCCAGCAGCGTTCGAGTACGTGGTCGCCGATAGCGTGGAGCGGGCCGTCGCCGCGCTGGCGGACGCGCAAGGCGAAGCGAAAATCCTCGCCGGCGGGCAGAGCCTCGTGCCGATGCTCAATTTTCGCCTGCTGCGGCCGGCGATTTTGGTCGACATCAACCGCATTCCCGGCCTTTCTTTCATCGAAGACGCGGGCGACGCGGTGACAATCGGCGCGCTCACGCGGCATCACCAACTCGAAACGTCGTCCGTCATCGCGAAACATTTTCCTGTGCTGTCGTGCGCGATGACGCACGTCGCGCATCTCGCCATCCGCAACCGCGGTACCATCGGCGGCAGCCTGTCGCATGCCGATCCGGCGGCCGAGTTGCCGATGATGGCGCTGCTGCTCGATGCGACGCTTCAGATCGTTTCGCGCAAGGGCAGGCGTGTCGCCGCAGCACGCGACTTTTTCCGCGACGCGCTCACCGTCGATCTGGCCGAAGACGAGATGCTTACCGGAATCCACTTGCCGAAGCTGTCACCGCAGACCGGCTGGGGCTTCGAGGAGGTCGCGCGCCGCGCGGGCGATTTCGCGCTCGCAGCCGTTGCCGCGACGCTCACGGTCTCCGGCGGCGCGGTGAAGGAAGCGCGCATCGCGCTGACCGGCGTTGGGCCGACCGCCTTGCGCGTCGGCGAAGCGGAAGCGCTGCTTATCGGGAAAAAGCTCGATGCGGCATTGACGGCGCGCGCGATCGAAGCGGTTCGTGCCGCGATCATGCCGGAAACCGACCTGCACGCCTCGTCGGACTACCGGCGGCATCTCGCCGGCGTGCTCACGGGCAGGGCGCTGGCCGCGGCATGGCGGGGCGCGGGCGCGGCATGAGCAAGACGCGCGACATTGCCGTGACCGTCAACGGCGCGCGCTACGAGCGCGCGGTCGAGCCGCGCCTGCTGCTCGCCGATTTCCTGCGCGGCACGCTGGGCCTCACCGGCACCCATGTCGGCTGCGAGCACGGCGTCTGCGGCGCCTGCACCGTTCTGGTCGACGGCGACAGTATGCGCTCATGCCTGATGTTCGCGGTGCAGGCGGACGGCTGCAAGGTCGAGACGGTCGAAAGCCTCGGCAGGATCGGCAAGCTCAATACGTTGCAGGAATCGTTCCATGAACATCATGCGCTGCAATGCGGCTTCTGCACGCCGGGCATGCTGATGACCGCGACCGATCTCCTGCAAAAATATCCGCTCGCGACCGACAACGATATCCGCGACGGCCTGTCCGGCAATCTCTGCCGCTGCACCGGCTACGAGCATATCGTCAAGGCGATCCGCGCCGTGAAGAACGGAGCGGCGCGATGAAGATGCACCTTCTTTCCGGCGGCCGGCTGCGCATGCGCAAGAGCATTTTTTTGCCGGAAGCAGACCGCAGCGAGACGATCGACATTCCCGTGTCGAGCGCACTGCTGCGCCACAGCCAGGGCAACGTGCTGTTCGACACCGGCTGTCATCCGTCGGTGCCGGACGATCCGCAGGCGCGCTGGGGCAGCCTCGCCAAGCTGATGACGCCGTTGATGCCGCCCGGCGAAAACGTCGTGACCGGCCTCGCCGGTGTTGGCCTGCAATGCGACGACATCGACGTAGTCGTGTGCTCGCACCTGCATCCGGACCACTGCGGCTGCAACGCCTTCTTCAAGCGCGCGAGCGTCATCGTGCACAAGAAGGAGATCGAGGCGGCGCGTGCGCCCGGCGCGGAGAACGCCGGCTATCTCGCCGCCGAGTGGGAGCAGGCCGGCCCGATCGACGCGCTCGAAGGCGAGCGCGACCTGTTCGGCGACGGCCGTATCGTGCTGCTGCCGACGCCGGGGCACACGCCGGGCAGCATCAGCGCGCTCGTCGCGCTCGATCGCTCCGGCAAGTTCCTGCTCGCCGCCGATACGGTGGCCCTGAAGGCGTCGATCGACCGCGACATTCTCCCGCGCAATATCTGGAACGCGGACGCGCTCAGGAAATCGCTCGCCGAGATCAAGCGCCTCGAGAAGCAAGGCGCGGCCGTGCTGTGTGGACACGACGACGCGCAATGGCAGACCTTGCGCAAAGGCGCTGACGCCTATGACTGACGCCGAAATTCACGCAAGGCCGAAGATCGTGGGCGCCCGCGTCAAGCGCACGGAAGATCCGCGTTTGCTCACCGGGCTCGGCAGCTACACCGACGACCGGCAGGCGGCGCGCGTGCTGCATGTCGCCTTCCGCCGCAGCGACCAGTCGCACGCGCGCATCCGCGCCATCGATTGCGAGGCCGCGCGCGCCGCGCCCGGCGTCGTTGCCGTGCTGACGGCGGACGATCTGAGCGGCGTGACGCCGCTGGTCGCCACCTCGCGCATGGCGAACTACTACGCGACGCCGATTTCGCCGCTCGCGCGCGGCAAGGTGCGCTACGTCGGGGAGCCGGTGGTCGGCATCGTTGCCGAGAGCCGTTATCACGCCGAGGACGCGCTCGAGCTGATCGTGATCGACTACGAGCCGCTGCCCGTCGTGATCGACGCGGAGGAAGCGGTACGCGACGGCGCGCCGCTGCTGCACGAGGACGCCGGCACGAATGTGCTTGTTGCCCGCGAGTTCAAGCGCGGCGACGTCGACGCCGCGATGGAAGCAGCGCCGGTGCGCGTCAAAGGCCGCTTCCGCATGCATCGCAAGACGCCGGTGGCGATGGAGCCGCGCGCGTGCTTGGCCGAATACGACGCCGGCCGTGACGCGCTGACGCTGCATTCCGCGACGCAGGTGCCCGGCATCGTGCGCGACGCGCTCTCCGCCGCGCTCGATCTGCCGGGCCACCGTATCCGCGTGGTCGCGCCGGACGTCGGCGGCGGCTTCGGCGGCAAGGGCTCGCTCTATCCGGAAGAGATTTTCGTTTGCGCCGCCGCGCGCCGGCTCGCGCGCCCGGTCAAGTGGACCAGCGACCGCATGGAGGATCTCACCTGCAACAGCCAGGGCTTCGACGAGATCATCGACGCCGAGCTTGGGCTCGATAAAGACGGCCGCGCGCTTGCGCTGCGCGCCGATGTGATCGGCGATGTCGGCGCGTATTCGATCTATCCGTGGACCGCGGCGCTCGAGCCGGTGCAGGTCGTGAGCTTCCTGCCCGGGCCGTATCGCATCCAGCATTACCGCGGCCGCGTGCGCGCGGCCGCGACGTCAAAGGCGCCGACCGGGCCCTATCGCGGCGTCGGGCGGCCCACTTCGACGTTCGTCATGGAGCGGCTCATCGACATGGCCGCGGCGAAGACGGGCCTCGACGCGAAGGAAATCCGCTTACGCAATCTCGTCAGCGCCGACGAGCTTCCCTACAAGGTCGCCTCAGGCATCGTGTGGGACAAATCCGGCTTCAAGGAATGTCTCAACGCGGCTTGCGAGGCGATCGGCTACGGCGCGCTGCGCGCGAAGCAGGAAGAAGCGCGCGCGAAAGGCCTCTGGTTCGGCATCGGCATTGCGTCATATGCCGAACTGACCGGCATCGGATCGCGCATCTCGGTTGCGCCCGGCATGCCGATCAACACCGGCACCGAGACGGCCAACATCCGCATCGATTCGACCGGCGCGATCACCGCGGCGTTCGGCGTCGCCTCGCACGGGCAGGGGCTGGAGACGACGCTGGCGCAGATCGTCGCCGAGCATCTCGGCGCGCGCTTTGAGGACGTGCGCATCGTGCAGGGCGACAGTGCGGCGGTTCCGGGCGGCACCGGCACCTACGCGAGCCGCAGCCTCGTGCTGGCCGGCGGCGCGGCGACACTCGCCGCGCGCGCGGTGCGCGAGAAGGTGCTCAACGCGGCGTCGCATCTGCTCGAAGCTTCCGCGGCCGATCTCGTCGCGGAAGACGGCAAGGTTTCCGTCGCCGGCACCGACCGCTCGGTCACGTTCCGCGAAGTGGCGCGCGCGGTCTATTCCGAGATGGGGCGTTTGCCGCCGGATGCGCGCGACGAGCTTGCCGCCACCAAGACCTACGATCCGGTGTTCGGCACCACGACCTCGGCGACGCACATTGCGACGGTCGAAATCGATCCCGAAACGTACGAGATCAAGGTCGATCGCTTTGCCGTCGCGGAAGACTGCGGCCGCTTGGTCAATCCGCTGATCGTCGACGGCCAGGTGCATGGCGGCGTCGCGCAAGGCATCGGCGCCGCGCTCTACGAAGAAGTCGTCTACGACGACCAGGGACAGATCAACACCGCGAGCCTGGTGGATTATCTAGTGCCGACGGCGTGCGAAATTCCGTCAATGCAGGTCGTGCATCTTGAATCGGAGTCGCCGACCACGCTCGGCGGCTTCCGCGGCATGGGCGAGGGCGGCACCATCGGCTCGCCGGCCGCGGTCGCCAACGCCGTCACCGACGCGCTTGCGCCGCTCGGCATCGACATCAACGAGCTTCCCATAACGCCGGAGCGTCTGTTCCGCCTGATCGAGGCGGCGCGGGCCCGCGGCAAGACCTGAAAGGGGCGATCATGGATTTCGGATTGAAGGGCAAGGTTGCCTTGGTCACCGGCGGCGCGCGGGATGTGGGCCGGGAGATCGTTCTCAGCCTTGCGGCGGAAGGCGCGCAAGTCGCGATCAACTACCGCACATCCGGCGACGAGGCCGAGCAACTGGCGTCGGAGATCGCCGCGAAAGGCGGCAAGGCGAAGGGCTACAAGGCGGACGTCGCCGACTACGCCGCGGTGAAGGCGATGACCGATGCGATCGTGAAGGATTTTGGCGGTCTCAACATTCTCATCAACAACGCGGGCCTCGCGTTGCGCCAGCGCTTCATGGAAACCAAGCCGGAAGACTGGCATCGTCAGATAGACGCCTGCCTTTACGGCGCGATCCATTGCTGCCACGCCGCCGGGCCGCATCTCGACGCGGCAAAGAACGGCCGCATCGTGAGCATCATCGGCGACTCCTCGCGCGTCGGCGAATCCGGTCTGGCGATCGTCGCGGCCGCGCGCGCCGGCGTGGTCGCGCTCATGAAATCGCTGGCGCGTGAGTTTGGCCGGTCCGGCACGACAGCGAACACGGTATCGCTCGGCCTTGTCGAAACCGCGCACGACAAGGATTGGGTCGAGGCCAACCGCGAAAAACTGGTGAAGCTTTATCCGGTGCGGCGTCTCGGTTTGCCGGACGATATCGCGCCGATGGTAACGCTGCTTGCGTCGCCGCGCAGCGGCTGGATCACCGGGCAGGTGATCAGCGTGAGCGGCGGGTTTAGTATGGTCTGACGGGGAAGTTACGATGCTGCGAACGGATCTGATTGCGCCCATTCCGGAATTGCTCAACCGGCACGCCGCCGCGCGTGGAAGCAAGGTCGCCTATCGCGACGCGCACACATCGGTCACTTATGCGGAACTGCTCGACCGCACCGCGCGGCTTGCCGGTCATCTTGCAGACAACGGCATTTCGCCGAACGACACAGTCGCGATCATGCTGCCGAATTCGGTGCAGTGGATCGAATGCTGTTTCGCCATCACGCGCGCCGGCGCGATCGGCGTGCCGATCAGCTACGATGCGACCGAAACTGAAATCGCCTATCGGCTGAGCGACGCAAACTGCAAGGCGGTATTCACCACCGCCGAGCGCGGCGACCTGTTCGCGAAACTGAAGGCGTCGGCGCCCAACCTGAAAACACTGATCGTGACGGAGCGCGGAAAATGCGAAGCCGAGGCGCTGCGTTATGCGACGCTGGTGACGGCGCCGCCGAAGTCCGTGCCGCGCGATCCGGCTTCGCTGCACGAGCCCGCCTACATTCTCTATACGTCCGGCACCACCGGACGCGCCAAGGGCGTGCAGCTCACCGTGCACGGCATGTTGTGGGTCAACGCGGCGTGCTGGGTGCCGATCACCGGATTGTCGGACGGCGATACCGTCTTGTCGCCGCTGCCGCTCTTTCATTCCTACGCGCTCAATCTCTCGGTGATGAGCATCCTCGCGACCGGGGCGACGGAATACATCATGGAGAAATTCTCCACGAGCGAAGCGGTGCGCCTGCTCAAGACCGGTGAGTTCACCTACTTCCCGGGCGTGCCGACGATGTTTCATTACCTGTTGCAGGCGACGCGCGCCGAAAAGGGCGTCAAGTTCCCGAACCTGCGGCTGTGCGCGTCGGCGGGCGCCATCATGCCGGCAACGCTCAACCGCGAATTCGAGGCGCATCTCGGCGTGCCGCTGCTCGACGGCTATGGCATCACCGAAACCTCGACGATGGTGACGATGAACTGGCCGACCGGCGGGCGCATTCTCGGCTCGTGCGGCCTGCCGCTGCCGGGACTTGCGGTGCGTATCGTCGATCCGGTGAGCGGCAAGGACTGCAAGCCGGGCCAGGAAGGTGAATTGATCGTGCGCGGGCCGAACGTCATGCCCGGCTATCACAACAAGCCGGAGGAAACGCGCAATGCGCTGCGCGAGGGCTGGTACCATACCGGCGATCTCGCCAAGTGCGACGAGAATGGATTCCTGACGATCACCGGGCGCTTGAAGGAGTTGATCATCCGTGGCGGGCAGAACATCGCACCGGCGGAAATCGAGGAGGTGGTGAACACTTTCGAGGCAGTGCTCGATTGCGCCGTGGTCGGCATGCCGCACGAGCATCTGGGCGAGGTTCCGGCGCTGTTCGTGGTGCCGCGGCCCGGCAAAACGGTCGAGCACGAGGCGCTGATCGCCCATTGCCGCACGCATCTGTCGGCCTACAAGGTGCCGCACAGCGTGCAATTGATCGCCGAGATCCCTCGCACCGGCTCGGGCAAGATCATACGTTACAAGCTCAAGGAAACGATGAATGCGTGAGGGCAGGGTAGGAAATTGTCGCGTTTGAAGGAGATGGTGTGATGCAGGACGTCGAGACGCTGTGGGCGGACTTCGCAACTCCCATCAAGACCGCGGACGACTACATCAATTCGCTGCGCGGCCGCCGCATGAACGTATTCTTCATGGGTGAGCGCGTGCCCGAGCCGGTCGATCATCCGGTGATCCGTCCTTCGGTCAATGCCATGGCGGAAACGTTCCGCGTCGCCACCGAGCGGCCGGCCTTCGGGACCGTTCACTCCGACATCAGCGGCCGGCAGATCAACCGCTTCCTGCACGTGCCGGTGAGCCCGGCGGAGCTTGTCGCCAAGCATGAGATGCAGCGCGAGCTCGGCCGGCGCACCGGCACCTGCTTCCAGCGCTGCGTCGGCCTCGACGCCATCGGCACTTGTCATTCGGTGACCTTCGACATCGATGCGAAAAACGGCACCGACTATCACAAGCGCTTCCTCGCATTCCTGAAGCGCGCGCAGGCGGCGAATGTCGTGATCGGCGGCGCCATGACTGATCCGAAGGGAGACCGCTCGAAAGCGCCGCACCAGCAGAAGGACGTCGATCTTTTCCTGCACGTCACCAAGCGCGACGAGAAAGGCATCTACGTCTCGGGCGCCAAGATGCACCAGACGGGCGCGGTCAATTCGCACTGGCTCATCTTCATGCCGACCATGCGCATGACCGAGAAGGACCGCGACTGGTCGGTGGTCGGCGCGGTGCGCGTCGATGCGCCGGGTCTCACTTACGTCGTCGGCCGCCAGACCAACGACACGCGTATCATGGACGGTGGCGCGATGGATGCCGGCAACGCGCAGTTCGCCGGGCAGGAGTCGCTGATCGTGTTCGAGGACGTGTTCGTGCCGCACGAGCACGTGTTCATGGACGGCGAGTGGGAATACGCGACCGCGCTGGTCGAGCGCTTCACCACCTATCACCGCTCATCTTACGTGTGCAAAACCGGCCTGGGCGACGTGCTGATCGGCGCGGCGGCGTCCGCCGCCGAGCACAACGGCGTCGAGACCGCTTCGCACATCAAGGACAAGCTCGTCGAGATGACGCATCTCAACGAGACGATTTATTCAAGCTGCATGGCCGGCGCGCATCAGGCAAAGCCGATGGCGTCCGGCGCCTACCTCAACGACGAGATGCTGTCGAACGTCGCCAAGCACAACGTCACGCGCTTCCCATACGAGATCGCGCGGCTGGCGCAGGACATCGCCGGCGGCCTTGTCGTCACCATGCCGTCGGAGAAGGATTTGCAGAACAACGAAGTCGGTCCGCTGATCCGCAAGTTCCTGCAAGGGCGAGACGGCGTCGAAGTCACCGACCGCATGCGCATCCTGCGGCTGATCGAGAACATGACCATCGGCCGCAATGCGGTCGGCTACTTGACCGAAAGCCTGCACGGGGCGGGGTCGCCGCAGGCGCAGCGCATCCAGATCGCGCGCGGCATGAAGCTCGACGAGAAGAAGGCGCGCGCCCGCCACCTCGCGGGCGTCACTCAGACCGGATCGAAGTAGTGCATCTCCAAAAGTGTGCAGCCGCCGTTCGACTTGAACGGTCCGTGATAGGCGCCGGGCGGGCGGACGGCATAGGTATTGGGCGGGAATGACTTGCCGCCATTGCCCTGCGCATCATTGCCGACCGTGAGGTCGCCCGACACCAGGAACACTTCCTCCCAGTACTCGTGCACAAAGGGCGCGGTGGTGAATACGCCCGGCGCAAACCGCAGGAGCCGCGTGCGCGTGCCGCGCTTGTTCTTCTCATCGAGCGCGCCCGACAAGATCTTCTGCTGGATGCCGGCCGGATAGCCGGGCGGCGTTTCCCACCCGCTGTTCATGTCGAGGGTGTGGAATTCGTCGTGCTTCTTGTTCACGCCCATTGCGTCACCATCCGTGCAGCAAGTTGACAATGTCTTCCGGCGCGTCCGCCTCGACAGCGCCGAGACGCCGGTATTGCCCGCCGAAGAACACCAGCGGATGCCCGCGCTTTCTTGAATTCTCGTGCAGCTCGACCACGCGCCCGACGAAAATCTCGTGATCGCCGCCGTCGTGCCGTTCGTAGGCTTCGCATTCGAAGGCGATGACGGCGTTCGGCAAAAGAGGCATGCCGGTCTTGCCGCTGAGCACCGTCTGCCCGATCCACTTCTCGCCTTTGGCGCGCGCAAACTTATTCGACAATTCTTCCTGCTCCTCGTTGAGCACGTTGATCGCGTAGCGCTCGGCTTTCTGCCAGGCGGCAAAGCTGGTGGCCTCGCGCCAGATGCTGAACAAAACCAGCGGCGGGTCGAGCGAGAGCGAATTGAACGAGCTGATGGTCATGCCGAGCCGCTCGCCGGCCGGCGTCACGGTTGTGATAATGGTGACGCCGGTCGGAAACTGGCCGAGCGCATCGCGGAAGCGTCGAGTGTCCAACACGGTTTTCCGCCGGTGAAATGTCCTCGGCAATCATGTTACGAAGTGCCCAACGTCAACTCAAGGAACAAGCCATGCTCGCTTTCGAGCGCCGTTCAAGACATGGAACCGACCGCGCCGAGCTCACGCCGCAAACGCTGATCGTCGCGGGCTGGACCGGCCGTGACGAAAAAGCGCTGCATCACCACATCGAGGAGCTGGCGGCGATCGGCGTGCCGCGCCCCTCGTCGGTGCCGGTGTTCTACCGCATCAGCACGGCGAACCTGTCCCAGGCCACGCGCGTCGAGGTGCTCGGGCCTGACACGTCCGGCGAAGCGGAGCCGGTGGTGGTCGCGATGCAGGATGGGTTGTGGCTCGGCCTCGGCTCCGATCACACCGACCGCAAAGCGGAAACGATGGGCATCGCGCTGTCGAAGCAGCTTTGCGCCAAGCTGATCGGCACGACACTTTGGCGCCTCGATGATATCGCCGATCACTGGGATCAATTGAGATTGTCGGCACATGCGACCATCGACGGCAAGCGCGTGAAATATCAGGAGGGCGCGCTCGCGGCGATGCGCACGCCGTCCGACCTGATGGGGCGCGCGGGCGGCGCGGCGAAATTCTCCGCGGGCACGATCATGTTCTGCGGCACGCTCGGCGCCATCGGCGGCATCCGCCCGGCGGCGCGCTTCGAGATGACGCTCGAGGATCCCGTGCTCGGACGCAGCATGAGTTACGCCTACGACATCGACGTGTTGCCGGTTGTCACCTGAGCAACGCTCGGGCGCGATTGATGGTTGCGCTGCACAGCATTACAAATGATTCAAACGGGCAATCGTCGGTTGCGGCGGGACAGAGACTTCATAGCTGACAGTGTATAAAGTCGCGGCCGTTGCGTAGTGGAGACTTGAATGGCTAAGGCAGGTAAATCGCGGCGTCCCTTCCGGTCGCAGCTCTGGTTCGACAATCCCGACAATCCCGGCATGACCGCGCTCTATCTCGAGCGCTATCTCAATTACGGGCTGACCAAGGAAGAGCTGACCTCGGGCAAGCCGATCATCGGCATCGCGCAGTCGGGCTCCGATCTTTCGCCGTGCAACCGCCATCATCTCGAACTTGCCAAGCGCGTGCGCGAAGGCATCCGCGCCGCCGGCGGCGTCTGCTTCGAATTCCCGACGCATCCGATCCAGGAAACCGGAAAACGCCCCACCGCCTGCCTCGACCGCAATCTCGCGTATCTGAGCCTCGTCGAAGTGCTGTTCGGCTATCCGATCGACGGCGTCGTGCTCACGACCGGCTGCGACAAGACCACGCCGGCCTGCATCATGGCGGCGGCGAGCGTGAACATTCCGGCGATCGTTCTATCAGGCGGGCCGATGCTCAACGGCTGGTGGAAGGGCGAGCGCGCCGGCTCCGGCACGGTAGTCTGGCAGGCGCGCGCGGACCACGCCGCGGGCAAGATCGACTACCAGGAATTCCTCGACATCGTGACGTCGTCGGCGCCCTCGGTCGGCCACTGCAACACCATGGGCACGGCTTCGACCATGAACGCGCTTGCCGAAGCGCTCGGCATGTCGCTGCCCGGCTGCGCCGCGATCCCGGCGCCCTACCGCGAGCGCGCGCAAATTGCGTATGACACCGGCGTGCGCGCGGTCGAAATCGTGCGCGAGAATCTGAGGCCGAGCGACATCCTCACGCGCAAGGCGTTCGAGAACGCCATCATCGCCAATTCGGCGATCGGCGGCTCGACCAATGCGCCGATCCACATCAACGCCATCGCGCGCCACATCGGCGTCAAGCTGTCGATCGAGGACTGGGAGAAGGTCGGTTACGACGTGCCGCTGCTCGTGAACATGCAGCCGGCCGGCAAATATCTCGGCGAGGAATATTATCGGGCGGGCGGTCTGCCGGCGGTGATGCGCGAGCTGTTCAAGGCCGGACGCGGCCACCCCGATGTGCTGACCGTCAACGGCAAGACCATGGGTGAGAACGTGCGCCATGCGCGCGTTCAGGACGACGACGTGATCCGGTCCTACAAAAAGCCGATGAAGAAGCAGGCCGGCTTCAAGGTCTTGAGCGGCAACCTGTTCGATTCCGCGATCATGAAGACGAGCGTCATCTCGGACGAATTCCGGGAGCGCTACCTGTCGAACCCGAAGGACCCCGATGCCTTCGAAGGCCGCGCCGTGGTGTTCGAAGGGCCGGAGGACTATCACGCCCGCATCGAAGATCCCTCGCTCAAGATCGACGAGCACACCTTGCTCTTTATCCGCGGGGTCGGCCCGATCGGTTATCCCGGTTCCGCCGAAGTCGTGAACATGCAGCCGCCTGCCGCGTTGTTGAAGCAGGGCATCAACGCGTTGCCGTGCATCGGCGACGGCCGCCAGTCCGGAACTTCCGGCTCGCCCTCGATCCTCAACGCGTCGCCGGAAGCGGCGGCAAACGGCGGGCTCGCGCTGCTCAAGACCGGCGACCGCGTGCGCATCGATTTGAGAAAAGGCACGGCCAACATGCTGGTCTCCAAGGCTGAGCTGGCGAGACGAAAGGCGGCGCTGATGAAGAAAGGCGGCTTCCAGTATCCCGCGAGCCAGACGCCCTGGCAGGAAATCCAGCGCGCCATGGTCGATCAGCTCGCCGACGGCATGGTGCTCAAGCCGGCGGTGAAATATCAGCGCATCGCGCAAAAGAGCATTCCGAGAGACAATCACTAACCAGAAGGTCATTCCCGTGAGCAACAGACTTAAAGGAAAGACGGCGTTCGTGACGGCGGCCGGGCAGGGCATCGGCCGCGCCATCGCGGAGATTTTCATCGAAGAAGGCGCGACCGTCATCGCCACCGATCTCGACGTGAAGAAGCTCAAGGACCTGAAGAAGGCCAAAGTGTTCGCGCTCAACGCACTCAAGACGGAGGATGTCGAAGCCCTGGCGCAGAACGTGATCAAGAAATTCGGCGCACCGGACATCCTGATGAACTGCGCCGGCTATGTGCATCAAGGCACCGTTCTCGACTGCTCGGAAAAAGACTGGGATTTTTCCTTCGACCTCAACGTCAAATCGATCCACCGCGTGCTGCGCGCGTTTCTGCCCGCCATGCTGAAGAACGGCGGTGGCTCGATCATCAGCATTTCGTCCGCGGTGTCCTCGATCCGCGGCGTGCCGAACCGCTACGTCTATGGCGCGACCAAGGCCGCAATCATCGGGCTCACCAAGGCGGTTGCCGCCGACTACATCCGCAAAGGCATCCGCGCCAACGCGATTTGTCCCGGCACGATCCAGTCGCCGTCGCTCAACGAGCGCATCGAGGCCAACGCCAAGAAGACCGGGAAGTCGCTCAAGGCGGTGCGCGAGGACTTCGTCGACCGCCAGCCGATCGGCCGGCTCGGCACGGCGCGGGAAGTCGCAGAGCTCGCCCTGTTCCTGGCGTCCGACGAGTCGAGCTACATCACCGGCCAGGCGCACCTCGTCGACGGCGGCATGGCGATTTAGACTTTAGCGGGCGGAGGGCGGCTTAGGCCTCGCGTGGCTGTGGCATTTCGGCTCGTGAAAATACCATCCCCAAGCGACACGGCCCTGCTATAGTAAGCGCCTGTCGAAGGATCGGCGTTTCCCAAGAGCGTCATCCGTAAGAAAAATAGCGGCCAATCGAGCCAAGCGGGAGGAAATACATGGCGTCCGTCGTC
This sequence comes from Pseudolabrys sp., assembly GCA_035546875.1. Classification (GTDB taxonomy): domain Bacteria; phylum Pseudomonadota; class Alphaproteobacteria; order Rhizobiales; family Xanthobacteraceae; genus Pseudolabrys. The sequence continues at coordinate 27,799 of DASZVZ010000137.1, forward strand.
ATTCACGACGTGCGCAAGGCATTCGGGCAGACTTCGGTCCTCCACGGCGTATCCGTCACCATCAATGACGGAGAGTTCGTCGTGCTGGTTGGACCGTCGGGCTGCGGCAAATCCACCTTGCTGCGCATGATCGCGGGTCTCGAGAACATCACCGCCGGCGAAATCCGCATCGGCGACCGCGTCGTCAACAACGTGCCGCCGAAAGAGCGCGACGTCGCGATGGTGTTCCAGAACTACGCGCTCTATCCGCACATGACCGTCGCCGCCAACATGGCGTTCTCACTGCAACTGCGCGGCGCTTCCAAGAGCGAGATCGAAACGCGCGTGAAGCGTGCAGCCGACATCCTTGGCTTGCAGCCTTATCTTGCGCGGTACCCTCGCCAGCTTTCCGGCGGCCAGCGGCAGCGCGTCGCCATGGGCCGCGCCATCGTGCGCGACCCGCAGGTGTTCCTGTTCGACGAGCCCCTGTCGAATCTCGACGCCAAATTGCGCGTGCAGATGCGCACCGAGATCAAGGAATTGCATCAGCGGCTGCGCACCACGACCGTCTACGTCACGCACGACCAGATCGAGGCCATGACGATGGCCGACAAGATCGTGGTGATGCACGACGGCCTGGTCGAACAGATCGGTACGCCGCTCGAGCTCTACGACAAGCCCGCCAACCAGTTCGTTGCGGGCTTCATCGGCTCACCGGCGATGAATTTCCTCAAAGGCAAGGTCAAAGTGAACGGCAGCGCCGCCTTCGAGGGGCCGAACGGCGTTAAGCTGCCGCTGGCGTCTGCGCCGGCGAGTTCGGACGGCCGGCCCGCGGTTTATGGCATCCGGCCCGAACATTTCACCATCGCCGACGACGGCGCCGAGGCCGAAATCGTCGTGGTCGAGCCGACCGGTTCGGAAACGCAGGTTTTCGCCAAGCTCGGCGGCGAGGAAGTAGTCGCGGTGTTCCGCGAACGTCACCAATTCAAGCCGGGCGACAAGATCCGGCTCCAACCTGATCGGCATCTGGTCCATTTGTTCGACCAGGCAACCGGAAAACGTCTCACTGCTTAGCAACACAAACGGAGGAACGACGATGAACCGATTTACGCGGCGCGCCCTGGTCAAGGGCGGCACGGCGCTGGGCGCCGCCAGTGCGCTGACCGGCCCCGCCTTGCTCGAGTGGGCGAAGGCATGGGCGCAAAGCGCGCCTTGGAAGCCGGAGAAGGGCGCAAAACTCTCGATGCTGCGCTGGAAATATTTCGTGCAGTCCGAGGACGACGCTTTCGTGAAGCTGATTGCCGCTTTCACCAAGGCAACCGGCGTGCCGGTCGAAATTTCCCGCGAGTCGTATGAAGACGTGCAGCCGAAGGCGTCGGTTGCCGCGAACACCGGCACCGGGCCTGACCTGTTCTGGGGTCTCTATTCGCTGCCGCATCTGTTCCCGCAGAAGTGCATGGACGTCACCGACGTCGCCAACTACCTCGGCAAGAAGTACGGCGGCTGGGTCGACAGCGCGGTGAAATACGGCCACAGCGGCAACAAGTGGATCTGCATCCCGATCTGCTATTCGGGCGCATTGATGAACTACCGCATCGAGGCTTCGAAGAAAGCCGGGTTCTCGAAATTCCCCGACAAGCTCGACGCCTTCCTCGAATACACCAAGGCGATGAAGGCGCAGGGGACCCCCGGCGGCTTCGCGCTCGGACATGCTTCGGGCGACGCCAACAGCTGGGCCTACTGGTGCCTGTGGTCGAATGGCGGCGAAGTCGTCGACAAGAACGACAAGGTGATCATCAACTCGCCGGAGACCGCCAAGGCGCTGGAATACGCCAAGCAGCTCTACGGCAACATGATCTCCGGCACGGCGGCATGGAACGACGCGTCAAACAACAAGGCGTTCCTGGCCGGCGAAATCAGCTGGACCAACAACGGCATCTCGATCTACGTGGCGGCGCAGAACAGCGCCAAGCAGATTGCCGCCGACATGGATCACGCCTACTTCCCGGTCGGCGTCTCCGGGAAGCCGACCGAGCTGCACCTGATGTATCCGGTGTTGGCGATGACCTACACGAAGTATCCGCAAGCCTGTAAGGCGCTGATGGCGTTCATGCTCGAAGCCGACAATTTCAATCCGTGGATCCAGTCGGCGAAGGGCTATCTCACGCACTGCCTCAACGCCTACGACAGCAACCCGGTGTGGACCGCCGACCCGAAGGCGACGCCGTTCCGCGACGTGGCCAAGCGTACGCGCACCGCGGGCGGGCTCGGCTCGGTCGGCGAGAAGGCGGCGACCGCAATCGCCGACTTTGTCGTCGTCGACATGTTCGCCAATCACTGCACCGGCCGCGAGGACGTGAAGGGCTCGATCGCTATCGCCGAGCGGCAGTTGAAGCGCATCTATCGCTGACAAACGCGGCCGGCGGAGCATCCCTCCGCCGGCCATTTTTTCGACAGGCGGAAAGCCGATCCGGTTTCGATGACCATCGCTCTCGAGCAACGACGAGCCAAGGCTCCCCCGCGGGACGTAACCGCGTGGGACCGGCTCATGGCCAACAAGAACTGGCTCGCTTTCTGGTTCATGCTGCCGGCGGCGGCGTTCCTCATTCTGTTTCTCGCCTATCCGCTCGGCCTCGGCGTCTGGCTGTCGTTCACCGACGCGCGGCTCGGCCGCGGCGGCGTTTTCGTCGGTCTTGAGAATTACGAATTTCTCTCGGACGACGCGACGTTCTGGCTGACCGTCTTCAACACGCTGCTCTATACGAGCGTCGCCAGCACCATCAAGTTCGCCATCGGTCTCTATCTCGCGCTGCTGCTCAATGAGAAGCTGCCGTTCAAGGCGCTCATCCGAGCGGTAGTTCTCATCCCCTTCATCGTGCCGACGGTGCTGTCGGCGATTGCCTTCTGGTGGCTGTTCGATCCGCAGTTCTCCATCATCTCCTGGTCGCTGCGGAAGCTCGATCTGATCTCGACCAACATCAACTTTCTCGGTGATCCGTGGAACGCGCGGTGGTCGGTGATCTTCGCCAACATCTGGCGCGGCGTGCCGTTCGTCGCGATTACGCTGCTTGCCGGATTGCAGACGGTTTCGCCGTCGCTCTACGAAGCCGCCACCATCGACGGCGCGACGCCGTGGCAGCGTTTCCGGTACATCACCTATCCGCTGCTCACGCCGATCATCGCGGTGGTGATGACTTTCTCGGTGCTGTTCACCTTCGCCGACTTCCAGCTCATATGGGTGATGACGCGCGGCGGTCCGGTCAACGCCACGCACCTGATGGCAACATTCTCCTACCAGCGCGCGATCATGAGCGGTTACCTCGGCGAGGGCTCCGCCATCGCGACCGCAATGATTCCGTTCCTGCTCGCGGCGATCCTCGTCTCGTGGTTCGGTCTGCAGCGGCGCAAGTGGCAGCAGGGAGAGAGCAATGACTGACGCTCTCGCAGGCAAGGCCGCCAATCCGAAGGCCGTGCTCACCGGTTCGACGCCGCTGTCCGACGAAACCGAGGGCATGAGCTATCTGCACTCGCTGCCGCGGCGGCTGGTGACGCTCTATCTGCCTTTGTCGATCATTCTGTTCGTGCTGCTGTTCCCGTTCTACTGGATGGCGCTGACCTCGATCAAACCCGACAACCAGCTGCTCGATCTCGACACTTACAGCCCGTTCTGGACGTGGAATCCGACGCTCAAGCACATCGAGAAGCTGCTGTTCGAGACGGACTATCCGATCTGGCTGTGGAACACGATGCTGGTCGCGGTGTGCGCGACGGCGCTGTCGATCGCTGCGAGCGTGCTTGCCGCCTATGCGATCGTGCGGCTGCGCTACAAGGGCGCGCAATGGGTTGGCGGCGCGATCTTTCTTGCCTATCTCGTGCCGCCGTCGATCCTGTTCATCCCGCTGTCGACCGTCGTCTTCCAGTACGGTCTGTTCGACACGCCGTTCGCGCTGATCCTGACCTATCCGACCATTCTCATTCCGTTCTCGACCTGGCTCCTGATGGGCTATTTCAAGACCATTCCCTTCGAGCTCGAGGAATGCGCGCTGATCGACGGCGCCAGCCGATGGCAAATTCTCGTCCGCATCGTGCTGCCGCTCGCGGTGCCGGGGCTGATCTCGGCCTTCATCTTCTGCTTCACGTTGTGCTGGAACGAGTTCATCTACGCGCTGACCTTCATCTCCTCGACGCAGTACAAGACCGTGCCGGTCGCGATCGTGACCGCGCTCGTCGATGGCGACATCTACCGCTGGGGCTCGCTGATGGCGGGCGCGATGATCGGCTCGCTGCCGCTCGTCATCCTCTACGCCTTCTTCGTCGAGCACTACGTCTCGGCGATGACCGGCGCCGTGAAGGAATAGCGGCTAGACCTGCTCGGCGTTGAGATAGGCGACGCGCGCGCCGCAAAATCCGCAGATGAGGCCCAAGCCAAGCGCAGTCAGGCCCGCGACGACGTCCACCGTGCCGCCGAGGTTGCCGCTCTTGCTGAGCAGCCCGCCGACGGTCGCGGCCACGAACACGACCGCGATCAGGAAGCGTTGCGCCAGACGAAAGATGAATTCGCGCTCGCGCGCCGCGGCGATCAGGTAGGCCCCGGTCGCCCAGCCCGCCGCGAACGCTGCGCCGCCGATCGCCCACCAGGCCAGCGCCGAGATGAACTGCTGCTTGCTGCTCAGCGCGGCGTCGCGCAGGACGGAGTCGAGGCCGAGGCCGAGGACGGTCAGCACGATATGCACGACCAGCGCGGCGAACACGCCGCACGCGATCGCGGCGGCATAGTGCAGTCGGCGAAGAACATCGCTATCCATGCTGAAATCGGTCCGCGGGGTCGCCGCCCGCAGAATAACCGATCATCCGCCGCGCGCGAAGCACGGCGGATGGCGGGTTTTTGACGTGATGCCGCTAGCGCGGGCGCTTTTTCTTGAGAAGCTCGCTGAATTCGCGCTCAAGGGCGTCGAGCGCGGCGCGCCGCACCGGCGTCATCAGGCTGTTCTGGACGTCTTCGTTGATCCGTTTGATTTCTTCTTCTTGTGCGGCTCGATAGTCCACAGCATCCAGGCTCATCGTCGTATGACCCCTTGACCCGTTGATTTGACGCACACCTATCTGAGTCGCGGTCCTTGTGGAGAATCCGCACGGAATTCAAATTCCATGTTGCATTTCTGCGACACGGGGCTCCCGGCCCGATTCTGAACGGTCTTGCGGCCCGTGCGTTAGCTTCGGGAGATGCGGGCAGGGCACTTGAACGATCAGCGCACGGTCGTGGAAACCGACATCCCGGCGCGGCTCGACCGGCTGCCCTGGGGCCGTTTCCATACGCTCGTCGTCGCCGCGCTCGGCATCACCTGGATTCTCGACGGGCTCGAAGTGACGCTTGCCGGTGCGCTGTCCGGCGCGCTGAAGGAAAGCCCGGCGCTGCGCTTCTCCAATACCGACATCGGGCTCGCGAGCAGCGCCTACCTCGCCGGCGCGGTCATCGGCGCGATCTTCTTCGGCTGGCTTACCGACCGGCTCGGACGCAAGAAACTGTTCTTCATCACGCTGTCGGTCTATCTCGTGGCGACGGCGGCGACTGCGGCCTCGTGGAATCTGGCGAGCTTCGCGCTGTTTCGCTTCGTAACCGGCGCCGGCATCGGCGGCGAATACGGCGCCATCAATTCGACTATCCAGGAGCTCGTGCCCGCGCGTGTGCGCGGCTGGACCGATCTCGTTATCAACGGCAGCTTCTGGGTCGGCGCGGCGCTCGGCGCGCTCGGCTCGCTGGTGCTGATCGATCCCGCGATCATCGATCCCGACTTCGGCTGGCGCCTGGCCTTCCTGATCGGCGCAACATTGGCGCTGGTGATCTTCTTCATGCGGCTCTGGTTGCCTGAGAGCCCGCGATGGCTGATGACGCATGGCCGCGCGGACGAAGCGCGGCGCGTCGTTGCGGGCATCGAAGCGCGTTTCGGCGCTCTGCCGCCGGCACAAGACTTGCCGCAAGTGCGGCTGCGCACCCGATATTCGACGCCGCTTCTCGAGGTTGCGCGCACCTTGCTTGTCGTGCATCGGCGCCGCGCGCTTGTCGGCCTCGCGCTGATGGCCTCGCAGGCGTTTTTCTACAACGCGATCTTCTTCACCTACGCGCTCATCCTCACCGACTTCTATGCGATCCCGTCCGATCACGTCGGCTGGTATCTGCTGCCGTTCGCGGCCGGCAATTTCATGGGGCCGGTGCTGATCGGGCGGCTGTTCGACACCAAAGGCCGCCGCGTGATGATCGCGTTCACTTACACGGCTTCCGGTCTGCTGCTCGCGGCGACCGGCTATCTTTTCATGCGCGACTGGATCTCGGCGGAAGCACAGACCGCGGCATGGATGACGACCTTCTTCTTCGCCTCGGCGGCGGCGAGTTCCGCTTACCTCACGGTGAGCGAAACGTTTCCGCTCGAAATTCGCGCGCTGGCGATTGCGTTTTTCTACGCCGTCGGCACCGGCATCGGCGGCGTGCTCGGCCCGCTGCTGTTCGGCGCGCTGATCGACACGCATTCGCGCGCAAGCGTATTTGGCGGTTATCTGCTCGGCGCGGTGCTGATGATTGGTGGCGGGCTGGTGGCGTGGCTCTGGGGCGTCAACGCCGAACGCAAGCCGCTCGAAGCGGTCGCGCGGCCGCTGACCTTCATCGACTAGGCCTATAAGCCCGCCAGTTCCCGCATGATCTTGTAGAGCCGCGCCTGGCCTTCGAAGCCGATGCCGGGACGGTCGGATAGCGTCAACGCGCCGTTCTCCACGCGCGCGTCGTCGGCGAAGCCGCCGAAATCGCCGAATACGCCGGGATAGGATTCCGCGCCGCCGAGCCCGAAGCCGGCGGCAATCGCAAGCGACATCTGGTTGCCGCCGTGCGGAAACAGCGACGTGCGCGGCCAACCTTGCCGATCCAGCATCGCAACCGTGCGCGCGTATTGGGTGATGCCATAGGCCTGCGGCGGATCGACTTGGATGACGTCGCGGCCCGCGCGAAAGCCGCCGAAGCGCACGAGGTTCATGACGTCCTGTGTCGAGTAGAGATTCTCGCCGGTGGCGAGCGGCGGCTGGTAGGTTTCCGCAAGCTCGGCGAACAACGCCAAGTCGAGGGGATCGCAGGCTTCCTCGAACCAGCGCAATTTCAGCGGCGCCATCGCCGCGGCGTAGGCGAGCGCTTCCGCGCGATCGAATTTACAATTCGCGTCGACGGCAAGATTGCTGCCCGCACCGACGACTTTCAGCACGGCCTCGACGCGCTTCATGTCCTCGTCGAGCGGCAGCCCGCCGATCTTGGTCTTCACCATCGTATAGCCGGCGTCGAGATGCCGCCGCATCTCGTCCTGCAAATCCTTGATAGTCTGACCCGGCCAATACCAGCCGCCGCCAACGTAGCAGAACACCTTGCCGGCGATCCTGCCGTCGTTGAAGCGCTCGGCCAGCAGCCGGTGCAGCGGCTTCTCCGCGATCTTGGCGACCGCATCCCAGATTGCGACGTCGATGGTGCCGATGGCGATCGAACGCTCGCTATGCCCGCCGGCCTTCTCACGCCGGAGCATGACCGCAAGAATCTTCGCCGGATCGAGATTTTCCCCGCTGTCGTCGAGCAGCGACTCCGGCGCGGCGGCGAGGATGCGTGGGATGAAGCGCGCGCGCATCTGCGCACCGCAGGCGTAACGGCCCGTCGAATTGAAGGCGAAGCCGCAAACCGGCTTGCCGTCACGCACGACGTCGGTGATCACCGCGACAACCGACGTCGTCATTTCCGAGAAATCGAAGCTTGAATTGGCGAGCTGCGATTTGAGCGGGATCGCCGTCTCGCGAATGTCGACGATGCGCATGCGAAGCGTCCTCCACTGTCATGCGCGGACCTTGCCCGCGCATGCCGCCAAGGAGAGTACGATGCCAACCTAAGCGAGATGGCCGGGACGAAAGGCCGGCTACGCCCGTCGTCGCCGGGCTATGCCCGGCCATGACAGTCACCCGCCATACGTTTTAGATTTGCTTGATGTGCGCGTCCTGGATGACTTTCTTCCACTTGGCGATTTCGGACTTCACGTAAGCCGCGAACTCCTCCGACGTGGTGCCTTCCGGCTCGAAGCCAAGCGGCGTCATCTTCTCCTTCACGTCCGGCATTTTGACGATCGCCGCGATCTCTTTTTGCAGCAGATCGACGATCGCCTTCGGCGTGCCTTTCGGCACGAACACGCCCTGCATGGTCTCCGATTCCTGGCCGGTGATGCCGGCTTCGGCAAGCGTTGGCACGTCGGGCAGGGCGGATGAGCGCTTCTTCGTCGTCACTGCCAGCGCCCGGATCTTGCCCGCTTTTACGAGCGGAGTTGCCGGTGTCATGGCGACGAAGGTCGCGGGCGTCTCGTTCGCCAGGACGGCCTGCACCGCCGGGCCGCCGCCTTTGTAGGCCGCGATCGCGAAGTCGAGATGATAAGTCGCCTTGAACAGCTCGGTCGCGAGATGCGGCGTGGTGCCGAGGCCGGGCGAGGCGAAGGTGTATTTGTTCGGATTGGCCTTGATCTGGTCGAGCAGTTCTTTGGCGGTTTTGGCCGGCACCGACGGATGGACCAGCAGGATGTTGGCGGTTATCGCCGCGAGCGTAACCGGGATGAAATCCTTGTCCGGGTCGTAAGGGCAATTCTTGTAGAAGCTCGGATTGACCACGTAGCTCGATGAGGCCACGAGGATGGTGTAGCCGTCGCCCGCCGCGCGCGCGACATTGGCAGTGCCGATGTTTCCACCCGCGCCCGGCTGATCTTCGACGTAGAATTGCTGGCCGAGTCGCTCCGACAATTTGCTGGCGATGAGCCGCGCCATTACATCGGTCGGCCCACCGGCCGCGAACGGCACGACGATTTTGACCGGCCGTTCCGGATAGCCCGCCGCCGACGCGGGCATCGCCGCGGCAATCAACGCGGCGCAGGCAAGCCCAAATCGCGCAATGAAACGCATCGAAGTCCTCCCTTAAGTTTTTTGCATCGTAGCATTGCCCAAGCCGGTTGCCAGTGGGCTTGCATTTGCTGGGTTGGGCGGGCTGTATTTGCCCGCTTTCGTTTATCCAGCGTGCAATCGAGGACACCCAATGCCGGCCAAAAAAATAACCCGCCAGGACATGCGTGACGCTGCGGAAAAATACAAAAACTGGGGCAAATGGGGTCCCGATGACGAGATCGGCACGCTCAATTTCACCACGCCGGAAGATATCATCGCCGCCGCGCAGCTCGTGAAGAAAGGCAAGGTAATCTCGCTGGCGCTCAATTTCGACCACACCGGCCCGCAAGGCGCAAAAAGCAAATACCCGGCGATGGGCCGCACCAACCCGATCCACACGATGCTGCGCACCGGCACCGACGCCTATTCCGGCGTGCTCGATAAACGCGGTATCCGCGCCGCCGACGACATGGTGGTCATCCCGCTGCAATGCGGCACGCAATGGGATGGGCTCGGCCACGTCTTCTACGAGAACTACATGTGGAACGGCTACGACTGCCGCGAGGTGACGAGCGCGGGCGCGCAGAAGTGCGGCATCGAGAAGACCAAGCACAAGATGGTCGGACGCGGCGTGTTGCTCGATGTCGCGCGTTACAAGGGAGTCGAGTCGCTCGACGACGGCTATGGCATCACCAACGACGATCTGTACGGCACCGCGAAAAAGCAGAACGTCGCTCTCAAGCGCGGCGATTACGTCATCGTGCGCACCGGCATGATGGAGCGCTGCCAGAAAGCGGGAAGCTGGGACGGCTATCCGGGCGGCGATGCGCCGGGCTTTTCATTCGAGACGCTCGACTTCGTGCAGAAGACGGAGCTTGCCGCGCTCGCGAGCGACACCTGGGGTTGCGAGGTGCGCCCGAACGAAAGCGAGGAAGGCATCAACCAGCCCTGGCATTGGATCACGATTCCCATCATGGGCATGACCATGGGCGAGATATTCGACCTGAAAGCGCTCGCCGACGATTGCGCCGCCGACAAGGTCTACGAATTCATGTTCGTCGCGCCTGCCATTCCGATCACCGGCGCGGTGGGCTCGCCCGTCAATCCGCTGGCGATCAAGTAGGCTCCGGTGTAAATGGCTAGAGCTTCGCCGGCACGAATCGTCCGGTGAGGCGGGGAGAGGAAATCAAGAGAGGCACGTCCACGGGAGCGACATCATGCATAAAAGCAGTTTCGGTCTGAGCTTCGCGACCCTTGTCCTTGCGGCTGGACTTGCCGGTTTTTCGCCGGCAAGCACGGCCGCGGCGTCCGGCGTCCAGTCGAGCGAGGCTACGATCGCCAACGATTTGTCGGCCGTTACAAAGAAAACGAAGACGACGAAGGTCACCAGAGGCAACAAGACGACGGTTCGCAGCACGACGACCGTTCGCCGCGGCAACACCACGCGCCGGTCCACCACCGTTCGCCGCTCTACGACCGTGCACGGCAACACTGTCGTACGCAGCCGCACCACCGTCGTGGTGCGCCGGCCTTATCGCGTTTGGGTCCGCCGCCCGTACTACGGCACGGCGATCGTCGGCGGCGTCTTCCTCGGCACGGTCATCGCGGTGAGCGCCGCGCACGCTGTGCCGGTCGCGCCGGGACCGAACGCATGCTGGTACTGGGCTGATCCGCTGGAGACCCGGGGCTACTGGGACTACTGCGTACCGCCTCCCTGATCACGTCACGCCGGAGCGAAGACAGCTGACGCGACCCGCTTCGCTTCGGCGTTCGATACGAAAATAATGTTGGGACATAACGTAAAACGCACCGGCGCCGAGGTGCTCGCGGACATGCTCGCCGGCTACGGCGTCACGCATGTGTTCATGGTGCCGGCGGTTCTGCGCCGCACCTTCGCCGAGATGGAGCGCCGCACCAGGATCGCGCGTATCCACACGCACGGCGAAAAATCGGCCGCCTATATGGCCGACGGCTATGCGCGTGCCTCGGGCAAGCCGGGCGTGTGCATGGCGCAAGTCATCGGCGCGCTCAATCTCGCCGCCGGCTTGCGCGACGCGCACCTCGCGCATTCGCCGGTGCTGGCGTTCACCGGCGGTCGCGACCCGAAAACGAAATTCCGAAAGGTCTATCAGGAAGTCGACGACGTTCCGGCGTTCGAGCCGGTGACCAAGTTCAACGCCACGATCGACGACGTCGCGCGAATTCCCGACATGGTGCGGCAGGCGTTTCGTGTCGCGACCTCCGGCGCGCCCGGCCCGGTGCACCTGCAATTCCGCGGCAACGAGGGGCAAGTGGATCTCGAGGAAGCCGAGATGGACGGGCTGGTCGAGGAGCAATTCGCGCGCGTGCCGCCGTTCCGTCCGGAGCCGGAAGCCGCGCACGTGAAGACCGCGCTCGACCTGTTGCAGAAGGCGGAACGGCCGGTGTTCGTCGCCGGCGGCGGCGTGCGCGCATCGAACGCGGCGAAAGAGCTGGTCGCGCTTGCGGAAGCGCTGCAAATTCCGGTCGCCACCTCGCTCAACGGCAAGGACAGCATCCCCGGCACGCATCCGCTCTCGATCGGCGTCGTCGGCAGCTACTCGCGCGAGGCGGCCAATCGCGTCGTCAATCGCGCCGATCTTGTCTGCTTCATCGGCACCGAGACCGGAGGCATGACGACGCATTTCTGGGCGGTGCCGAAAATCGGCACGCCCGCGATCCAGATCGACATCGACGCCGAAGCGCTCGGCCGCAATTACCCGCTCAAGGCGAGCGTGCTCGGCGACGCCAAGGCGGTGCTCGCGCACATGTATGCGCAAGCCGACAACACCAGCGCGACGAAGCGCAAGGCGTGGATCGGCGAATGCTCCAACATCCGCGCCGAGTGGTACGGGAAATACAAGCCGATGCTGGAGTCGGACGCAGTGCCGATCCATCCGGCGCGCATCTGCCACGAGTTGACTCAGCACGTCCCCGACGATGCCATCGTCGCGGTCGACACCGGGCATGCCGGCATGTGGATGGGTGGCATGTACGATCTGCGCAAGCCGACGCAGAGTTATATGCGCAGTGCCGGACATCTCGGCTGGGCGTTCTGCGCCGGGATCGGCGCCAAAGCCGCGTGCCCCGATCGTCCGGTCGTTGTTTTCACCGGCGACGCCGGCTTTTGGTATCACATCGCGGAAATCGAAACGGCGGTGCGCTGGAAGCTCAACAGCGTCACGGTGGTCAACAACAACGGCGGCGGCAACCAGTCGAAGCGCGGATTCGACCGCGCTTATGGCGGCACGCAGACCGAGCAGGCGCGCGAATTGTGGACCTACAACAAGATGAATTTCGCCAAGCTTGCCGAGGACATGGGCGCGCTCGGCATCCGCGTCGAGCAGCCGGCAGAGCTTGCGCCCGCCTTGAAGCAGGCGCTCGCCGCCGGCCGCCCCGCGATCATCGACGTCGTCACCGACATCGAGGCTTTGGCGCCTGTGGCGGTGAGCTAATTCGTCATGGCCGGGACAAGCCCGGCATGACGCATTTTTTAGTGCTGGATCGGCGGGCCCACGTAGCGGAATTTCTGCGCCCGCTTCGCGTTGTCGACTTCCGTCGTATAGACGTTGCCTTTGCTGTCCACCGCGAGATTGTGCACCCAGTGGAATTGCCCGGCCTGCCGTCCGCTGCGGCCGAATGAGCCGACCGTCTCGCCGGTCTCGCGATTGAGCACGCGCACCTCGTTGTTCGCGCCGTCGGCGTTGATCAGATAGCTCTGCTTGGCGTCGGGCCATAACGCGAGCCACCACATCGAGCCTTGCAGCTTGGTGTCCTTCTCGACAAAGAACTCTTTCACGAAGGTGCCGTCCTTGTGGAAGACCTGGATGCGGTTGTTCTGCCGGTCGCAGACGTAAACGAGGCCGTCTTTGGCCACGCGCACGCAATGCACCGGATTGGCGAATTGCTGCGGCGGCGCCGCCGGGTCGAAGGCTGCGAGTTTCATGTCCGTCGGCTTCTTGCCGTAGGCTCCCCAGTGCCGCTTGTAGGCGCCGGTGTCCGCGTCGAACACGATGACGCGGTGATTGCCGTAGCCGTCGGCGACATACACCTCGTTCGCAGCCGGATCGACTTCGGTGTCGGCGGGCCGTCCGAGCTTGGTGGTGTCATTGCTGTCGAGCTTCGGCCCCGGCTTGCCGATTTGCAGGACGAATTTGCCGTCCCGCGTGAATTTCAGGATCTGACCGTCGTTGTTGCCGTTGCCGCCGACCCAGATGAAGCCTTTGTAATCGACGTTGATGCCGTGCTCGTTCTCGAACCAGTCGTAGCCTTGTCCCGGTCCGCCCCAGGCTTTGAGCAGATTGCCTTCCTGGTCGAACTCGAGCACCGGCGGTGCCGGCTTGCAGCATTTCGCGCGCGGCGGGTTGAAGCTCGCCGCCTTCTCGTCGTCGGTGAGCGTTTTAGGCCGCTGGATCACCCAGATATGGTCCTGCGCGTCGACCGCGACGCCCGCGGCCTGGCCCATGATCCAGTTGTTCGGCAGGGCTTTCGGCCACGAGGCATCGACCTCGAACCGGGGCGCGTCGCCGGCGAACGCAGGCGCGATCGACAGCGCGCACGCAAACAGCGTGGCGAAGATTTTCATGTGACACCCCCAAGACGCCGCGGAACAGGCCGCGGCGTTCATCGATGCTCCGGCTTTCTCGCACGCCGGGCAAGGGGGCTACGGTGCGGTGCGGGAGATTATGCTTCGCCGATCTCGCGGAGAATTTCTTCCGTGTGCTCGCCGAGCAGTGGCGAGGGGCGATCGGACGCCGCGCGCCAGCCGTCGATGACGATCGGCGTGCGCACGCCCGGGATCTTGCCGGCCTTCGCCGCCTTGCTCGGGCGCTCGATCTTCATGCCGCGGTGCTTGACTTGCGGATCGTCGAACACCTGTTCGAGATTGTTGATCGGCCCGGCCGGGACCTGTTGCGCTTCGAGCTTCGCCAGCAAGTCCTTGCTCTGCATCTTCGAGGTGAGCGCCGTGATCCTGCCAACCAGCTCGGCGCGATGTTTCAGGCGGCCGACGTTATCCTGATACTTCGGATCGCTGGCGATCTCCGGCGCGCCGAGCACGTTACACAACTTCACGAACTGATTGCTGTTGCCGGTGGCGATGATGATGTAGCCGTCCGCCACCTCGAACACCTGGTACGGCACGATGTTGGCGTGCGCGTTGCCGATGCGCTTCGGCACGTTGCCGGAGACGAGATAGTTCAGCGCCTGGTTCGACAGCACCGCGACCGTCGAGTCGACCAGCGCGGTGTCGACGTAGGCACCCTTGCCGGTGCGCTCGCGCTCGTTGAGCGCGGCGAGAATGCCGACCACCGAATAGACGCCGGTGAAGATGTCGGCGACCGGGATGCCGATGCGCGTCGGCTCGCCGTCCGCCATGCCGGTCAGGTCCATGATGCCGCCCATGCCTTGCGCCATCAGGTCGTAGCCTGCGCGCTGCGCGTAAGGGCCGTCCTGCCCGAAGCCGGTGACGGAGCAGTAGATCAGCCGCGGGCACTCGGGCGCGAGACTCTTGTAGTCGAGCCCGAACTTGGCGAGGCCGCCGACCTTGAAATTCTCGATCAGCACGTCGGAGCGCGCCGCAAGCTTCTTCACCAGGCGCTTGCCCTCGTCGGTCTCGAAGTCGAGCTCGATCGAGCGCTTGCCGCGGTTGGCTGAATGGAAATAGGCCGAGCCGATCGGCTTGCCGTCGACGCCTTCGACGAAGGGCGGGCCCCACACGCGCGTGTCGTCGCCGGCGCCCTTGCGCTCGACCTTGATGACGTCGGCGCCAAGATCGGCAAGGAGCTGACCCGCCCACGGCCCGGCCAGGATACGGGCAAGTTCGAGCACACGCAGACCAGCTAACGGCTTTGGCATTCGGAGAACTCCCGGCGGGCGGTTGGGAAGAATATTGGGGTTTATAGATAGAACGTTCCGGCCTGACCAGAGCGGGAATTCCTGTTTTCCTGCCGAGGCTTGCGGCACTATTCGGCTCGGACACTATGGCGCTGTGTCGCATGGGCAGGTAAGGTAGGGAAGGGGTGCGACGGCAGGTTTGTTTGATATAGGGCGTCAAGCGCGGCGCTAAGGGCCGCGGCAAAAAAGGTTCAAGGGAGGAGATCTAGAATGAGAACAACGACAAAAATTCTGCTTGGAGCTGCGGCCGTCGCATTCGCGGCGACCTCGGCGCATGCCCAGGCAATTCTCAAGGCATCGCACCAGTTTCCCGGCGGCAAAGGCGACGTGCGCGACGACATGGTGCAGATGATCGCCAAGGAAGTGAAGGCCGCCAATGTCGGCCTCGACATCCAGGTTTATCCCGGCGCGTCACTGTTCAAGCCCAACCAGCAGTGGAACGCGATGGTGACCGGCCAGCTCGACATCGCACTGTTCCCGCTAGACTACGCCAGCGGCAAGGTGCCGACCTTCAGCGCGACGCTGATGCCCGGCCTGATCCGCAGCCAGGATCGCGCCAGGCGCATCAACGACTCGCAGTTCATGAAGGACGTGCGTGCCGAGATCGAGAAGAACGGCGTGATCGTTCTTTCCGACGCCTGGTTTGCCGGCGGCATGGCGAGCAAGGACAAGTGCATCCAGAAACCGACCGACCTGCAAGGGATGAAGTTCCGCGCCGCCGGCCCGACCTTTGCGGCGATGTGGCAAGCGGCCGGCGCCAGCATCGTCAGCCCGCCGTCGAATGAAATCTACAACGCCTTCCAGACCGGCGTCGTCACTGGCACCGACACCAGCCTCGGTACTTTTGCCTCGACGCGGCTCTACGAGGTGACGAGCTGCCTGACGGCGCCCGGCAACAACGCGCTGTGGTTCATGTACGAGCCGGTTCTGATGTCGAAGAAGAACTTCGATCGCCTCAACAAGAAGCAGCAGGACGCTATCGTTGCTGCCGGCAAGAAGGCGCAGGCCTACTATGAAGGCAAGGCCGAGGAAGTGAACAAGGAAGCGATCAAGGCTTTCGAGGATCACAAGGTGAAGGTCATCAGCCTCACCGACGGCGAATACGATCAATGGATCGCGCTGGCGAAGAAAAGCTCCTACGCAAAATTCGCCAAGGACGTGCCGAACGGTCAGAAGCTGATCGACGAGGCTCTCGCGGTCAAATAA
>DASZVZ010000138.1:0-13553 GCA_035546875.1 Pseudolabrys sp.
ATGTGCTGCTCGAATTGCGACACCGTCGCGCCGTTGATCGTCCAGTGCCCGGAATTGTGCACGCGCGGCGCGATCTCGTTGACCAGCAGCTTGCGTCCCTTGCCGGCGCGCACAACGAACATTTCCACCGCCAGCACGCCGACGTAATCGAACGCCTTGGCGATGCGTTGCGCGATGCCGCGCGCCTCGTTCGCGAGCGCGGGCGGAATTTTCGCCGGCGCGCGCGAGATTTTCAGAATATGGTCGCGGTGCTCGTTCTCTGTGACATCGAAGCACTCCACCTTGCCGTCGCGCGAGCGGGCGGCGACGACCGACACCTCGCGCTCGAAATCAATGAAGCCTTCCATGATCGACGGCGCCTGCTTGAGGCTGCGCCACGCCGCCGCGGCGTCTCCGTCCTTCGCGATTTTCGCCTGGCCCTTGCCGTCGTAGCCGAGCCGCCGCGTCTTGAGCACCGCCGGGAGCCCGACCGCCTTCACCGCCTCGGCGAGTTGCGTCGCGCTGTGCACCGGCGCGTAGGGCGCGGTGGCGATCTTGAGCGCGCTGACGAAATCTTTTTCGATCAGCCGGTCCTGCGTCGTCTCCAGTATCTTCGGATCGGGCAGCACGTCCTTGCGCGCGGAGAGAAACGCGGCGGCTTTCGCCGGCACGTTCTCGAACTCGTAGGTGATGACGTCGACCGTGCGCGCGAAGCGCGCCAGCGCCTGCTCGTTTTCGTAAGGCGCGCATGTGCTCTGCCGCGCCACCGGGAAGGCGCACGAGTCGCGCTCCGGCGAATAGATGTGGCAGTTCAATCCGAGCGGCTCGGCGGCGAGCGCGAGCATGCGGCCGAGCTGGCCGCCCCCGAGGATGCCGATGGTCGCGCCGGGCTTGAGCATTCAATCTTTCGGCCGTTTCGCCACGGCCTTGGTCTGCCGGGCGCGCCATTGGTCGAGTCGTTTGGCGATTTTCGGATCGGACAGCGCCAGCACGGCGGCGGCAAGCAGCGCAGCGTTGATCGCGCCGGCCTTGCCGATGGCGAGCGTGCCGACCGGAATTCCCCCCGGCATCTGCATGATGGACAAAAGCGAGTCCTTGCCGTCGAGCGCCTTGGTCTTCACCGGCACGCCGAACACCGGGAGCGGGGTGAGCGAGGCGGTCATGCCGGGCAGGTGCGCGGCGCCGCCGGCGCCCGCGATCACCACCTTGAAGCCCTTGTCGCGCGCGGTGCGGGCGAACTGGTAGAGCCGGCCCGGCGTCCGATGCGCCGAGACGACCAGCGCCTCATGCCCGATCCTGAGCGCGGCGAGGGTGTCGGCGGCGTATTTCATGGTCTGCCAGTCGGACTGGCTGCCCATGATGATCGCGACCGGTTTTGCTGCCGCCATGAAAAATGCCCCGATCCGGGCCCAGCGCCCGAAAGGAAGCGGCGCATTATAAGTTTGAGCTTACCACTGGCAAGGCGAAAGCGCCTCTGTATCCTTGCGAATCGCGCATTGTGGATTCGCGAGGCTGGCCGATGGAACGGGCGCAAACGCGTGCGGCGGAAACGGACGCTGGGGCCGACGCCGCTCCGCTGCGTGCCGAGATCGAGCGTCTGAAGGCCGAGCTCGATACCGCGCGGCAACGCATCGCGGACCTCGAGGCGCGCGCGGATGTCGATCCGCTGCTCGACATCCTCAACCGGCGCGGTTTCGAGCGCGAGCTCAAGCGCGCGCTGTCCTACATCGACCGCTACGGCACCGAGGCGGTGCTGATCTACATCGACCTCGACGGCTTCAAGAAGGTCAACGACCGTCACGGCCATGCCGCCGGCGACGGCCTCTTGAAAACCGTCGCGGCCACGATCGTCAGCCACGTGCGCGCCTCAGACACCGTGGCGCGGCTCGGCGGCGACGAGTTCGCGGTGCTGATCTGGAACGCCGGCACGGCGCCGGCTGCGGCCAAGGCGCGCGAGCTCGAAGCCATCATCACCGCCACCAGCATCTTCCACGGTGAGCATCTGCTGTCGGTCGGCGCCAGTGCCGGCATCGCGCCACTGCGGCCGGATGCATCGGTGGCGGACGTCATCGACGCCGCCGACCGCGCGATGTACGCGCGCAAGAAGGAGCGGCGGCGAACTTGATCCGTCATCCTGAGGTGCTCGGCGCGAAGCGACGGCGCGGGCATGGCTCCGCCGCTACGCAATAATGTCCGGCGTGAGCTGGTCTTCGATCTGCCGGATCTTGTCGCGCAGCACGAGCTTGCGCTTCTTCAGCCGCTGCACCTGGATCAGGTCGGAGCCGGGTGATTCGGCCAGCGCCGCGATCGCGGCGTCGAGGTCGCGGTGTTCCTGCTGCAGGCGCGCCAGCTGCTCCCGCAACTCGCGTTCTTCCTCTTTGGTCATTGCCACCGCAAGTTCAAGCGTCCGGCCGCCCGAGCCGGGGCGAAAGCGTGACGCAACGTGGCGGAATTATTGCGTTTTCCACAGGTGCGTTCAAGCGCCCGGCCAAGTCTCTGCGGTGTCACATTTATTGGCGGGCCGGCGCGCAGGCGCCCGGAACCTTGGGTCGCACTTGCGCGTACACTGGTGTAAACTTAAGTGGTCAGAGAGCCACAGATTGAGGAGACATCCTACATGTCGATGCAATCGCATCTTGCGGAGTTGGAGAAGAAGCACCAGGCGCTCGAAGAGGAAATAAACGAATGCCTGGCGCACCCCGCGGTGGATGATCTGAAGATCGCCGAACTCAAACGACGCAAGTTGCAGGTGAAAGACGAGATTACGCGTTTGCGTCAGACCCCCAGCGTCAGCGTTCATTAGTCGCCAATAGCGCTTCCGGGCAGGAAGCGCCGCTGCAAGCGGAATTCATTGCGGGCCTTCGCCGCCCGCCCACGCCGTTTGGAAACCGCCGGCTTGCGGGCCGGCGGTTTTCGTTTTCGCGCGGGCGGCCGGGCGGCTAGTTCGTGAAGCCGAACGGCGCGACCGCCACGGCATGCGGAGCGCTGCGACTCGCGGGCGAGGAGGCGGTGGCGTAGTTTTCCTCCTGCACCAGCACGAGGAAGGTGAGCGCCAGCGCGCTGACCACCAGCAGCGTGTTGAACAGGATGCTGCCGAGACCCGGTTTGGCCGGCTTCGGCGGCCGGCGGTGCGGTAAATAGGTCGGCATGCGCGCGCCCAAATCGAATCGTTTGCTGATATATAAAGCAAGAACGGGGCCGCGAGGTCCGCGTTGCCGCTGCGAAAAAGGAGCGCGTTGCCGCGTAAAGTGCCCGCAAACGCGGGAGTTCCGCCGCCGTCCGGCCATATTTTTTGCCGATGGTTGCGAACGAACAGGTCTTCGGGGGACTTCGATGACGCCACGTCTTTGCCTTGCCGTTCTCGCCGCCGCACTGCTGCTTGCCGCGCCGGCGGCGCACGCCTTCACCTTCGAGGGCGCCAACACCGTGACGCCGAACGGTTCCTCCAATCTCACCGACCCGAACTCACGCTTCGACACCGGCGGCAACAAGAGCACGCTCGATAATTCGAACGGCCTGCATTTCAGCGTGACGCCGCGATCGGGCGCGGCGAGCTTCGACGCCGACGCCAACCGCCTGTTCTCGCCGGTCGGCCGGCCGGGCGAATCCGGCCGCGACCGCTAGCGCTCCACGTTTAGCATCCCGGTCGGCAGCGGCTTCGCGCCGCTATTTCAGGTTGCCGCAATCGGGGCCGAGCCACTTGCCGCTCATGTTCAGTTTCATCGTCATGGTGTTGGGCCCCGCGCTCATCACCAGGTCGTATTTGCCGACGACGGTGACGGGCGTCGGCGCTTCGAAGTGAAACGTGCCGGTGAACTTCTGCTGACCGGTGCATTCCTGCTTCATCTCCATGACCTGCGCCGAGCTCGACGTGATCGTCGTATGGCAGCCCTGCGAACTAGACGTTTTCGGATTGAAGCCTTCTTCGAGATTTTCCTTGGTGACGCACTGCTTGCGCACTTCCGGCTTGTCGCGCCGCGCCATGCGGGCGGCGATGGCCGCCTCGGCGCGGGCGCGCCGTTCCGGCGTCATGCGTTGCAGCACTTCCGGCGGGATCGGCGGCACGCCGGACGTCTCGCCTGTGGTGGTCATCTCCCACAAGCCCAGCCGGATGTTGAGCGGCGTTCCGGCGGCGTGGGCCATGGCTACGCCGCAAAGTACGGCGAGTGCGCCGGCGAGAACAACGGACGAAATTTTCATTGAGCGACCCCCATCGCTGACCCGCGCGCAATCGGGCCGGGCCGCGCGGGACGCCCGGTGCCCCAAAGAAAGTATAGCCACGGCTTGTGAAGGCGGTCTATCGCCGCAGCGTATTTCCCGCCGCAACTGTTGATCCGTCCTCATCCTGAGAGGGCGCGCAGCGCCGGTCTCGAAGGACGGACGGCCCATGCTTCGAGACGCGGCCTTCGGCCGTTCGACAGCATGAGGCTGAAATCGGCTTTGACAAATCCATCTGTCATCACCGGGCCGGCGCGCAGCGCCGTGCCCCGGTGATCCCGCTTAGGGATGCAAATCATTGCCACGGAAAACGGGATGGCCGGGGCAAGCCCGGCCATGACAGGATAAGATTTCGCGCGCGTCCCGGAATGACGAAGGGAGTCAAACCGCCTTCGCCATCTCTCTCAATTTGAACTTCTGTATTTTGCCGGTTGACGTCTTCGGCACTTCGGCGAACACGAAGTAGCGCGGGCATTTGTAGGCGGCGAGGTGCTTGCGGCACCATTGCATCAATTCGTCCGCGCTCGCTTTCTGTCCCGGCTTGAGCTCGACAAAAGCGCACGGCGTCTCGCCCCATTTGTCGTCGGGCTTGGCCACGACTGCCGCGGTCGCGACGGCGGGGTGCTTGTAGAGCGCGTCCTCCACCTCGATCGACGAAATATTTTCGCCGCCGGAAATGATGATGTCCTTCGAGCGGTCCTTGAGCTGGATATAACCGTCGGGATGCATCACGCCGATGTCGCCGGAATGAAACCAGCCGCCGGCGAACGCCGCCTCGGTCGACTTCTTGTTCTTGAGGTAGCCCTTCATCACCACATTGCCGCGGAACATCACTTCGCCGAGCGCCTCGCCGTCGCGCGGAACGGGCTGCATCGTCTCCGGGTCGAGCACGTCGAGCGCCTCCAGCGCGCCGTAGCGCACGCCCTGGCGCGCCTTCTTCGCCGCCTGCTCGGGCGCGGACAGCGTATTCCAGCCGTCGTGCCAGTCGTTCACCACCGCCGGCCCGTAGGTTTCCGTGAGCCCGTAGAGATGCGTGACGTTGAAGCCCGCTTCCTTCATCGCCGCCAGCACGGCTTCCGGCGGCGGCGCCGCGGCGGTGAAGAATTCCACGACATGCGGCAGCGGCTTCTTCTCGCTCGCCGGCGCATTGAGCAGCGTCGCCATCACGATCGGCGCGCCGCACAGATGCGTCACCTTGTGGTTGGCGATCGCGTCGTACATCGCCGGCGCGCGCACCGCGCGCAGGCACACGTGCGTGCCGGCGGCGACCGAGATCGACCACGGGAAGCACCAACCGTTGCAATGGAACATCGGCAAGGTCCACAGATAGACCGGATGCTTGGCCATGCCGCAGGTGACGACATTGCCGGTGCCGAGCAGCGCCGCGCCGCGGTGGTGATAGACGACGCCTTTCGGATCCCCGGTGGTGCCGCTCGTATAATTGAGCGAGATTGCGTCCCATTCGTCGTCCGGCATCTTCCACGCGAAATCGGCGTCGCCCTGCGCGATGAAATCCTCGTATTCGATCTCGCCGAGCTTTTCGCCGCCGCCGGAATATTCCGGATCGTCGTAGTCGATGATCAGTGGCTTCACTTTGCAAAGCGCCAGCGCTTCCTTCATCACCCTGGAAAATTCGCGGTCGATGATGACAACCTTCGCTTCGGCATGGTCGAGCGAGAAGGCGATGATCGGCGCATCGAGCCGCGTGTTGAGCGTGTTGAGCACCGCTTGCGTCATCGGCACGCCGTAGTGGCATTCGAGCATCGCCGGCGTATTGGCGAGCATTACCGAGACGGTATCGCCGCGCTTGACGCCGCGCTTCGCCAGCGCCGAGCCGAGTTGCCGCGAGCGCGCGTAGAAGTCCGCGTATGTGCGCCGCAGCGGGCCGTGGATGACCGCCACGTGGTCGGGAAACACGGCCGCCGCGCGCGCGAGGAAAGTGAGCGGCGTCAGCGGCTGGAAATTCGCCGGATTGGGGTCGAGATCGGTGTCGTAGGGCGTTTTCGCCATTGGGTCGTTTCTCCCGATGGCGAAATTAGCGAAGCCCCGCGCGCTTGTCAGCCGCGCGGCGCGCCGGTGCTACTGGTGCGTCAACGTCATTCCGTCGATGCAGTACTCGCCGGACACGGGACGGCGGACGAGATGGAGGGTGTAGGCGATGCCGTTTCGAACGTCGCCGAAGCTCATATTCCACACATTGCCGCCGATCGTCGCAGTGTTGGCCGTAAAGCTGAATGTCGCCTGCTGCGTGGAGTTCGCATGCTGGGTGACCGGGGAATTGTCGCCCGGGACCCGCACGCTGTGCCCAATAACTTCAATCGAGGTCGAGGTGGCGGTGCCTGACGACGCCGCCTTCGCCGGAAACGTGATGTTGCCGACGCTCATGCTCATGACCGCCGCCGTTCCGGCCGGAGTCTTGGCGTTGAGGTTGCTCTCGATGCCCGTCACGGCTTGCGTGTCCGCGTGATTGACCGCCGTCACGAAATTCACCGTGCTGGTCGGCTGCACGTCGGTCACGGCCGTATTCATGGTCGGGCCGAGGCTCACGATGGCCTGGCCCGTCGTGCCGTTGATGTCCTTGAGAAAATTATCCGAGGCCGGCGTCAGCGCCGACACAAACGAGTTCGTCGAGCTCACGATCCCGCCGATGCCTTGCACCGTGATCGGCGCGGTGACTCTCGATACCGTTGCCTTCGGTGTCGTAAGCAATGTCTGGCACATGTGCCATTGCAGGGTCGCATAGGCGCCTGCCGTCTTTGGCGGTGCTGCCGCTTGCGCCGGCGCGATCGCGCCAAGCGACAGGAATACGAATGCCGTTGTGCGAATTCCAAATAGCATGATGGCCCCCTAGAGTCGCCGCGGCCGCTTCGTTGGCGAAGCGCATCGCAGCGTCGGACTCAAGATATCGAACGCGCCGCTCGGCTGACAAATAGCGTTCGGGCATAGAACGAAATGCCGGTTGCCCGGCAAGTCATTTGACCAGCCGCCGGCGGGCGAAATCCGGCAGCGTCCGGAAGGCGAGGTGCGCATTGTCGGTCAGCGATATCGCGCGGTAGCCGTGACGCTCGAAGGCGAGCGCGATCGCCTTGCGGCTGAACAAGGAGATATGGCCGTTGCGCGGAGCGGCATACCACCAGCCGAGGCCGACGCGATCGAAATCCTGCGGCTGCACCAGTGTCGAAAAAAGCAGCAGCCCCGGATCGGCGATACAGCTCACGAGGTCGGCGATGCCCCCGACCGGATCGGGCATGTGCTCGAGCGTCTCGAAGCAGGTGACGAGATTGAATTTTCCTTCCGGCCGCTGCGCGTGCGCGGCAACGAACGGATCGTAGGTGAGCGCCACCGGAAATCCCGCGGCGCGCAGCTCCGCGCACATCGCCCCGTTGCCGCCGCCGTAATCGAGCAGGCGGATTTCCGATTTAGACGCGCCGAACAGTTCGCGCACCGCTCCCGCGTTCGCGCTGGGCCGGACCGACACGTAATCCGGATCGACGCCGAGATAATCGTCGTTGTAGATGTGCGCCTTGAAGTCGTCCGCGTGCCAGTCGTCGAAGGCGTCGGTGAACACGAAGCCGCACGCGCCGCAGCGGCGGTACATGACCGCGACGCCGGCGGGCGGAAGGCGCCTGGCGTGCGGCGTCTCGCAGCCCTTGTTGAAGTCGAGGCTGCCGAACGGCGCCGCGGCGCCGCCGCAGATCTTGCACGGGGCCGGCGCGGCGGTGGCCGGTCTCAAATCGATCATGGGCGCCTTGCCGGCCGTCCGCGGCCGAATCGTTGTCGCGACGTTACACAGGCGCGCTGTCTGCGATCAATCGAGTTCCGGGATCCGGCGGGCAAGCGATCCCGACTGGCGCCTTCGCGCGGAGCCGCCGTGCGCCCGGCGAGCGGCGGATGGTGCTGCACCGCAGAATCCGATCGTCCGGAATCGCCAAATTCTTCTTGACTGATTGTTGTCACGGACAACAGAATTGTTGTCTTCGACAACAATCAAAGCGGCTGCCAGTCGAATGGACTGCCGCGCCGGAGGAAGCGCTTTCACAACCACAAGGAGGAAAAGCCATGAGACGTCATGGATCGCTGCCGCGAGCGGCTCGCGTCGCTTCTTTCTCTGGAGTGCTGCTTTTAGCGCCGGGCTTTGCCCTGGGAACTGCGTTCGGCGCCTCCTGCACCAACACCAGGATCATGTCGTTTTCCGCGCCGAACGTCGTCATCGACAGCGCCGTTCAGGCGCTCACCCCGGTGCCGCACTGCAACGTCTACGGGCGGATCAATCCGAACCGTGCGGGCATCAACGGCGACGGGAAAATTTATAACATCGGCTTCAACCTGCGTTTGCCGGACACCTGGAACCGGCGCTTTCTGGAACTCGGCGGCGGCGGAACCGACGGTTCGATTCCCACAGCCGATCCGGTCTCGCCGGCCACGGCGGGCCTGGCGCAACTCAGCGCGGGCTACGCGATCACGTCGAACGACGGCGGCCATGAAGATTCCTCGAGCGCTGCGCTCGCGGCCAATCCGCATCTGTCGAGCGACCAGGACGACGCGACCGGCGGCACGGCGCATTTCGGCGTCGATCCGCAGGCGCGGCTCGACTACGGCTACGCCGCGATGGCGCAAAATGCCGAGGTGGCGAAAGCCATCATCAAATATTTCTACATGAACACGCCGCGCTATTCGTATTTCAAGGGTTGCTCGAATGGCGGCCGTGAAGCCTTCATGGCGTCCCAGCGCTTTCCGGACTTGTTCGATGGCATTGCGGCGATGTCGCCGGGCTTCGATCTGCCGCGGGCTGCCGTGGCCGAAGCGTGGAATGAGCAGGCGCTGCTGCCGCTGACCACCGGCGCGCCGACCGATCCGACCACAAATCCGCCGGAGCCGTATTTCGGCAATACGTTCACGTCGACGGACCTCCAGACGATCGCCACGGCCGTCAACGCGGCTTGCGACAGGCTCGACGGCGTTGCGGACGGCATGGTGAACAATTGGCTCGCGTGCACCAACAAGCGCGTCCTCCAGCAACTGACGGCGCTTTGCCAGTCCGGAGGCAGCTGCATCAGTCCCGCGCAGACGACCGCGCTCAAGAAAATCATCGGCGGTCCGCGTAATTCGAAGGGCCAGCAGCTCTATGCGTTCGATCAGTACTACAGCGGACCGTTCTCGCACGGGCACGCCTGGTGGCACCGGTTCAACAGGATCGGGCCCGACTATCGCGCGTTTCCGTGGGATCCGGGCATCGCCACTCCCTCGCCGGTGGGCGGCATTGGCTGGCAGGCGTGGATGTTGACTCTCATCCCGCCGCTCGCGCCGGTGAACACCGCGCTCAACCTGACCTTGGGCGGTGGCGCGCTTCCGATGGTCTTCGTCACGCCGCCGCAGGTTCTGCCGACCACGCCCGCGGCCGGCGGCGATGCGCGCGCGAGCTATGTTCTCAACTTCGATTTCGACAGGGACGCGCCGAAGATCTTCGCGGCCAAAGGGCCGTACACGCGCTCCTCGATCGAATTCATGGCGGCAACGTCGACCGACCTGAGCGACTTCAAAAGGCGCGGCGGCAAGCTCGTCATCTCGCACGGCACGGCGGACGGCGTGTTCTCTCCGACAGACACCGCCCGCTGGTACAATGCGCTCGACGAGGAGAACCACGGTAACGCCGACCGGTTTGTCCGCCTGTTCATCGTTCCGGGCATGACGCATTGCGGCGGCGGACCGTCGACCAGCAGCTACGACGATTTCGCCGCCGTGGTGAACTGGGTGGAAAACGGACAAGCCCCCGACAGCATTCTGGCGACCGCGCCTCCCGGCTCGCAGTTCGCCGGACGCACGCGTCCGCTCTGCCCCTATCCGGAGTATGCGCAGTACACAGGCGGCAGCATCGAGCTCGCCTCGAGCTTCGTCTGCAAGCGCTATCCGAATTTCACGGGGCATGAACTGGACGGCTACCAGTAAACTCGTTGCCCGCCGGCGCGGCGCCTGAGCGCGCTGCGCCGGCGGTTGCATTTTTCATCGCAGCTCGCGGCGAGATGCGAAACATGTTCCCGCGTCCGGCGTGGAAGTGTTCCGCACGCATTGGCCCGCATGCGGCAATTGGTGCGGCGGACGAGGGAACAAACGGGAACGATGTGCGCGTCCTCGCGTTGGCCGCAGACTAGCCAAACGAGAGGAGGCCAATGATGAAGTTCCGAATGGTTGCAATCGCCACCGCCGCGCTCGCACTGTCGAGCGCCCCCGTGCTGGCAGCGTCCATCAATGCGGGCGCGTCCGCGGGCGGCAACGCCGGCGTCTCGGCCGGCACGCCCGGCCATCAGATGCAGACGAACGGCTCGGTGAACGGCCAGGCCGGCGCGTCCGGCTATGCGCCCGGCCACGTCAAGACGCAGGCCGGCGTGAAGGGCTCGGCGCGCACCTATGCGCCCGGCCATCGCACCACCACCGGCGCCGGCGTGCGCGGCAGCGCGGACACCAAGGCGAAAATCCACTAACCGTGGAGCGCGCATTCAGCGTGAGCAAGGGCCCGGCAAAACCGGGCCTTTGCCGTTTCAGCCGCGCAGGAGCGCCATCGCGCCGGTGTAGATCAGCTCGATGCCGATCAGAAAAATGAGCGCATAGACGATGCGGTAGAAGAATTCGCTCGGCGTGCGCCGCACCAGCCAGACGCCGGCGATGTTGGTGACGATCGCGAGCGGCAGCAGCAGCAGCGACGTCTGCACGTTCGGCACGCTCAACTGCCCGAGCAGGAAATACGGCACGACCTTGAGCGCGTTGCTGGAGGCGAAGAACACCGAGTAGGTGCCGACGAAGGTTTCCTTGTCGAGCTTCTGCGGCAGCACGTAGATCTGGAACGGCGGCGCGCCCGCATTCGCCAGGAACGAGCCGATGCCCGACGCGCCGCCCCACATGAAGCCGGCGAACGGCGAGGGGCGCAGGCGCAAGAGCACGGCGGCGCCGAACCAGTGCGTGAGCGTGAAGCCGACCGCGATCGCGCCGACGGCGAGGCGGATCGCCGCATCCGGCACGTAGGCGGCGAGCGCCCAGGCAATACAGACGCCGGCGATCTGCCCGGGGATCATCACTTTCAGGATGTCGCCGTCCCAGTTGCGCCGGTACGACCACAGCGTTACCACGTCCTGCGTCAGCAAGATCGGCACCAGGATGCCCATCGCCTGCACTGGCGAGACGGCGAGCGCCATCAGCGGCACCGCGAGCGTGCCGAGCCCCGAGAATCCGCCTTTCGACAGGCCGAGCGAGGTCACCGCCGGAACAGCGACCAGGTAGAACAGCGGGTCGGTGATGATGGCCACGGGTGTCCCACTCTGTCATTCCGCGGCCTTTCGGCCGCGCCCCGGAATGACAGGTGGGCTTTGACTACGCAACGGCGGCGCGCCGCGCCAGCCGTGTTTGCGCAAACCTGTCTTGCCCCAAACCTGTCTTGCCCCAAACCTGTCTTGCCCGAAGTCTTGTTTGAAGATGGCGGGCGTTCCACAATCGGCGGCAATCCCGTCATCCTGAGGTGCGAGC
The DNA here is from genome assembly GCA_035546875.1 of Pseudolabrys sp. Taxonomy (GTDB): domain Bacteria; phylum Pseudomonadota; class Alphaproteobacteria; order Rhizobiales; family Xanthobacteraceae; genus Pseudolabrys. The sequence continues at coordinate 11,713 of DASZVZ010000138.1, forward strand.
GAAGCGAGCCTCGAAGGATGACGGCCGGTCACCCTCGAGGGCCGCGCGCTGCGCGGCCGCCGCAGGGTGACGGATAATGCCTGGAGGAATGAGGCAATGGACGCCCGCGCGAGCCGCTATCACGACACCTATGCGCGCTGGCAGCGCGACCCGGAAGGCTTCTGGGGCGAGGCCGCGCAGGCGATCGACTGGTACGAGAAGCCGAAGAAGATCTTCGACCCGAACGCCGGCATCTACGGCCGCTGGTTTCCCGATGCCGTCTGCAACACCTGCTACAACGCGCTCGACCGCCACGTCGCCGCCGGCCGCAACGACCAGCTCGCGTTCATCTACGATTCCCCCGTCACCAACACGGTCCGGAAATTCACCTACGGCCGCGCGCTCTCCGAGGTGCAATTGCTCGGCGCCATGCTGCGCGACTTCGGCGTCGGCAAAGGCGACCGCGTCATCCTCTATATGCCGATGGTGCCGGAAGCCGTGTTCGCCATGCTCGCCTGCGCGCGCATCGGCGCGGTGCATTCGGTGGTGTTCGGCGGCTTCGCGCCGAAGGAGCTCGCGACCCGCATCGACGACGCCAAGCCGAAGATCATCCTCTCCGCCTCGTGCGGCATCGAGGGCGCGCGCGTCGTGCCGTACAAGCCGCTGCTCGACGAGGCGATCAGGCTCGCGCAGCACAAGGTCGAGACCTGCCTCATCCTCCAGCGCCCGCAATGTGAGGCCGCGATGGTCGAAGGCCGCGACCACGACTGGAAGAAAGTCTGGGAGCACGCCGTCAACTACGCCAAGACCTCCGAATGCGTGCCGGTCGCCGCCACCGATCCGCTCTACATCCTCTACACATCCGGCACGACGGGCATCCCGAAAGGCGTGGTGCGCGACAACGGCGGCCACATGGTCGCGCTGAAATGGTCGATGCAATATCTCTACGGCATCGATCCCGGCGAAGTGTGGTGGACCGCCTCCGACATCGGCTGGGTGGTCGGCCACAGCTACATCGTCTACGCGCCGCTGTTCCACGGCTGCACCTCGATCATGTACGAGGGCAAGCCGGTCGGCACGCCCGACGCCGGCGCGTTCTGGCGCGTCATCTCCGAACATAAAGCCGCCGCGCTGTTCACCGCGCCGACCGCCTTCCGCGCCATCAAGAAGGAAGACCCCGACGGCAAGCTGATCCGGAAATATGATCTGTCGAAATTCCGCACGCTGTTCCTCGCCGGCGAGCGCGCCGATCCGCCGACGGTGGAATGGGCCGAGGCGCAGTTGAAGGTGCCGGTGATCGATCATTGGTGGCAGACCGAAACCGGCTGGTGCATCGCCGGCAATCCGGTCGGCCTCGGCCAATTGCCGGTGCGCTACGGCTCGACCTGCGTGCCGATGCCGGGCTACCAGGTCGATGTGGTCGACGAGGCGGCGAAGCCGCTGCCTGCCAACACCATGGGCTCGATCGTCATCAAATTGCCGATGCCGCCCGGCTGCCTGCCGACGCTGTGGCAGCAGGAAGATCGCTTCAAGGAAGCCTATTTGAGCGAATTTCCCGGCTACTACAAAACGTCAGATGCCGGCTACAAGGACGAGGACGGCTACGTCTTCGTCATGGGCCGCACCGACGACATCATCAATGTCGCGGGACACCGGCTCTCTACCGGCGGCATGGAGGAAATCCTGGCTTCGCATCCCGATGTCGCCGAATGCGCGGTGCTCGGCATCAAGGACGAGTTGAAAGGCGAGGTGCCCTGCGGCTTCATCGTGCTCAAGGCCGGCGTCAACCGGCCGCCGTCGGAGATCGAGAAGGAGATCGTCGCGTTGGTGCGCGAGAAGATCGGCCCGGTGGCGTCGTTCCG
>DASZVZ010000139.1:0-2519 GCA_035546875.1 Pseudolabrys sp.
GAGGCGCTCGATGCGGCCATCGTCACCGACACAAATCTGCAAGGCGGCACCGAGACCATCTTCGTGGTCGAGGACGACCCGGTCGTCCTCAAGTCGGTCACGATGCAGCTCTCCAGCCTCGGCTACAAGACCGTCACCGCGAAAAACGCGGTCGAGGCCCTGATGATGATAGACAGCGGGGCCACATTCGATCTGTTGTTCACCGACCTGATCATGCCGGGACCGATGAACGGCCGACAGCTTGCAGAGGAAGCGGCAAAACGTCGTCCGCTGATTAAGGTCTTGTTTACGTCAGGCTATACGCAGGATTCCGTAATCCATCACGGCCGTCTCACCCGCGGGGTGCTGTTGCTGCCGAAACCGTACCGGAAATCCGATCTTGCCCGCATGATCCGTCAGGCGCTTGGCGCGAGTGGTGCTCCGCAAGCGGTCAAAAACGACGTACCGGCATCCTGAAATCCGAGCATTCCGGGTAAGCAAGGATTCACGAATGCGTGCCAAAAACGGCAACGGGGTTTATACCGAATTTATTCGAGTGAAGTCGCATGCAGCGTGTCCTCATCATCGACGACCAGGCTTACGTACGCGCCGCCGTTATCGCCGCGCTCCGTGTCAACGGGTTTGAAGGTGTCGCCGTAAACGACGGCATCGCGGGTCTTCGCGCCTTTCAGGAATCGAAATTCGATCTGGTGATCGTCGACGTTTATCTGCCGGGCATGGACGGTATCAAGGTGATCCGCGAGCTGCGCGCCCGTGCGCCCAATCAGCCCATCATCGCAATCTCCGGCGTTCAGCTCGGCCTCTCGGAGCGCACCGCGCTCGACATCCTGCCGAACGCACGCGGCATGGCGCGCATCGCCTGCCTGAAGAAGCCTTTCCGTCCGCCCGAGCTTATGGCGGCGATCCACAGCGCCATGACACTTTCGGCAGGTTCCGAAGCCGAAGCCAAGGCGGGAGCCGGAGCCTAGACCAGCGACAGGAGCCGCCCATGCCGAGCATCCTGGTTATCGACGACGACAGGATGGCGCGCGAAGCCACCAAAACCCTGCTTGCGAACAAAGGCTACACTGTAGTCGTTGCCGAGGACGGCAAGACGGGAATCGCCGCGGCGCAATCCGGCAAGTTCGACGCAGCGATCGTGGACGTTTTCATGCCGGGCATGAACGGCCTCCAGGTCATCGAGGCGATCCACCGCTCGAATCCGGATATGCCGATGATCGCGGCATCCGGCTTCATGTTCGGTGACACCTGCCCGCACCCGCAAATGCCGAACTTCGATGCGATGGCGGCGGAGGCCGGCGCGGTGTCGACGCTTTACAAACCGTTCAAACCGGACACGTTGTTGCAAGCCGTCGAAAAGGCGATTCACCCGGCTTGAAGCGCGTTACTCGTTGCCGCTACCGCGACCCCCGAAGCGCTCCTGCATCCGCGCCATCAGTTGATCGCGCAGTTCGCGGTAGGCGTTGAGCCGCTGCTCGCGGCTGCCTTCCACGCCGGTCGGATCGACCGTCGGCCAGTATTCGACTTCCGCGGGATGCGTGCGAACCAATTCAAGCGCCTTGTGGTGCGCGGGCGGCGACAGCGTGACGATCAGATCGAAATCGAGCTCGCCCAGTTCCTCAAGCTCTTCGAAGGTCGTCGGTTTGTGGCGTGCGATGTCGATGCCGATCTCTTGCATGGCCGCGACGGCGAACGGATCGATCTCGCCTTTCTGCACGCCGGCCGAGCCGGAACGGATCGATCCGCCGAACATTTCCTGAAAGAGTCCGGCAGCGATCGGCGAGCGCACGGCGTTCATGCCGCAGGCGAACAGCACCGCCTTGGGCCGCGAAGAGCGCTCGGGCGCGGCCAACGCCTCAGCCTTTCCAGTGCAGCACGCAGATCAAAGTGAACAGGCGGCGGGCGGTGTCGATGTCGACCGCCACCTTCCCCTTGAGACGCTCCATCAGGATTTCGGAGCCGTCGTTGTGAATCGCGCGGCGTCCCATGTCGATCGCTTCGATCTTGTCGGGCGTCGCGGTGCGGATCGCCTGATAGTAGCTGTCGCAGATCAAGTAATAGTCCTTGACGATGCGGCGCAGCGGCGACAGCGAGAAAAGATGCTTGGCAATGGGCGTGTCGTTCTCGAGGCGGATGTCGAAGACGAGACGGCTGCCGGTGATGCTGAGGTGAAGTACGTACGGGCCGCCGTCATGGCCGGCGGGCGCGAACGAGTTCTGCTCGAGCAGGTCGTAGATCGCGACCTCGCGCTCGTGCTCGACGTCCTCGTTCGATCGACCGATCGACTTCTCGTCAAGCTTGACGCCGACGAGGCGCTGCTTTCCGGCCGGCGCTGATTTCGCGGCGCTCATTTCTGGTTGAGGCGGATGGCGACCGACCGCGCGTGGGCGGTAAGCCCTTCGGCTTCGCCGAGCGCAATCGCGGCGGGGCCGAGCGCGCGCAACTGGTCGGGCCCGCATTTGAGCAGCGACGTCCGCTTCATGAAATCGAGCACACCGAGGCCGGACGAAAACCGCGCC
>DASZVZ010000140.1:0-45477 GCA_035546875.1 Pseudolabrys sp.
AATGCTTGTCGGCTTCGCCCTGCGCTTCTCTTTCGTTCAGCGCGACGAACACCTTTCCATCCGGCCCATACCAGGCCGGAATCTGATGTCCCCACCAGAGCTGGCGCGAGATGCACCAGGGCTGGATGTTCTCCATCCAGTTGAAATACGTGTTCTCCCAGTTCTGCGGAATGAATTTGGTCTTGCCGCCACGCACCGCCGCGATTGCCGGCTTCGCCAACTCTTTCGCGTTCACATACCACTGGTCCGTGAGGTAGGGCTCGATCACGACGTTCGAGCGGTCGCCGTGCGGCACGACGTGCTGGTTCGGTTCGATCTTCTCGACCATGCCTTTTTCTTCCAGCCAGGCGACAATTTGCTTGCGCGCTTCCTCGCGCGACTTGCCCTGCAGCGATTTCGTCTGCGCGAATTCGGCGCTCGTCTGGCCCGCTTGCTGGAATGCTTCGTCGGCGAAGGTGGTCTTGGCTTCAACGGTAAATACATTCACCTGCGGGAGGTTGTGCCGCTTGCCGACCTCGAAATCATTGAAGTCGTGCGCGGGCGTGATCTTCACCGCGCCAGAGCCCTTCTCCGGATCGGAATACTCGTCCGCGATGATCGGAATTTTCCGTCCGACCAGCGGCAGGATCGCGTTCTTGCCGACGACGCCCTTGTAGCGCTCGTCTTCCGGATGCACGGCCACCGCCGTATCACCCAGCATCGTCTCCGGACGCGTGGTGGCGACGACGATGTAGGTCGACTTGTCCTCGGGATTGAACGTCTTGCCTTCCAGCGGATAACGCAGATGCCAGAGGTGGCCCTTGGTCTCGACCTGTATCACCTCGAGATCGGAAATCGCAGTCAGCAGTTTCGGGTCCCAGTTGACCAGCCGCTTGTCTTTGTAGATGAGGCCGGCGCGATACAGCTCGACGAACACCTTGAGCACCGCGCGTGACAGCCCCTCGTCCATGGTGAAGCGCTCGCGCGACCAGTCGCACGAGGCGCCAAGGCGTTTGAGCTGGTTGACAATGGTGCCGCCCGACTCCGCCTTCCACGCCCACACCTTCTCCAGGAATTTCTCGCGGCCGATATCGCGGCGCGACGGCTCTTGCCGTTCCATCATTTGCCGCTCGACCACCATCTGCGTCGCGATGCCGGCATGATCGGTGCCGGGCTGCCACAGCACGTCCTTGCCGCGCATGCGCTCGAAGCGGCACAGCACGTCCTGCAGCGTGTTGTTAAGCGCATGGCCCATATGCAATGAGCCGGTGACGTTGGGCGGCGGGATGACGATAGAGTACGCCTGCGCGCCCGCGCGCTCGGGCCGGCCGGCGCGAAACGCGCCTGCCCGCTCCCACGCCTGATAAATGCGGCCTTCGACTTCGGAAGGCTGGTAAGTCTTGTCGATCATTGCCGTCTTGCTTGGATGCCGCCGCGCGGTAGAAAGCCCACCGCCCTACCGAGAGTCAACTTTTGCCCCAAGCCCCCGCCGAAGATCGCGAACGCGCGGTAAACCGCGGCGCCGCCCGCGCCATAGCGCTGCTCGCATTCGCCTCCTTTGCGGCGCAGGCCATGGTCCGGGTCACGGATTCGCTGCTGCCGCAGATCGCCGCCGACCTCAACGCGACGGTCGGCGCGACGTCGGTCATCGTCACCGTCTATCTGTTGGCGCACGGTTCGGTGCAACTCGTCATCGGCCCGATCGGTGATCGCTTCGGCAAGTATCTATGCGTCGCTACCGCCGCCGCCGCGGCAACCGTGATGGTCGCCGCGTGCGGTGCCGCACCGTCGTTGCCGCTTTTGGTCGCGGCGCGGCTCGGCAGCGGCCTTGCGACCGGTTGGATCATCCCGTTTGCGCTCGCCTTCGTGGGCGACGTCATCCCCTACGAGCGGCGGCAGCAGGTTATCGGACGCTTCATCTCCGGGCAGATCCTCGGCCAGCTGTTCGGGCAAGCCGCCGGCGGCGTTCTCGGCGACCTGTTTGGCTGGCGCAACACATTCTTCCTGCTTGCCGGCCTGCTCGCGGTCGCCACCGTTACGCTATTCGTCGAGTATTGGCGTAACCCGCTAACGCGCACGCCCGCACCGGCTACCGAGCGCCCACGCGGCTTCGTTGCCGACTACAGGGAAGTATTGCGCTCGCCGTGGGCGCGCGCCGTGCTGGTGATCGCGTTCCTGGAAAGCGGCCTGATGTTCGGCGCCTTCACGTATGTGGGCGCCGATTTGCACCAGCGTTTCGGCGTGAATTTCGTTTTGGTCGGCCTGTTCGTCGGCGCGTTCGCGATCGGCGGGCTGGTCTACAGCCTGTCGGTGCGCGCACTGGTCAATCGCCTTGGCCCGTCCGGCTTGGCGTTCGGCGGCGGGGCGCTGCTCGCGCTCGCCTTCATCATCCTGGCGATCGAGCCACGGGTGTGGATTGCGCCCGCCGCCATCGCCATGATCGGCTTCGGCTTCTACATGCTGCACAATACGCTGCAGACCAACGCCACGCAGATGGCGCCGCAAGCGCGCGGCACCGCGGTCGCGATCTTTTCGTCCGCGCTCTACATCGGGCAGACCGCCGGGGTCGCGGCAGGTGGCGCGGTCTTCGACCGTTTCACCGCCGTGCCGATTTTTCTCGTTGCCGGCGTTTTGCTTCTGGCGACCGGCGCTTGGTTCGCGCACGCGCTCAAGCGGCGGTCCGCAACGATCTGATTTTGCCGAAACTACGGGCGTCCGCGCGAGACGCGCTCGATCTCCGCGCGCACGATCCGCTCGACCATGCCCGGCAGATTGTCGTCGAGCCAAGCCTTGAGCATCGGACGCAGCATTTCCCGCACGATGTCGTCGAGCGTGCGCGCATTCTGCGCCAGCACGGTGTGCGCGAGCGAGTTGAACGCGTTGTCGACCGCACTGGTCGCCGCATTCGACAGCAACCCGTGATCGGGCATCGGTGTGGCGGCACGTGGCGGCTCTTCATAGCGCGGCGCCGGTTCCGGCTGCGGCGGAGGCGGCGGTGCGGGCGCGCGATCGGAGAACACGACGTCCGACTGGCCGTCGATTGTGCGGAAGCTGGCCGCCGGAGACGGTGTCGATGCCGCCATGGACTCCGTAAGGTCCAGGACCTCGGGTGCCGATCCTCCGCCGTTCTGTTCGATATCGGCGAGCATCGCGTCGATATCTTCCTGACTGTTGGCCACCGCAGGGGGCGCAGGGCGCGGCGGCGGCGCCGGTGCACGCGGAGGGGGTGGCGCCGGGCGAGCGGGAACGGCCGCGACCGGCGGTGCCTTGGGTGCTGCGGGTTCCGCCGGCTTGGCGGTCTTGCTGGCGTCGTCGTCGGCGATGATCCGGCGGATCGAGGCCAGAATTTCCTCCATCGAGGGTTCTTGCGCCTTTGCCGGTTGGTTCATTCCTGAGTCCCTGTCGTCACGCTGCTCAGACGCCTTGAGCCGAATGGCGAACGCACGAATCACCACGTCCAGACGTTATACGACAGTGGGATGCAAGTGTGGCAGGTGGCAAGTCCTCGTCATCCACGACTTGTGGAGATTCGACGGCCAGAATCGCTATCTAGCGCCCGTCGGGCGTGCGTACGCCGATCCAGGCGTCGCGCACCTGGTGATAGTGGACCTGCGGATCGTAGGCCGGCACGCGCAAGCCTAGCGTCCGCGGTGACAGCCGGCCGACCGCGGACAGCAAGGTGTAGGAAGCGACCACGCGGTCGTGCTGAGCGGTCACGAGCGAGACGCGCGCGTTGACGAGGGTCTGCTGTGCGTTGAGCACATCCAGCGTGGTGCGCTGGCCGACGCGTGCCTCTTCGCGCACGCCGTTGAGGGCTATCTCGGACGCCTGCACCTGCGCTTGCGTCGCCTCGATATTGGCCTTGGTCGCTTCGAGCTGGCCCCAGGCCTGCACCACGCTCTGACGGACACTGTCGCGCGCCGTGTCGAAATCGATGCGGCGCTGACCGAGCGTTTCCTTGGCCTGACGAATGGCGGAATATTCGGCACCGCCCTGATAGATCGGCACGGTGAGCTGACCGAGCACCGACGCGCTATAGCTGTCGATCGAGGTCAGGCTCTGCTGGCTCATCCAGTTCCTTTGAAAGTTGCCCTGCACTGACAGGGTCGGATAAAGGGCGCCTTCGGCCACCTTCACCGCCAATTGCGCCACATCGACATTGTATTGCGCGGTGGTCACCTGCGGATTCTGGGTGGTGCCGGCTGCAACCGAGTCATTGAGATTGTGCGGCGAGAAACGGTCGACGGGCGTCGCGGGCGAAAGCTTGCCCGGGTCGACGCCGATCACCTGGCGGTACGTTGCAAGCGACGCTTTGTAGGTCGCTTCGGCGCTGAGAACCTGCGAGCGTCCGGCAGCAAGGCTCGATTCCGCCTGCGCGACATCGGTCCGCGTCACCTCGCCGACATTGAAGCGGTCGCGCGTCTGGCGCAGCTGCTCCTGCAGCACTTCGACGTTACGCCGCTGCAGATCGAGGATCGCCGTGTCGCGCAACAAGTTCATATAGGCCGTGACGGCGTTGAGCAGCACAGTCTGCTCGGTGTTGCGCAACGTTTCGCGCGCGGCAAATACGGCACTTTCCGCCTGCCGCGTGCGATTGGCGGTCTGAAATCCGTTGTACAGCGTTTGCGTCGCGGTAATGCCGGTGCCGAAGGGCGCGTTTTGGCCTTTCTGCACGAAGTACGCGGCCGGAGCGTTGGGCGGCGTGGTCGCGCTCAGCACCCGTGAATTCGAGTACAGTTGCTGCTCGCCGCCAAATGCGCTGGCGGTGATCCTCGGTCGATAACCGGAGAGGGCTTGCGGCACGCCTTCATCGGTGGCGCGCACCGCGGCGCGCTGCGAATTGAGCTGCGGGTTGTTTTGGTAAGCCTGAATCAAAGCGCCTTCGAGCGTGTCGGCGTTCGCCAAAGGGACAAACGACGACGTACATGCGATCATTGTGATCGCAAGTCTGCCACTCACCCAGCCCTTCCGACTCTTACACCCCATTCCTTTACCCGACGCGCACGCAACGCATGACGCGGACATACGCCACACGGCTGTCGTGGACCATAGGCGCGCGACCAAAGCCTTGAAATATCGAGACGCCCGCTTGCCCACAGAAAAACGGGAACCGGGACTATTCGGCCACAGGTTATAATTTCGGGGAAAACTAAAACGCGAATGCCGGAGGTTTCACGAACCCGGGGAGAACCGCGGCAGCCGCGTCGAAAATCGGCCGTTCGCCAACATCTTCGCCGCTACGGCAATAGAGTACGGCTTTCGCGCCCGGCCCGCTGCCGAGAATGCACAGCAACCGCCCGCCGTCCTTGAGCTGACGCAGAAGCAACTGCGGGACAATTTCGGTCGCGCCTTCAAGCAGGATCAGATCGTAGGGCGCCTTTTGCGGCCATCCCGCCTTCAATTCGCCGCTGACGACCGAGACGTTGGGGACTGCGCGCAACGCTTCGGTTGCCGCCCGCGCCAAAGCGGGGTCCTGCTCAAGCGCGACGACCTCTCCGGCGATGCGGGCAAGCACGGCGGCGGCGTAGCCGGTTGCACAACCGACATCGAGCACGCGCGCCGTCGGCTCGAGGTCTGCGGCCTGGATCAATTTCGCCAACACCATCGGCTTCAACAGCCGACGGCCACCCTCGCCGAGCGGAAGATCGAGGTCGAGGTAAGCAAGGCCGGTCGACGCGGCGGGCACGAAATGCTCTCGCGGCACCTCCTGCATCGCGGCAATCAGACGCAGATCGGTGACGTCGCTGGTGCGGACCTGTCCGTCCACCATCATGCGGCGCGCGGCGGCGAAATCGGTCATCGTGGTCCCGGGATTTGCACTTCGGATGAGGTGGCTCTTTTGCGGCAACAACCGCCAAAAGGCAAGCATTGCAGCCGAGTTGTCGAGACTGGCGGGGTCCTATATAGGCTTGGCCGTTCGCGGGTATTATATGCCTCGCGAGACGGCCACGTGGCGGAGTGGTTACGCAGCGGACTGCAAATCCGCGTACCCCGGTTCAATTCCGGGCGTGGCCTCCACTTATCCCAAGCCCGATGTCAGACGCCCTCGCCTCCAGAGGCCGGCGTCGTCAGCCACGGCGGCGCGCGCCGGGTGACTACCGCAACCATGCTGGTGAAGGCGCGGCCGATCGGCGACAGGAATTCGCCGGTAATGGTGTGCGCGTCGGCGTAAGCCGGCTCGACCCCGAAATGCAACTGCTCGCGTTCCTTGCTCGGAATGTGCAGCGTGCCGAACAGCCAATCCCAGACTGCAAGGCAACTGCCGAGATTCTTGTTGAAATGGATCGGATTGGTCGAGTGGTGAACCTGATGATGCGCCGGGCTGATGAAAATGCGCCCGAGCGCGCCGCGGAATGCGATCCACATGTGCGTGTGCTGAAGATGGACGTAGATGTGGATGAACACCACGAGAATGATGTTGGTGCCCGACAGCGCATATTGATAAGCGGTGTCGCCGAACGCGTAGGCGCCGACGCCGTTTGCGACCGCGGCGGTCACGGCGAGGATGTTGCCGAAGATCCACGTGTCGAACGGATGCATGCGGAACGAGGTGAGCGGCGTGAGAACTTCAGCCGTGTGATGCACCTTGTGCAATTCCCACAGAACCGGAACGCGGTGCTTGAGATAGTGATCGATCCAGTAGCCGAGCTCGTAGGCGAGAAACAGCATCACCGTGATGATCGAGCGCGAGACAAATTCGGGCAGAAGCGGCTTTGGCTGGCCGAATGCGGACACCAGACCCCCAATGATCCAGTTGGTGATGAACTGATACGAAATCGCCGCCATGCCGAAGATGCCGGCGTAGACGAAAACGTTGAACAGGAAATAGCCAACGTCAGCGACCGTCGACGGGCTGCGCAGGATGCGGCGGGGGAACAGCGCGCGCATGAGCGTGCGCAGGCGGATGCGGCGCTTCCTGCGCCAGCGCTGATGGATCAGGAAGCCGGCGGCGATCGCGAGCGCGCAGCCGAGCGAGGTCAGGGAAAACTGCGAGCCCGCCGAAAACAAAACGTCGCAGAGATGATTGAAATTGCGGACGAGACCGTTCCAGATGAGGTCCACGCGCGTCCCCTAGATTTTCCAAGGAACGCGATATTAGCGCCCGCGCAGTAATCAATTGCTTTACGAAAGGCGCGCGATTTGGCTCCAAACGGGACTTATGCGACCGGACCACGCAACGGGGAGACATTCCGCCGCGCTCGTGCCATGTTCCGCGGCGGATGGGCTTGGCAAACTCTTAATGGCTTTGTTATACGCCCCTTCACGCTATCGTTCGCGCTGTTCCCCGGTAGCTCAGTGGTAGAGCAACCGGCTGTTAACCGGTTGGTCGCTGGTTCGAATCCGGCCCGGGGAGCCAGCCTTTTCCGACACCGCAGGCTTTAAGCCCCACTTGAGAAGTCACGTTCAGGTGCCGGCGATGACGCCTCCGATCAGCCCCCTTGTTACCGACCTCTACGAACTCAACATGGCCCAGGCTTACCTGGACCACGGCGAACGCGGCGAAGCGGTATTCGAGTTTTTCGTGCGGCGGCTGCCGGAGCGGCGTGGTTTCTTGATGGCAGCGGGGCTCGAGACGGCGCTCGAGTATCTCGAGACAATCCGTTTTTCGGCAGAGGACGTCGACTGGCTTGCCAAGACCGGGCGCTTCAAGAAGAACCTGCTCGATTACCTCGCCGAATTCCGGTTCACCGGCGACGTGCACGCGATGGCGGAAGGTACGATCTACTTTCCGCCCGAGCCGATCTTGCGCGTCACGGCGCCCCTCCCGATGGCGCAGATCGTCGAGACGCGCCTCATCAATATCCTGCAATTCCAGACGATGATCGCGTCGAAGGCCGCGCGCATGGTGCTGGCGGCCAACGGCAAGACCCTGGTCGACTTCGGGCTGCGATCGGCGCATGGCGCGGAGGCCGGTTTGATGTCGGCGCGCGCAAGCTACATCGCCGGCTTTGCCGGCGCCGCGAACGTACAGGCCGGCGAGCTTTTCGGAATCCCGATTTTCGGCACGATGGCGCACTCTTACGTGCAAGTGCACGATGACGAAGCCGCCGCGTTCGAGAACTTCGCTCGGGCACGGCCCGACAATCTCGTCCTGCTGATCGACACCTATGATACGGAGGCCGGTGCACGCAAAGTCGTGACGCTTGCGCCGAAGTTGAAAGAAATCGGCGCAACCTTGCGCGCCGTGCGCATCGACAGCGGCGACCTGACCGAGATGGCGAAGAAAGTACGGCGCATCCTCGACGACGGCGGGCTCAATGACGTCACGATTTTCGTCAGCGGCGGCATCAACGAGGACGTGCTGATCGCGATGCGCAAGGCGAGCGCGCCGATCGACGGATTTGGCATCGGCGCCAACCTCGACACCTCACAAGACGCGCCGACGCTCGATTGCGCGTACAAGCTCCAGGAATATGCAGGCACGCCGCGGCGCAAGTTGTCGGAAGGAAAGGTCACGTGGCCCGGCCGCAAGCAAGTCTGGCGCACCTACCGCGCCGACGGGACCATGAGCGGCGACACGCTGACGCTCGAAGGCGACAAGCAATCCGGGGAAGCCCTGATCGCACCGGTGATGAAAGGGGGCAAGCGTGTCGCGCCGGCGACGGCAATTGCCGTAACGCGCGAGCATGCGGCGCGCGAATTGAAACGCCTTCCGAAAGCGTTGCAGCAGTTGGAGCGCGAAAGCTATCCGGTGGCCGTAGCGGACGCACTCAGCGCGCTTGCCGCACAAGCCGACGCCAGGGCGCGCAAGTAATTACGCGCGAACCGCCGTTCCACCCCGGTTCCAGCCACGCGCACCTTCGCCATAAATCTCGTGGCCGGTGTCGGTGACGACGACCGTATCCTCGATCTTGATGAAGCCGCGCGATGGATGCAGCAGCGTGGTTTCGACCGACACGACCTCACCCGCTTCAAGCGGAATGTCGGCATCCGTCGCCGGGTAAGGTACCGGACCGGTCGCGGTGAGCCGCGGGCCTTCGTGGCTGACCATGCCCATGCCGTGCGCGAGAAATTCCATGTGATTGTGGTGCTTCGATTTCGCCTTCAAGGCATTGCCGGCCTGGTAGATTTCGCGGCCCATGACGCCGGCCTTGATCGGCTTCATCGCCGCACGCTGGATCTCTTCGATCTCGCCCAGCATGTCGAAAAGCTCGGCATCGGGTTCACCCTGGATCGCCATGCGACAGATGTCGCCGATGTAGCCTTGATAGTTGCCGCCGGAGTCGAGTGAGAGAATGCCGCCCTTCTCCCATTTCTGTTCGGAGGGTGCGCGATTGAGGCTGTTGCCGGCGGTAATCAGGCAATATTCGAACGTCAGCCCGCGGTTGGTTTCCTCGCGGCGCAGCGCCTCGACGAGTTCGCTCTTGGTCACGCCGGGACCGTGATTGGCGATCACCGCCTTCATCGAATCCAGCACCGCTTCCGATGCGATTTTCAGTTTCGCCAGTTCGCCCGGCGATTTTTTCAAACGTTGGCGCTCGAGCACAAAGAGCGCGTCCACGAGCTCGGCGTCGGGGAACGCGCCGCGCAACACGATCGAGGCGTCATAAGGCAGGAAGCCGAATTCGGCGGCAATGCGCTTCGGCTTCATGCCGATCTTGCGCATGTGGTCGACCGCTTTCTGCATGGCGTCGACCGAGCCGGACGTCGAGGTTTGCGTCTCCGGCGTCCACATCGGATTGACTTCGCGCTGAAATTTCTCGAGCCGGTGGCCGATATAGGCGGCCTTCTCCGGCGCGCCTTTTGGATAGATCACTACCGGCAGATAACGCGTCACGCCGGTCGCATCCATGTAATCGAAGAAATTGGCGCGGTGACCCCCGAGCAGATACTGCACGTTGTGCTTCGACGTCGCGAGGATGACGTCAATGCCCGCCTGCTCCATCAGGCGATCGAGACGCGCACGGTCGAACGGGACCGCAAGGCCGCTGGAATGCTGGGCGCTGACGTTCATGAATCGCCTCCGGGTCGTCCGGCCCGCGACGCGCTGCCGGCAGACTTAAAGCTATTGCCAGAGCGCCTTGCTCGCAAGCCGAGCGCCGGCAACCAGGGCCTCAAGCTTCGCCCACATGATCGAAGGGTGCACGCGCCGGTGGAACGGCCCCTGCGCGAAGCCGCAATCGGTTCCGGCAATTACGTTTTCGCGCCCAACGATCTCGGCAAGCCGAACGATACGTTCCGACACCAATTCCGGATGCTCAACCACGTTGGTGGCGTGGCTGATCACGCCGGGAATGAGGATCTGTCCAGGCGCGAGCTTTGCGTCCTTCCACACTTTCCATTCGTGCTCGTGGCGCGGATTGGCGCCTTCGATGACATAGGCGCCGACTTTCACTTTGAGGATGAGATCGACGATATCCTTCAGCGGAACGTCGGACGTGTGCGGACCGGGCCAGCTGCCCCAGCACACGTGATAGCGGATACGGTCGACCGGCAATCCCCTGATGGCATGGTTGATGATCTCGACCTGCGCGCCGAGCCAACGACGGTAATCCTCGAATTTCGCCGGCGGCACCATGCGGTCGTAGGTCACGGCGTTGCGCGCATCGTCGAGCTGCAGGACGAAACCGGCATCGACGATCATCTTGTATTCGGTGTGCATCGCGTCCGCGATCGCGGCGAGCAGTTCGTCATCGCTCTTGTAGTATTCATTCTTGCGGTCGGGGATCACGCTCGCCGGCGCAGCCACCGGCATGAACGCCTCCTCCACCCTCACGTTCTTGAGCGCCGCCTTGAAGTTATCGATGTCGCGCTGGAGCTCGGCCTGTCCGGTATATTTGATCGGGCCGACGCAAATCGATTCCGTCGTCGTGGCGACGCCGTCATGGGCGTCGAGCTCGGCGTAGAATTCCGCAAAGCGCTCGCGGTCGGCGCCGCGCTTGAATGGATTGGCGGTGTCGGTCTTGATCGGCCGCCGCTCGAAACCGCTGAGGCGCTCCAGCACGTATTGCGACCAGCTGATCGACTTGCCGTACTCGCCATCGCTTACGACGTCGATGCCGGTCTGCGCCTGCTGCCGGACGACGTCTGCCACCGAATCCGTCAGACATTTTTGATAGGCCTTTTCGTCATATGGCTTGCGCGTCTGCTTGGCGCGCAAGAATTCCTGCAATGCGAGCGGCCGGATGAGGCTGCCGACATGACTGGTAAGGATGCGGGTGTCGCTACGTTTCATGCTGAAGAGCTCACTCGTGAGGATGTTCACGCCACGCTATGCGCGAGCCCGCGTCCGAAGGCAACGGATATCGGCGTGGGCAGCACCCCAATGAGCAACCCATTCGTCATGCCGAGGCGCCGGTGAAATGACACTCGAAGCGGGACGGCTCGGCCCGTCACGGCGCTAGGCTTTCACGACGCCGATGAGCTGCTCCAACTTTGCCGGATCTTGCCGCAGCGTGTCACTCGAACCGTTATAGACGATACGGCCACGATCCATCACGATGACATGCGGCGCTATGTCGAGTGCCAGGCGGGTGTTCTGCTCGACCAAGATCAGCGCCACGTCGGTTTCGGTGAGCCGTTTCACAGCGCGCGCAAGCTCCTCGACAATAACGGGCGCGAGGCCCTCCGAGGGCTCGTCCATTAGTAATACGCTGGGATTGCCGATGAGCGCACGGCCGATCGCCAGCATCTGCTGCTCACCGCCGGAAAGCTGGTTACCGCGGTTTTCGGCGCGTTCCTCGAGCCGCGGAAACAGGTCGAACACTGTTCGCGGCGTCCAATGGCCGGCACGCGCGGCGACTTCCAGATTTTCCTTCACCGTCAGCGAAGGAAAAATCTCCCGCTCCTGCGGCACGTAGCCGAGCCCGGCATCGACGCGGCGGTAGATAGGAAGCGCCGAGATGTCCTTGCCGTCGAGCAGGACAGAACCGCCATGCAAGTTGGTGTGGCCCATGATGGTCGCGAGCAGCGTGCTCTTGCCAACGCCGTTGCGGCCGATGATCGACAGCGTTTCGCCTTCGGCGAGCGCGAGCCGGATGTCTTCGATCACCACCGTCTCTCCATAGCCGGCGAAGACCGCATCGAGTTCGAGCGCGTTTCTCCGCTCAGCCATGGCGCGCCTCGCCGTGGCGGTGGCCTTCCTGCCCGAGATAGACGGCCCTCACCTGCTCGTTGGCCATGATTTCCTGTGGCGTGCCGGTGGTGAAGATCGCGCCGCCGACCAGCACGGTGATCTGTTTGGCGAAACGGAACACCACGTCCATGTCATGCTCGATAATCAGGATGGCTATGTCCGGATCGAGACCGGCTACCACGTCAAGGATGAGATGGCTTTCCGACGACGGGACACCGGCCGCCGGTTCGTCAAGAAGCAACACCCGCGGCTTTTGCGCGAGCGCAATGGCTATCTCAACAAGTCGCTGCCGCCCGTAGGGCAGTTCGCGCACCAGCTTGAGCGCATCGTCGACCAGCCGCAGCGACGCCAGATGATCAAGCGCCTCGTCAATGACGATCCCGCGCGCGCCCATGGCGCGCCACAGATTGTTGCAGTGGCCGTCGCGTTCGCCGATCGTCATGCAGAGGTTTTCGAGCACGGTCAGGCCGCGAAACAGTTGGTTGATCTGGAACGTGCGGGCAAGACCGCGGCGCGCTCGCTCCGCCTGCGATAGCGCCGTGATGTCTTGGCCGTCGAGCAGCACTTTCCCGGACGACGGCTGCAGAACGCCGGTGATCAGATTGATCAGGGTGGTCTTGCCTGCGCCATTGGGCCCAATCAACGCCCGTCGCGCGCCGCGATCGAGCGTCAAGTCGATGTCGCGCGCGACCCTCAGCGCGCCGAAGCTGCGATTGATGCCTTGCACTTGCAGCGCCGGCATTGTTGTCACGACTTCCTCTTCGAAAGATAATTCTCGGCCTTTTCGATCAGGCCGAGTAATCCGCGCGGCGCGAACAGTACCGCCAGCACCAGCAGCAGGCCGATTCCGAACTGCCAGAAGGTCGGGCTCAGCTTCGACAGCTTGTCTTCCATGATCATGTAGACGGTCGCACCGATAAATGCGCCGTAGAGGCGCCCAGTGCCGCCGAGAATGAGCATGACCATGACCTTGGCCGAATTGTCGAAATCGAACACCGTCAGGGTGACGTAGGCATTGGTCTGGGTAAAAAGCGCGCCGGCGATACCCGCGATACCGGCGGCAATGGTGTAGACGGTCACCAGACGCCGGTGCACCGGGGAACCGATGGCATGCATGCGCCGCACGTTCTCGCGGATCCCGGTGAGCGCCTGTCCGAACGGCGAGTACACGATGCGCCGCACGAAGAAGAAGACGACCGCCAGAACCGCCAGCGCGTAGAGGTACGAGGTGTGGCCGTAGAGGTCGTAATCGAAAAGTCCGAGTACCGGTTTGAACGTCAGGCCCGGCAAACCGTCGTAACCGCCGGAAATATCGGAACGCAGATTGCCGGCTTCCTGCAACATGATCGCGGTGGCCAGGGTGAGCATCAACAGCGTCAGCCCGCGATAGCGCAGTAGAAACCAGCCAAGGATGAATCCGAAGAATGCCGACACGATCGCCGCCGCGAACAAGCCGCTGATCGGCTCGTTCCATCCGAGACGCACCATCATCAACGCGACCGTGTAGGCGCCGAGACCGAAGAACGCTGCATGGCCGAGTGTGACGATGCCGGCGTAGCCGAGAATGAGATCGAGCGAGAGCGCGAACATCACCATGATCGCGACCTGGCTGCCGAACGTCATGCGATCGGGAAACGCGAAGAACGCCGCGACAGCGAGGAGCCACGGCAGCGCCTCCACCCATCGAAAGCGATGCCGGCTGGCGATGTAGCGGGCCGCGCGCTCACGCGCGGTCTCCGTAGCCTTTGCTGGCGCGCTCACGGTTTCACTCGCGGCCATAGAACCCCGCAGGCTTCACCAGAAGCACCAGCACCGTGATGGCGTAGATGAAGAAGCCACCGGCATCGGCAAACAGATATTTTCCGGCTGTATCGAAAATGCCGAGAACCAACGCGGCGAGCAGCGTGCCTTTGAGACTGCCCAGACCGCCGACCGCGACCACGATCAAGAACAACACGAGATAGATGACGGCAAAGCTCGGGTTGAGACCGAGAAGCTGGATAGCGAGCCCGCCGCCGAGCGCTGCAAGTCCCGACCCGAGCGCGAAGGTGAGCGTGAACAGCCGGTCGACGTTGATGCCGACCGATTGCGCCATGCGCCGGTTGTCGACGGCCGCGCGGATTTTGGCGCCGATATTGGTGCGTTCGAACCCGTACCAGAGCACGGCGATCAGCACGGCGCCGACAAGGATCAGAAAGGCGCGATAGCTCGGGAAAGCCCGGAAACCGAGATTAACGTCGCCTTCGAGCCAGCGCGGAAGCGGCACGGACTTCGGGATGGGCCCATAGAAATAAGTGTAGGTGGCGATCGCCATGAATGCGAGGCCGATCGTCAGCAGCACTTGCTCGAGATCGGTCGCGCGGTAGAGCCGCGAATAAAGCGTGCGTTCAAATAGAATGCTAACGGCGCCTACGACGACAGCGGCGATGATGAGTGACGGAATGAATGGAACGCCCAGCGTGCGCGTCAACGACACGACGAGATAACCCCCCGCCATCGCGAACGCGCCATGCGCGAGATTGACGAAGTTCATCAATCCCATCGTCACTGAAAGACCGACGGACGTGATGAACAGAAACATTGCATAAGCCAAGCCGTCGAACAGGATGCTGACGGCAATGTTGGCGTATTGCGGCACGAGCCCCACCTCGCGAAAAAAAACCGCCGCGCCTGTTATGCGCGGCGGCGCAGATTGCTGTCAATTCAGGCGATCAAGAGCCGCAGCGGCCAAGCTTGAGCACCTTGCACTCGTCTTTCACCGCCTTGGTGGTGCCGAGAATGCGCTCGCCGAGCTTTCCGTCCGGCTTGCGATAGACCTCCATCGCGTGCTCGTCCTGCACGATGTCGCGCGTGGCCGGATCGATCATGACGTGCCCGCGCGGGCCATCGGCCGACCAGCCCTTCATCGCATCGACGACCTTGGCGCCGTCGCTGAGATTGCCGTTGAGCTTTTTGATGGTGTCGAAGATGGCATGCATGGTGTCCCAACCCGCGGCAGACATGAAGTCCGGGTAGGAATCCTTGCCGTAGGCCTTGTGCCACTCTTCGTTGAAGGCCTTGTTCTGCGCGTTGTCGAGATCGACGGCGTAGTGCCCCATCACGATGGTGCCGATCGCGGCGTCACCCATGTCCTGCAGCTTGTTGTCCGGAATCAGGTCCATCGGACCGATCAGCTTGATGCCGGCCTTGCGCAGACCGAGTTCGCCGTAGGCTTTCATGATGCCGGTCGCGTGCGCGCCTGACGGAATGAAGCCGTAGAGGCAATCTGGATGCGCATCCTTCACGCGCTGAAGGAACGGCGTGAAGTCGGGTACCTGCACCGGCGAGCCCATCGGGATCGACAGCACGATCTTGCCGCCGGCCTTCTCGAAGCCCTTGGTGAACGCCTCGACCGAATCCTTGCCGGGCGGGAAGTCCGTGTAGGCAACCGCAGCAGTCTTGCAGCCAACCTTGTCGTACGCATAGGCGCCCATCGGATAGGCCGGATGCCACATGCTGAACGACAGCCGCACGATGTAAGGCGACAGGTTGGTGATCCAGGCAGTGCCAGCATTGGCGATTACCATCGGCACCTTGCTTTGCGTGATCACCGGCGCGAGCGCGATCGCCGACGGCGAGAACACGAAGCCGGTGACGAGTTGCACCTTGTCGTTGGTAATCAGTTCAGTGGTGACGGTCTTGGCGACCGCGCCGGTCGGCGGACCCTCGTCACGCTTGATGATCTCGACCTTGTGCGGCGCGATGTCCTTGGCGTGGAGCTTGACGTAGAGATCGAACGCCTTGTCGATCTGGTGGCCGAGGTCGGCGTTGGCGCCGCTGAACGGCAAAACAACGCCGATCTTGACTGTCTCGGCTTGCGCCGCGCCGCCCAACGCCAGGCCAAGGGCGGCGACCCCGAGCCATTTTAAAGTCCGCATCGCATCCTCCCGCAAGTTTTTGAAACTAAATGGAATCCCAACTTCGATGGGCAGGCTTGGCTGCCGTTTCTTGTAAAGTGGACCAACTTACCGCCGCAGGTCAATCGCCAGCGGCGCCGCAGCGCGGCCGCGGCGGCCAATAAATTCAAAGGCTTGAATACGGAAACGGGGGGATCAGGCCGCCGCGCTCTTGGCGGCAACCGGCTCGCCCGCGGCCCTGCCCGCACGGTCGAGCACCAGGTCGAGCGAGGCGATCTCCACGCGATTGCGGCCGTTTTCCTTCGCGATGTAGAGCGCCTGGTCGGCCTGCGCCAGGAGATGCGGCAGGTCGAGCACGGCTTCCTGGCAGTGGGCGATGCCGATGCTCAGCGTCGCGGCGACCGCCTTGCCGTCGACTTCCGTAGCCGACTGCGCAAAAGCGGCGCGGATGCGCTCGGCCGTCTGCACAGCCTTCTCGCGGCTCGCGTCATAAAGCACAGCCGCAAACTCTTCGCCGCCAAGGCGTCCGATCAGATCGGATGCGCGCACCGCCTGCCGCGCGCAATCGGCAAAGATCTCCAGGACCCTGTCGCCGATCGCGTGCCCGAAGCGGTCGTTGATCGACTTGAAATGATCGAGGTCGATGGCGAGCACCGCCGACGGACGCGGATCGCCGGCGTGGCGCTTGGTGAGCAGGCTCGCATCGTGCAGGAACGAACGGCGGTTGGCCATGCCGGTCAACGGATCGACCATCGCCGCTGTGCGGTGTCGCAGCTCGGTACGTTCCTTGGCCATCGCCAGCAGGATGAACGCAATCGAGATCGTGAACAGCAGCGCCTCGAAGCTCAAAACCGTAAGCCACACGCTGCCGAATACGTTGTTGTTCGGCGACCACGGCAGCACGGCGACGAGCGGCGTGCGCAGCAAGAACAGCGCGCCATGCGCGAACAGCATGAAGATCGCAGGCCAGCGCGACACCAGCGGCTCGCTGCGTCCGCCCCAGAATTCATACGCCGTGAGCCAGATGTAAGCGGTAATGATGCCGGACGCGATCAGCACGCGTGCGTCGAGCGCGTTGGCAAGTATCGGCAGCCGGCAGACGAGCAGCCATAGCACCGCGCCGGTCACGAGATAGACCGGCTCTGGCGGACGACCGTCGAACACGCGGGCGCCAGTCCAGGTCACGGCATAGGCGGTAAACAAAAGCGCGTTGGCTAGATCGATCGAAATGAGGTCGGGCGCGGAACCGTAGGTGCCGAACAGGACGACCGAGGCGGCGCGCAGCAAATGGGCAAAGCCCCACCATGCGACAGCCGTGATTGCGGTGTTCTGGACCCATGCGAAGAGAAGAAGCAATCCGAGAATTGCTTCCACATAGATCGTCACCATAAAGAGCGTATTGACGTCCAAACTCATCAAACAACACCGCCCGGCGCGCAGGGATTTGCGTTTTGTGCTTTGTCCCGCTGTGACGAATAGCTTTGGCGCCCAAACAAGTCGTGAATCGGCGGAACCAAAGGTGTCGAATGCACGGTTATGGTTTCGAGGTCCTTTCCGACGGCGCGGCAATTGAAGGGATCCCCCGCTGAAAACGGCTTTTTCCGCGGTCCAGCAGGCCAAAAAGCGCCCTTGTTCCAGTCCGGACGCTAAATTAGGGTCGAAGCGTCCCCTCACATCCGGGCAAAGCATGCAAATTCGCGACGGCATTATTGATGCGATCGGCCACACGCCGCTGATCAAGCTCGAAAAAGCATCGGAAGTGACCGGCTGCACCATTCTGGGCAAGGCCGAGTTCATGAACCCGGGCGGCTCGGTCAAGGACCGCGCCGGGCGGCAGATGATCCTGGAAGCGGAAAAGCGCGGCGAGCTGCGCTCCGGTGGTCTCGTGGTCGAAAGCACCGCAGGCAATACGGGCATCGGTCTTGCAGTGGTTGCCAATGCACGCGGCTACCGCACCATCATCGTCATTCCGGAAACGCAGAGCCAGGAAAAGAAGGACGTGCTGCGCACGTTCGGCGCCGAACTCGTCGAAGTGCCGGCCCTGCCCTACAGCAATCCGAACAATTACCAGCACGTCGGGCGGCGATTGGCTGAAGAACTCAAGAAGAGCGAGAAGAACGGCGTCATCTTCGCCGATCAGTGGAATAATCTCGACAACAGCAAGGCGCACTACGTCTCGACCGGGCCGGAAATCTGGGACGACACCGGCGGCAAGATCGACGGATTCGTTTGCGCCGTCGGCAGCGGAGGCACGCTCGCCGGTGTTTCGCGCTACCTGAAAGAGAAAAAGAAGGATGTCGTCATCGGCGTCGCCGATCCGCGGGGCGCGGCGATGTACAATCTGTTCGCACACGGCGAAGCGAAGGCGACCGAGGGTGGCTCGATCACGGAAGGCATCGGGCTCGGACGCGTCACGCCAATTGTAAAACAGATGATCGTCGACAAGGCCTATCTCATTCCGGACGAAGAAGCCGTGCCGATCATTTTCGACCTGCTGCGCAACGAAGGCCTGTGCCTCGGCGGATCGTCCGGCATCAACGTCGCCGGCGCGATCCGGCTCGCGAAGGAAATGGGACCGGGCCATACCATCGTGACCATCCTCGCCGACTTCGGCACGCGTTATCAGTCGAAGCTTTTCGATCCGACCTTCCTGCGCTCGAAGAAACTGCCGGTGCCCGATTGGCTCGAACGCAAGTCGATCATCAAGCCGCCGTTCGTGAAGACGTGAGCCGATGCCGACAGACTGCTTGTTCCGCGAAGACTCCTATCTGAAGGACTGCGAGGCGCGCGTCGTCGGCCTGACCGATCAGGGCGGCATCGTGCTCGACCGCACCGTGTTTTATGCCACGTCGGGCGGACAACCCGGCGACACTGGCACGCTTACGACCGCATCCGGCGCCGCCATCCCGATCTCGACTGCGGTCTATACCGACCCAGCCAAGACGGAGATCGCGCATGTTCCCGCTCCAGGCTCTGCCGCGCCCAATATCGGCGATACGGTCATTGCCGCGATCGACTGGGACAAACGTTACGCCCGCATGCGAATGCACACAGCGCTGCACCTGCTCTCGGCCGTCCTGCCTTACGCGGTGACCGGCGGCTCGGTCGGTGAATCCGAAAGCCGGCTCGATTTCGACATCCCGGAAGCCGGACTCGACAAAGACACGATCACCGCAAAGGTTACCGAGATGATTGCGACCAATGCGGCGGTGACGAGCCGGTGGATCACCGACGCCGAACTGGAGGCCAATCCCGGCCTGGTCAAAACCATGTCTGTCAAGCCGCCCATGGGGACCGGGCGCGTAAGGCTCATAGAAATAGCGAACCTCGACCTGCAACCATGCGGAGGAACGCATGTTCGGACGACCGGGGAAATAGGCTCGGTGCGCGTCACGCAGATCGAGAAAAAGGGCAAACAGAATCGGCGCGTGCGGCTGGCGTTGGCCTAGCTCGCGTCGCGCGTCTCGCGCACCTCGTAGTGCTTCGAGCGCGCGTCGAAGCGTTTAAGCACCGCACGCGCTTTCGGTGGCACCACTGCGACATCGTATTGCGCGCCCGCGAAAGCTTTCACCGCGTCAAGCGAATCGAACCACATAACCGTGACGAATTCGACTTCATCCCCAATCGTTGCCCGGTAAAGCTCGATGCGTCGGAAGCCGGCGATCTTGCGGCCCAGGATACCCGGAAAGATTTCGTCCCGAAGCAGGTTCTCGTAAGCATCGCCGTTTTCCGGCGTCGTCCGGCCGTACCACACGCGCGCGATCATCACTCATCCTCATGTATGGCGATGCAACCTAATCGGGCGGTCGACCGTTGCACATTGCGGCAGGATCGACCAAGGTTGTCTGAATCCGATATGGAGCCGGAAATGGCGAATGCAACATCGAGCCGCTGGCTCAAATCGACCGAATGGCTCGGAGCCAATCTCGGCAAGGACAATGTCGTTATCGTGGACGGCTCTTACTATCTGTCTACGCAAAAGCGCGACGCAAAAGCCGAGTACCTTGCAGGGCACATTCCAGGGGCGGTGTTCTTCGACATAAACGCGATCGCCGACAAATCAACCGATCTGCCGCACATGCTCCCCGGACCGGACCAGTTTGCCGAATCCGTCGGAGCGCTCGGGATCAGCGAGAAAGATACGATCGTCGTCTACGACGGCAGCGGCTTCTATTCGGCGCCGCGGGTCTGGTGGACCTTCCGTATTTTCGGGGCGCAGAACGTTTTCATTCTCGATGGCGGACTGCCGAAATGGAAGCTTGAGAACCGCCCGACGGAAGCCGGCGAGGTGAAGCGGACGCAGCGGACGTTCAAAGCTGCGATGGACACCGGCGCGGTCGCGATGCTCTCCGACGTCCAGATGGCGCTCAGCAACGGCGACGCGCAGGTGGTCGACGCCCGCTCCGCCGGCCGCTTTGCCGGCACCGAGCCGGAGCCGCGCAAGGGCCTGCGCGGCGGTCACATGCCGGGCGCCAAGAACGTGCCCTATACCGAGCTGATGGAAAATGGCCGCCTCGCCTCTCCGGAAAAGATCGCTGCTGCATTCAAGAAGGCCGGCGTTGATACGGACAAGCCGATCGTCACCAGCTGCGGCTCCGGCGTAACCGCGGTCATTCTCGCGATGGGTCTCGACGCCATAGGCAAGAGTTTTCCACGCATCTATGACGGCTCATGGTCCGAATGGGGTGCGCGCGTCGATCTCCCGGTCGAGAAGAGTTAGAACGTGGCGCCTAAGCCGCAACGTTCCGCGCTCGTGACCGGTGGAGGAAACGGAATCGGCCGTGCAATTGCGCAGCATCTCCTCGGTGAAGGCTGGGCGGTTGGTATTGTCGACCTGCCGAAGAGCGGACTCGACCGCGCATTCTCCAGGCGGAACCGCAACGTGGCGCTGATCGAGGGCGACGTCGCCGACGAGATGACGGCGCGCCGCGCGGTCGCCGCCGCTACGAAACAATTCGGCCGACTCGACGCCGTTGTGTCGAATGCCGGCTTCATGATCCGCAAGCCGATCGGCAAATTGACGCTGATCGAATGGCATCGTGTCATCGACGTCAATCTTACCGCCGCATTCCTGTTCGCGCGTGCCGCCGAAAAAGCGCTGCGCAAGACCAACGGTGCGATTGTCACCATCGCGTCGACGCGCGCGCTCATGTCGGAACCGAATACAGAGTCCTACTCGGCTACCAAAGGCGGCCTCGTCGCCCTCACCCATGCGCTGGCGATCAGTCTCGGCCCCGAGATACGCGTCAATTGCATCAGTCCCGGCTGGATCGACACCGGCAAATTCGGAAAGCTCCGCAAGATCGACCACACGCAGCACCCGGTGGGACGCGTCGGCAAGCCGCAGGACGTCGCGGAAATGGCGGCGTTTTTGCTCGATGGAGAGCGTTCCGGCTTCGTCACGGGCGCGAATTTCGTCGTCGACGGGGGCATGACCCGCAAGATGATCTATGAGGAATAGCCGTCAGTTGCGGCCCGCCCTACGCGGGCCTTAAATTTAATCGCAGAATCGTGCCGGGAGGAGCCGATGATCTTCCGCCAGCTTTTCGACAGCGTGTCCGGCACCTATTCGTATCTGCTCGCCAGTCGCGCGGGTGGCGAGGCGTTGATCATCGATCCGGTGCTCGAAAAGGTCGACCGCTACCTGCAATTGGTCCGTGAACTCGACCTCAGACTGGTGAAGGCGGTCGACACGCATCTGCACGCCGACCACATCACCGGACTCGGCGCGTTGCGCGACCGCACCCATTGCATCACCGTCATGGGCGAGAACACCAAAGCCGACGTCGTCTCCATGCGGCTTGCCGAAGGCGACAAGCTGACCATCGAGGGCATGAGCATGGACGTGCTCTACACGCCCGGCCATACCGACGATTCCTACAGCTTCGTCATGCGCGACCGCGTTTTCACGGGCGACACGCTTTTGATCCGCGGCACCGGGCGCACCGACTTCCAGAACGGCGACGCGCGCATGCAGTACGACTCGATCTTCGGCAAGTTGCTGCGCCTGCCCGACGAGACGCTGGTCTTCCCCGCCCACGACTACAAGGGCGACACGGTTTCCACCATCGGCGAGGAGAAGCGTTACAATCCTCGTCTTCAGGTCAAGTCGATAGACGAATACGTGACGTTGATGAACAACCTGAAGCTGCCGAATCCGAAGATGATGGACGTTGCCGTCCCATCAAACATGAAGATCGGATTGGCGCAGCAGGAGATCGCGAAGCGCGGTTGGGCGCTTAACGCGACGCAAGCAATCGCGATGGTCGGCCGCCCGGATGTGGCCTTCATCGATCTGCGCGAGAAAAGCGAGCGCGACAAACACGGTAGCATACCAGGCGCGCTGCACGCGCCTTACGTCGATCTTCAGGACAATATTCGCGCCGGCGGAATCCTGCACGCGCTCGCTGCGACGAGCGACAAGCGCATCGTATTTTACTGCGCGTTCGGCGAACGCTCGGCGATGGCGGTGCAGGCCGCGCAGGATGCCGGCATCGTGGCCGCTGTCCATGTCGAAGGCGGCATCGATGCCTGGAAGAAGGCCGGTGGCGCGCTCGTACACTAGCGCTCAGTGCAAAATCTGGCTGAGGAAGAGTTTCGTGCGCTCGTGCTGCGGGTGACTGAAGAACTCTTCCGGCGTGTTGGCCTCGATGATCTGCCCTGCGTCCATGAAAATAACGCGGTTCGCTACCTGGCGCGCGAAGCCCATCTCGTGCGTGACGCAAAGCATGGTCATGCCGTCCATGGCAAGCGCCACCATGGTGTCGAGCACCTCCTTCACCATCTCCGGATCGAGCGCGGAGGTCGGCTCGTCAAACAGCATGATCTTCGGGTTCATGCACAAGGCGCGCGCGATGGCGACGCGCTGCTGCTGACCGCCGGAGAGTTGACCGGGATATTTTGCGGCCTGCTCCGGTATTTTCACCCGCCGCAGATAATGCTGCGCGATCTCCTCGGCATCCTTCTTCGGCATCTTGCGCACCCAAATAGGAGCCAGCGTGCAATTTTCCAGCACGGTCAGGTGTGGAAACAAATTGAAGTGCTGGAAAACCATGCCGACGTCGCGCCGCACCTCGTCGATCTTTTTCAGATCGTTGGTAAGCTCGATGCCATCCACGATGATGCGCCCTTGCTGGTGCTCCTCAAGCCGGTTGATGCAGCGAATCATGGTGGATTTTCCCGACCCCGACGGGCCGCAAATGACGATACGCTCGCCGCCCATGACGCGCAGGTTGATGTCGCGCAGAACGTGGAATTCGCCATACCACTTGTTCATGCCGACGATTTCGACTGCGACGGAGTGATTGAGCTTCGTCGGCTTCAGGCGGGCGTCGGTGCTGGTCGGCGCATTCATGAGAACCACCTTAACGTTTTTCGCTCTTGGCGAGACGGAATTCCATGGCGCGGGCGTAGCGCGACATGCCGTAGCAGAAAATCAGATAGAAGATCGCTGCAACCGCATACCCGGTCGTGCTGGTCACCGGTGTCGCCCAGCGGGGGTCGATACGCGCGACCTCAATCGTACGCAGCAAATCGAAGATGCCGACGATGAAGACCAACGTCGTGTCCTTGAACAGGCCGATGTAGGTGTTGACGATGTTCGGGATGGTGATTTTCAGCGCCTGCGGCAGGATGATGAAACGCATCATCTGCCAGTAGCCGAGGCCCACCGACATCGCGCCCTCGTACTGCCCTTTCGGGATCGCCTGCAGGCCAGCGCGCACCACTTCCGCCATATAGGCGGAGGCAAAGAGCGCGATGCCGACGAGCGCGCGCACCAGCTTGTCGGGCGAGAATTCTTCCGGGACGAACAGCGGCAACATCACGCTCGCCATGAACAGCACGGTGACCAGCGGCACGCCGCGCACGAACTCGATGAAGATCACGGAGAACAATTTGACCGCCGGCATGCGCGAGCGCCGCCCGAGCGCGAGGAGAATGCCGAGCGGCAGCGAGACCACGATGCCGACCGAGGCAACAACGATGGTCACCAGCACGCCGCCCCACAGCACAGTATCGACCGACGGCAGGCCGATCGCGTCCCAGCCCGTCAGCAGGATGTAGGACGCGATCGGCATCACGATGAAGAAATAGACGGCACCAAGGTCACGCCGCGGCGCGCGCTGCCACAAAATCCAGGCGACGCCGATCGCCAGCAACAGGAAGAAGACATTGACGCGCCAACGCTCGGAAATCGGATAGGAGCCGTAAATAAAATACGGCAATCGTTCCCACACGAATGGCCAGCAAGCGCCGATTTCCCGATGCTGCTCGACGGCGCTGCACGCCACGCGATCGCTGCCGGTCCAGACTGCATCGATGATGAGGAATTTGAGAAGTTCGGGGATCGCCCAGGCGAGCAGCAGCACGATGACGATCGTGAGACAGATATTGAACGGCGTTGAGAGGAGATTCGTGCGCAGCCATGCGAGTGCGCCGGTCATCGCCGCCGGCGGCGCTTTCGCCTCGATCGTGGCGGTGCGTACAAACCTGATTTCGGTGACGGCGAGATCGCCTTCGGCCATCGTCATGGCGGTGCCCTCACCTTTCCACCAGCGCGATGCGGCTGTTGTAGATGTTCATCAACAGCGACGTGGTGAGACTGATGGTCAGGTAGACCAGCATGGTGATGGCGACCACCTCGACCGCCTGGCCCGTCTGGTTGAGCACCGTGCCGGTAAATACCTGCACCAAATCGGGATAGCCGATGGCGACGGCGAGCGAAGAGTTCTTTGTGAGGTTGAGGTACTGGCTGGTGAGCGGCGGTACGATTACGCGCATCGCCTGCGGCACCACGATCAGCCGCAGCGTCGGGCCGGGGCGCAGGCCAAGCGAGTAGGCCGCTTCGGTCTGGCCGCGCGAAACCGCTAGGATACCTGCGCGCACGACTTCGGCAATGAATGCCGCCGTATAGATCGTCAGGCCGAACAGCAGGGCGGCAAATTCGGGCAGAACCTCGATGCCGCCGGAGATGTTGAAGCGGCCGGCCTCGGGAAATTCAAACGACAGCGGAAAGCCCGCAATCGCGAACACGACGAGCGGCAGGCCAACGATCAGCGCAAGCGCGACCCACAATACCGGCGCCTGTTCACCCGTCTGCTCCTGCCGCTTGCGCGCCCAGACATAAAACGCGACGGAAGCAACGATGCCGACGACAAAAACGATTTCGACCGCGCCAAAGCCCGTCTTGACGACCGGCAGCGGCAGATAGAGCCCGCGATTGTTGAGGAGCGCACCGCCCGGGAAATGCAAGCTGTCGCGAATTGCGGGCAGCGCCTTGAGGACGGCGTTGTACCAGAACAACAACTGCAGCAGCAGCGGCAGATTGCGGATGATCTCGACGTAGCCGCTGGCGGTCCTGGCCACCAGCCAATTGTTGGAGAGCCGCGCGATCCCGATGATGAATCCGAGGATAGTCGCGAAAACGATGCCGAGCCCGGCGACAAGCAGCGTATTGAGCAGGCCGACCCAGAAGGCGCGGCCGTAGCTCGAACTCTGCGAGGAGAAGTGGATCAGCGTCTGGCTGATGTCGAAGCCGGCGGTGTTATCCCAAAAGCCGAAGCCCGACGCGATATGGGCGCGTTCGAGATTGTCGATGGCGTTGGTCGCCGCGCCGTAGATCAGAAAAACGATTATCGCGCACAGAGCAACCTGGTACGCGATGCTCCGGACCTTCGGGTCGTTGTAAAACGCGACGCGCGGCGGGACTGAGCCCGTCGAAAGGTCTACCGACATTTACCCCTCTCGGGCTCGCGACGCCGCCCGATAGCGCCCTCTCCGGTCGCGCCGCGGGCGTTGCCGCCCGCGGCGTATTCCGGCCTCTAACCGCCCCTCAGCGGATCGGCGGCGCGTACTGGATGCCGCCCTTGTTCCACAGCCTGTTCAGGCCCCGGTCGATCTTGAGCGGCGAGCCCGAGCCGACATTGCGATCGAAAGCTTCGCCGTAGTTGCCGACGGCCTTGACGATGCGGACGGCCCAATCCTTGGTCAGGCCGAGCTGCTCGCCGTAATTGCCTTCGGTGCCGACGAAACGCTTGATTTCCGGATTGGTCGACTTGGCCATGTCGTCGACGTTCTTCTGCGTGATGCCGAGCTCTTCCGCGTTGATCATCGCGAACAGAACCCACTTCACGATATCGAACCACTGGTCGTCGCCATGACGGACAGCCGGACCGAGCGGCTCCTTCGAGATGATCTCGGGCAGCACGATGTGGTCGTTCGGATTTGCGGTACGCAGGCGCTCGGCATAGAGGCCGGACGCATCGGTCGTGTAGGCGTCGCAACGGCCGGCGTCGTAGGCCTTCACCGCTTCGTTTGCGGTGGCGAACGTCACCGTCTTGAGCTTCATGTTATGGGCGCGGAAATAGTCGGCGAGATTGAGCTCGGTCGTGGTGCCTTGTTGTACGCAGACCGACGCGTCGCCGAGTTCGAGCGCCGAATTCACTTTCAGCGCCTTACGCACCATGAAACCCTGGCCGTCGTAATAGTCGACACCGGTAAAATTCAAGCCGAGCGACGTGTCGCGCGACGATGTCCAGGTTGTGTTGCGGATAAGAACGTCGACTTCGCCAGACTGCAAGGCGGTGAAGCGGTCCTTCGCCGACAGCGGCACGAACTTGACCTTATTGGCGTCGTTCAAAACGGCCGCGGCAATGGCGCGGCATACGTCGACGTCGAGACCTGTCCACTTGCCTTGCGCGTCCGGCAGACCGAAGCCGGCGAGCGTTCCGTTGGCGCCGCAATTGAGCGTGCCACGGTTCTTGACCGCCGTTAGCGTCTGGGCGGACGCGGCCGACGCGGTGAAACCCAGAGCCGCCGCGACGGCGAAAACTGTTGCGATACGTTTCATGAAACAACCTCTGCTGACGATTTTGCTTTGTGATGACAAGACATCGGCCCTCTTATCGCTCGACATGTCGCATTGACTTGGCGATAGCCCCCCGCCGGATGAACGTCATGGGATGGAAGCGCCAACAGCCTGGTCTCGCCGGTTTGTTCAGTTTTCCCGCTCTTTCCTCGTCTCGCCGCATCTCAGAACGATCCCACAGTTAGGTCAAGGGGTTGAGGTCGGCTGGAATGACGCGGTAAATGCCATTTCGGGGCGGCATTTGCCCTTTATTTCAGCGCCGACAGGATCGGGGGCCGGCTTGCCGGCGTGCCAACATGAGCAAAAAGCCGGGCCGACAACGCCCACTCAAGCCTGCAACCCGCCTGGTCACAGGCGGACGCGATCCGCAGTCGTATTTCGGCTTCGTCAATCCGCCGGTCTATCACGGCTCGACGGTGCTTTATCCGACCGCCGAAGATCAGGTCGCGCATCGCTCGCGCTATCAATACGGGCGACGCGGCACGCCGACCTCGGAAGCGCTGGAGAACGCGCTCACCGAACTTGAAGGACCCGGCTGCGCAGGGACGATTCTAGTGCCCTCGGGACTGGCGGCGATTTCGACCGCGCTGCTTTCGGTCATGAGCGCCGGCGATCACATCCTGGTCACCGACAGCGTTTATCGCCCGACGCGTAATTTCTGCGAGAACGTGTTCAAGCGTCTCGGCGTGGAAACGAGCTATTACGATCCGCTGATCGGCGCCGGCATTGCAAATCTCATCAAGCCGAACACACGCGCCGTCTTCGTCGAGGCGCCGGGCTCGCAAAGCTTCGAGATGCAGGATATTCCTGCGATCACGCAGGCCGCGCACGCCAAGGGCGCCGTGGTGCTCATGGACAACACCTGGGCGACGCCGCTCTATTTCCGAGCCTTCGAGAAAGGCGTCGATCTCTCGATCCAGGCCGGCACCAAATATATCGGCGGCCATTCCGACATCATGTTCGGCACGGTATCCGCAAACGCTGCGAACTTTCCGAAATTGAGAGATACGTTCAACTTCCTCGGCCTGTGCGCCGGGCCAGACGATATTTTCCTTGCGATGCGCGGCCTGCGCACCATGGGCGTGCGGCTCGCGCATCATCAGCAATCGGCGTTGCGCGTCGCGCGCTGGCTCGCCGCGCGGCCGGAAGTCTTGCGCGTGCTGCATCCCGGGCTTGAAAGCGACCCCGGTCACGCGATCTGGAAGCGCGATTTTACCGGTGCGAGCGGCTTGTTCAGCCTCGTGCTCAAGCCGGTCGCCGAGCGAGCCGTGCACGCGTTCATGAATGAGCTCACACTGTTCGGCATGGGCTTCTCGTGGGGCGGCTTCGAAAGTCTCGTCATTGTGTTCGATTGCGCCGAATACCGCACCGCGACCAAATGGGCGCCGGGTGGGCCGACGTTGCGCTTCCACATCGGACTCGAGGACGTCGACGACCTGATCGAGGATCTCGAAGCCGGGTTCAAGGCAATGGCGGCGACCCGCTGACCGGCGCGCTAGCTACATTGCGCCAGGAAATCCTGAAGCGACAGCCTGGTGCCGGGAAGTCGTGCTTCGCATGCTTGCCCGGCCTTGCACTGATACATGTACGACCAGTGCGCAAGCACGAACGCCGAACCGGTCGCCATTTGCATCTCAAACGTCCAGCCCTGAGTGACCGAACTGGATAGCGTGCCGATGCCCGTGACTGCCGATGACGTCGTCGTGTCGCCATCCGGCACGAAGGTGATGTAGACACGGCCGCTCGGGGTGACGCTGCCGAGAAATCGCGAACAGCTCACGCCGGTCACCGGCTTTCCGCTCACCGGCTGTGTGAAACTGGCGACGCTGCGGCCCCAGAAATAGCCCTTCTGATAGCCGATGATATCCCATACCGTTTGATCGAGAACCGGACGCACCGCGTCATTCTTGAGTATCAGGTTAGCCGCCGGAAGCGTTGCACTCGGCACATACCACTGGCTGCCGCGCAGGAAGCTGTAATCGGTGGGGGCGGCGCGCGAAGTCGGCACTTGCGCGGATGCGGGGCCCGTCAAAAAACACGCGGCAAGAGCACAACACGCCGCTCGGCACATTCGCGTCTTGTTCTTGGCCATTCGCACCCCGTAACCGCCAACTTGCAGTGCGATCACGCCATCCCGCCCGCGCCGCGTCCACGCAGCACGAATTGCAGATTGCGCAGATAGACGAACACGCCGAACGCCTGCCCTATAATGAACACCGGGTCGCGGCGGTAAAGCGCGTAACCGAGCAGCATCAGGCCGCCGCCGATCGAGAATACCCAGAACGCCGTCGGCACCACACTGCGCCCGGCGCGCTCCGAGGCAATCCACTGCACGACGAAGCGCATCGCGAACATTGCTTGCGCGACGTAGCCGATCAGGATTCCCCAGTCGGCATTGCCGATGAACACATCGTGCAGGTAACCGCCGACGGCCCGGGTGATATCGACGAGCATCTCAGTCCTCCAGAATTTCGGGAGTTCGCTTCTTGCGGCGGATCAGCCACCACACGCCGGCGAGATCAAGAATACCGACCCATAGCCGGTCCCACATGCCGTAGTTGGAAACGCCCTGCCCGCGCGGACGGTCGACCACGTCGACATAACCGATACCGTAGCCCTCGCGCCGAACCAGTGCCGGGAGAAAACGGTGCAGGCCATCGAAATACGGCAGCTTGAGAAAAAGGTCCCGACGGAACGCCTTCAAGCCACACCCGGTATCGCGCGTACCGTCGCGCAGCACCGCGCCGCGCACGCCGTTTGCGATACGCGACTGGAATTTCTTGAAGCCGCTCGACTTGCGGCCAACGCGCTGGCCCGCGATCAGGCCGACGCTCGGCGCACCCGCCTCCAGCGCACGGACCATCGGCGGGATGAAGGCCGGGTCGTTCTGACCGTCGCCGTCGAT
Source organism: Pseudolabrys sp. (assembly GCA_035546875.1). GTDB lineage: Bacteria > Pseudomonadota > Alphaproteobacteria > Rhizobiales > Xanthobacteraceae > Pseudolabrys. Next base: position 29,724 of record DASZVZ010000140.1, read on the forward strand.
CGTGACCACGATGGGCGCACGCGCAGCGGCGACGCCGCTGCGCACGGCCGCCGATTGGCCGCACGACTGCTTGTGCCGCACGCGCCGCAGCCAGGGATGCTTCATCATCAATTGCTTGAGCTCGGCGTCGGTCCCGTCAGTCGAGCCGTCGTTGACGTAGACGATCTCGAACCGCCATTGGCCGTCGAGCGCGGCGGAAATCTCGCCGACCAGCGGCGCGATATTGCCTGCTTCATTCTTGACCGGCACCACGACGGAAACCGCCGGATCGCTCGCGTTCATTCTGGATATCCTGTCGGCCGAAGCGGCCCGAAGCGCGCTTCTTATTAAGACAACAGCGCGCGGGCAACTGCTTTAATCCGCCGCAGCGAGGGAGCCGGCAAACGCTCGATTCCGCCATCCGGCGCGATCACGAAGCCGAGCCGGCGCACGGCAAAATAATGCCGCACCACAAGCGCCCCGCCCGCGCCCAAAACCGCGCCGAACACCAAATCGCTGGGATGATGCGCGAGCACCATGACGCGGCTTGCAGCGATCAACAATGCGTAAATCCACAACACCGAACGAGTCTGCGGCCACAGCGAGCCGATTGCGACCAGTACGCTGAAGACGGTGGTGACGTGGCCCGACGGCATGCTGGCGTAGCTCGCCTTCCAGACGAATGGATGAAAGGCGAAAGGATCGGCAACGCCGGTCACAAATGGCCGTGCCCGGCCAATGACGTGTTTGATCACCGTGTTGACAAGCCCCGGCACGGCAACCGCAGCGAACAGGAAACCAACACGCACCGCAATCGCGGTCAGCACCCGCTGCACCGGAGCCGGCAAATCCGGCGGGGCAGCGGCGAGAACCAGGAAGAGAATTCCGAACGGAAACAGGAACCAGCCTGATTTGCCGAAGTCTGTGATCTGGTCGAACGGCCAGACGATCCAGTGCGGCAGATCATGCACGGCACGGATAGTCGGGCTGTCAAACACTGCCATGACGAAAAGAATGAGGGCGACCACGCCGATACCCGCGGCCGCAAGCGTGGTGCGCGACCATTGCGGCGCGAACGGCGCAGGCCGGCGCGCCGGCATGCGCAGCAGCCTGTACGCGGTCTCGAGATTTGCCGCCAAGCGCCGCGGCAGCGATAGCGCACGCAGGTCGTCGCGATGATTGGCGACTGTCATGGCGACGACGCCGAACGGAATATCGATATGACGGCCGGGCGTCCGGTACTGAAATTATAGCCGTCGATGCTGCCCGCCCGGTTATAACGCAACGCGATCGCTTCGGCGCGCTGCACAAAGCTGCGTTCGCTGCGCGCATCGATCAGGGCGAAGCGGCAAGGCCGCCGCAGGAATTCCGCCGCGCCTGCCCCGTCCGTGAGCCGCGTTTCCGTACCGAGAAGAAATACAAGACTTGGCTCCAGATAGCCGGCGGACGCCACCTGCGGCTTCCTGCAATCGGTTGCCGCCACTTGCTCGGCGGCGAGCTTGCTCGGAAACAAGGAGGGCATCGACGGAAACATCACGCCGTAAACGGCAATGGAAACCAGCACCGAGGAAAGCAAGCCGCGCAGCAGGGAACGCTCGGCGCCATCGACTTCATACAGCCACCAGGCGACCAGCCCTGCGATCACCGCCCCCGCTGCGAACGGCCAAGCGAGAAGCCCGAGGTCGCCGCCGACCGCAATCATCCCGGCAACACCGCCGATCGCGATCGCCGCCGGAAACAACACCCAACCGACCGTGCCTTTGAGCAGCCAGCGATGCTGCGACAGCGCCTCGCGCTCGAGCACGCCGGCGATAAGAATGGCGATCGCCGGATATAGCGGCAGCACGTAGTGCGGTAGCTTGGTCATCACGATTTCGAACACGATCCATGACGGCACAAGCCATGCGAGCAAGAACCGCGCGCCCGGCTCGCGCCGCGCTCTCCACACCGCCGGCGCCGCGAGACCCGCAAGCACCGACCCTGGCCAGAACGTCACCCAGAACAACAGGAAATAAAATCCGGGCGGCGCGCCGTGCGCTTCCTGCGCGCTGATCACTTTGTCCAGCATGTCGTGGCCGAGCGACTGCGCGAAGAAGCTGTCGCCGCTGCGCGCCACGATCGCGACAAACCACGGGATCACCAGAACAATGAGCCATAAAATGCCGGGCAGCGGCCGCAGCGACCATAGCCAGCGCGCCGAACGGTCGACGATCGCGAGCATCAGCGCCGCAAGGCCCGCGACCATCAGGATCAACGGACCTTTGAGCAGGATGCCGCATGCGAGCGCCGTCCAGAAAATCGCCGGCAGTTGCCAGCCCGACGGCGCGCCCGGCTCGCGCCGTTCGCGAAGGTAGATGCGGGCCATCGCGCCCATGGCGGCAACAACCGTCAGCAGCAGCATCGCATCGGTCTTGGCGAGCCGCGCTTCGACGCCGAGCAAAATACAGCTCGCCATCATCGCCGCGGCCAGCAGCGCGCCGCGCCGCGACACGAAAGCGAGCGCGCACCAATAAGTCAGGAGAACGGCACCGATCGCGCCAAGGAGCGAGGGAATTCGGTAAAGCCAGATGGTGGTCAATGCATTCGGTACGCCGAGCGCGTCCGCGGTATTCACCGCGGCAGCCTGCAGCCAATAGATGCCTACCGGCTTTTTGTAGCGCACCTCGTTCTGGAAACGGATGTCGACATAATTTCCGGTCTCGATCATCTGCTTCGTAGCTTGCGCGAAACGTGCTTCGTCGCGGTCGACCGGCGGAATCTGGAAAAATCCGGGCAGGAACGCGATGAACGCAAGAGCGGCGAGCGCCAGCGCGGCGCGCCGGTGCGACGTGCAGGCAAAGTCGAGGATCGCGCGCAGTCCCTTTGCCGGGCCGATCGATTGCCGCGCGTGCTCGGTCGTGCTGCTCATGTCGCTGATTCCGCCATTTCGGCCCGACAATAATGACAACGAGCGATGCAAGAAAGAATGCCGTTACGGCGATTGCATGCGCACCACGACGCTGTCGGCAGCGCCGCGGGCGTCCAGCACGGTGAGCCGCACAAAGCCCGGGCCATCTGGACGGAAGAAGACGACATGGCGGCCTCGGTCGGCCCGCAGCGGAACGCCGTTGACCAGCACCGTCAGCGGCGCACGGCCCCCCGTGATCTTGATCGCGACCGGATCGGAGTCAGGCGCGCGAGCAAGCTCGAGGCGCGCGCCGTCGGGCGGAAACATGATGCGCGGGGCTTCCGCGACCTCGCCGGGCGCGCCTTCCGCACGGAAGCGCTGCAACGGCGGCGGCAGCTTGTTGGTGGCGGCAAAGATCGCCCCCTTGGGCGCACGCGGCAGCGGTGCGGGCAATTGGCCGGTACGCGCGAAAGCATCAAACAGGATCGGTGCTGCCGACGCGCGGCCGACCAGTCCCGGCACCGGGGCGCCGTCCGGGCGCCCGACCCACACGCCGATCGTCATGCGGCCATCGAAGCCGACCGACCAGGCATCGCGGTATCCGTAAGACGTGCCGGTCTTGAACGCGATGCGGCCGGGCGCGGCGTTCTCGGGCGGCGGCGCGCCGATCAGCACATTGCCGACGTACCAGGCGGCCACGGGATCGAGCAGCCGCGCCGGCGTCGCCGACGCGCCCTCCCGTTCGATCAGCGGCATCGCCGATCCCAGGCGCGCGAGGCCGGCGTAGAGCATCGTGAGATCCGACAGCCTGATGCCGACGCCGCCGAGGCCCATCACAAGGCCGGGCGCCTCACCTTTCGGCAGGACGAGCGCGGCGCCCGCGTGCTGGAGCCGAGCGCCGAGACGGCTGACGCCGACTTTATTGAGCACCGCAATCGCGGGCACGTTGAGCGAGAGTTGCAGGGCATGGCGGACCGTCACGGTGCCCTGGAAGGTGAGATCGAAATTTTCCGGAGCGTAGTTTCCGAAGCGGATCGGCCGGTCGTCGATCAGCGTCTCCGGATGCAGGAACCCATCCTCGAACGCGAGGCCGTAGATGAACGGCTTGAGCGTCGAGCCGGGCGAACGCAGCGCCTGCGTCATATCGACCTGGCCGGCGCGACGGGCATCGAAATAGTCGGCCGAACCGACACGCGCCCTGACCTCACCGGTCGCGTTGTCGACAGCGACGATCGCAACCGAAATTTCCGGGCCAAGTGCGTGCGCGCGCTCGTGTGCAAGCTCCTCGAAAGATTTCTGCAAAAGCGCATCGATGGTGAGGCGGTGGATGCGCGCATCGGGCTCGGCGGCAACGACCTGGTCGGCCGCGTGGGGCGCCAGCATCGGCATCATCTTGCGGGCCGTCGGCACCGGTTCGGCCTTGGCGCGGGCAACCTCGTCGCGCGGAATGGCGCCGGCCTCGGCAGCGCGATCCAGCACGCGGTCACGCGCGTCGCGTGCGGCGACGGCATAACGATCCGGACGGCGCAATTCCGGCGACTGCGGCAACGCGACGAGCAATGCGGCCTGGCCAAGTGTCAGGCGGCGCGGCTCTTTCCCAAAGTAGGCGAGCGAGGCGGCGCGGATGCCTTCGAGGTTGCCGCCGTAGGGCGCAAGGCTGAGGTAGAGCGCGAGGATCTGATCTTTGCTCAGAGCATGCTCGAGCTCGATTGCTCGGACCATCTGATGAAGTTTTGCAGTGACGCTGCGCTCGCGCCGCGGCTCCAGAAGCCGCGCCACCTGCATGGTCAAAGTGGAAGCGCCGGAAACGATATGCCCGTTTAGAATCAACTGCATAGCGGCGCGGCCGACCGCGAGCGGGTCGACGCCGTCATGCTCGTAGAAGCGCTTATCCTCGTAGGCGAACAGCATGCGAAGATAGCGAGGATCGACATCCTTCACCGTTGCCGGCAGCCGCCAGCGGCCTTCCGGGGTGGCATAGGCGCGCAGCAGCCTGCCCTCGCGATCGAGCACGATGTGGGAGTATTCGATGCCCTTGCCGAGCGGCGCCGGGCCGAGCGAGGCAACCCACCACGCGCCGAGCAGCGCCGCCATCACAACGATGGTGCTCAGCATCACGACGATGAAGCGCCAGGTTTTCATCTCACATTTTCATTTCGTCGTGATCTCTATCGTGCCGGTGCCGGTGCGGCCGTAACGGTCGGGCCGGTACATATCCTCGACGGTAGCCTGCGGCAGCACGTATTGGCCCGGCGACACCGCGCGCACGATGTACGCGACGGTGAACACCGCCGGGTCTCCTGCCTTGCGTTCGAATGCGGCAGTGAATCGGTCGTCGCGGAACTGCGAGCTCACCGGCTCTGCCGCATCCGTGATCCACGACAGCTTGCTGGCGTCGCCCGAAGATACCAGCACCGGATTGTCGATCTCGAAGCCGGCCGGCAAATAGTCGGCAACGATGACGCGTTCGAACTGAGGCTGCGGCTCGGTCACCTTCAACACGACCGCGAAGCGCTGGTTCTGCTTCGCCTTCGACGGATCGGCCACTTCGCCGTCGAGCGTATGGAACGTGCGCTCGATCTTGAAGCCGCGTTCGGCGGCGGGCTCGGGCGTTCGCGGCGCACCCGAGACCGACACCACTGCCCGCACCGTCCCGTTGCCCGTATTGGTGACTTTCAGCGGCGCGCTCAACTCGTCGGCGGCGAGGCTGCGGTAGAAGGTTCCCTGCCGCTTGTCGCCGTTGATGCTGAGCGAAATGGCGTTGAGCTGCTTGACGAGCGCGCGCGAGGCGAGCACCAGCCAGGCGTCCTCCTGGGTCGAAGTCTCGGATGCGAGTTCGCGCGCGCTGTCGATGCGGGCGACAGCGCCGTCAATGGTCGGCTGCGGCGCGTTGCTTTCGGACGCGAGCGTCACCAGCGCCGCGGCATCGCGCAACGCCGAACCGTAATCGCTGCGGCCGAGTTCGAGTTTCGGCTCGGGCGCGAGCGCCTGAAGCGCCGCGCCGTACACGCGATCGGCGCGACCTTTGTCGCCCAGCATCGCAAGCGCCGCGGCGATTTGCGCCTTGGCGATCGGCGTCGCAAGATCCTTGAGACGGACGTCCGCGATGTAGCGCAGGTCGCCGACCGGCGCGACGCCGTTGCGCGCAAGCACATAGAGCGCATAGGCAAGCTCGCGGCCCCCGTTCTTGTTCGGCTCCGGCGCTGTGGCGACAAAATTCCGCAACCTGTCCAGCGCAAGCGTGAAGCCGACGGACGGAACCTCGAAGCCGCGCGCCTTGGCGCGCGTGAGAAAATCCGTGACATAGGCGTCGAGCCAGGCGTCGTCACCGCCGACCGACCAGAGGCCGAACGAACCGTTCGAGCCTTGCCGCGACAGCAACGTGGCGATGGCGTCCTGAATTCGCTTGTCGAGCTCTCCGTCGACCGCGAGATGTGACTGGCTCGCGAGTTCATTGACATACAGCAGCGCGATGGCGCGGCTCGTTATCTGCTCGGAGCATCCGTAGGGATACCGATCGAGCGCAGTAATGAGCGTCGCTGCATCGAGCGCGGTCGAGAGCGCGACCGAAAGCCCTACCCGCCCCGTTCCCGGGACCAGATCGGCAAACATGTCCTGCGACAGCGTCAGGCTCTCACCCGCAGCGAGCGTGCGTACCGTGCGGCGCGTAAGAATTTGCGTCGCCGGCCGCGTGTCGAGCGCGTAAGCGCGCTCGATGGCAAATCCATTCGGCCCCGAGACGTTCACGATAACAGTGCTTGCACCAGCGCCCGATGCGACAAGCGGCACGCGCACGTTGCTACGCTGTTTTGCCGCAAGCGTCAGCGTGCGGCCGGCGTCTCCATCGACGGCGACCGGCCCGCTGCTCGCGACGGACACGCGATAATCCCCGGCGCCGCCTTCGACGTTGTCGAGTTCGATCTGCATGGCGCTGTGATCGCCGGAACGCAGGAAGCGCGGCAGCGTCGCGGTCAGCACGACCGGATCGCGCACGGTGACATCTCCCGATGCCTTGCCGACCTTGTCCTTGCTCCAGGCGACGGCCATCACGCGCACGGTCCCTGCAAATGCCGGAATATCGAAATGCACTTTCGCCGTGCCGTCCGTGCCGACCGTGACGATGCCGGAATAGAGCGCAAGCGGCGCTTGCGTGGGCGGCGAGCCGGACAATTCCACCGCAGCAATATCGCCGCCGGAACGGATCAGCCCGCTCGCCCCTTGCATGCCATCGATCAACTGGCCGTAGAGATCGCGGATTTCAGCGGTAAGCCTGCGCTGGCCGAGATAGTAATCGTCAGGCGCCGGGGGCTTGTAGTTGGTGAGATTGAGAATGCCGACATCGACCGCAGCGACGACAATGCGCGCTTCATCGCCGGCCGTAAGCCCGCCGATTTTCACCGGCACGTCGAGCGCGGAATTCGGCCGCATTACCTGCGGAAGCGTCATGTCGACCGCGAGCGTGTGACCGCCGCGATCGATCGAGAACCATTGCACGCCGATGGCGCGCCCGGGCATGCGTTGCGCGGGCGCGTCGAGCGGCCGCCGTAGCGTGGCAACGAGGTAAGCGCCTGTGCCCCAGTCGCGCGCCACAATGAGATTGAGCTTGGCGGTACCCGGTTTCACATCCTGCGACGTCGTCGCAACGAGCCGGTCGGTGAACACGTTCAGTGTCAGCCGTCCGGCGGCGCGGGCGGTCACCGCAACATTCATAGTTTCGCCCGGCTTATAGTCCGGCTTGTCGAGCGCGATTTCGAGCAGATCGGGGGTGTCCGCGCTCGATTCCGCATAGAAGCCGGCGTCGAACGACAACGAAGTCAACGGGCCGTCTGGCTCGACGCTGGAAATCTCGAGACGATATCGGCCCCAGCGCACCGGCAACGACAGGCGCGTCGGCTTGTCTGCCGTCACGCTGACCGCGCCATCCGCGACGCGACTCGTCTGCTTGACCGGCTCGAATTCCCAATTGCCGTTCTGGCGGTACCACTGATAATGCGTTTCGATCCGCAGCAGTTGATAGTGCAAACCGCTTTTGGCCATCAGCTTGCCGTCGGGTGCGGCGAGCACGACGTCGAAATTCGCGTTCTCGCCGTCAGCCAGCGAGCGGCCGGAGAACGCCGGCTTCACGCCGATCATCGGCCCATTCGGAGTTACCGGTAGCGTCAGCTTGCGCTCGACTGCGCGGCCGCCGGAGTCCGCCATGCTCACGGTGATTTGGGCTTCAAGCGGGCGCGTCGTCGCCGGCACCTTGTCGAGATTGACGGTCAGCTCCGCTTTGCCCTCCGCATCGGTCTGCGGCAGATCGTCGAGTTCCTGGCGAACGGCCGTCACCTCGTCATCGGCGAGACCAAACGCGTAGCCGGAAAAGCCCGGCCGCTCCTTGATGGCACCGATCGACACCGCACCCGTAAGATCGAGGTTTGCGGCAGGCGCACCATAGAGGAAATGCCCGTCGACGCTCACGCGTGCCGGCGCGTTGCGGCTTATCGATGCCGCCGACGACTTGAGATCGAACTCGAGCCGGTCCGGCACGTAGTCTTCGACCAGAAACGTCGTCTCGCCGATCGGCGGACGCTTGGGATCGGTGAAAGCGCGCACACGCCAGGTGCCGCTCGATGCCGTCTTGACGATCGGGACAATCAGACTGCGCCCGCCAAGACCCTGATCCGTCAAGGTCGCGCGGCGGTATTCAACACCGTCCGGGCGCTCTACCACGAGCGTGAGCGGCGCGCCCAACGCGGCAATACCCTGGGCATCGCGCAGCAGCGCCGTGATCGCGACGGTCTCGCCTGTGCGATAGACGCCGCGTTCGGTATAGACGAAAGCATCAAGCCCGCTCGGCACCGGCCGGCCGGCAACGCCACGATCGGAAAGATCGAACGGCGGAGCCTTCAAATTGAGAAACGCGTAATCGCCTTTCTCCGACGCGACGACGGCCGCGGGTGCAAGTCCGCCCTCGCCGCGCGCAAGACCCGCTTCGAAATGCACAAAGCCATTGCGATCAGTCTGCTTGACCGCCAGCACTTCGTTGTTGCGAGCGATCAGCCGCACCTCGGTCTGGCCGTGCGGTTCGGTCGTCGCCAGCGAATTGACGAAGACATCGACGCCGTCGTGGGTGGAATAGGCGCTCAGCCCGAGATCAGAAACAATGAACCACTGGGTCGCGACCTGGCCGAATTCCTGCGGCTTGTCGCCTTTCGGCGCGGCGGTCATGGCATAGACGCCGGCGCCCAGATTGGTCACGGCCTGGGTAACCGGAAACGCGGTGGTGACTTCGGTATTGAGCTTCTGCTCGACTTTTAGCTCGCCGCTCCAGACCTTGCTGCCGCGCTCCCCGGCAAGCCGCTCGATGTCGTAAGTCGACAGATTGCGCTGGAAGTCGTTGCCTAGCACCGTGTCGATCAAATTGCGGTCGCCGACCCGGTAGATTTCGATTGCGACGGCGCCGGTGTTGACGCTGAGCACCGGAATGCCGCGCTGGCCCGTACGCGGCAACACATAGGCCTTGCCGGAAAAGCGCACGAAAGGCTTGCGGTCGCGCACGTAGATCGTGAAATCGGCCGATTTCGCGAGCGTCTCCTTGACGACAGACGGCAGACCGGCGCGCAGCGTGACCGTGTAGCGCTCGCCGTGCTTGAGACCCTCGACGCAAAGCTGCTTCTCGGTCACCGAGACGGCCGGCTTGTCCATGCCGGCAACCGCGACGAAAGGCGAGAAATCGGTGCGCTTGCCGGGCAGCTCTTCGGAGAACTGAAAGCAGGCACGCGGCGACATCGCGTCCGAATCGACCGTATAATCGAGCAGGCGGAAGCCGTGCTCCGCGCGCAACTTTTCGTAGCCCGCGCGCACGTCGGCGGTCTCGCGCAGATCGAGCGCGGTGCGCATTGAATCGAGGGCGGCGCGCCAGAGCTTGCGCTCGGCGAGAACCGTGCCGAGCAGCGCCAGGCTTTCGGCCTCCTCGTTCCGAACCGTCGACCGCTGGTAGGCGATGTAGGCGGCGGTGGAGGCCCGATCGAGCAGCAGCGCTTTCTCGCGGTCGTCGCGCGGGCGGATTTGCGAAATCGCGCGCGCAAGCCGCAGCCAGCTCGCGGCATCGTTGGGCGCCGCGGTGACGATCTGGCCGAGCACCACCATGCCCGTGCGATAGTCTTTCTTCTGGAACGCCGCGTCGGCGTCGTGCTTAAGCGTCGCGACCGGCTTGGTCACGCTGCCCGCGTCACTCTTTATTTGCGCTTCGAGTTTTATTGCGGCCTCGTCGAGATTGCCGCGGTGGAACGGTTTGTCGGCGGCAAGGGCCGGAACGAGCGCGAAAAGCGTCAGCGCGGCGGCAAGGCCGGCGCGAACGAACGAAAGCATCGGAAACCTCCCGAAGGCGGGCGCAGAATCGGCACTATCAGTTCACGCCGCGATGGTGTCGAGGGCGTGACCGGCCTATCGATGCGCCGAGGGAAGACCACGCGCTGTCCGTTCAAACAGGTATTTCTTTTACGACCAAACGCTTCTTGCCAGAAGCTAATAATTTGGATCATGAACTTAAGAAAATTCTTTAAGTGATTGAAATAGCGTCCGAAAGGATGCTTACGCGAGGCGTACCGGCAAACGAGGAAACGGCATAGCCTGCTCGACCGCGCGCGCGGCGCGCAGAACAAGACGATCGGCCTGCGGCGCGCCGACGATCTGGAGACCGATCGGCAGGCCCGCGCCGGTCAAGCCGCAGGGCACCGAGGCTGCCGGCTGCTGGGTGAGATTGAACGGATACGTGTAGGGCGACCAATTGAGCCAATCGTCGCCGAAGCCCCGCTCCGGTACTTCGTGTCGGACTTTCAGCGCCGCGATCGGCATCGTCGGTGTCAGCAGCAGGTCGTAGCGCTCGTGAAAGCGCAGCATCGCGTTGTGCAGCCCGGCGCGCGCATTGTAGGCGCCGATATAGTCGGCGGCCTTGTACCGGCGGCCGCGTTCGGCGATCTGCAGATAGCCCGGATCCATCTCCGCTCGGCGCGGCGGCGGCACGGCGTCAACGGTCGCCGTCGCGACCGGCCACCACAGGGCGCGGATCATCTCCAGCGGATGGCCGAGCGGCGGATCGGCTTCCTCGACCATCGCCCCCTGGGCTTCGAGCGAACGCGCCGCCTTCTCGGCCGCTGCCGCTATTTCCGGATCGAGACCCTCCGCAAATCCGAGCCTTGGCGACCAGGCGATACGCAAGCCGCGCACGCCGTTGTCGAGGCCGCTCATGAAATCTTCGGCCGGCGAATTCCACGCCGCCATGTCGCGCGCGTCGGGGGCGCTGATGACGGAGAGCATCTGCGCCGCGTCCGCGACGGTGCGCGTGACCGGACCTTGATGCGAAAGCACGTTGAGCGCGGAAGCGGGATAGACCGGCACGCGGCCGAAGGTCGGCTTCATGCCGACGACGCCGGTAAACGCGGCCGGTATGCGCAACGAGCCGGCGCCGTCGGTGCCGAGATGAAAAACGCCGAGGCCGAGCAGCGCGGCCACCGCGCCGCCGCCGGTCGAGCCGCCGGGCGTGTGTTCGGGATTCCACGGGTTGCGCGTGATGCCGGTGAGCGGGCTGTGGCAGACGCCGATCCAGCCGTGCTCGGGCATCGTGGTCTTGCCGACAAGGATGGCGCCCTGCTCGCGCAGCCTCGCGGTCGCCGGGGAATCCTCAAGCGCGCGCGACATGTCGCTCGTCTTCGACCCGCGCAGCGTCGGGTATCCCTTCAGCCAGATGTTGTCCTTGATCGTGGCCGGAACGCCGTCGATCGCACCGAGCGGCGCGGCGCGCCGCCAGCGGTCTTCGGACTCCCGGGCCACCGCGAGCGCCGCCGGCACGTCAAGCGGCATGAAGGCGTTGAGCGCGGCGTTCGCTTCGATGCGCGCGAAGACGTCGCGCGCGACCTCGACCGGCGACAGCGCACGCTTGCGATAAAGCGACACGAGCTCGCCGCTGGTCATGTCGGCGATGGCGCTCATTCGGAAAAAGCCTGGAGACGGTGCATTGCGGGCAGCCGCACCTTTCCACGGCGACGTGGTCCGGGTAAACCGGCGTCGAGCGGACCCCGTAGCTCAGCCGGATAGAGCACCAGCCTTCTAAGCTGGGGGTCGGAGGTTCGAATCCTCCCGGGGTCGCCAGTCAAATCAAATACTTAGGGGAAAGTCTGAAAGCCGGTTTCGACCGCTCAGGCGCGGCGGAGCATCGGCGCCGGCTTGGCGGCCGCGGGCTTCACCGCGGGCGGCTTCTGCCGCGCCTGCCAGAAGCCGAGCAGGCGCTGCGCGGAAGCCGGCGAAAGCTTGTCGTATTCGTCGCACAACTCCTCGAGCTGCGCGGCGCGCGTCGCGCCGGCGCCGGGCGCCGCCGTGAGCACCGAATGGGCGACCGACCATTCGAGGCGGATCGCCTTGCACACCACCATCGCGCCGAAGGCGTCGGTATCGCAAACGAGCTGGCCGATCAGGTCGATGCGGATGCCGCTCAGGATCGACAGCGCCGCGACGAGTTCCTCGATGCGGGCGCCGTCGGCAAATTCCAGCACCTTGGATTTAGTCAATGCCGTGTCCTGGCTGAACGAATGGACGAGGCGCTCGGCCGCGCTGAAATCCTTGCGCGGACCGGCCTTCTCGCCGATCTGCGAGGAAATCTGCGCGAGGATCCGGTTGATCGAATCCTTCTGCTCGGGCTTGGCCGCGCTCAGCAGGCGCTCGCGCACCTGTTCGGTCGCCTGGCTCAGGAGCTGCTTGAACATCGCGGGCGGAACGTCGCCGCGGCGGCCGACGGCGGTCGCGAGCTCGTCGTCGCCGTTGGCGCGCATGACCAGCATGGACATGCCCATGGTCGAGAACCGGGCGCCCTCGTTGGCGGCGACCTTGTGCACGACCTCGCGGTCGCCGCGGTCGACCAGCACGTCGGTGACTTTCGTGCTGAGCGTCGGGCGCTCCGCGATCTTGCTCAGATGCGGCTGGCCTTTGCTCTCGGCGATCTCCACCAGTTGCTGGTCGGTCAGGCCCGGCGAGCGCGACAGCACGGGACCGGCGACCTCGATCTTGTCGTCGCCGGCAAGCCTGCGCAGAACGTTCGGCGGCGGATTTCTGACCGGAGCGAGCTGCGTGCTCAGTTCGACGATCGCACGATTTTCGATGTGATCGACGAGCTTGATCATGATGTCGTCGAACAGCCCGGTCACCTCTTTGGTGACGGTGTCATGGCTGCTCAGGAAAAGATCGGTGACGCGGCGGAGAATTTCAATGTGTTTTTCGGTCGAGCTGCTCTTCAGAGCAGTCTCGAGCTCCTGAAAAACTGAAGCCGCCTGAGCCATTCTGGTCCTGCCCCGGCGGGAATTCTTCCCACCGGTACTGCTGGCAAACAATGCCGAGCCACAACTAGCCGAGAACCCTTAACGTTGCATAAATAACTCAATTTCCGCGGCACTTGTCGCATCGTTTCAACGCTTTGGCGCGTGCGCGAAACCCATAATTAACAAGTTTGGAACAGGTATTGAGGCTCACAAGATTTGCGCGTCATTCACCGGGCCGTTTCAATTCATGACCAAAGCGGCTGCTCCCTCTCCGCCGCCGGATGCGAGCGCACCGGCTGAAGCCGAGATTGCCTCGCCGCCGCTCGCGCCCGGAAGCGCGCCGCTATGCTTCGTCGTCGACGAGGAATCGAGCGTCCGTCATTTCCTGTCGCTGATCCTGCACGGCTCGGGCATCGACACCGTGGAATTTCCCGATGGCGCCGCCTTGCGCAAGGCGATGGAGCAGCAGGGCCAGACACAGCCGCCGAATCTTATCTTTCACAACATCTCGCTGGAATCCGCCGATGCCATCGAGTCCGTGGTGTTTCTGGTCAAGGGCGGCTTCCGCGGCAACGTTCAGTTGATGAGCGGCCGCGGCGCGGCCGTGCTCGAGCACGTCAAGGCGATCGGCCTCAAGCATAAGCTGAACATGTTGCCGGTCTTGAAGAAGCCGTTCGAGACCGACGCGATCGTCAAGATCATCCAGGAGCTCAAGCTCGGTACGCCGCCGGCGACCGCAACCCGGCTCAGCCTCGAAGAAGCGCTGAACAAGAACTGGATCGAATTCTGGTATCAGCCGAAGATCGACCTGCGCAAAAAGCAATTGGCCGGCGCCGAGGCATTCGCGCGCGCGCGGCACCCCGACCATGGCATGGTGTTGCCCGGCGCCTTCATGCCGGGAGCGAACGAAGCGAGCCTGATCAAGCTGTCGGAGATGGCTATCACCAACGCGCTCAAGGCGGGCCTCAACTTCAGCAAACTCGGCATCAACTTGCGTATTGCCGTCAACGTCCCCGTTCCGGTGCTGATCAAGCTTCCCATCGTCGACATGGTGAAGGAGTATCGCCCCACGGCCGAAGGCTGGTCGGGATTGATCATCGACGTCACCGAGGAGCAGATCGTCACCGACCTCGCGCTCGCGACCGAGCTCACCAAGAAGCTCGAGCGCTCGAACGTGCGGCTCGCGATCGACGATTTCGGCCGCGGCTACTCCTCGCTGGTGCGTCTCAAGGAATTGCCGTTCGCGGAGCTCAAGCTCGACCGCGTGTTCGTCACCGACTGCGGCACGGACAAGGTCAACGCACCGCTCTGCAAGACAGTCATCGACCTCGCGCATAATTTCGGCAGCACCGCGGTTGCGATCGGCATCGAAAAGGCCTCCGATGCGGTGGCGCTGATGAGCATGGGCTGCGATTACGGGCAAGGCTTCCTGCTGGGCCAGCCGATGCCTGAGGAACGTTTCGTTTCACTTCTGCGGCAGCGCGCAGCGACGCAAGGACGTACGTTGCAGCCCGTAAACGCCGCTCCGGCCGCGGCGACACCGCAAGCCGCACCACAAGCCGCTGCACCTGAAAAGAAGCCCGCCTAGTCTTTCACGCCGATCAGGTCGCGGCCGCGCCCGGGATCAATGGGTCCAGGCGTCGCGCCGCTGATACGCAAAGTTGTCGGCATAGGCGATACTGCGCCGTGCGGGCGGCTTGGGTTCGAACACCTGGTAGGCGATGCCGTGGCGTTCGCAGTACGCAACCGCTTCTTCCTTGGTATCGAATTTCAGGCGGACTTCCTGGCGCATGTCGCCCGACGAGGTCCATCCCATCAGCGGCTCGACCGTGCGCGGCTCTTCCGGCTCGAAATCAAGCACCCAGTCCTTGGTCTTGGCGCGGCCGGATTGCATGGCCGTTTTTGCGGGCTTGTAGATGCGTGCGCTCATCGCGGGGAATCCTAGGGGCGTAGTTTGCGCGTTCCATATAAAGGGGCCATCCCGCGCTGGCAACGCGGGCCGCTCAATGTCAACGCTCGAATAATCGCAGTATTGCCGCTAGGCGCGATAACCCGCCATGCGCCGGCGGCGGGCGGTAACGCCGAGGTCGAAGCGGCTCTCCTGCCGCCGTCTCGCCGGCTTGGTCACCGGCCGCTCGACCAGCGCGCTTCGTACGGTCACGGTGAAGCCGCCGTCCGGCAGGTCTTCGAACACAAGATCTTCTTCGCGCCAGATTTCCTCGATGGCGCGAACCGTGGTCCGACGCGGCTCAGTCTCGCCTTGCTCCAGCTTGTGGATCGCTCGCTGCGTGAGACCGACTCGATTTGCGAGATCGGATTGGCTCCAGCCCAGCACCGCGCGCGCGATACGGATTTTCGCGGCAAACGCATGCCGCTCCATGCGAACGAGCTCAATGACGCCGGCTGATTTGCTGTGAACGAGGTGCATCGAATTTGACGCCACGTTGACTTGAAAAAAGAACCCCCGGCGGTGAACCGCCGGGGGTCATTATCGTCAGGCTTCGATCACGATGTGATCAGGGCCAGAAGTTGCGCTGCACGCGGAAGATGCCCGCCCACTCACCCACGTCGCCGTAGGTAAGCGTGGCGTGGCCGG